>JAFZSO010000057.1 GCA_017619355.1 Muribaculaceae bacterium
TGATGGCCGGATATGAATACATCGGCGAAATGCCGTTCCGCAATGTCTATTTCACCGGTCTGGTGCGCGACAAGCTGGGCCGCAAGATGTCGAAGTCGCTCGGCAACAGCCCCGACCCGCTGATGCTCATCGACAAGTTCGGCGCCGACGGCGTGCGCATGGGCATGATGCTCAGCGCTCCGGCTGGCAACGACATCCTCTTCGACGAGGCACTGTGCGAACAAGGCCGCAACTTCAACAACAAGATTTGGAATGCCTTCCGCTTGGTGAAAGGCTGGGAAGTGGCCGACATCGAGCAACCCGAGCACAGCCGTCTGGCCGTGGAGTGGTTCCACAGTGTGCTCGACGCCACGCTGGCCGAGGTGAAGGACCTGTTCACCAAGTTCCGCCTCAACGAGGCGCTGATGGCCATCTACCGTCTCTTCTGGGAAGAATTCTCGGCATGGTATCTCGAAATCGTGAAGCCTGCCTACCAGCAGCCCATCGACGCCAAGACGATGGACGCCACGCTCTACTTCTTCGACACTCTGCTGCGCCTGCTGCACCCCTTCATGCCCTTCATCACCGAGGAGCTGTGGCAGCACATCAGCGAGCGTCAGGACGGCGAGAGCATCATGTATGCCCGCATTCCCGAACCCGGCACGCCCGACGATGCTCTGCTCAAGGCGATGGCCGAGGCGAAGGAGATTGTGGCCGGCGTGCGCAGCGTGCGTCTGAGCAAGAACATTCCTAACAAGACGGCCATGCAGCTCAACATCGTGGGCAAGTGGACCAACCCGCTGAAGGCCATTATCATGAAGGTGGCTGTGCTCGACAACATTGCCGAGGTCGACGCCAAAGATCCCATGGCGGCATCGTTCATGGTGGGCACCACTGAGTTTGCCGTGCCGCTGAGTGGCAGCATCGATGTGGAAGAGGAACTCAAGAAACTCGAGGCCGAACTGCAGTACGCCCGCGGCTTCCTTGCCACCGTCGAGAAGAAACTCAGCAACGAACGCTTCGTGGCCAACGCACCCGAGGCCGTCGTGGCAGGCGAGCGCAAGAAACAGAGCGACGCCCTCTCCAAGATCCAAACCCTCGAAGAGAGCATCAAAGCCCTCAAAGGCTAAACCCCGCTCCTCAACCACCTGAGCCAGCTCCAGACCATGGAGAAGCTGCTCCAGGCCGAGCCAACCCTCCAGCGGCATGCCCCTCAATAGGGTAGCCACTGGCCATCTCCTCCGAACCGCAGCCTGCCCCATTGAAAGGGATAGAAGCTGTTGGTCCCTGAAAAGAAGGCATCAAGGATAAAAAAGGCCTTTAAATCGTTGGTTTTCGAATAACTTGTATTATATTTGCAAGCGAAATCGAATTCTCAGACCTGCGGAGGGGTTCGCTAACAACTGCCCCTGTTTGACCATCTGAGAGTTTGATTTCCTTTTTGCGACAACTATCTGTTTATCAAAACAATAAGGCGAGTGTTTCGTGATTGAAACACCCGCCTATATCTTTTGTATTGATAATCAACTAATTAACCTTGCGAACCGTTACCTTTGAGGTGCGGAACCACGAGGCGTTGGAGCGGTGGATGAGGAAGTCAATCCTGCGATGGCCGCCCATCTTGTCCTTCACCACCCACTTGCCGTTGAGCTGCGGCATGCTGGCGCTGGTCACCTCGATGGTGTCGTTGATGTTGAAGCCGGCACGGTACATGTCGCGCGACAGAGCCACCCAGCGAAACTCCTGATTCTTGAGTCGGCCCACATCGATGCGGTCACCACTTGCGGTGCGGCTTCCCGCGCCCGACGATCCAGGGTAATAATAGGTGGCCGAGAGGGTATATTCGTCACCAGCCGCAGCCGTGAGAGCCACCAATGATATGAGTAAAAACAGTATCTTTTTCATAGTTCTTTGCTGTGTTGTTGGCGTTAATAATTGTAATAATTTTCGTTTTGGTTTTGCAAAGATATGATATCTGTTTGAGAATGAACGCATTTATTCATTCTTTAACTTGCTTGTTAAAGAGTGTTTCACGAAAAAACTGCACTTTTGAGACCGAAAAACGGGGCTTGTCAAGGCCGATGACCGCGTAAAAAACGCCGCGGCAAAGGGGATGCCACGGCGCTGTATCGATACCACGAAACGGGTGATTCCCGAGTGGGAACGGGTTAATCTTTCTTCTTGGGGAAGATGCGCTTGAGCAGCGACTTCCACTTGCTCTCGGTCTCTTCTTCGTTGCCGTAACCATAGCCGTAACCATAGCCGTAACCATAGCCGTAACCGTAGCCGTAACCGTAGCCATAACTGTAGCCATAGCTCTTGTTGCCAGCCTTCATGTCGTTGAGCAGAATCGACAGGTTCTTGACCTTGCCCTCTTCGGCCATCTTCTCGAGGTCGGGGAGGAATCGGCGATCGATCTTGCCGTCGCGCATCACATAGATGGTGAGGTCAACGCTGCGGTTGATGATGGAAGCATCGGCAATCAGACCGTAAGGCACGGTGTCGAGCACGATGTAGTCGTAGCGCTTGCGCAGTTCCTCGATGAGCTCCTTGAATCGCTTCGACATGAGCAGGTTGGTGGGGTTGGGAGGAATGGCACCCACGCACATTACATCGAGGTTCTCATTGATGTAGCCCTTGATGAGCACATCGTCAATGTTGTCCACCTTCTCTGACAGGTAGGAGCTCACACCGATGCCGTTGTTCTCCAGACCCATATATTCCGAGAATCGGCCCTTGCGCAAGTCAAGGTCGACGGCAATCACGCGCTTGCCTGCATAAGCAAAGGTTAGCGCGAGGTTGATGGCCACGAAGCTCTTGCCCTCGCCCGCCATGGTCGATGTCATCTGCAGCACGATTCCTTCGCCTTCACGCTCGTGCACCACATAGTCGAGGTTGTTGCGCACAATGCGCATGGCCTCGGTGATGCGGTCGTGTCCGTTCTCGGTCACCACAATTTCCTTCTCCTTCTGATCGCTGCGCTTGGTCGGCAGGTCGCCAATGATGGGCAAGTCGCAGCTTTGCTCTACGTCGTTTCGGGTGTGCACCATGGTGTCGAGCGACTTGATCCAGTAGATGAGGAAAAGCACAAGAGCGGGCAACAGCAGACCCAGCAACAGGCCAGTGGTCATGATTTTGGAGGGTATGGGAGACACCTGGCCATTCGATACTGCTTTCTCAATCACCTTGGCATTAGGCTCGGTGATGGCGAGTTGCAGGGCATTCTCTTCGCGCTTGTTGAGCAGGTATAGGTAGAGTTGCTCCTTGATTTGCTGCTGACGAGTTACCTGGGTGAGCGCCTTCTCGTGTGACGGTACAGCAGTTCTGCTGCTCATGGCCCGACCCTCTTGTGAACGAGCATTCGATACTTGCATGCTTAAGGAGTTCAGGTATGTACTCAGTGAACTGATAATTGTACTGCGCATCGACGCCAGCGAATTGGAGAGCTCTATCATCACAGGGTTTTCCGAACTTGATGTTGCAGCAATCTTTTGATATTTGAGCATCGCCTCGTTATATTGTGCAATCTGACTCTCGATACCAGTGTTGGCAATACCCGTGTTGCTCGGAATCAGCTCGTTGCCTTTCATGCGGCTTACGTATTGGAGAATCTCGTTAGCAAGGCTGTATTGCATACTGGCATTGTTGGCATGTTCAGCCATTCTGACGCCGGTACTCGGGTCACTGAAAATGGTGGCGTTAACCGAACCTACCTTAAGCTGAGCCACCTGGCTATCGACACCGCTCAGATCCTCGGCAATAGTAACGATACGATCGGAGATGAAGGCTTCGGTGCTGCGGGCCACGCGGTTCTTGTCATTGATTGCATCTTGGATATAAACAGCAATAAGTGCATTCAGGATGTCGGTGGCAAGTTTGGCATTGTCGCAAGTCATGGTCAGGCGCAGCACATCACTGTATTTCTGGGGAGATTCGGCAGTAAGTCTTGCCTTGTAGCCCACGGCTGCATTGTAAATGGTGTTGACGCGCACAATCACCTGGAAGTCTTTATACTGTTCAGTATATTTCTGAGTCTTGGTGATGGCGATGGGACCGAACTTGGTATTCACCTTGTTGCCGAACTTGGCCTTCTTCCAGGCACCTTCGTTAATCTTGTACTCCAGGTTATTGCCACCCTTGGGCACAACGGTCATGGTGAACGGAGTGGTGATTTCACGTAACGGAGTTATCTGTAATGGCGATGACTTGTACGTGTTCACATCACGGAGATATACATGGCCATAATATTGAATATTAAGTCCCAATTGATTCACAACCTCTTCCATTAATTCGGTTGACTTGATTTTGTAGATTTCATTCGGGATGAAACTGGAGGCGGGTGTGATGCCAAGGTCGGAGAATACCTGCGACTGACTACCAGTGGATTTGCTGGTGTTGGTTGTGAGCAGGATGAGTGCTGACGAACGGTACTGCTGGATCTGCGACTTACTGTAGAGGTAGGCCAGCGAACCGATGACGACAACTGAGATAACAAACCAGTACCAGTTCCTTAGGCACGACATCATGAATTCCTTGATCTGGATTCCGGTGTTAGCCGATTTGCGCGACGATTTTTTCACGCTTTCTTCAATGATTTCTTGCATATCGAGTTGTTTTTAATTGTCTATTTCAATGCGTCGCTCATGGGCGCACGTGTGCATATTAGTTTAAAACATGCAAAGGTAATGATAAATTTTGGGTTTCATAGAAAAATCACCAAAAAAGATGATTTTGGTATTTTGCAAAGTTGCGTTTCTGATTCTGAAATGAGCGGCACCATTGTTTTTGTAAAAAAATGTTTTCAATGCAGCGTTGTGGGCAAAATCGTTGTTTTTGGAGTCAAAATTGTTCGATATACCGCAATCTACGTTTTTGTTTATTTAACATTCTGACTCAAAAGATGGCCAATTTTTCAATGATTTAACTTTTTGCTCATTTTTTAAAAGAAATTAACTTGATATTCACATTAATAATGTTTTGTAGTCCAAAAAAAGGTGCTAATTTTGGCGTTGTATTTCTTATTGCGAAAGCAAAGGGAGTAAATAAAATTAGAATAATCAACCAATTAAAGTTTATACTACTTAGTTATGACAAATTCAAACACAAAACCCGCTACCGGCAAGTTAGGTATCATGGTAGTAGGACTCGGTGCAGTGAGCACGACCTTTATTACTGGTGTTATGATGACACGCAAGGGCCTGACGAAACCAGTTGGCTCGATGACCCAATACGACAAGATTCGCATTGGCCGTGGCGCAGAGAAGAAGTATCTGCACTACAAAGACATTGTTCCCATTGCAGATTTGAACGACATCGAATTTGCAGCATGGGATGTGTATCCCGTGAATGCCTATGAATCGGCTATCAGTGCAAATGTGCTGAAGGAAAAAGATATCGAGCCTGTGAAGGATGAATTGCTCAAGATCAAGCCCCTGAAGGCCGCGTTTGACAAGAACTATGCAAAGCGTCTTGACGGCGACAACATCATGCATGGTGCAACTCGCTGGGAAATGGTGGAGAAACTGCGTGCCGACATCCGCAACTTCAAGCAGGAAAAGGGTGTGGACCGCGTAGTGGTGCTTTGGGCCGCTTCGACTGAAATCTATGTGGCTCCCGACATGAAGTATCACGGCACCATCGAGGCTCTCGAGGCTGCCATGAAGGCTGATGTGAAGGAGCAGATTGCTCCCTCGATGTGCTACGCCTATGCTGCACTGAAGGAAGACTGCCCGTTCGTGATGGGTGCTCCCAACACTACCGTTGATATCCCCGCTATGTGGGACCTCGCCGAGGAGACCAAGGTGCCTATCGCAGGCAAGGACTTCAAGACTGGCCAGACACTCGTGAAATCAGGTTTCGCTCCCATCATTGGCACTCGCTGCCTGGGTTTGAGCGGCTGGTTCTCGACCAACATTCTGGGCAATCGCGACGGTCTTGTGCTTGATGAACCCGCCAACTTCCGCACCAAGGAGGTGAGCAAGCTGTCGACTCTCGAGTCGATTCTCGTTGAAGACGAGCAGCCCGACCTCTACACCAACTATTTCCACAAGGTGCGCATCAACTATTATCCTCCCCGCGACGACAACAAGGAGGGCTGGGACAATATCGACATCTTTGGCTGGATGGGCTATCCTATGCAGATCAAGATCAACTTCCTTTGCCGCGACTCCATTCTCGCCGCTCCCTTGTGCCTCGACCTGTGTCTGCTCATCGACCTGGCTCATCGCGCCGGCCGCTATGGCACACAGCGCTTCTTGAGCTTCTTCCTGAAGAGCCCGATGCACGACTACACGAAGGATGAAGTTCCCGTGAACCACCTGTTCCAGCAGTATGTGATGCTGAAGAACGCCATTCGCGAGATGGGTGGCTACGAGGCTGACGAAGAAATTGACTAATCTTGTTGATTACTCTTATAAAGAAATCCTGCGATGCACAGCACCGCAGGATTTTTATTTTTGCCTTTCAAAGAAAACTTGGAGGAGCAGATCAGGAGAGGATGAGATTGACGAGGGCGTTGACATCTGAAACATTTGATTTATTGTCAGGGTAGTTAGAGCGATTCGAGGGCTGCGGTGTGCAGGGCGAAGGCCTCGGCAGCATTGCAGCGGCATTCGAGTCCGCGGAACTTCTCCATGGGGATGTGCCAGTCGTCGAGCAAAGGCTGCATGTTCTGGCTCACATGGCACAGGCAAGCCTTGTGCTTCATTTCCAGCACTGGCTCGATGTTGACCCAGTGCGTGGGACGGAACATCTGCGACTGTGTGCCCGACATGGCTTCCATATAGAACAGCTGGAAGGTGCGGCCCACACGGCGCCAAGAGTCAAACACGAGCATGCCGCACACGGCATGGTCGCGGTGCCCGTCGATAGGCCAGTGGGTGATGACAACATCGGGTTTCTCATGCTCGAGTAGTTCGCGCATTTCCTTGTAACGGTTGTGGTTCACCTCGGTGTTGCCATCAACTTGGTTCATGAAAATGTGACGAATACCCATCACACGGCAGGCGTTCTCAGATTCTACCACACGCACGGCGGCGGCCTGGTCGTGGCTCATTCCCTCGATGCCCGCCTCACCGCGGGTTAGGTACACGCTCACCACCTCATGTCCTGCCTGCTTGAGTAGGCACATGGTGCCTCCGGCACAGGTCTCGGGGTCGTCGGGGTGTGCACCGATGACCAGTATCTTTCTCTTGATGCCAGGTGTAGCAGTGTTGTCATTGGCAGTCGCAGTCAGTGGAATTCCACCCAGAATGGTAGCCGCCGCAGCGGCTCCAGCACCTTTTAGCATGTCTCGTCGTGTAATCATAGGGTATCGGTATTTTATTATTTTACAATTCTATATAGTTTCAACGCCAAGCTGAAAGGTTTACAGCAGCTGGGTGAGCGAGGTGATGCGGCAGGTAGTGGTGGGAATGGTGATGTCGCTGTTCTCGTCGTCGGTCCAGCCTGGTCCTTGCATCCACGCGGTAGCGCAGCCCAGTGAGTGTGCTGGAAGGATGTCCTTCTTGAGGCTGTCGCCCACCACCAGCACTTGGTCGGCAGGGAGTTCGAGCGCATCCACACCCAGGCGGAAGAGGGTGGGGTTAGGCTTGCGGATGCCCACCACGGCGCTCTCGATGATGCCCTTGAAGAAGTGGCGAATGCCCAGGTCACGCAGCACCTCGTCGATGTTGCCATAGAAGTTGCTCACCAGCATGAGCGGATATTGCTGCGAGAGAGCCTCGAGCACGGGAATAGCTTCGGCAATGCTGTCTTGCGCCTGGCGGTAGCAATGCTGCGCGATGTTTTCGCTCCACTCGTCGAGTTGCTGCTGCGATGCGTCGGTCCATTGTTGCTGAGCCACATATTGCAGTTCTATGGTCATCTTCTTGCGCAGCAGCTGCAGGAAGTTATCGCAGGGCAGGATATGTCGCACCTTTGCGAGTTCACGTTCGGCAAAGACATAGGCCTCGCGGAACTGCTCAAGCGTTACAGGTACCTGCGCCTGACGGTAGCCGTCCCAAATGATCCAGCTCCAGTGCACGCCACGGCTGTCGATGGTGCCGCCGTAGTCGAAGATGATGCCGCGTATGTTACTGCTGATATTGCCCATCTTGGAGTTGTTTGACAAATTTCTTACAGAAGCGCTCGTGCGTGACAATCATGTAGATCATCATGGCGTTGAGCACCACTACCTCAAAGACGAAGTAGAGCCAGGGCACCTTGATGATGACCGAGATGAACATGGCAATGATGCGCGTATTGAACGAGAGCATGTTGGTGTACTTCATCAGGGGCAGGCTCTTTTTGCGGAAGTCGGCTCTGAACTGCTGCGGGATAGCGGAGCCGTCGTTACCGAAACGCGCCTTGAGTTCACGGCGCAGACGCTGGAGCGCGGGAGTGAAGGCCTCTTGCTGTCGCGTGTAGTTGCGATAGAAGGCCATGGTGAGCTTCTTCATGAAGTTCTTGCTCCACGATAGTTGGTTGTACTGCTCGGTGAGCGACTCTGAGCTGTCGAGTTCGCTGCCCTCCTCACCCTTGAGGAAGAAGAGGTGGAACTGGCGGTAGTAGTCGGCGCTTGCAGCCTGCTTGGCGTGGCACAGGCCAGCAAAGACGGCGAGCGACCAGATCATCCAGTTATGTCCGTGTCCGTAGCAGAAGTAGTCGCCCAGCAGGCTGTCGCCAAACTCCAGTTCGCGGAACACGAGTGAGAAGTAGATGGCGAAGAACCATAGGTCGCCACTCACCCCATCGAGAATGCGTCCGATGCGGGAATACTGGTGTGTGAGTCGTGCCAGTTGGCCATCGGCACTATCGTAGGTGTTGGCCCAGATAATGAGGAAAATTCCCAGATAGTTGAGCCAGATGTAGGGTTGTGCTCCGAAGTAGAGCAGTATGCCACCAGCCACACCCAAAAATATGGATGCGATGGTAACGGCATTGGGCGTGATGCCCAGTTTTGAGAACAGTTTGGCCCACGCAAAGCCGAGGGGGCGGTAGAACCAGAGGTCGATGGTCTCCTCGGTGTCGAGCGATTTGAGCGACTGTTTATATTCGGTTCTTAAGTCTTTAATTGCCATATTTCAATGGATTCAATGATTGAGAGAAGTGTGTATTGCTCAGGCATTGCTTTGATGCCCCTTGATGAGCGTGAGCACTCGCTTGGCGATGTGCGGGGCCGACTCCACGCGGCAGGGTGCGAAGCTGGGCCAGTCGTTGAAGTCGATGATTTGTATCTGCCCCTCGGGCGAAATGATGCAGTCGCCACCATAAATCTCTATGTTTAGCTCGTTGGCTGCCTGGTTGCAGATGTTTTTGAGCTCCTTGACGTCGAATGAGATGCCTTGAGCCTTGCCATTGACTTCTTCCAGGCCATACTTGCTGTGCCCTTGGTCAAAGGGATAGAACCAGAAGAAGAAGTTGGTGCCCCTCACGCCATAGAACTTGACCAGGTCGCCCTCGAGATGCACATTGATGACGGCACGCTTGATGCCACGCAGGAAGTACTCCTGCAGCACCTCTTGGGCCTCCTCGGGATGGCGCACGTACGACACGTCTTCCTTGTGCATGGCATGGAAGTCACCACGCTTGATCCAGCAGCTCTTGAAGCCGCTCTTCTTGAGCATGGCCTTGACATTCTCGTCGGTGTTGACGATGAGGCTTGTGGGATAAGGTATGCCATTTCCCAGCAGTATGCGAGTCATGCGCTCTCGGGTGCAATTCTCGATGCCGTAGCCCGAGTTGACCACAAGGCGTCCTTCGTCCTCCAACTTCTGCAGGTTGGCGATAGACTCAGGTTGGCGGCACATGGTCATGATGTATTCTTCATTGACCCCTTGCTTGTTGAACTGCTCTTCACTGTAAATGTTGACGATGCAGCCACGCTTGCGCAACTGCTCGGCTGTGGCGTTGAAAATCGCGGTGTCGTTGCCAATGTGGTTGGGTGAGTAGACACCTGCACGCATGATTCCGGCTATATTAATAACTGCCATATTTGTAAAGAATTAAGGGTTTTCGTTTATTGATGAAATGAACTGTTCGGCTACGGGAATGTCGGCGGCGTGATCCACATCGATAATCTTAGGGATGGAGAATGCCTTGAGGGCAAACTGGTGCTCGACTAGTGCCCGCTGGAAGTTGCGCATGCGCGCGATTCCGGCCTCAATGCACTCGTTAAGCACAGTGAAGGCCTTATGATTCATGGCATAGATGCCACCTGACACATATTTTGCGCCCTCAAAGGGTTTGTCACGGAAAGCCGTGATGTTCATGTCGTTGTCGACTTCGACATAGAGGGGTTTCTCGTCGTCGATGAAGGGAGTCACCGCCCATAGGCCATCGTGTTCATCGTCGGCCTCGAAGGCCTCGATGTAGCGAGCAAAATCTTGTTCGCGGAAGATGGTGTCGACCGTGGTGAGGCAGAACTTGCCCTCGGGCAGCACCTTGCTCAGTTCCCAAAAGCTGTGCATGGAGCTGGGAGTGGTCTTCACCACCACATTGAAGGGCACGGGCAGTTGCAGGGTTGCGAGGAATTCCCGCACCTGGGTCATGTGTTCGTTGACGATGACGCTGATGCTCTGCGCCTGACAACGCAGGAATATGTTGATGAGCCGCTCAATCATGGGTTCACCATTGAGATTGACGAGGGGTTTGGGTTTCCTTACTCCCTCTTGCGCAAGTCGTGAGCCTTCTCCGGCAGCAATGATAGCATAGTTCATGGTCAACGTTAGTTTAAATCATGATAAAATGGATTGTCCGGCTTCGTCCTCGTCCTTGGTGAGGTCGAGCACCACATTGTCCTTGCTGTGGTCGAAGTACTGCTTGCGCAGCGGGTTCCGGTGATTCTCGTCATAGGTGCATCGATTGCGGAACACATCGATTGCAGTGTAGATGGCATGGCGCAGCGAGTCTTCGTGTGCAATTCCTTTGCCGGCAATGTCATAGCCCGTTCCGTGGTCGGGACTGGTGCGCACAAAGGGAAGGCCGGCTGTGAAGTTCACGCCGCTGTGCATAGCGAGTGTCTTGAAGGGAACCAGACCTTGATCGTGATACATTGCCACCACGCCGTCGAAGTGCTCAAAGAGGCGGTTGCCGAAGAAACCGTCGGCGGCATAGGGGCCGAAACACAACATCTTGCGGCTACAGGCTTCCTGAATGGCGGGAACGATGGCTTCCTGTTCCTCGTTGCCCATGAGCCCATGCTCACCGGCATGAGGGTTGAGGGCCAGCACAGCAATGCGGGGTGCCTCGAGGTTGAAGTCGCGGATGAGCGACCTGTTGAATCGCTGAATGGTGGAGAGTACAGCTTCCTTGGTGATGAACTTGGGCAGTTCGGCAATGGGTTTGTGAATAGTGACCAAAGCCACCCTGAGCTGTTCAGAGCACATGATCATCATCGCCTTCTCGCCGGTTCCTAGACTGGCTTCGAGATACTCGGTGTGGCCAGGGAAGTGGAACTCGTTGCTCTGGATGTTCTCCTTGCTGATGGGGGCGGTGACGAGCACATCGATTTTGCCCTCCTTCAGGTGCTTGACGGCGGCCTCAAGAGCCAGGAACGCTGCGTGACCAGCCTGCTTGTCGGGTTGCCCGAGATCGATTTTCACATCTTCGTGACAGGTCTCGAACAGATTGGGCATGTTGTCGCGCAAGTTGTTGATGTCGCGTGTGAAATGTATCTGGAAAGCGGGCATATCAATGGCCTTGCGGTGATAGGTGAGAATCTTGCTCGAGCCATAGACGATGGGTTGGCAGAGTTCCAGCAGACCGCTGTTGCTGATGGTCTTGAGAATGACCTCGTAGCCGATGCCATTGGTGTCGCCTTGCGTGATGCCCACGCGTATTTTCTTTTTATTGTTATTATTTATCATCCTTATAATTGATAATTTATCTTATTTATGATTATATAGAGTGGTCAAAATTACAACAAATTCAGCAAATAGACAAACTTATTTGCCGAGTGCTGCATTTTGAGTGCTTGCGGTGACAGGTGCTTCATGCCATTGCTTGAGCAGAATGTCGTGTGGCGATGGCACCGTGAAGGGCTCGGGCGGAGCGGTGAGGTCGTGGTGTGTGTAGAGCGTGTAGAGCAGGTCGTCACAGCGGTCAATTTTGTCGCGACGGTTGAAATCCCATTTGTGATAGCCCCACTGGTGCAGTTGTGCATCGTGGGTGGTGTCGGCTACAAACACAAAGTCGGCCTGACCAGTGCGCACGGCCTCCTCCTGGTTATGTCTCATCTCGGGTGTGGCACCGTTCTGCCCCGACCAGTAGAGGCAGCCGGGCAGACCTTCTGCGGGTGTCTCGAAGCCGGTGCTATAGCAATCCCAATAAATGACTCGGGGCTCTGGCACCTGCTGGAGCAAGTAGGCATAGCGGTAGTAGGCTTCGCGTCCAGGATGGTCATAGGTGAAGAAATTGTGTGGCACGATGGCTATGCTCCATGCTCCGGCAGCCGATACGGCAATGATGGCCACGGCCGCCACTGCTATGGCGCGCGGTTCACGGTTGCAGCGCCGTTTTAGGGTGGCAAGCAGCGCCACGATGCCGAAGTAGAGGGTCCAGGTGCAGGTGTTGTAGTAATAGAGCCACCAGGCGTTGGGAATGGTGCACAGGAAGAACCAGCACAGGGCCACCACGGGGAAAAAACCGAAGCGACGGACCTTGCGCCAGTGCCACAAGGCTCCCGCCAGGCACAGCAAGGGGAAGAGCGTGACGATGCGGTGGTGCTTGAGTTTAAGCAGGATGTCGACGAGTGTGCCGTTCTGGGCTCGCAGATGCTTGAGCGTGGCAAGGGTGTTGACAAAATATTCCTGTACAAATGCCTGGAAAGTGCCTGTTACGGCAAAGTAGATTGCCCATGGCAAAAGAACCGTCGCAAAGCCTGCCACTGTCCATCCCAGCGAAGCAAGGATGCTCACGCCATGCTTGCGTGCCACCACCATGGCATAGAGGGCAAAGATGCCGAGCATAGGCACCAGCGAGTACTTCATCATGAACACGCAGCCCATGGCCGCTCCCATGCCGGCCAGGAACATGGCGATGCGCCTGCGAGTGAGGGCCTCGTCATAGACCAGCCGTGTGCAGGCATAGAGGCAATAGGCAATGAGGGGTTGAGCAAAGTCCTCGGTCTTGATTTCCTCGTGAATGTAAGGGTAGAAGTAGGCCATGAGCATGAGCAAGGCGCAGATGAGAGCCCAGCGCCTGTTGCCCAGCACGATGCTTGCCGTGCGGTAGATGAGCCATAGGGTGATGACATAGTTCAGGCAGGTGAGCCAGAACACGCCGGTATAGTCGCGCGGACTCAGCAGATAGCCTGCTCCGTAGATGAGCCACAGCAAGGGGCCTTTGGAATCGGTGAAGTCGACGTAGGGAGTCATGCCGTTAGCCCACGCCTTGCCGCACAGGTAGAACCACGCCGAGTCGACCCTGTTGAAGAGGTCGTGCAGATAACTGTCGGGCGAGACCAGCAGCAAGGCGGCAATCACCGCGATGACGATCAGGCCCAGCACTCTTATCTTATCGATGACGGTATCGGCGGTAGGCATGGTGCGCGTTTACTGCATGATTTCTTCTTCTACGTTGTAGCGCGGTCGGTCCTTGACTTCAATGTAGATTTTGCCTATATATTCGCCCACGATGCCCAGGCCTATGAGCACACAGCCGCCAATGAACCACAGCGAGAGGATGAGCGAGGCCCAACCGCTCACGGTGCGGCCGCTGAAGTAGGCAATGAGCACATAGATGAGAATGCCCAGAGCAATGAGCGTGAAGATGATGCCCAGGGTGAGCACCATGCGCACGGGCTTGATGCTGAACGAGGTGATGCCATTGACGGCAAAGTTCAGCATCTTGCTCAGCGGGTACTTGCTCTCGCCCGCCACGCGCTCGGTGCGGTCGTAGAAGACGGAGTCGGTCCGGTACCCCACCAGCGGCACAATGCCTCGCAAGAACAGGTTTCGCTCTCGATACTTCATGAGTTGGCACACGGCACGGCGGCTCATCAGACGGTAGTCGGCATGGTTATGCACGCTCTTCACGCCCAAGTGGCGCATGAGTTTGTAGAAGGCCAGCGCCGAGTTGCGCTTGAACCAGGTGTCGCTCTTGCGCTCACGTCGCACACCGTACACAATGTCACTGCCCTGGTGGTATTTCTCCACCATCTCGGTCATCACCTTCACATCGTCTTGCAGGTCGGCATCAATGCTGATGATGATGTCGGCACGTTCACTGGCGGCCTCAAGTCCAGCCATAAGGGCATTTTGGTGCCCCACGTTGCCTGCGAGTTTCAGGCCGCACACCTGCTTGTGCTGACGGGTGTGCTCCTCGATGAGCTGCCAAGTAGAGTCGATGGAGCCGTCGTTGACGTAGAGTATACGGCTATCCTCGCCCACCAGTTGGGCGTCGATCATGGCCTGGAGTTGCTCCTGCAACCGCTCGGTGGTGAGGGGTAGTACCTCCTGCTCATTGTAGCAGGGTACTACTATATACAAAACGTCTTTTTTCATATTCTCGGTTTAAATTACGCCTAAAATAATGTTGATTAAATAGGTGACATCGCTCACGTTCACACCACCTGAGCCATTCACATCGCCGGCTTCCAGGTTCATCGGAATGACTCCTAAAATCATGTTGATGAGTGCTGTGACGTCGCTCACGTTCACTTGGCCATCACGGTTCACGTCACCACGCTCATACTGTTGCCCAGCTGTGAGGGTGACTTCTATCACATTCGACCAGTCAGACTGTGAGTTGGCACCGATGGCTTTCACCTTGTATTCGTAGGTGGCGTTCTCGGTAAGATTTTGCACCATATAGTTTGTGCCAGTGATGCCAGTGATGGTGCGGGTGTTTTCGTCGCCGCTCTCGCTCACGGCCTTGGCAGTGGATGCATCGCCGGCATATACCTTCACATTTTTCAGCTGAACGCGCTTCTTTGACGCGAGGCTCTCGATCTTGATGCGGTTGATGGGACTTGCTACGCCAGTGAGCACGGCCGTGTAGACGGCATCGGTGGCGGTGAGGGTGAAGGTCTCGCTGTCGAGTTCGTTCTCGTTCCCGTCAATGACGCTCACCTTCATTTGCGTGCCGCTGTCGCTGCCATAGTAGCTGGCAGTGGTCTTGACCGTAACAACGCCATTGCTGGTGGTGAGGTTGACGACCGGACTGATGATATAACCAGAACCATTGCTGGTACCCAGGCGGAAGCAACCGTTTGCCGCATCCTCATAAGTTTTGCCGTAGGCGGTCCAGGTGGTAGAGCCACTGCTCATGTCCTCTTCGAGCAGCAAGGTATAGGTGGGTGTGGGTGGAACATAGCCTTTCTTGCTCACATAGAGGGTGTAGGTCTGTGCGTCGGTCACGGCATTCCAGTTGGCCTTAAACGAAGTGGCGTTGATATTGGTGGCATCGGTAGCCACGGGAACATCGATGCTGGTGCCGTGCACGACAGCAGTGAGGGTGACAGTAGCACTCACCTCGTTGCTTGCAACGGTGAGGGTGCCTGTATAGGTCCCGGGGTTGTTGCTGTTGAAGGTGACATAGATTTCGGTGCCGCTGATGGCGTCTGCTGCGCTAATGGTCTGCGGATAGGCCGAGAAGCCATCGCCTGTGATGCTCACATTGAGGGTCTGCAGCAGCTCGAGACCTTCGACATCTATCGTGGCGGTAAGACGGTTGCCGGGAGTGGTGCTGCCCATGTCGATGGTGGAACCATCAACGGGCAGTGTGAGTTCGGGATTAGTGGGTGTGACACTACCGCCAGGAGTCCAGTTCTGACCCACTTTGTTGCCCCACACATATTCTACCAGTTCGGGATAGTCGATATAGGGGTTGCGGTTGCCCTGCTTTACAGACTTAGCGCTATAGATGGAGTCATTACGGGCTATCTCCTTTTGGCTCACGGGGTCGAGGCGGTGCCACTCGAGCAGCATCTGCAATGCCCAATCTTTAAACACGGGGTAACTGTTCATCGCCAGCATGGATGACGATTGATTATAGTTCCAGGTGCTGATTTCGTCGTTATAGCAAGTGGCAAGATAGAAGTAAGAGCGTGCAAAGTCGCCCTTGTACTCGTCGTCGGGTTCAAACACTGTGCCGCTGTAGCCGCTACGGGTGCTGGGACCAAGTTTGCCCTTTGCAACGATATCGCCGTTGCTGAGTCGGGTGCCGTTGGCACACTCTCCAAAGGGATTACTGCTACGCTGGCTGTTTACACGGATATCGGTGGGGTAGAGATGGAACAGGTCGGTGTAGGCTTTATGACTGCTGCTGCCACCAAACCAGCTGTTAGGGAAAGAGTGCTCGCGATTCCAGCCTTCACCCACATTGCTGGCGCTTGAGCCATTGTCGTTGGGCCCGTATACGGCAGTAGAGTACATGTCGAGGATGTGGTTGTTTTCATCTAAGTCATACTTCTGCATAAACGTGAGCACCTGGCCATAACTGAGTTTGGTATGAGTCTTGATAATGTTATACAGAGCAGTGAGCAGTGCTTCACCAGTTTTGTTCTGTGCTGCGTTGTAGTAGCCAGTGGGCACTGATGCCAACATCATTACCGGGAAGGCAATGAGGGCCACTATAGTGCTGATAAAATACTTTTTCATAGTTATTGAGTTTTTGTGTGTTTTCAGTTATTAATGTTTTGTTCGGGTGGGTTGCGTTTTTGTTGCCTGAGGGCCTTTCACCTTGCCAGCAAGCATGCCGCAGGCAGCGCTGATATCCTCGCCACGGCTGCGACGGATGGTGCAGGTGATGCCGCGGCTGTTCAGGTAGTCGCGGAACTGAGTCATGCGCTCCTCGCTGCTGGTGCGCAGCTTGGGAATGTCGGGTATCATGTGATAACGGATGAGGTTCACGCGCACATGCTCGTTGGGGATGATTCCGCGCAGAGCATCGGCGTGCTTGATGTCGTCGTTGAACCACTGCCACATGATGTATTCGATGGAAAGGCGACGCTGGTGGGCGAAGTCGTAATCGCTGAGCATCTGCATAACCTCCTTGATGGGGTAAATCTTCTCAAGCGGCATCATTGACAGACGCTCCTCATGCACGGCGTTGTGCACGCTCACGGCGATGTGCACCTGAGTGGATTCAACCAATTGTTGCAGAGCGGGCTTCACGCCCACGGTCGATACCGTGATGCGCTTGGGGCTCCATGCAAACCCCCAGGATGCAGTCATGATTTCAATCACCTTGAGCACTTCCTCGATGTTGTCGAGGGGCTCGCCCATGCCCATAAACACTACATTGGTGACCTCGGCGGCCTCAGGCACACTCAGCACCTGGTTGATGATCTGGTTGGCGGTGAGGTTGCCGTGGTAGCCTTGGCGACCTGTCATGCAGAAGTAGCAGTTCATTCTGCATCCCTTCTGTGACGAGATGCACAGGGTCACGCGGTCGTCTTCAGGTATCATTACGGTTTCCACCTGCTTGCCCTCACCTACATCGAAGAGGTACTTCATCGTGCCGTCGGCACTCGCCTGGGCATCAACGGGAGCGCTCAAACCCACTGCATACTGAGCGGCAAGTTTTTCGCGGTTGGCCTTCGAGATGTTCAGCATCTGGTCGAAGGATGTCACGCGTTTGCTATATATCCACTCGGCCAGTTGCTTGGCGACAAACTTGGGCATGCCCAGCCCCAGCACCGTGCGTTGCAGTTCTTCGAGTGTCATGCCCGCCAGGGGGCGCAGCATGTTATTTCTATTTTCCATTGAATATTAAATATTATATAAATAAACTGCAAATATAATATTTTTAATTTAATATCTACTATCTTTCCTCAAAAAACTCACTGCACGCTTATCACTTGGCGATTAAGGAGCGGTGAGCAGTTGCTGGAGGCGGAGTGGGGCATTGGTGGTGATGAAGTCGGCGCCGTTCTCGATGCACCAGCGCATGTCGTCCTCTTCGTTCACGGTCCACACATTCACTTTCACACCTTCACGCTTGGCTTCCTCAAACCAGTCGAAGTGACGCTTCATGGTGCGCAGACTGTAGTCGAGTCCTGCTGCTTTGAGGTGTTTGAGTTTGGCGGGCGAGAGGTCGCCATCAAGGTAGTAAACCTCGGTGCCGGCCGGTACGCCCTTGATGAGTTCGATGAGGGCGGGTAGCGAGAAGGTGATGTAGGTCATGCGCTTCTCAAGTCCCATTTTCTTCACCATTTTGAGGATTTTCTTCACCGCCTTGGCCTCGTGATGCACATCGCGATGCTCCTTGAGTTCCAGCACGAGCTGCGTTTTCAGTTTTGTACCCGCCTGGAGATATTGCTTGAGGGTGGGGATATACTCGCCGTTGCTCAGTCGCTGCACTTTCACATCGCGGGCGCGTGACGACTGAATTTCCACACCGTTGATGGTTGCATCGTGGTTCACGAATAGGGTGCCGTCAAGGCTCATCCACACGTCAAATTCCGAGCCCCAGCAGCCGATGGAGTCGGCCTTGATGAGGCTGCGTATGGAGTTCTGCGACGCACCTGGGGCATCCCAAAAGCCGCGATGCGCCACCACGCGGGTCTGTGCTGCGACGGCGAAAGTCCCTGCGAGAAGCAGTGCTGTTGCAATGATTGATTTCAGTTTCATGAAAGTATCGGTTTAATAAGGGGTATATCAAAAGGGTGCCGAAGTAACTGCTGTTGCAATTGACACTTCAGGCACCCTTAATAAGTTTCATTCATCAGATGAGCTTAAGAACAATCTGCTTTACGGCTTCACCCAGTGCCTCGGCCTCGGCCATGGAGTGGGCCTCGCTGTAGATGCGGATGATGGGCTCGGTGTTGCTCTTGCGCAGGTGCACCCATCCGTCGGCAAAGTCAATCTTCACGCCATCGATAGTGGTGAGTTGCTCGCCTTCATAGTGCTGCTCAACAGCCTTGAGAATGGCATCCACATTCATCTCAGGCTTCAGTTCCAGCTTGGTCTTGGCGATGGCATATTGCGGATAGGTCTTCTTGAGTTCACTCACCTTCATGCCGCTCTTGGCAAGTAGCGTGAGGAAGAGTGCCACGCCCACCAGAGCATCGCGGCCGTAGTGCAGGGCAGGGTAGATGACGCCGCCATTGCCCTCACCGCCTATTACGGCACCTGTGCGGCGCATCTCGGTGGTCACATTCACTTCGCCCACAGCTGCAGCGGTGTACTGGCAGCCGTGCTTTACGGTGACATCGCGCAGGGCGCGCGACGACGACAGGTTGCTCACCGTGGCCCCTGGTGTGTGCTGCAGCACATAGTCGGCCACTGCCACCAGAGTGTATTCCTCAACGAAGAACTCGCCGTTCTCCATGATGATGGCGAGGCGGTCCACGTCGGGGTCAACCACAAATGCCACATCGGCCTTGCCTTGTTTCATATAGTCGCTCACGGCGGTGAGGTTCTCAGGAATGGGTTCGGGCGTGTGGCCGAAGTTGCCGGTGGGGTCGCAGAAGAGTTTCACCACATTTTTCACGCCCAGCGATTCGAGCAGTTTGGGAATGGCCACGCCACCCACCGAGTTCACGGCATCGACCGCCACGGTGAAGTTGGCGTTGCGTATGGCTTCGACATCCACGAGTTCCAGATTCTTCACTGCATCGATGTGACGACGCAGGTATGTATAGTTCTTCTGTTCGCGGCCCAGACGGTCCACCTCGGCATAGTCAAACTCCTCGGCCTCGGCAATGCGCAGCACTTCCTTGCCTTGCTCATCGGTGAGGAACTCGCCCTTGTCGTTGAGCAGTTTCAGGGCATTCCACTGCTTGGGGTTGTGAGAGGCGGTGATGATGATACCGCCGCAGGCCTTCTCCCACACCACTGCCATCTCGGTAGTGGGGGTGGTGGCAAGACCTATGTTCACCACATCAAAGCCCATACCCATGAGTGTGCCAGTCACCAGTTCAAGCACCATGCGTCCCGACATGCGGGCGTCACGGCCAACCACTATCACATTGCTTTCCTGAGTGGTGGTGCGCTTGATGAAAGTGGCATAGGCACTTGTAAATTTCACTACATCGAGCGGCGTGAGCCCTTCGCCCGAGGGGCCTCCAATGGTGCCGCGAATTCCTGAAATAGATTTGATTAACGACATTGTTCTTTTTCCTTGTTTTATATATGTTTTTTAAATTGTATTCGGGTTAAATTTGACTGTGGAAATAGCGCACATGGTACATGAACGGCGTCACATAGCTGATTTCGTTTGTCAGCCCGAACTGGCTCTTGATGACCAGGTTCACCTCGCAGTTCACGCCCAGCAGTCCCAGTGGCAGCTGCAAACCATAACCCCATTGCGACGAGGCGGGCAGCGAGAAGTCGTTATACTTCAAGAAGCAGGCCGCCAGGCTCATGTCGTCGGCATTGCCGTCGCCCACCCAATAGTGGTCCTGGGTGTACCAGTAAGTGAGGTTGTAGCGGGTGTAGCGGAAGTAGATGGTCTCTGAGGTCTTGGCGCGGTCGTTCTTGCGGTCGCCAGGTTTGATGACCTGCATATACACATTTCCGTCGGGATCGATGCGGTAATAGGGTGCATCGGTACCCGTCTGGAACACGGTGTCGGCAGGGATTTCGTTGATTACCTCGTAGTTGGCAAGAAACGCGTTGCACGCCCGGCGCTCGTCTTCAAGCTGCTCGGCATAGCTCTTGTTGTCGCTGCATGAGATTGTTGTCAACGTCATGAACAGGGAAGCCATTACAGCAAGCATTTTCAGTGTTTTCTTCATATTTTTGTTTCGTTATTTTAGTTTATATTTAGTCATTATTGATTTCGCTCAAAATGGTGAAGAACTTATCCAGGGCCTCGTCCATGGTTCCATAGAAGTCGCCACCGGCGGCATTGCGGTGGCCTCCACCGTTGAAGTGGCGCTCGCAAATCTCGTTTACCGAGCAGTTGCCCTGCGAACGGCACGACACCTTGATGCACTCGGCGTCTTCACGCATGAAAATCACCCTCGTCACCTCAGGGATGGCAAGCGGCTTGTTCACCAGTCCCTCAGTGTCGCCCTTGCGATAGTGGAAATGTGCCAGTTCTTCCTTGGTGAGTGTGATGAGTGCCATGCCTTTGTCGGCAAAAATCTGCATCTTCTCACTCAGGGCGTAGCCTTGCAGCCGCACGCTGTCGGCACTGAAGGTGTTCATGGCCAATTTATAGAGCTGTTCCTTATCGATGCCGTAGGTCATGAGGTTGGCGACAATCTCATATAGCTCAGGGTTGCTTGAACTGTAGGTGAAATTGCCCGTGTCGGTCATGATGCCCACATACAGGCACTCGGCCACCGGCTCGTCGATCAGATGGGCATAACCCACCTCGCACAGGAGACGATAGACCAGTTCGCAAGTCGACGATGCCTCGGGATATGAAATGAGCACCGCATAGGCCGAACGGTCAGGGCCCAGGTGATGGTCGATAAGCACGCGCGGGGCCTGTGACTCGTTGATGAGTGCCCCCAGCTTATCGATGCGTGACATCGAGTTGAAGTCAAGGCAGAAGATGATGTCGGCCTGTTCTATCAGATGCTTGGCGCGCAATTCGGCCTTGGTGAACACCGTCACGTCGCGCATCATGGGCAGGAAGTGAAGCGTGCGAGGCACCGTGTCGGGCACCACCACATCGGTGCGTTTGCCCATGGCCCGCAGCACGCGGCACAAAGCAAGGCTTGCGCCTATAGCATCGCCGTCGGGCGACTTGTGGCACGTGATCACAATGTTCTGCGCACGGGTCACCAGTTCATGCACTTGGCCTAATATGTCAACATCTAAAATAGGATTGATCATCGCTTAAACTGTCACACAAAAACAGCGCTTTTCACGCGCACGTTTTTGTTATAAATAGCAAAGGTACAATTAAATTTTGCAAAGTTTGGAGATTTCTATCGTTATTTTTGTATTTTTGTGCCAAAATAACACTATTCAACACTGAACGATAATGAAAAACCTTCGTTTTCTGACCCTCTTTCTGCTCTTTGCTGCGATGGCAGCCACGGCACAGATTATGAATCCCGTCAAGTGGCAAAAATCGGTGAAAATGACCGACGACAAAAACGGCGTTGTCACCTTCTCGGCCACCATAGAGCCAGGATGGCACATGTATAGCGACAAACTGCCCGACGGCGGCCCTAATCCCCTCTCTGTGAAATGGGACAAACTCGAGGGTGTGAAACTGGTGGGCAACCTCACCCCCGACAAGAAACCGGTGACCAAGCACGACGACACCTTCGGGATGGACTTGAGTTGGTGGACGGGCAATGTCACTTTGTCGCAAAAGTTCGAGGTCACAGGCGAGAAATATAATATTGCGGGCGAAATACGCTCGCAGGCTTGCAACGACAGTGAGTGCACACCACCTGAGGGCGAATCGTTCAGTTTTACGGGTAAAGCCGCAGCTAAACCCGATGAGACATTCGATGAAGTTGAGGAAAACACCGCACCTGAAGCTGCCGACACAGCAAATATCGCTCCCTCTATAGCCACCGACACCTGGGCGCCCGTCGATTTCTCGACTTCGCGCATCCAGTCAGATGATGTTGTCTCTCAACAGCAGTCATCGAGCTTGTGGTACATCTTCTGGGCGTGCTTCTTGGGCGGCCTGTTGGCATTGCTCACGCCTTGCGTGTGGCCTATGATACCGCTCACGGTGAGTTTCTTCCTCAAGAAGAGTGGCAGTCGCAAGAAGTCAATCAAGAATGCGCTGCTCTATGGTCTTTCCATCATCGTTATCTTCATCGTGCTGGGTGTGCTCTTCACCGCCATTTTCGGTGCCAGTGCACTTAATGCTCTTGCTACCAGTGCTGTGGCTAATATCATCTTCTTCCTGCTGCTGGTGGTCTTTGCCATCTCTTTCTTTGGCGCATTTGAGATAAAACTCCCCGACTCGTGGAGCAACAAGATGGACCGCTCGGCCGAGAAGACCTCAGGACTGCTCAGCATCTTCTTCATGGCTGCCACGCTGGTCATCGTGTCGTTCTCGTGCACGGGTCCCATCATAGGCACGCTGCTGGTGGAGGCTGCGTCGCAAGGCAATCTCATGGGTCCTGCAGTGGGCATGCTCGGCTTTGCCATTGCCCTGGCCATCCCCTTTGCTCTGTTTGCCTTGTTCCCCTCGGTGCTCAAGAAACTGCCCAAGTCGGGCGGATGGCTCAACACCGTGAAGGTGGTGCTCGGTTTCATCGAGCTGGCGCTATCGCTCAAGTTCCTCTCGGTGGCCGACCTCGCCTATGGTTGGCACATCCTTGACCGCGAGACCTTCCTCGCCCTTTGGATTGCCATTTTCGGTCTATTGGGACTCTACCTGCTGGGTGTGTTCCGCTTCAAGAGCGATGACGAACCCAAGGGCGGCATCGGCGTTTTCCGATTCTTCCTTGCCCTCATTTCGCTGGCTTTCACTGCCTATCTTGTGCCTGGACTGTGGGGCGCACCGCTCAAGGCTACCAGTGCCTTTGTGCCGCCACTTTATACCCAAGACTTTAATCTCTATGGCAGTGCTGAACTGGAATATGACGACTTCGATGCTGGCATGAAAGCGGCTGAACTGCAAGGCAAACCTGTGTTCATCGATTTCTCGGGCTATGGTTGTGTGAACTGCCGCAAGATGGAGGCCGCCGTGCTCGATGACGAACAGGTGAAGCAGCTCATCCACGACAAGTTTGTGACCATCAGGCTTATGGTTGACGATAAAACCGACCTGAAGACCCCCATTTTTGTGCAAGAAAATGGCAAGAATGTGAAACTGAGCACGGTGGGTGACAAGTGGAGCTACCTGCAGCGCCACAAGTTCGGCAGCAATTCGCAACCCTATTATGTGACTCTCGATGCCCAGGGCAACCTCATTTCAGGTCCTTTCGCTTACGACGAGAACATCGAAACCTTCACTCGCTTCCTCAACGCCGCCCTGGAGTAATCCCGAATTTCCTTGACTTTTCGGGATTAGAATTATTTTTTTTACCAATAAATGTAACAAAAGGGCCGGCCTACAAGCCAGCCCTTTATTGCTTTATGTGTTGAGATTACACCTCGGCGGGACGATTGTTGCGGTTGCGGTCGTGGCGGAACCAGAGCACGAACCATAGCAGAGCTACTGCGGCTATAGCGGGAACGGCATACATGGTGATGCCTTCACCCAGATTGAAGGCTTGTGGCGATACCAGCAAGAACAGTGTGCATATTACCGTCATGAACAGTGCCGGGATAAGTGTCATGATATAGGGTTTGCGCTTGCGCACAAGATACACTGTGAGCATCCAGAAGGTGAACACACTCAGCGTCTGGTTGCTCCACCCGAAGTATTGCCACAACACATTGAAACTGTCGGGACTGCCCATCTGCCACAGCAGCAGTCCGAAGCACGCCACAAAGATGGGCACACTGATCATGAGCCGCTTCACGATGGGTTTCTGATCGATGTGCAGCGCCTCGGCAATGATGAGGCGCATGCTGCGCAAGGCGGTGTCGCCACTGGTAATAGGAGCAGCCACAACACCCAGCATGGCCAGGATGCCGCCCATCACGCCCAGCCAGCCGGTGCACACAATCTTCACCACTGCAGGAGCACTGAAATACTGGACCAGTGTCATGCCGCCTTTGCCGCCCACCTGGCTCACAAAGGCTGTCACTTCCTGTTCGCTGATGAGTTCTTTCCAACCGCCACAGTAGAAGAAGTAGGACGAAACCGATGCCCAGATGAGAGCTACGACGCCCTCGGTAATCATCGAACCGTAGAACACGCGGCGCCCCATCTTTTCGCTCTTGAGGCAGCGCGCCATGAGCGGGCTTTGTGTAGCGTGGAACCCGCTCACCGCACCACAGGCTATTGTGATGAACATGCACGGCAGCAAGGGATTCTTCTTCAGGAAGTCAATCAGGCCAAGACCGTCTTTGCTGCCCACCTGCAGCGAGTTGCGCCATGTGTCCATATTGCCCATGTCCCACAGTTCTGGCAGTTGCGGCATCTTGATGAGCAAGACCACAAACAGCGCCAAAGCCATGAATATGAGGGAGATGGCAAAAAGCGGATAAATTTTGCCGATAATCTTGTCGATGGGCATCATGGTGGCTATCAGGTAATAGATGAAGATAATAGCCATCCACATCACCTTGTTGCCGGCAAAGCCTTCGAGAATGATGGCAGGGCTATACACAAACACTGCACCCACCATCACCAGCAGCAGGGCCGTGAAGGTAATCATCACTTTGCGGGTGCCGCTGCCCAGGTATTTGCCTATCATTGTGGGCAGGCCTGCGCCGTCGTTGCGCATCGAGAGCATGCCGCTCAGGTAGTCGTGCACTGCACCGCCGAATATGCAGCCCAGCACAATCCACAGGAAAGCGGCTGGACCGAACCACATGCCCATGATGGCACCGAAGATGGGACCAGTGCCTGCAATGTTCAGGAACTGAATCATATACACCTTCCAGGTGGGCATTGCCACATAGTCAACACCGTCGTTGATGCGCACGGCAGGTGTTTTGCGGTCGTCGGGACCGAACACCTTGTCGACCACCTTACCATAGATGAGATAGCCCAGAAGCAGGGCCACAAGACTAATCAGAAATGTTATCATAATGTTGTGTTTTCAGTTGGAACACCGCAAAATTACACATTTCATTCCATTCCTCAAACAAATAATAAATTTTGAGAGTGGTAGGCGGGCTGAACCTAGAAGATTTCACTACTAAATGGGAGCAAATATTATGAATCAAAATAAATCGTACATATCATTTTCTTCGTTTGAAAAATTACGACAATATGTTTGTTATTCGTTGGAAAAAATGCGGCAAGAATAAGTTATTCGTTGGAAAAAATGTAGAAAAAAATTATTTTTCGTTTGAAAAAGTGTTGAAAAATATTTGTTATTCGATTGATTCTGAGTCTTTAAACACCATTGCAAGAGAGTTTTTGAAACATTTAACTTAGAGGGAGCAATATTACAACATATTTGCTATAGTTTTACCTCGCTTTGTTCGGCGCAGTTGACTGTGGCTCGGAAAAACTCAAACAAGTTTGGTTTTTCGCTCGCCTTGCACTAATTTTGTGTTCCTAAAAGATTGTGAAACCTCTAAAAAGCTATAAAAATGAATATAGGAGACAAAATACCCGAAATGCTCGGAATTGACCAGAATGGCAATCAGGTGAAAGCCAGCGACTTCGCTGGCAAGAAACTCGTCATTTACTTCTATCCCAAGGACAATACCCCCGGCTGCACCGCCGAGGCATGTAGCCTGAGCGACGGCTACCTGCAGTTGCGCAAGGCGGGTTACGCAATTCTAGGCGTGAGCAAGGACTCACAGGCCTCGCACACCAAGTTTGCCGAGAAGTACAGCCTGCCTTTCCCCCTCATCGCCGACACCGACACCACGCTGAACCAAGCCTTTGGCGTGTGGCAGCAGAAGAAGATGGCGGACCGCACCTATATGGGCACCGTGCGCACCACCTTCCTCGTCGATGAGCAAGGCGTGGTCACCCACATCATCAGCAAGGTGAACACTAAAGATGCCGCCAACCAGATTCTTGAACTCATCAAATAATCACCGATATGGACAACAATGTTTTAGAGATAAAAATCAATTCGCTCGAGGATCTCGAGATGGCTGCCTACAAGTTCATGACCGAGATGGACGACTTCACCGTCTTTGCTTTCTACGGACAGATGGGTGCAGGCAAGACCACATTCATCAATGAACTTTGTCGCCAACTGGGTGTGGAGACCGACAACACCAACTCGCCCTCGTTTGCCATCATCAACGAGTATCGCAGCGACACCACCGCCGAGCTCATCTACCACTTCGACTGCTATCGGCTCGAGAACGAGCAGGAGGCCATGGATATTGGTGCCGAGGACTACTACGACTCGGGTGCCGTGTGCCTTATCGAGTGGCCTGAGCGTATTGAGGGTCTGCTGCCCGACGACACCGTGCGCGTGGACCTCACCGTGAACGACGACGAGACACGCACTCTTAAAGTCACCTTCCCCGAACTCGACTGATGCCCCTCACACTCAACTACATACATCTGGAAGAAGCCCGTTCGACCAACTCGCATCTGCTGGCCGAGGCTCCGTCGCTGCCTGACCGCACGGTGGTTTATACCTATTGCCAGACGGCGGGCCGAGGTCAGAAGGGTAACAGCTGGGAATCGGAGCCGGGCAAGAACCTCGCTTTCTCGTTGCTGCTCAAGCGGCCACCTGTGGAGGTGCGAGAGCAGTTCTGCATCAGCGAGGCGGTATCTGTTGCCATCTGCGACTGCCTCTCGCAGTTTGCCGATGGCTTTAAGGTGAAGTGGCCTAACGACATCTATCACAACGACCAGAAGATTTGCGGCATACTCATTGAGAACTCGCTCGATGGCAGGCAGATTGCGCATAGCGTAATAGGGGTGGGCATTAACATCAATCAGACCCGCTTTCTCAGCGATGCCCCCAATCCTGTGTCGCTCAAGCAAATCACAGGCGATGACTATGACCTCGACCAGTTGCTTCACGATGTGTGCCAGCGCATTGAGGAGGCTGTTGGTGCCTTGTCAGACCCATCCAAAAACCTTCATGGCCGCTACATGCAGTGCCTCTACCGCAACGATGGCCAGCTCCATCTGTGGCAGTTGCCCGACGGCACGCGCTTTGAGGCCGTCATCGACCATGTGGCGCCCGACGGCATGCTCACCCTGCGCCACGCCGATGGCACCGAGCACAGCTATGCTTTCAAAGAAGTGAAACACATTATTAACAATATTACATTATGAACATTGCCGTTTACTGCTCTTCGCGCAACGATTTGCCGCAGGTTTATGTCAATATGGCAGAAATGCTGGGCACTTGGATAGGCACCAATGGCCACACGCTCGTCTATGGAGGGGTGAATGCCGGACTCATGCACATCACCGCTCAGGCTGTGCACGACACTGGCGGCAAGGTGCTCGGTGTCATTCCTGAGTTCTTTATGCACCGTGCCGATGTGCTTAACGATGAGCTGATTACCACTCGCGACCTGAACGACCGCAAGTCGCGCATGATTGCCATGGCCGACGCCTTCGTGATTCTGCCCGGTGGCATAGGCACCATCGACGAGTGGATTTCTACCCTCTCGCAACTCACCATCTGCGACAACGATAATCGTGGCATAATTGTTGCTAATCATGAGGGCATGTACGATGGCACCATCAGGCAACTTATGGATTCGGGCAATTCCATCTTCTCGCGAGGCAAGGACTTGAACCGCTCCATTATGGTTGATGATGCCGCACAATTAATAGAACAACTTAATAAACTGCAACAAGAATATGGCAAAAAGTAACATCTACACTCTCACGGGTGACAAGGGCACGACCGCTCTCGTAGGCGGCAAACGTGTCGACAAAGACAACATACGCGTCGAAGCCTACGGCACTATCGACGAACTCAATGCCAACATAGGTCTGCTGGCACATAACTCCAAGCTCGATTACCCGGGTATGCACGAGCTGGTGCGTAAAATTCAAAATAAGCTCTTCAATATTGGTGCCTATCTTGCCACCGATGCTGAAGGTGAAAACCATGTGTTTGGGCTCACCGAGGCCGATGTGAAGGAGATAGAGTCAAAAATCGATGAGATTGATGCTTCGTTGCCTCCCATGCAGGGCTTCATCTTGCCGGGCGGAAGCCGCCTGTCGGCCATCTGCGACATTTGCCGCACCGTAACTCGCCGAGCCGAGCGCCGTATCGTTACCCTGGCACGTGAGGCCTACGTCGATCCGCTCGTGCTCCAGTATGTGAACCGCCTGAGCGATTTCTTCTTCGTCTTTGCCCGTTTTAACAACATCCAGAATCAGGTGCAGGAGATTTATTGGGATAAAAACCTCTAATCACATTTTTTAATAGTCTGCAATCTGTTGTAAATCAGACTACTACAAGACTTTGTGATTTTTTTTGCATTTTTATTTTGCTATCTATTTGTTTTGCACTATTTTTGCCGAAAATTTCGCAAAAAACTTGCTTACACATTATAATTTTCTAATAGGTTAATACTATGTATTGGACACTTGAATTGGCTACTAAACTTGAGGACGCTCCCTGGCCCGCAACCAAGGACGAACTCATCGACTATGCTATGAGAAGCGGTGCTCCGCTTGAGGTAATTGAAAATCTTCAGGAAATTGAAGACGAAGGGGAGGCCTATGAATCTATCGAAGAACTCTGGCCCGACTATCCCACTAACGACGACGACTTCTTCTTCAACGAAGAGGAATATTAATCGTTAATCAAATTATAGTTTACTGATAATTAGCAAGGTAGATAATGTGAATGGGTGAACATCAGTTCGCCCATTCATTGTTTTTATTGCCAAAACTGGCTGAAATTCCCCAATTTGCCCCCGTACCATCAGTTTTCAACCTTGAAACTTGCTAAAATGAGATTTTGTTTTGGCATTACATCGGTTATTCTTTGGTATTTTATTGTCTTTTGTCTATATTTGTGCTTGAATTTTTAAGAAAATATTAATGCGATGTGGAGATGATATTCATATTATCCTATGGCTATTAATCAACAGAAGAAAAAGAAACTGAAAGATTATTAGAAAAGCCCCATATGCATATGTGTAACTGATAAATATGGAATCATATGAAAAAGTATAATCGAGTAATGTTGGGTCGTGGTAGTGCCTATGCTAAGATGTGCCGTGAAGAAGGATATATAGGTGCAGATTTTAGTATTGATTCTGACCTGTCCGGTGACTTGTTTGAGAATTGGAGGGATTTTAACAACAAATTCATTCCAATATGGTTGAAGAATGTGCCAGGAAAATCCAGGACTTCTGCTGGACTAGCATGTGGCTTTCTTTGGACTATTGTGAAAGGATTGAAGATCGGAGACATTATACTAAGCCCATCTGGTGAGGGTTACTATTATGTGGGAACCATCTCAAGTGATTATTATTATGTTCCTAATACGAAATTGCCTCATCGCAGGAAAGTAGAGTGGATGGACAAAGTGATAGAAAGAAAGAATATGTCAAAGAAATTGCAGAATTCTTCAGGTTCAATAGGAACATGCTGTGATTTGACAAACTATGCTATGGAGATAGATGCACTATTATCTGGAAACATCACAATTCCTTCAGTTGTGACCCAACAACCTTCAATTTCTGTAAAATCATTTGAAGAGCGTTCATTACATAAACTGTTTTGTAGTTTTCTGCGTACTCGTGGAATCTTTGCTAAAACCATTTACCATGAGAAATCATCTTCAAGAACAGACAATACTCAAAAGTGGGTACATCCAGATATTATCGGTGTTCAGTTTGAAGAATACAAGAATGACGCAACACTCTCACTATTGAAGGCCACTGAACCCAAAGAGACTGTACACCTCTATTCCTATGAACTTAAAAGAAGAATAGAATCTGACTATCAACTTAAGCAGTGTTATTTCCAGGCTTTGTCAAATAGCAGTTGGGCTAACTTCGGTTATCTGGTTGCTTTTGAGATTAGCGAGGACTTGGCTGAGGAAATGGAGCGTCTTAACAACGCTTTTGGCATTGGCATTATCCTGATGCAAGCAAACGACTCGAAGATACTGTATCCTGCCCGTGAAAAGGAACTTGATTATAATACAATTGAGAAACTAAACAATCTCAATACCGATTTTTGTACATTCATCAACAAATTATCTATGGTCCTTAATGCCTCGAAAGACTACACAAATGATATCAAGCTGTCGTTTGAAAAGATTTGCGATAAAATTTTTGAGTCAGATGAGGAACAGGAGGCTTATTGCAAAGAACATAACATTCCATTCTGATAAACAGATATGATTGATGTAAAAAACTTCATACAAGCATATATCTCTGAAAGAGACACTTTTTTTGACAGAGAGAGATATAAATGGGAGGCAGTCAAGTCTTTCCAAGATAACTATTTCAGAAAAGATATTCCTCTGGATGAAAGGTTGGAAATACCTTTTAATATAGCTAATAATCTTTTGACATCCCACAACTATTATCCAGCTGGAATGCTTCGCACTTTCGCAAAGGAAAAGACAGAAGAAACCCAAATATGCCTTGACAATTTATTTGAGGAATCATTACCCCTATTAGAAAGAGTATGGACTTTCCTTGGTGGCATTGAAAAGATTTTCATGACATTGAAACAGGGAGGATATAGCGATTGGAAAAATAGGACTAACGTACAGTCGTACCAAGACCCTCACACTGTCTCTGTATATCTTGCATTGAGATTTCCAGACAAATATTATATTTACAAGTGGTCGGTCTTTAAAACCGCTGCTGAAAAATTTGGTTATACTATCAAGTCTAAGAATAAGGTTGATAAACTGATTGAATTCTACGAACTCTGTAATACTGTGAAACAGGAGATTCTGAAGGAAAAAGAGTTCTTGGATGATTATCGTGCTAAACTTAAAGAAAGTGGATTGGCTGATGTTGGTTATAGTATTCTTACTCAAGATTTTATATATGCTGTAGCTACTTATTTGAATGCTGATGATTTTCGTAAAAAAGGAAAAACGGTAATTAGAAAAGAAAAGGAAATTGAATCATCTGTATTCAATACCGTAATTCTTGAGGCTGGGGCAGAGTTTCGAGGCAAGAAGGGCATAGACTTTGCCAAGCGAGATGAACTTTTCAGGGACTTAGGAATAAAAGGCGAAATGTGGGTTGTCAACTATGAGAAGGAACGATTGGCCAGACTCGGTATTAAGTATGATGTTAGACATGTTTCAGTCGTTGATGGCGATGGTTTGGGATATGATGTGCTATCAGTTGAGGACGATAGTAAGACACCACGCTATATCGAAGTTAAAACTACTACTGGTGGCGTTGACAGGCCGTTGTTTTTTAGTAGGAAAGAACTTGAGCGCAGCATAAAGGATGCAGACCATTTTTACCTATATAGGGTTTGCAATTTCAAGGCAGCAAATAAACAAGCAGATGTTGTTATTATTAGAGGAAGTCTCGCAGATCTCAACGCTATTCCCGTTACTTTTGAAATTTCCATTAAAAAGGACTGATAGTCACAAGATTGTCTCATGTTGTTGGTGATATTAATAATATTTGTCTAAAAAGTTGTATCTTTGCATTTATAAAGTGGACATTGAAAATAAACACATATTGAACGAGTACGAGCAGTATTTGCGCCAAGGAGAACCGTCAAAGCGTGAAAAGGCTTTGACATGGGCAACATCTATTGGCTTGCAACAAGTTGATGGACTGCAAACTTCTGATTATCTGCATAGTGTTGCTCGTCGTAATATTGAAAATGAAATCACCACCGCTGAGAGCCAACAACTCATAGCCTCTTATTATGAACAGCTTAATGCAAAGCGGCAAGAACAATCGAAGGATACCGAGGAGGCCGACCGTGCGGCTGCTAATATAGCTCATATTCTCTCAACAGCAACTCTGGACTTTACCTCTCATGGACTGAAAATGCTTCATCGTCAGATTTTCAAGGGGATATTCAAGCATGCAGGTGAGTTTCGTGCCTACGATATTACCAAGCGTGAGTGGGTGCTCAAAGGAGCCTCGGTGCTCTATTTGAGTCATGCCGATCTTCAACGCGCTGTTGATTATGACATAGAACAAGAGCGTCAGTTCAGTTATACCTCGCTCTCAACCGATGAGATTGTGCAACACATCACCCGCTTTGTGGCTGGATTGTGGCAGATTCACCCCTTTGGTGAAGGGAACACGCGTACTATAGCTGTCTTCACCATTCAATATCTGCGTTCATTGGGTTTCAATGTCGATAATGAGATGTTTGCGCTCCACTCGTGGTACTTCCGCAATGCACTGGTGAGGGCAAATTACAAAAGTGCCACAATCGATTATACCCCTGTTTATCTTGAGCGTTTCTTCCGGAACTTGCTGCTCAATGAGCAATGGGAATTGCGTAATCGCTATCTGATTATCGATTTTGATGGTTCAAAACCGAACAAGTACCGAACAAGTACCGAACAAGTACCGATCAAGCTTGAAACGGCATCTCACAATGTCGAAGCCTTGATCATGGCTATTGGTAAACAACAACTTAAAGCAAGTGATGCCATGATGGCTATAGGACTAAAACATCGTCCATACTTTTTGAGCAATTACCTTAATCCTGCTATGAAAGCAGGATTTGTGACCATGCTTTATCCCAATAGTCCACGGCATCCACGCCAGCGGTATCTGCTCACCCCCAAAGGACTCGTTTTCTTTAACAACAAAACGACATCAAATAACGAGCCCCTCTAATCCTTAATCTCTCATCCCTCATCCTCACACAATGCCGAGGATGATGTTGATGAGGGTGGTGACATCGGAAACATTCACCTTGCCATCGCCGTTCAAGTCGGCGCGATCCACGTCTTTGGGTATCATGCCCAAAATCATGTTGACGAGTGTCGTAACGTCGCTCACGTTCACCTTGTCATCACCGTTTACATCACTATCTCTTTTAACCTTGAATTTCACCACATCACCTTCCTCGCGTATATCGTAGAGCACCCAATCGCTTCGGCTGCCACCGAAGGTTTTAAGGTTTGGCATGGTGTTATTGGAAAGCACCGTCACGCCTTTGGTCCCAGGGAACGGATCGCTTGCCGACTGAAATGACATAGAGTTTCCAGCTCGGAGCAGTTCATAATAAAGGCGTGTTGCATTGGCATTGGGAGCATTGTTTGACCACACGCTGGCATCGGTAGAGTCCATACGGGCTACCAACATTCCATGTCCAGGTGCGTACATGTCCCATTTGGTCTTCTGTCGGTTCTCGATGAGAAACATCTCATGGTCTTGTTTGGTCTTCAAGATATAACCGTCGCCAGTAGGACCGATGGGATTCAATTCATAGTCGCCTACAGTCGAGATGATCCTGTAGTTGGCAAAACCAGCAGAATAGCGGTCGTAGAGGCTATAGGCCACAGGGGTGCGGGCATTATTCTGGTAATTGCCACCAGCCATCAGCTCCCATTCTCCAGGATGTTGTGCCTCACCGTTGATGGCGTCGTCAGTATTGTCGGTGTCATAGAGGTCGGGGAGTCCCAGCACATGGCTGAATTCATGGCAAATAGTGCCGATACCGTCAAATATTTCATAACTCTTTGCATAGATGTACTCGGCCGAGCAGGCATAGTCGCGTACGTACTTGCCGTCAAATTTTGTATATGAATAGAAACTCGAGCGGTGTGGCCAGATGTGATTTGGGCTATTGCTGTCGCTACTTGAAGGGGTGTCGGCATAAATGAAGTAGATGAGGTCAACAGCGCCATCGTTGTCGATGTCATATTGGCTGAAATCAACAAAAGGGTTGGCTTTCTTTACTGCACTGAGGAAGATGTTGTAGGCATACTGGTCTCCTTGATTAACCGAGTAGTCGACCTCGACTGGGCCGACAATATCAAACTGTGGTATGAACATGCCATTGGAGTTATCGTTGAAGTAGTCACGCACGCTGCCAGTGCAAGCACCATAGGCGTTGGGCGAGCCGTCCTCGTTGGTGTAGCCACTGTAGTTCTCTTGGTTAATCATATTGTTGTAGAAATCCTGAACATCGCTGCGGGTGAAATGCGAGTCGTTAAACTCCACAAGAATCACCAGTCCGTAGAAATTGTTGTAGTTGATTCTCTTGAGCGAGGGCAGTGCATCACGCTGAGCGCGCAACTTTTTGCCTTGCTGCATCTTGCTTGCCGATCGCAGATTCTTGCCTGTCGACTCGAGCCACATGTTGTCGGTAGGTGAGCGCAGATTGGCATCGCGAGCCACGATTTTGGATGCCACCACCTCATCGTTGACAAGGGTGCCATAGGTGTAGTAGCCTTGCTGGTTTTTTATGATGGTGTAACCATCCACGGTAGTCATGTAGTGGTGAAACTCATCACCCTTGATTCGTACTGTGAGTTCCTCGCCATTGGGCTGAGTTACCTTTTGAGGGGTGGGAATGGCAGGAACCGCATCAGCTCCCCAACAAGTGAACAAGGAAAACAGTGTTACAAGTATCTTACGAAAATTCATGTTGGTGATTTTTGATAAGTGTAGAATTATGTGAGTACGTTTATGTTGTGATGACGCCGAGGATGATGTTGATGAGGGTGGTGACGTCAGAGACATTCACCTTGCCATCGCCGTTCAAGTCGGCGCGTTCCACGTCTTTAGGTATCACGCCCAGAATCATGTTGATGAGGGTAGTCACATCGCTCACATTCACTTTGCCGTCGCCGTTCACATCACCCCAAATGGCACTATACTGGTCGGTGATATCCTTCACAGTCCAACGGTTGGTGGCGCTATTGTAGGTGTCGAGTTCGAGATACACATCTTTATTGAAGGGGCCAAGGTCCACCGTTTGCGGTGAGCCATTCTGGCTGAAGATGAAATTGAACCAGAAATCAGGGTCGGTCGAAGTGAATCCTTTATAGTAGAACTTCTCGCCCTTAATCATCTTAGTGGTAGTCCACCTGTCGCCGGGCCATGAGGTGTGGTCGCACAGGTTGCCGTCGTTGTTCCAAGCCCAGTAGTAGACCGAGGTCCAGTTCCAGGGCGACGCCATGGGGTCTTTGACATATACGGTGACAGTGTGCTCGGGCAGGGGATTGAGCACATACTCACAACTGATGGCGTTGCGCACACGACCTTGATACAGCACGCCCGCCTTGAGCAGGGTGTTGCCAGTGAAATGCAATGTGATGCTGCCTTGAGCCTGCTGGCTGTTAGGTGTGAGTTCGCTGCCGTCGGTCGAATAGACGATGGTGGCGGTATCGACCGAGGCGGTGATGGTGACATCAAGCGTCTCAGCATTCTCGTAGGTGCCCGCTGGCGGGTTAACGCTCACAGTGGGCGCGTCATCTACCACATTGGTCACCTCGTGATCCCACACGCCATCGATGTAGTAGCCGTGGTTGCGGAACTCGAGGTCGGCAGTCTGGTCGGCACCGGCGTTGCTGAAGATGAGGCCGGTGGGCATATTGGAGGCTGTCCAAGTGTCGTTATAGGTCCATTTGAAGATGAGCCGCGTGCCATCCTGACGCTTGCCCATAAGGAAGGCATTCTGACCGGGCCAATGTCCGCCTGTGAAGTTGGTGCTGTTGTTCCAGGCCCACACGGTCACGATGCTGCGGTTGACGGGTGCTTCATAGAACACACACAGTTCGCCGTTCTCCACGGTGGGGGTATATACCTCCAGGCTGTCGAGGTCAGGTATGGTGCCGCCTTGTCCGTTCACAATATACTGCGTGTCGGGGTCACCCTCTTCTTGCGTGCCATCGTAGGGCAGCGTGTCGGGGTAACCAGGGGCGGAGTCATAGAGGTAGGGGCCGTCGTTGCCTATCTTGCCAGGGCCGTTAAGCACATACACGCGCAGGTTGCCCTTGCCGCTAAAGGCGGGTGTAGTGAGTGTGCCGTTGGTCACCTGCTGCACATCGCCTGTGATGCAGTCGGTATAGGTGCCGTTGAGCACCCCAGTGAAGGTGGCTGTGCTGTTGAGTGCTATCAGGGCGTAACTGTCAATGTCACCGCTGGTGTAACGGCGCTTGAAGGCAAAACCGCCACTGGTGGCATTGCAGCCGCTCTTGCTGTACTGTCCCTTGCGCAGAGCAGGCACCGATGCCCTGATTTTGTTCAATCGCCGCAAATGTTTGGATAGCGGTTTCAGTATCGAGGCAGCCACATTGCGGTCGGCATGTTGAAACTCGCCATCGCTGTTGAGCGTGACATCGCCTTTGATGTAGCCGCCAAAGTAGGCGCGGCCGGTGTTGGTGAGGGCATCGTTGGTGCCACGGTCACAGGGTTTGCCTTTACGGAATTCAATCTCGCTGCCGTAGTACAGACAGGGGATACCGCGCATGGTGAACATGAGCGACAGGTTCTCGGCCCACTGGTCAGTGCCGCCGTTGAAGCGCGTGTCGGAATCGGGGCCGTAGTCATGGCTATCGACATACATCACATTATAAGTGGCATCGTTATAGAGATAGTCCTTGTCGAAGACACCCCACACATTCTGAGCGCTTTGGAAGTTCCAATGCGCGGTGAAGTCGATGACGGAAAGTCCACTGTTCTGACTGTAGTCGGGTGTGTGATAGGTGTTGCCGTTGAGCAGGGCATTGTTGCTGTGAGGCTGGTTGCTCTCGCTGCCGGCATTGTCATACTCGGTAAGGCACAGGCTCTGGTTGTCGAGAGTGGCAGGGTCGGTGCTTTCGTACACCTCCACGCCTTGCCAGTAAGCAGGGTCGTTGTTCCACGCATTGAGCAGACTGGCATCGCTTTGCCAGGTGTAGAAGTATGGAGAGAGTGCAGGCTGGCCGCGATAGGTGATTTCACGCACGCGCGCACATACCTCTGCAAACATGAAGAAGGGGGCACCGCCAGGGCGCTTGTGCTTGTATTGCTCGCCTAGTTGCTGGAAGGCGGGAATGAATGCCTTGTTCAGGGTGAGACGGCTCATGTGCCCACCCGTATCGATGCGGAAGCCGTCGACACCCATTTTGATGAATGAACCGTAGCAGTCGATGAGATATTGATAGGTCTCGGGATTCTCGGTATTCAGGTCCACGCAGTCGCCCGCAATCTGTGCCCACCAGCGGTTGGGCTCGTCCCAGTTGAAGTTGCCGTAGTGGTGCCACAGGTTGTGGTTGTCGTGGTTCACGCCGTCGGTATTCTTCATCTTGCTGAGGCGGTCCTGATATTGCTGGCCCGAGGGCAGGTTCATATAGTTGTTGTTGAGCAGACCGCCTTGCGAGATGGTGTAGGGCACCATGCACTGCTTGATGTCGCTCTGAGGCTTGGTCCAGTCGCGGTCGAAGAGGTGACACAGGTTGGCCTCACCGAAGTTGCCCGTGTGGTTGAGCACGATGTCGAGGATGATTTTCATGCCTCGTGCGTGTACGGCATCAATGAGGTCTTGAAACTTGCAGTCATGGCTCTCAAGACGCTTGTCCACGGTGCTCATGTCCATGGCATGATAGCCGTGGTAGTCCATGCCCGAGGCATTCTGCACCACAGGTGTTATCCAAATGGCGGTGAATCCCAGTGCCTTGATGTAGTCGAGTTTCTGGATAAGTCCCTTAAAGTCGCCTCGCCACTCGGGGTCTTGCTGGGCAGCATTTTTGATGCCGTCCCAGCAATAGGTGTTGTTCTCGTAGTCACCATCATAGAAGCGGGTGGTCATCACGAAGTAGATGGTCTCGTCACGGAAGTCGGTGCGACCACCTATGAACTCGGCATGTGCCGAGGCAATGCTTGTGATCAGGATAAGGCACAAGGCTAAAGCATGGAGGTGAAAGCGTTTCATAAGATGAAATTGATTGCAGATGTGTGAGGTGATTAGATGTAATAGAATTCTTCAAGCATGTCCCAAATCTTGCCTGCAATGCCCATGCGGTCGATGTTGTCGCGCGTCGAGAAGATGAGCACTATCACATCGTCCTCTGGAACCTTGCCGGCATAGATGGTGAACCCCCCGTTGTCGCCCGTGTGATACACGATGCGTTTGTGACCGGGACGCTCGTTGATGAAGAAGCCATAACCATAGCTGTTATAGGGCTGATAGCCGTAGTTGGCCCCTTCGGGGATTGCCACATGAGGCGTGTAGGCTTGGCGTTTCGAGTCTTCGCTCCACACCTTGTTGTCACGCAGGGCCTTTTCCCACTTGGCAAAGTCGTTGATGGAAGTGTAGATGCCGCCGTCGGCCTTGGTGGCGAAGAAGGTCTCCTCGCCGTAGTCAAACTCGCGGTAGCCTCCATTGCCGTCGGGGGTGTAGCCGTGTGCCATGTCGGGTATGGTTCTGCCGTCTTCAAAGTAGCATGTGCCCTTCATGCCTGCGGGCTTGAAAATGTACTTTTGCATATATTCCTCAAAGGGCATGCCCGTTACGCGTTCCACAATCTGGTACACGAGCTGGAAAGTGGGGTTGATGTACTCGTACTTGCCGCAGCCTGGCTCGAAGTTGAGGTGGTCGAGCGTCTTCATGTAGCCGCAGCTTTCAACATCGGTGGCTGTGAGCACAAAGTGGCGGTCGCCTCGCTCACGGGCATCGGGAATGCCCGATGTGTGGCTCAGGATGTGGTGCAGTGTGATGCGGTTAAAGAAGTCGGCCTTGTATTCGGGCAGGAATTTGCTCAGTGGGTCGTTGAGGCTCAGCAACCCTTTTTCGGCCAGTTGCAGGATGGCCACTGCCGAGAACTGTTTCGACAGGCTGGCAATGCAGAATCGTGTCTTGTCGGTGACGGGTTTTCGCGTTTGGGTGTCGGCTATGCCGTAGCATTGCTTGAAGAGTGTTTTCCCGTCTTTCATGATGAGGACGGCAGCGCCGGGGTCTTGTGCCCCAAACACATGGCACAGTTCATAGTGGAGTTTGTGCCTGAATTGGTCGCGCATGTTCTTGAAATCGTTAGCGGTTGCCATAGTAGCTAAAGTGATACAAATAGCGAAATATACGAATCGTTTCATGTGGGGTGGTGGTTATGAATTTGTTATAATGAACGGCACAATCAGTTCATCTGTCAGGTGTCCTTCATGTGCCGTTATGGTTGGTCTTTGTTGTCGGTGTTTACTTGATGCCGAACTTGATGCGCAGCTTCTCGAGCATGTCGCGCGTCATGGCGTCGAGGTCATACTCGGGCTTCCAGTTCCACTCAAGGCGGGCGCAGGTGTCGTCGAGGCTGTTGGGCCACGAGTCGGCAATGGCCTGGCGCAAGGGATCAAGCTCATAGGTCATTTCGAAGTCGGGCACATATTCCTTGATCTTGTTGTAGATGATAACCGGATCGAAGCTCATCGAGGCAATGTTGAATGAGTTGCGGTGAATGAGGCGAGTCGGGTCAGCTTCCATGATCTCGATGGCGGCGCGCAGGGCGTCGGGCATATACATCATGTCCATGAAGGTTTCTTCCTTCACCGGGCACTTGAAGGGCTTGCCCAGAACGGCGGCGTAGTAGATGTCGACGGCATAGTCGGTGGTGCCGCCACCTGGAGGGGTCACATAGGAAATCAGGCCCGGGAAGCGCACCGAACGGGTGTCAACACCAAACTTGGTGAAGTAATAGTTGCTCAATAACTCGCCCGTGACCTTGGTCACACCATACATAGTCTTAGGTTGCTGGATGGTGTCCTGCGGTGTGCCATCCTTAGGTGCGTTGGGTCCAAAGGAACCGATGGAACTGGGGGTGAACACGGCACACTTCTTTTCGCGTGCTACTTCGAGTACATTCATCAGGCCGCCGACGCCAATTTTCCAGGCCAGCAGCGGCTTGCTTTCGGCCACGGCGCTGAGCAGTGCCGCAAGGTTGTAGATGGTGTCGATCTTGTACTTCTCCACCGCATCGGCAATCTGCTGCGCATTGGTGATGTCGACAATTTCGCTCGGACCTGATTCAGCCAGTTCTCCTTTAGGTTCTGCGCCAGGTATATAACCAGCTATAACATTATTACTCCCGTAAATGCTTCTCAGTTTCATGGTTAGCTCCGAGCCAATCTGCCCGGTTGAGCCAATTATTAAAACGTTTTTCATCTTCTTAGTTTCTATGATAATTGCTGTGAACTGCAAAGTTAGGCAAGAGTTGGCAATTTTTATAATCTTTTTAGATGTTTTTTTTCGCAATTACATGTTTTTTTTAGAACTTTGTGATATAAAAACCAAAAACAACTACTTAAAACCACAAAAAACTCTAATCATGTACACCAAATTACAGGAACATCTCGTGAAAGAACTCGCCGCCATCAAAGAGGCCGGCCTTTACAAGAACGAACGACAAATCACAACTGCACAGCGTGCCGATATCAAGGTGAAACCCGATACCGATGTGCTCAACTTCTGCGCAAACAACTATCTGGGACTCTCTAACAATCCCCGACTCATCAAGGGCGCTACCGACATGATGCAGACGCACGGCTTCGGTATGTCGTCGGTGCGCTTCATCTGCGGCACACAAGATATTCACAAGGAACTTGAAGCAGCCATCAGCGACTACTTCCACACCGAGGACACCATCCTCTACGGTTCCTGCTTCGATGCCAACGGCGGCTTGTTTGAACCGCTGCTCACCGACCAGGATGCCATCATCAGTGATGCCCTGAATCACGCTTCCATCATCGACGGCGTGCGTCTGTGCAAGGCTAAACGCTATCGTTATGCCAACGCTAATATGGCCGAACTTGAGAAATGCCTGCAAGAGGCTCAGGAACAACGCTTCCGCATCATTGCCACCGATGGCGTGTTCTCGATGGACGGCAATGTGGCTCCCATGGACAAGATTGTGGAACTCGCCGAGAAATACGATGCGCTCGTGATGGTCGACGAGAGCCACTCGGCAGGCGTGGTTGGCCCCACGGGTCATGGCGTGGCCGAACAGTTCAATCTCTATGGCAAGATCGACATCTTCACCGGCACGCTGGGTAAGGCATTCGGTGGCGCTATGGGTGGCTTCACCACTGGCCGCAAAGAGATCATCGACATGCTGCGTCAGCGCAGTCGTCCTTACCTGTTCTCTAACTCGGTGGCTCCCGTGATTGTGGGTGCAAGCCTTGAAATGTTCAAGATGCTCAAGGAGAGCAACGCCCTGCACGACAAACTGGTGGAGAATGTGAACTACTTCCGCGACAAGATGATGGCTGCCGGCTTCGACATCAAGCCCACGCAGAGCGCCATCTGTGCCGTGATGCTCTACGATGCTAAGCTCTCGCAAGACTTCGCTGCTCTCATGCAAGACGAGGGTATCTATGTGACAGGCTTCTACTATCCCGTGGTGCCCAAGGGCGAGGCCCGTATCCGTGTGCAGCTCAGCGCCGGTCACGAGCGCGAGCACCTCGACAAGTGCATCGCCGCCTTCATCAAGGTGGGCAAGCAGCTCAATGTCATCAAATAACTCTCAATCGGAGCTTTATAACTCGCCTTGTTCGCGAGTTCACACACATCATCAAGGCTGGCCTCACCGCCAGCCTTGATTGTTTTGTAGTTCGGAATAAATGTATTGCTTATTTGCCGATGCAGAAGTTACTATCTGCAAATATAAGTGTCTGATAATCAGCGCAAACACCTTTGTTATGAGGTGTCTAAAGTGACTCCGAGGGACGGTGGGGGGACGCAAAATAGGCAAAAATCTGCAAATATGACTGCCGTCAAAAAAAGAAAATGCAAACATCTGCAAAAACGATTTTCCAGTTCTTTGCACGTTTACACTTTTTAACGCAGATTTTTGCAGATTCTTGCAATCGCTGTGAAGCGAGTGAAGTGTGACTTCCAATTTCAGTCCCTTTATGTACATTTATCTTTGTAGTTCTTTGTATATTTTTGTAATCTTACGAAAAATCGGAGCATTTTCTATCTCAAAATTGGGTTGTTAAAAAGTGTTGGCACTATTTTTGTCCCTTAGTGACTTTTTTCGAAATCTGTCCCTCGGGGGGCACTGTTGAGGAGTAATTTCTGATGATATAATTCGTAGAAATAAAAAGTTTAGTTTAGATTATGTATATTTAATATGGGGATAAACTAAACCTTTATATCACAGCATTACATTATACTATTTTCTTTTGGATGGCAATTCGTTCTCCGTTAATTAGTAGTTTTGATTAGTAACTTTGGGAATGTATTGACTGAGATTCCAATGTCGCCATAGCAATGCGTAAGGACATAGCTTCTGATCATGGCATCGTGACCATGGTTCAAACATACACCTTTCATCTACTGTTGTACCTGGTGACTTTTGACACCAATCATACATCTCACAACAATCATTCCCATTTTCAAATAGTTTATTGATTTCCAATATTGCAGGAAAAATGTCGATGTTATAGTTTTCTGGCTTAATTCCAAATGGAAGTACCAGCCAAAAATCGTTAGCTGAATCTTTAATAATTGGTGTGCCAATTATCCTTATGGTTTTTTTTAGAGTGTTATTATTCAATGCATAACCGTCTCGTACAAGATTTATAAAGAAATATCTATGATTTATTCTTGTATTTATTGCGAAACCTAACAGATTATGAATGACATTATGAAATGGAGTAAACTCTTTTCCTTTCATATACTCTTTTAGTCTATCACCAACCATAAATGCCATATTTGTAAATCCAATTGCAAGGTTGATAGAGTTCCCCATTTGAATACATGGATTATTATAAAAATAATCAATAATGTCCTCTGGCTTCGAAGGTAAAAATTGCATTTTTTTGAAGTCAATTAATGAATGGTAAAAAACTTTTCCTGGTTCAGAAAATTGCATCGACATATCACAAAGTGCAATGATGTTCAATTGATCTGATCCGAATTCCGGATAGGTCAGATTTACAACCATTTCTGCAGAACTATATGGAAAATCTGGAGCTGCGCCAGCACCATGTGTTATTTTCTTTTCAATTAAATACGCCATACTCTCCATAATAGCTCTATTTCCAAATTGTTGCTTTATACCATTTTGTCCCTTTATGTATACCTCGGTTAAAGCTTTTACGTATGGATTGGGATATTTTACTTTAATTTTTTTCTCTACGATTTTTAATGGGAAGAAATTATCCAACTGTTCAAGACTTCCTATACCAACACTATTTACTATTTTGTTAAGCTCTATATTACCATAGTTGCCAGGAATAACCATAGGAACTGTAAATTCATTATTATTTTGAGGAGCTACATTATATACTATATTTATGGCTGCATGGATATATTCGCTATAGACGTAGGCGTTATTTAAGCCTGCATAAGTAGAAATATCTTGGAGAAAATGAATATACTCATGAATAAATACAGAAATATCTTGCTCTTTCATTGGCAGATTTAGCATTGCACTGAATCCATGCCAAAAAGGAAAAGAAACCTCTGTATAAAAAAATGCTGGCAGATAACTTCCTAAGTCCTTATTTAATTTTACAGCTCTATAGAAATTCTGTGTCATTGTCGAATTATTCCATGTTTTTTTAATACGGATTCGATAGCTATAGCAATGCTATGTACAGTTTCACGTTCTGCTAATTTCGTTTCTTCTGAAAATATACCTAAAAATATATCCTTCATTATAGAATCAGTAAGTTCAATAGGAATGTTCATCTGTTCCCAAAGCATGGAAATAACTCTGACATAATGTTTTTTCTTAATATTTATTGCAAATTTGATAAAGGTACTGATTGCAGACTCCATAACGTCTCTATCAATTACTAATTTATTCTCCGTTTCTTCGTTACCAGTATTAAAATCAGTATTTTTTATGACATCACTAATTACATCGAACATATAGTTGTCCGGTAGATTATTAGTTGTTCCAATATAAACTATCACTATAAAATCTGATATAATAAAAGTGAGTACGTTGTTCTTGTAATTACAGTATTGGAATCCTTTTTGAGTATCCTTGCAATAATTTGGACAATATAGTAATTTGTACTTAAAGATATCTGGATTTGGTTTGTTTCGTTCGTTGAGCTGACCATTATTGTCAAGGTATGATAGCAGCATTTTATGTAGTGCTTTTGATGTTGATTCGTCAAGTTGGAATCCGAAATTCTTACGACAAGAATTCATTCTCCATATAACAGAAATCCAGAAATAATATGCTATAGCACTATTAATTTCTTTATTTTGTTTTAAAGCGTCAGCATATGGAGATTCTAATTGATCAGCTAAAAGCCTTTCACATGTAGGACAAAACACATAATCTCTTGCGTCTGGATTATTTTTTAATTCCTCAATACGCTTCTCGTCATTAAGGCTGTCCTCATTAAATATTTCATCGTATTTAGTGCTTGGAATGGCTCCAACGTATGTTGATCTGCCTATATCGGTAATTGATATTTGCAAATCTCTTCCCCTCTTACCAGAATTATCATAACTATCATACATTGACACCAAGAAACTCGGCACAATGTGTGAATTGGTTTTTGACGCATCCGCTTTACCACATATCAAGCATGGACCATGTTCATAGTGAATATCAACAGATGTGTTTTCTTCATTCCTTTTCTTCTTTTTTGTCTTAGCCCTATATGTTTTAGCATGTGCTTTCTTGAGCATATGCAATCTTCGAATTGCAGGATTTATCATAACTATATGAATTTGTTTTCAATTAAACACTGAATAGAATTGCATATCAATTATAGTCTGTTAATATGTAGAATACCGTTGAAGGGTAATAGAGTCTTAATGTAAATAGGGTAATTTGCATATTCCCTAATAGAGCTCCATACTTAATGTTAATCAGTACAATTAACTAATTTGATTTTCTAAATGTACCTCTAGCAAAACCTTCACCAATAAGTGTTTGATTGTCTTTTATTTCAAATAGCAAATCGCTTTTGTCAGTTCTTATTCTAATAATGTTCTCGTCCACCTCATAGCTTGATGCAAAGGAAAATCCAAAGATGGCATCAACAATTGTTACAGTCCTCTTTCCTCTGAATATTAATTTCCTATAGAAAGCACAGTCTCTTGAAACATATGTTCCTTGAAGGTGTGCGTAGGTTTTGTATTGCTTTCTAACAGAAACAGGTAGACCGACGTATTCTGATAGATACTTCTTGATGTTGGTTGCTATTTCTCTTTCGTCATCAATGCCGTATTGTTCTTTAACATAAAAGGTAAAAGGAATGTATTTTTCATTCAGAGATATTGTGTAATCCACATAATTCAATATTGAATCAACCGTGATTGAAACCAATTTGTCATCAACAAATCTGTATATTTTCTTTTGAATAATAGCTGGTGTAACTTCCAATAACGAATCAACGATAGAACGCACCCGCTCTTCTGTCTTCACAATACTGTCTAAATCTTGAACCTGCAATATTGATGATTGGCATTCAAACGCCTTTAGAGTGTCAATGGATGACAGATATTCTTCTTTGTTTAGCGTATCAGTTCCATAAAACATAAAGTTATCAGATAAAATCTGATTGACTTTTTCTTTTTCAAAGCAATTCTTAGCTTCTATTAAATCCTCGACAATCATCTGTTTGCTTTTCTGACAAGCAGAGAAAATAAATACACATACTAAAATAGGAATAAACTTCTTCATATCAATAACTTCTTTTTATCAATTTTTTGATATATGATGAAAACAAAAAGATGAAAGGCTTAACGGACTACCCACGTAGTACAATTCAGCAAACCACCTTCTATAGCTACTTCGTTATAGTTAATCGTTTCAATGACTTTATCTGGAAAAGCCTTTTGTATAATGTCAACAGCTTCTTTGTCTTCTTCCCTTCCAAAAACAGGTACAACAATAAGGTTATTCACCTTCAAGTAATTCACATATATACCAATAGCGCTATCGCGATGTTTACTATCCTTGGCGGAAAAGAATGGCACATCTATATATTTCAAGTTGTATTTCTCAATAATCTTTCGCCTGTCATCTTGAATGTATTTGTAATCATCAGATAATCTATTCCCAAGAATAGTGCTCTTATTCACGAATCTAACCATACCATCGGCATGTCCGGTAAAATCTTCGCAGGCTGAATTTAATGCCTTAATAATTATAATCTCACATTCCAACAACTTGCCTAATTCGTCAATAAGTTCATTTCTTGTTTTATCAGGGTTTTCAGAGAATATTCTATCAGATAATATTGCTCGACCTTCGCATATAAGGACATTGCCACCATCAAGATTGATGTCTGAACTTTGTGCATGGATATTGTTCACTCTGCAAACTTCTTCGACATCCGAGCGAGATTCCTCCCAATCTTTATTTCCCTTAAGGTAACTAGGATTATATTTGAATTGTATGAATTTCCCAGATTCTGTTTGGACAGGCATATAGTCGCGGCACCAAATATCTTTAGTTCCCTTCAAGAATGCATATTTGACGCTATGCTTTTCTAAAATACCAATGAGTCTGTTGCAAGCATCAGGATACTTAGTCATTAGCAATTCGGACATATATACTGTTTGCTCTGTAAAACCCTTAAGAGTATTGTCATTAGTCTCTTTTTCAACTGATGTCACTAAGGTATCTTTATGTAATTCTTCTTTTGTGTGCTGTTTCATATTAGAAGCGGTAATTGAAGACATGTTATATCCAACTACATCCTTAACTAATGCAGGAGTAGGTTCGATGTCATTTTTATTGCATATATCAAGGAATAGTGTTTCTCTGCCCAGTTTACCCAATGTAAATCGCTCTATATATTCATCTGTTATTCTCTTATTAATTTCAGGATAATTATTGATTCTTTTAAGGATTATTCTTCGCTCTTTATCTGTTAACTTTTTGTCCAATAATTCTTCATACAACTCATTTATTGGCCGCTTCTTAAAAAGTTGTACCAAATCACATTTGAAACCAATAAAGGCAGCAATTGTAATAATACTACCGACTATACCAAGGATTGATTCTATATTCATAATAAAAATGTTTTGTGATGAATAATAATTGACATTACTTTTATGTAAAACAGGATTTGTATTATCAATATAGCAAATCATTTAATTTCTCTGCCTCTACTCTTAGTTTTGTCGGGTTTTGTTCGGCCAGTTTCTGTAGGTTGAGAAGTTTCCATTTGACAGATGGGAAGTCTTTGAAATGTGCAAACTCATAGTTGTCCCATTCTGGCTCGCCATATTCAAAACTAACGAGAAAACGACGGTCTGCATCTGTTAAGATGTTATTAACGTCAGATATTAGTTTTGTACGAGTTTCTTCAAATTCTTCGTATGAAAATGGAGTATCGGTCATACCAACAAATTGATTGGCAAGTGCCTCATGCTGATCAATAAGAGTCGGAGCAAACGATTCATGAATGGGACGGTCACTGCCAAGTAAACAGAAAATGAGACCTTCACGGCAATCCTTCAGCGGAATTGTCATGTACTTTACATCGAATAGGTCTCGTGGATGTTGACGTGAAAGTGCAGCAGCAACCTTACCTCCATAGAGTAGTGAAATAGGAACAATGTCAGCGATACAATATACTTGGAACTCATCCTGTGCCTTTTCGCATAATGGAAGATGCATTAACTCACCACCTACGATCCCTCGTTTTGTTTGGTTTACCTCAACCTTGACTTGTTTGCCTCGGTATTCGCATAGCAATTTACAGGTAGCATAGTTTGGAAAGATGTGCATACCTGGGAATGCTTTACGTGCTTTCTCGCTAATCGATTTCAGATGAAAGTTAATGTCATCAATACTTTTCTTACGGTCAGCTAAGGGAATATAAGTGAGATCAATGTCAACAGAATACCTAGGCAGATTCCTTAGGAAAAGATTGATTGCCGTTCCTCCGTGTACAGCAAAAACCTTTTCTTCCATAACCAATGGTAACAAACGTAAAAGTAAGTCAACCTTTTGTGCATAGACGCTTGTTTGTATATCTTGTTTATTCATATTCTGCTAATTCTTTTGGAATTGTAATTTTATATTTTGAGACATAGACACCACCTTTGCACAATTGTATTTTAGAAGTGCCAAGGTTTATTCGGCCAACATCAATAGCTTGATACCAAGGATAATTAGCCTTTTCTGCCATATAAAGGAACATTCTTTTGACAGTCATGTTATTAGTCGTTTCAAGCAGTTGCTGAACTTTGGCTGGGCGAAGTGCCGTTAATTGCTCCATGATGTAATATAAATCCATGAAGCTATATCTATTTGGGGCCAATAGAAGACATTCCATGAATGCAAGTTCCGGGGAAGATGCTTGTACGGTATAATTGTTTTGTTTTATTGCTTGTTTCTGGATTAGGCCGAAAGCTGATGTCGTAAAAAACTCTATTGCCATATCAAACAAATCACTTTTTGCCCATTGAGGAGTTCTTGGCTCATCGCTAGCAACCATAAGTTGTGGTTTCCCCATTGGTACATAATGGTAATAACCAGAAAGCTCAAGAGCAGAGTGGGCTGCTACACGATACTGTTTACCAGTTTGCTCCTGGCAACTTGCTAAAGCTGCCAATGCTGATAGAGAATCTCCGCTACGATACATCACCCCCTTAGACAAGGATGTCAGCCAGCCAGATTTACGGTACTGCTTCATCAACTGATCAGAATACCCCTGCTTCTTTAGTCCCTTGGAAAAAAGTATTCCTCCAGGGAGTATATTCATTAGTAATGAGTTGATTTTGCTCTTCGTTTCTATAGCCATATTTTATAATACGTTGAATATTTCAACTGCAAAGATATAATGTTTCCAGGATATAACCAAATATTTGGTTAAAAAATATGCGTTTTCCTATAGTTTTACTTTAGTTTTAGTGAAAAATATTTTTATAGCAAGGCAATATTTGCCCTTAGGACATCGGTTTAGTTTACTCCGCTTCATATATAAAGGGGATAAACTAAACCTACTTTCCCACGCAGAATCTACTTTCCGATGCAGAAGTGGGAGAAGATTTCGCCCAGGATTTCGTCTGTAGTGATTTCGCCGGTGATTTCGCCCAGGTAGTGCATGCATTCGCGAATGTCCTGACTCACAAAGTCGCCACTCACACCGCCCTGTAACCCCTCGATGGCTCGTTCAATCGCCTCGCCGGCACGCACCAGCGCCTCGTAGTGGCGGGCATTGGTCACGATCAGCGCCTCGCTGTCCACTTCGGGCAGCATGGCTCGCTCCACAATCAACTGCTCCAGCCGCTCCACATCGGCGGCACTCTTGGCCGAGATGGGTGCAATCACAGCGCCCTCGGGCAATAGTCCGTGTAATGCCTCTGCCACAGGCTCGCCGTCGGCCACATCGGTCTTGTTCACCACGGCTATCAACTGCTTGTCGTGGCAGTGCTCGGCAATCATGGGCACGAACCTGTCAACCTCGGCAAGCGGGGCGGTGGCATCGATGACCCACAGCACCAGTTGCGCCTCGTCCATCTTCTGGAACGAACGCTCAATGCCCATATTTTCAATCACATCAACCGACTCGCGGATGCCTGCCGTGTCGATGAACCGGAACTGCACGCCGCCCAGCACCATGGTGTCTTCAATCACATCGCGCGTGGTGCCGGCAATGTCGCTCACCAGCGCCTTGTCGTCGCGCAGCAGGGCATTGAGCAGGGTCGACTTGCCCGCATTGCTGGCGCCCACAATTGCCACTGGCAGGCCATTCTTGATGGCATTGCCAGCCTGGAACGAGTCAGCAAGCCGGGTGATAACGCTGTGAATGTCGGTTGCCAGGTCTATGAGCTTGCTGCGGTCGGCAAAGCTCACATCCTCTTCGCTGAAGTCCAGCTCAAGTTCTATGAGCGAAACGAATTGCAGCAGTTGACTGCGCAGCACCGACAGTTCGCGCCCGAAAGCACCGCGCATCTGGTTCATCGCCACGCGGTGCGATGCCCGCGACCCCGATGCAATCACATCGGCAATCGCCTCGGCCTGCGACAGGTCCATCTTGCCGTTGGCAAAGGCACGCTGAGTGAACTCCCCGCCAGTGGCGGCGCGGCATCCGGCATCGATGAGCGTGTTCATCAGCTGGCGCTGAATCCACACCGAGCCGTGGCAAGCGATTTCCACCACATCCTCGCCTGTGAACGAGTGAGGGGCACGGTAGAGTGTGAGCACCACCTCGTCGAGCAGTTCGCCCTGCGAGTCGAGCAACTGCCCCAGATGAGCCGTGTGCGACTGCATGGTGTCGAGTCGGGCACCATTCCAGCGTTTTTCAACAGCCGTGAGTGCGTCAGGTCCGCTCACGCGCACCACGGCAATGCCGCCCATGCCGTGAGGAGTGCTCACGGCCACTATGGTGTCGCGGTTCAAATTGTTCAGGTTCATCAACGGTTGCGATTACGGGTTCGGGTATTATTGTAATTGTAGTCGTCGTTAAATTCGCGGTCGCGGTGATAGGGCCACTTCGAGAACTGGTTCTGCGCCTCCACGGCATCTTCGGTGGCATCGGGCAGTGCGGCAAAGAAGTCGATGCCCGTCAGTCGTTCTATCTCGTCGATGGTTGTCGAGTGCTTGCGCCACGAGGTGGTGGCATTTTCGTTGTCAAACAGGAAGGCGATGGCCATATTCTGCTTTGGGGCATATACAATCTTGTAGAACTGCTGTGGCACGGCAATGTCGTTGTGTTTGCCCGTCATCTCGATGTTCTTTGTCGGCAGCACTGGGCCAGTCATGATATAAATCTGCTTGTAGCTCCGTGCCCAGCTGTGTATCGCCTCCTCCATCTTGCGCCACTCGCCGTTGTTCAGGTCGTGGTCCTGGGGGCAGATGTTGGTCATGTAGAAACATTGTTCCATGCTCTTGGCGCTCCATCGCATATCCATGGCAGGAGCCATGTGGCCGCGATCGTAGTAACTGTCCTTGTATTCCCACCACTCGGGGCAACTGCTCACCTTGGGGTCGGCGTTAAAGGTGTAGTTGTTGCGTTTCTGCGAGTCGGGGGCGTCGGCCTGGGCTATCTCGGTGGCGGTCAGTTCGTAGGCCACGCAGTTCGGGATATGGTATTTGGGGTTGAAATACACCGTCATCGCCTCATAGTCGATGCGCTGGTTGCTCACCCCGGCAGGCAGCTTCACCTCAATCAGGTTGCCGCCCGACTGCTGCAGCTGTTGCCGTTTCTCCGACCAGAACAGATGGGACGACTGCTGCTCCTCCTCACGCGAGCAGTTCTTGCAGCCCGTGGAGCCCATCAGCAGCACCACACACGCCAGTATCAATATCTTTTTCATCTCGAATGTCATATTTTTCCGTAAAAGTACAAAAAATACTTCAACTAGAATAGTAAATCTTGGAAATGTTCAGCTACTTGGTGCGTATTAACCACAAATATTTTTAATTGTGGTATGTTTGTACAAGAAAAATATGTTTTTACGCCGTTTTTCCTAGCAGAATTGCTGGGTTTGGCATTCACATTACGCTTTGTTGCTTGCCAATACACAAGAAGAACTGTCCAAAATCCTCGAACAGACAAGAATCAGCTTCATCAGATTAATCCGTTTATTTTCGGACTTGCGAGGCGTGCCACCAGCTTGGCGAGAAGGATAATTGTCATCAATAAAAAATTGTCATTTGTTGTCATCCATTGTCTGACTCCAACCTCATGGCTCTCAGTTGCTCCACTGGTCCACGTCGGCGTGGCTCTCGAGGGCGTTCTCGATATTGTCGGGCAAGGAGGGGAAGAAGTCGAGGCCTGTTTGGCGCTCCACCTCGTCGACGGTCACGGCACGCTTCTTGAACGATCCGCTCACCGGTTCGTTGGGGTAGATGAAGCCAATGGCGCGGCCCTGTTCGGGCGCATACACCACCTTGTAGAACCCTTCAGGAATGGCCACTGCACAGCTCGACCCGGTGGTTTTCATGTTCTTGCCCATAATGGGGCCAGTGGCAATGATGAGCCGCTTGTCGCGCTTGCCCCAGCGGTGAATCCGTTCTTCCAGCAACCGCCATGCCCCGCCGTTCAGGTCGTGGTCCTGCGGACACATATTGGTCATGTAGAAGCATTGCCGCATGGCCTGGCTGCTCCATTTCATGTCCATGGCTGGTGCCATGTGGCCACGGTCATAGCCCGAGCCGCGGTAATCCCACTTCTCGGGGCTGTTGCGTGTGGCGGGGTTCTTGTCGTAGTCATAGTTCTTGCGCTTCTCGGCCCCAGGACTGTCGCTGATGGTCACCTCGGTCTCGGTGAGTTCATAAATCACGCAGTTGGGAATGTGATAGCGACTGTTGAAGTACACCGTCATGACTTCGTTGGTCAGCACCTCGTTGCTCATGTCACGGGGCACAGCCACATAGAGCAACGAATTGGATGCTACCGGCTGTGATGGACTGGAGAGCAACGGTGTGCGCTGCTGCACACGCTGAACGCGTTCCACACGGGCCTTGCGGCGATATTTGCGCGATTTCTTCTTGCGTGCATCGGCGGCACCTGTGCCCAGCAACAGCGCCACCAGCAGGAGTATCAGTATCTTTTTCATTTCTTTTTATGATGTTTCAGTCATCATTATCAAAAACAATGCCACTTTTAACCCAAATCCATCATTAGGCCGCATAGGGTGATTTTTTAGGCTCTTTATGCCATAACAGTTTTATTCCGTCATCTTGTTGCCACTGGCGTCTTGCAATAGTTGCTATAGCTTCGACGCCATTATTACAACCTGCTCGAAATAAAATCTGTTCTGACATAAATCCTAATGACCGATTTGGGTTACGGCCGGCACCACTCCAGCAGGTTACAGCGGCTCTCCACCGGTTCCTCCATCCTGTCGGGCAGCGCCATGAAGAAGTCCAGCCTTGTGACCCGTTCCACCTCATCGACCGTCACGGCATAGTCCTTCAGTGCATCACTGCAAGGTCCGTTGGGATAGATGAAACCAATGCTGCGCATGGGCACGGCATAGGGGGCAATAATCACCTTGTAGAACTGCTCGGGTATGACCACCTCACTGCCATCAATGCGCTCCAGATTATTGTGCAGCACGGGGCCGGTGACCACCACCAGCACGCTGTCGCGCATGACCCACTCGCGCACCTTCTCCTCGAGTTTCGACCAAGCATCCTCGTTCAGGCGCTTGCTCTGCGGGCACACATTGGTCATATAGAACGAGGCGTGCATGCTCTCCTCGCTCCAAGCCATGTCCTGCGCCGGAGCCATGTGGCCGCGCTGATAGCCGCTGCGTTTGTAAGCGGTGGGTTGGGGACAGCCCTCCACATCGGGTGCCTGTTCAAACTCTCCATAACGCTCCACCGTGCCATTGAGGCGGTTGCAGGTGAGCACATAGCTCACACTGTTGGGCACATGCATCGTAGCGTTGAAGTTCACGATAAATCCCGTGTATGACAGCCACTCGTTCTTCACGCCCTTGGGCACAACCACCTCCCGCAACCCATCCACCTCGGCCGATGTCATGGCTTGCGCAGGCGCTTGCTGCTCATCACCGCCACAGCGGCGCAGCAGCAGAACCGCCACCACCACGAGTGCCAGCCCCCACAAAGCCAGCAGCATCTTCCAGCGGTTATTCAGCCACCAGTGCTTCATGTTTTTCAGAGTTGCCATCATCAAAATAAATCTATCAACTGCAAAAATACAAAAATTATTAGTAACTTTGCACTATATTAAAAACTATACACAACTATGAAAATGATCGACCGCTTCTTAAGCTATGTGAAGTTCGACACACAGAGCGACGAACTCACCAATCTCACCCCGTCAACACCCGGACAGATGGTGTTTGCCAAAAGCCTTTACAATGAATTGCAGGAAATGGGTCTCAGCGACATTTCGCTCGACGACAACGGCTACCTGATGGCCACCCTGCCTGCCAACACCAGCAAGAAGATTCCCACGCTGGGCTTCATCGCGCACCTCGACACCGCCCCCGACATGAGCGGGCATAATGTCAACCCCCGCATTGTGCACTACGACGGCGGCAAGATTGTGCTCAACGAGGAGCAAGGCATCGTGCTCGACCCTGAGCAGTTCCCCGAATTGAACGACCATGTGGGCCTCGACCTCATCGTGACCGATGGCACCACGCTGCTCGGAGCCGACGACAAGGCCGGCATTGCCGAAATCATCAGTGCCGTGGAGTACTTCCAGCAGCATCCCGAGATTGAGCATGGCGACATACGCATTGCCTTCAACCCCGACGAGGAGATTGGCATGGGCGCTCACCACTTCGATGTGGAGCGTTTCGGCGCCGACTGGGCCTACACCATGGACGGTGGCGCTACAGGCGAACTCGAGTATGAGAACTTCAACGCCGCTTCGGCACGCATCACCTTCAAGGGTCTGAATGTGCACCCCGGCGCTGCCAAGAACAAGATGATCAACTCCATTCGCGTCGCCAACCAGTTTGCCACCATGCTCCCGCGCTGGGAAACACCCGAGCACACCGAGGGTTACGAGGGTTTCTACCACCTCATTGGCATCGAAGGCAATGTGGAGAAGACCACGCTCACCTATATCATCCGCGACCACGACCGCGCCCGCTTCGAGAGCCGCAAACGCGAGATGGAGCACCTGGTGCACAAAATCAACGCCGAGTTCCCCGACTGCGCAACGGCCGAAATCAAGGACCAGTACTACAACATGCGCGAGAAGATTGAGCCTGTGATGCACATCATTGAGGTGGCCGAGAAAGCCATGCGCAATGCAGGTGTCACGCCCAAGGTGCAGCCCATTCGCGGTGGAACCGACGGCGCTCAGCTCTCGTTCAAAGGTCTGCCTTGCCCCAACATCTTTGCCGGTGGCATGAACATGCACGGACGCTATGAGTATGTGGCTGTCCAGTCGATGGAAAAGGCCATGCACACTATCATCGAGATTTGTAAAATCGTGGCAGCCGAGGCCTGATACCGGCCTTGAAAAGCTACGCTTAAATAACGTGAAAATAAAAAAGTTCGCAAAAAATTTGGTGGTTAACAAAAATGCCACTACCTTTGCAACGCTTTTTTAACGGAGATTCGCTAGCTCAGCAGGTAGAGCACAACACTTTTAATGTTGGGGTCGTGGGTTCGAGCCCCACGCGGATCACCAAAAACAACGAGGGAGTCACCATCTGATTCCTTCGTTTTTTATACCCATAAGATACTTGATTTTCAACTGATTTCAGCGAGTGCACCAGTAATGGAGTCGATGATGAATCCACGCACCGTCACATCGGCTGGGATGAGGGGGTGAGTCTTGATGGTCGTAACGGTGTTGCGCACCGAGGCCTCCGGGTCCTTGAAACCCTCGAGCCAGTGGTTCAGGTCAACGCCGCACTTGCTGATGGTGTCGAGCGTGTCATCGGTGACGCCACGGGCATTCATCTCGTGGTGGAAGTGGTCGAAGCTCATGTGGCAGGCCCCGCAGTTGGAGTGCGCCACCACCATAATCTCTTCCACGCCCAGCTCGTAGATGGCCACCACCAGGCTGCGCATGGCCGAGTCGAAGGGCGAAATCACCAGCCCACCGGCATTCTTGATGATTTTGGCATCGCCGTTTTTCAGGCCCAGGGCGGCAGGCAGCAGTTCGGTAAGCCGTGTGTCCATGCATGTGAGCACAGCCAGTTTCTTGCTGGGATACTTGTCGGTGACATACTGCTCGTAGGCCTTGCTGGCCACAAATTGCTTGTTGAATTCAATAATCTGGTCAATCATAACTAGTTCAATAGATGGGCCTTACAACTTCTACTCTCATGCCGAGGGCCGCAATGATGCGGTAGAATGTGCCTACACTGGGCGTTATGACACCATTCTCAATTTTTGAGATATAAGACTTGGTGGTTTGTGTCCGAGCTGCCAGTTCTGCCTGTGTTACTTTGGCTTCTTTGCGTGCATCCTGAAGAATTTGACCCGAATAGAACGAGTATGCAGCTTCTTCGGCCTTTGCCCGCTCTATTGTGCCTTCCTTGCCAAATTTGGCATCCAGAACGGCATCATAGTCAACTATTTTGTGATTGTTTGTCTGCATAGTATGCCTCCTTGATTTTTAATGCTTTTTCTATTTCGTTTTGTGGTGTCTTCTGAGTTTTTTTCTGAAAACCATTGAATAGCACCACAATCTCTCCCTCATCGAAGATAAAGAACACCCTAAAAATGTTCCCTGCATAGATTGTCCGTAGCTCATAGATTCCGTCACGTATGAGCTTGACGAACTTTTTGGGCAGGCGGTTCTGAGTCTTCAACAGCAGGAGTCCGTATTGAATCTTTTCTTGCTCCTTCTCTTTAAGAGTCTGCATGAAGGCCTCAAAATAACCGCCGTACGTCTTAATTTTACGCTTCATAGATGCAAAGATATAAAAAAAGTTGTCAAATCTTGCAACTTTTCAGTTGTTTTTTTAAAAAAACCTCTCAATCGCAAGCTCCATATTCCTTGAGATAGGCTTGAACTTCTTGCGTGTTCTGTTGCATGTTTTGTTGTTTTATGAGTTGTTGTTGAGTTGCTTGGTCGAGTAGGGGTTTCAGTTCGCGTTCAAAGATGCCGCGCTCCACAATGCGGTAGTGCGGATGGTAAGCCTCGCGGAACTCGGGCGAGTGACTGATGGCATACTTGCCCTGGCTGAGCACGCTGTCGATGAAGGCGCGGTCCTCGGCGTAGTGGGGCAGATTCAGATGCATCCCGTCGATGATGCGCACCATCTTTTTCCAGCGCTTTTTCCAGGCTTTCACTGAGGGGTGCTTGCCATTGGCGCTGCGCACAAAGGCATCGAGCAGAGTCTGCTTGGTGATGATGCCCTCCTGCACGGCGCTCAGGTTCACCCGCACATGTTTCCCTTCAGGGCCGCATGGCTCATAATACCTCGGAGCGGGCGTTTCGCCTGCCATGCCGTCAAGTTCCTGGTCCAGGTAGGCGTTCACCCGTGCCGTGTCGGTGATGAGGTGCTCAGGACCCATGTAGTCTTGAAAGCACGACTTGTAGATGTCTATCAGCCGCAACTGTGGATAGGTGCTCAGTTGTCGGTTCACAAACTCCTTCATGTCGTGTGCCTGCGCCAGCATGGCGATACAAGTCAGTGCTAAAACTAGTGCGTTCTTTTTCATGATTGAAAGCCTGCCCCATGTTAGTGTGTCGTGTGTCAGCTGGTGCCGAGGATGATGTTGACCAGGGCGGTGACATCGCTCACATTCACCTTGCCGTCGTTGTTCACATCGGCACGGGTCTGGTCTATGGGAACCACGCCCAGAATCATGTTGATGAGCGCGGTCACATCGCTCACATTCACCTTGCCGTCGCCGTTCACATCACCCTTGAGCATGCCCACTTGGTATTCTTCGGTGCCTCCAGAGAGAGATAATAAACTGCCACCTTTATAATAGTGAGTTGTCACAAAGTATGTGCCAGGCTCCAGGTTATCAAAAGTGAAGTAGCTTTTTGTTGTGCCATTGCCTTCCACATTGATGCCATTCCATAATGATTGTATTTGGCCAGCACCAATTTTATAGAGTTTGGCAATAATAAAATCGTGATAAGCGAATGAATAGTTGTTCTTTACTGTGGCTTCAACCATCATGCTGTTTCCTGGAATCACATTGTTAGCTTGGGCATTAGTCACTCTGTCGGTAATGCTCAAATCGCCGGCGGTAGTGCTTTCAATTTTAATAGATTGCTCACAATAGCGTTGAGCATATGAAGTTGGAACGCTGGGATTGTAAACATCGCCTCGTGGCACTAAAGCATAAGGGAAAGACCCCGCTCTTGTGGGAACGAATACCATTTTCGTAGAGGTGCTTGTGCCCATGGGCACAAGCACCTCGGTGCCTCCAACAAGTCTATCATATTCAAAGAGGTAGAGGGGTATTACATCTCCAAAACGGCTATCGTTAACAATCTGCACGGTGAGTTCAACGGGTCGTCCCACTTTTCTTATGTCGCTCACTGAACTGATCCACACCCTGACGCCTTCAGGTGGATCAGTAATAGCAGGTGGTGTGGATAAAGTGACTGTGTTGCCGCTAATCACGGCACGAATATACCTGTTATTTCCCGAGTGGTGACAGGGATACCAGTAGGCGTTGCCTGTTTCGCGGCAGATGGGTCGCAAATAATAGGTGCCGTCGCTGTACCCTTTACCGAACGACAGGTTGCGTTTATAGGATACCGTTTGATTGGCCGATAGGGTAGTGTCTGGTAAAGAATTCGTGTATCGTGTGATGAGCGAGTAACCATCTTCCTGATACACTCCCCAGCCCATGTCGTAAGTCCTCCCAACATACGGGTTTGTTCGTTGAGATGCAGTGACAGTAATGACGAAAGCGTCAGAAGAGCTATTGCGCGTGTAAGTTTCTTGCCCAATGGCGACCGAGTTTGCAAAAGTTACGGAATTATTCTGCTGGCTGGTAGAAGAATCGTACTTTAATCCAATCATGATGCGCTGTGTGATGGTGTAGCCCGAGGGAACAAAGTTGGAGGTGTTGGCATCATTGTTCACCAGCGTGAGCCGATAGTAGCCATCACACTCTCCTGCTAATCCCCAGTTGAAGTGATAGAAACCATTCCCGTCGTGTCCGTCACACAGGAAGGATTCTGTACGGCCAGTATAATCTCTGGCAGTGTAGATGACGGGCCGCTTGTTATTGAGTTCCATCAGGATAAAGTTCTCCCATTCCGCCTTATTGTAATCGGTCCTGTACACCATGCGTGCTGCTCTGGGGAAGTAAAGAAAGTTCTCAAGAGGTTCAATATATGGGGTTGCGGACGAGTAGGTCGTGTCAAAATCGGTTCTTGTTGCCATGGCACAATATCTCATGAGTCTTGCAACGGCAATGTTTTGAGTGTTGTAAGGATTGTCGAGTTGCGTTGTATAGTTGGTCAGGACATCATCCCAATACACCATTTTCATATAAGAGCCTACTTGTATATTATGCGTAGAGGTGGTGTATCCACTTAGTGTGGAATGAAAATAATCATTAGGTTTGTATCTTGCGTAATACAGCACTTGCGCAAGGGCGGTAGCCAGGCTGCCGGTCTTGCAGTACTTGCCGTCAAGTTTGGGACACTCAAGATTGTAAGGATTATCTTGTCCCCAGTGGGTCTTGATGAAAGGGGTCACTGGGGTTATGCCCGCCTTGGGGGCCGATTTTGCGCTGGTCTGCACCACACCCTTGTCGAGCATGTCGATTTCGGCGGCATACTGGTTAAGCCAGCATTGCACGCCTTCGGGCACATGATTGAGGTCGAAGCTGCCCTTGTCGCTATAGCCCAGCACTTGCTCGGTGCGGCTGTCACCGCTGACAATGACAAAGCCTCGGCCCGGTTGGGCGTTGAATACATAGTAGGCGGATGTGGCTGCCTGCGTTGCCTCGGCATTACCTTGCTTTGGAGCCATGAGCGGGGCTGATGGGGCAATGGTGCCCATGCCGTGCTGTTGCATAAACTGTGCGGCAATGTTGCGTGCCGCATTCTCGCTCACTTGAGCGGCTTGCGTCGTGGCCCATGTGAAAAGTGCCAAGCCTGCGATGATGATATGTTTTGTTCTCATCTTATATTGATTGAAAGGAGGCGAGACATCGATAAGGTGTCTCGCCTCCTGGGTTAAAAACGGGTTTAGTTAATGCCGAGGATAATGTTGATGATGAGCGTCACATCCATCACATTCACTTCTCCATCGCCGTTCACATCGGCGTTTTCGAAGATGAATGGGCTTGGATTCTTGCCCAGGATGTAGTTGATGACCGTGGTCACATCGTTCACATCCACCTTGCCGTCACCATTGGCATCGCCAGGTTTGCCAGCGGGCTTCTCGGTGAGGTAGCCAGGATCGCTGGGGCCGCCGTCGATGTGAGCATAAGCATCATTGATGTGGTTGGGGTCGAAGGTGGTTCCCTGTCCGCCCACCAGGCTGGTGCAGTTATGGAACATCAGGGCAGAATTGGTCACATTGGCAGTGCTCCACTGGCTGCCCACATAAATGGTCTCGAGACTGTTGCAGCCATAGAATGTGCAGTACATGTTGGTCACATTGCCGGTGTAGATGCCACTCAGGTCAAGGCTCTTGAGGCTTGAGCAGCCTTGGAACATGTGGTCGATGCGATCCAGGTCCTCGGTGTTGCCAAAGTTGCCCATATCAATCTTAGTGAGGCTGGAGCAACCCTCAAACATGCTTCCCATGCTCTTGGCTTTCACGGGGTTGAAGTAGCCCAAATTGAGACTGGTGAGACTGGAGCAATCGGCGAACATGCGGAAGAACTCAACTGCATTATCGGCCTTGAATTGTCGACCCAAATTAAGTTCTGTGAGGTTGGCACAGCTGTCGAGCATAGAGGCAAAACTCACCACCTTGCTGGTGTTGAAGTACTGTAGGTCAAGTTCTGTGAGGCTGGTGCAATGCGCGAACATGTGCTGCATGTCGGTCACCTTGCTGGTGTTGAAGTACATACTCAAATTGAGGCTCTGCAAGCTTCTGCAGTAAGCAAAAGTACCTTGCATGCTGGTCACATTCGAAGTATTGAAACTTGTCACATCCACATCGGTCAGGTTGCCGCACCCATAGAACATGTAGGTCATGTCGGTCACACTGCGGGTGTCGAAGTCGCTCAGGTCAAGGCTCGTGACGCCGCAAACGGCGAACATGCCCCTCATATCGGTCACATTCTGGGTGTCGAAACTACTCACATCGAGATTCGAGAGACCGGAGCAGCCACCGAACATATATTGCATGTCGGTCACATTGCTGGTGTTGAAGTTGCTCACATTGAGGCTGCTCAGACTGCTGCAGCCGTAGAACATGCCGGCCATGTTGGTCACACTGTCGGTGTGCAGGTATTGCCAGCCAGTGATGGTGGTGAGGTTGGCCATGTCGTAGAACCACATCGCTGTGCTGGTGGGACGGGCCTGGTCGAACGAGGAGTCGAACACCACCCTGGTCACATCTTGATAGGTGCCGTCGGTGTACCAGCCGAGAGATTCCAGCGTATAATTGCGAATATTCTGTCCCTGTGCAGGACTTGCGGCGCAATAGAAGAGGAGCGTGTGCAGCATTTCATGGTACTGCACATAGGGCTGCACTTTCTCGCTGAAGTAGCCAGGATTGCTGGTGCCGCCGTCGATGTGTGCGTAGGCCTTGTCGATGTGGTTTTCATCATAGGTGGTGCCCATTCCGCCTACCAGGTTGGTGCAGCCATTGAACATGGCGGTAGAAGTGGTCACATTGGCCGTAGTCCATCCGCTGCCCACATAAATGGTGGTGAGCTTTGAGTCGGTGCCGTACATGTTGAACATGGAGTAGGTGTTCACCAGTTTGCCTGTGTTGAAGTGGGTCAGGTCGAGTGTTGTGAGTTTTTCACAACCCTGGAACATGTGACGCATGATGGTCACCGAATCAGTGTTCAGATACTCCAGACCAGTGATTTCGGCGAGGTTGCTCATGTTGAAGAACCAGCAATAGGCGCTGGTGGGATAAGCATTGGCAAACGAGGGGTCGAACACCACCTTGGTCACATTCTCATAGCTGTGGTCAGCAACCCATCCTGGAGATTCAAATTCCGTGTTCAGGGTGTAAGCTCCAGCGGGACGCATACCGTAGCTGAAGGTGAGCGTGGTGGTGTTGGCGTTATAGACCGCATAGGGTTCAGGTTGTGCATTTTTATCGGTAAAGTAGCCGGGATTGCTGGGACCGCCGTCGATGTGCGCGTATGAGAGATCCAAATGGTTTTCGTCGTAGGTGGTTCCCATGCCGCCTACCAGGTTGGTGCAACCTAAGAACATATCGTTTGACCAGAGGACATTTTCAGTGCTCCAATCGCTGCCGACATAAATTGTGGTGAGATTGGTACACCCTGTGAACAAATCAACCATCCAAGTCACATTGTTGGTATTGAAGCTGCTCAGGTCAAGTTCTGTGAGGGCACTGCACTTGTAGAACAAGTTACCCACATCGGTGACATTGCTGGTGTTGAAGTGGCTCAGGTCAAGTTCGGTAATACTGCTGCAGCCCTCGAACATATGGCCCATGTTGGTGACTGCGTCGGTATGGAGATATTCCAAGCCAGTGATTTGGGTGAGGTTGGTCATTCCGCGGAACCAATCAAGGGTGGTGGCGGGACGGACCTGGTCGAACGAGGAGTCGAACACCACCTTGGTCACATCTCGACAGGTACTGTCGACATACCATTCAGGAGCAGTAGAGTATGAGTTGAGCTCGTAATTGCGAATATGTTGTCCCTGTGTAGGGCTAGAAGCATAATAGAAGGTGAGCATGTGCAGCAGATCATGATACTGCACATAGGGCTGCCGTTTCTCGGTGAAGTAGCCTGGATTGCTGGGACCGCCGTCGATGTGTGCATAAGCGACATCTACATGATCGGCATCGTAGGTGGTTCCCTGACCGCCCACCAGTTTGGTGCAGTTAATGAACATGAGTTGGGATGTGCTCACATTTGCCGTAGTCCAACCACTGCCCACATAAATGGTGGAGAGGTTGGTACAATTGGCGAATATGCGTTCCGTGTAACGGAGATTGCTGGTATTGAAGTGGCTCAAATCAAGTTCGGTAAGGCTGCTGCAGCCCCAGAACATTTCGTTCATTTGGTACACTTCATCAGTATGCAGGTATTGCCAGCCTGTGATTTCGGTGAGGTTGGTCATCCCGTAGAACCACATCAATGTGGTGGTGGGTCGTGCCTCGTCGAACGAGGAGTCGAACACCACCTTGGTCACATTCTGATAGGTTCCGTCTTCGAACCAGTCGGGAGAATAGCCGCCAGGCTGGTTCAGGCTGTAAGCCCCAGTGGGAGGTGTGCCATAAGCAAAGGTAAGAGTGGTTGTAGCGGAGTCGTAAACTACATACGCTTCCAGTGCCATGGCGCTCAGTGCACCTGTTAAGATGCACACTAGTAAAAGCAGTAGTTTCTTTTTCATGTTGATGATATTTTAGTGTTAATGGTTTCGATTTATTAGATGAAAATATTTTACAATTTACAAAGTTATATAAAAAAATTAATTATTACCAATTGGTTTAAGAAAAAATGATTTTTAATGTGGTTCTATGCCTTCTTGCGGTTTCTCAATGGTTGTGTGTGATTAACATGGTGTGCTGGTTTGGCACGGCCATAACTTTGCAGCGTGAATCATTTTTGTCATTAATCATTTTTTACCTAATTGAATTATTATGGAAAACGATCAAGAATTGAACAAGGTGCTGCAAGAGGCACAGGTGGCGGGCGATGCGGTGGCTCCCGACATGGCCGAGTGCACCGAGCCGTGCAGCGACCCTGAGCCCCCTGCTCTGGAGCAGGAGAAGCCCGCCTTTAGCGAGGTGGTGGCACAGGCCGCACAGGCGCTAGGGCTGAGCGATGCCATGACCAGTGTGGTGCAGGAGGTGCTGGCTCCGCTGGAACACGGCCACCTGAGTCACAATGTGGTGAAACTGATTGCGCATGCCATCAGCCGCGACGAGGACCTGAAGAATGCCGATGCGGCGGGCTACCTGCGTGGCCGCAACGAGAAGATTGAGCTGGTGAACCGTGCTGCCACTGAGCCTCCGGAGGTCGAGGTGAAACCCACCATGTTCCCGCGCTACGCAAAGCGCAGCTTCTGGGACGATATTTAAGCTGACGAGCTGACAAGCTGACAAGCTGACGAGCAAACGAGCTGACGAGCTGACGAGCAAACGAGCTGACGAGAATGTGTCGAATGCTCGAATGCTCGAATACTCGACTCTATTCTACTATTTTACTACTTTACTTTTTTCTAAAACTAAAACCATGAAAACCAAATTTTTTGACCGAGTCAAATGGCTCAAACGCAATGTGAAACTCCTGGTACTGCTCCTGGTGGTACTGTTCCTCCTCTTTCTTTCGTGCACGGCTGGCGACGGCGGCGGTGCCCAACTGGCCATGGCCACGCTCGTGACCGGTGTGGCTGGTGGCAAACATGTGGTGGATGGCCCGCTCACCACCGATGTAACCCGCGAAGCCGCCCCCGACCTGCTGCTCAACGAGATTGACCAGCAGATAGTGAAAATTCGCCCCATGGCTACGCCCGTCGACCAGCTCTCGCGCTGTGCCGGCAGCAAACATGCAGGTTCGATGATCGTCGACTACCATAATGTCGACACCAAGCCCACCTCCACCAAGCTGCACACTGCCTATGTGGCTCCCGTGAGTGAGGCGGCCGCCACGGGCGATGCCTCGAGGGTGAAGCTCTATACCGACAACGACGACATCTTCGACGCTACCGACACCATTCTGGTGCAAGGCGTGAGCGGCTATGAACCCGACGGCCGCGTGTCGCGCAGCGAACTGGTGCTCTATGTGACCTCGCGCGACGAGGAGGGCGGCATCTATGCCATGCCGGTAAACGGCAAGAAGATAGGTACGCTCACCAACTGCATGCCCGATATCGACAGCGGCACCACCCTCATTCGTATGGGCCGAGCCGCCAGCGAGCTCGATGTGATGTCGCCCCAGTTCGAGTCTCTGCCCCAGAAGGCACAGCAGTTCTGTCAGATATTTAAAATGCAGATTGAGCAGTCAACTTTGCAGAAACTCTCGAACAAGGAGGTGCCCTGGACCATGAGCGACCAAGAAGAGGCCGCCATCTACGACATGCGACTGGGCATGGAGAAGTCGTTCCTCTTCGGCGTGAAGAACAAGCTCTGGGACCCTGTGAAAAAAGAGAATGTGATGCTCACCGGCGGCATCTGGTACCAGGCGGGCAAGACCTTTAACTACGACGAGGACTCGCTCACGCAGGAGTCGGTCATCGACATGATGCGCGACGCCTTCACGGGCAATGCCGGCAGCAAGCGCAAGATCCTGATTGGCGGCTCGGGCCTCATTGGCAGCTTGAACAAGCTCAACTACACCAAGGTGGTGACCGCCGCCGAGAGCGTGACCAAGTGGGGCATCGACTTCAACCAGTTGCGCTCCAAGTTCGGCACCCTCTATGTGCTGCTCAGCGAGATCTTCGACGAGGTGGGTATGCCCGACAACGGACTCATCATCGACCCGCAGTACCTGCAGAAGTACAGCCACCTGCCCTTCAGCACCGAGTCGCTCGACCTCAAGAAGAGCGGCGTGCGCAATGTCGATGCCCTCGTCCTCACCGAGGCCAGTTGCCTTGTCCTCCGCTATCCCAAGGCCCACATGCGCATCGTCATGCAGTGATTTTACTCTGAGCTGCTAGTGATGGTGCCATCGTTGTGCAGTGATTTTTCCTGGCTGCTAGTGTTGGTGCCATCGTTGTGCAGTGATTTTTCTGATAGTCTGCTTGTTCCCTTGCTGCCTGTCCTGTCATGGGGCAGGCAGCAATCTTTTCTCAGGGCCTCGCTAATTCACATTCTACCGTCCCAATGGCTTGAATTGGTGGGTATGCCCATTTTACAAGAAGCCCGTGTAGGGACAAGGCGTGCCTTGTCCGCACCCTCGCAGGAATTGGAACCCCTCCGAGCCGTCCGAGTTTTCTGAGTCCTCCGAGTCCTCCGAGATCTCCGAGTCCTCCGAGATCTATGACGAAAGTATACAATGATCAACGAAAGCAGTACAATAAATAACGAACCCCGAAGGGCTCGAGGCGATGTTGAAGCACGAGTCACGCTTGCGTGGCGTGCGGTGCCCAAAGGGCATCAACACTCGACTCAACATTAGCAGTATGAACTTTGACGAAAGTATATAATAAATAACGATAGTACA
>JAFZSO010000058.1 GCA_017619355.1 Muribaculaceae bacterium
CAAGGACCAGGAGCAGAACATGGAGATGGCTCGCCGCTGCGCACGCCGCTTCAACAACATCTATGGTGTGGAGTTCTTCCCCGAGCCGCAGAACTTCTACTTCAGCGACAAGGCCCTGAAGGTGCCCGGCCTTGACGGCAGCGGCAAGATGGGCAAGAGCACCGGCAACTGCATCTACCTGCGTGACGACGACAAAACCATCACCAAGAAGGTGATGAAGGCCGTGACCGATAGCGGCCCCACCGAGCCAAACAGCGAGAAGCCCGAGGTCATCGAGAATCTGTTCACCTTCTTGCGCATCGCCTCCACCCCCGAAGCCTATCAGTACTTCGATGAGAAGTGGAACGACTGCTCCATTCGCTACGGCGACCTCAAGAAACAGATTGCACAGGACCTATGCGCCATCGTGGCCCCCATCCGCGAGCGCATCGAGCAGTATAGCGCCGATACCGCACTGCTCGAGAAGATTGCCGAGCGTGGTGCCGAAGTGGCCCGCCAGAGCGCCCGCGCCACCATCGACGAGGTGCGCCGCATTATTGGCTTCCGCCTCTAAAACTAGCAATCTAGCCCTTCTAGAAATTCTAGCCTATCTAGACTAGAAAAACAATAACAAAAGGGACTCACCGCAGTGGTGGGTCCCTCTTTGTTTCAATCTCTAAAATCGCTTGCTTAGCGACCTTGATAATTCACTTCTTGCGTCATCTTTGCAAGCTCAGCCTTGGCCTTCTGAGCCTTGTCGGCCATCTCCTCAGCCTTCTTGGCCTCGTCCTTGGCTTTATCAGCTGCCTTTTCAGCATCTCTCTGAGCCTTTTGGAGCTTCTCTTGAGCCTTCTTGGCAGCATCTTGAGCCTTTTGAGCATTCTTGGCGGCCTTTTCGGCATCCTTCGTAGCCTTCTCAGCAGCCTTAGCAAGTTTATTGAGCTTCTCGGTGTCCTTCTTGGTCATCTCAATCTGGTCAGCACTCATGTGGATCTGATTGACAGCCATCAATGCCACTGAACCGCTGAAGGTCAGTGCCAATGCAATAATTAATCTTTTCATTTTCATCTTGATTTAGAAATAAAAAAATGTGGGTGCTACCCGATTCGAACGGGTGACCTCATCCCTGTCAAGGATGCGCTCTAAACCTGCTGAGCTAAGCACCCAAAATGCACCTTTTGAGGTTCTGCGGTGCAAATATAAACATTTTTCTTATTTCCACAAAAAAAGCTGCGTTGTTTTGCAGCTTGGAGTGGGTGTTGACGGATTCGAACCGCCGACCCTCTGCTTGTAAGGCAGATGCTCTGAACCAGCTGAGCTAAACACCCGTTGCTTGAAAAGCGATGCAAAATTACTGCTTTTTTTCAAACCACCAAAATTTTTCTGCATTTTTTTGAAAAATTACTTCAACTGCTCGTGATTTTTTGGCATGAATATTGCAATATTGAGGGGAAAATCATATATTTGTGATTCAAAACACCTCCTTGCAATGGGCCGGGCAATGGACGATGATAAAAAGGCCCAAAAATGTTTAATCACTAAACCATTAATTAAGAATGAAAAAAGTTTTATTTTTGATGGTAGCTATTGCAATGAGCATCAGCTACATGTCGTGCAAGAACGAAGCAAGTAAAGACGCAGCAAGTGGTGATCAGAAGTCGGCTGTTGAAAATGTAGAACAGACCGTTGACCTCGCCGCTCTGGTTGAAAAGGTGAAAGCCGAAGGCGCAAACTGGTCGATCGACGAGTGGAAAGACGCTTTCAAGCAGGCTCTCATTGCTCTCAAGCCCATGATGACTTCAATGATGGATTTACAGAAAAAAGCTGAAGGCGCCAAGGAAGAAGACCTCGCCAAGATTATGGACGAAGCTCAAGCCAAGCAGAAAGAATTTGAACCTCTCCAGAAAGCCATGGAAGAATTTGAAGAAGCTGCAAAGGCTACCGAGAATGGCAAGAAAGTTCTTGACGACGAGGAATGGGGCAAACAGATGATGAAAGAACTCGGTTTCCCCGAGGGCATGGACATCTAATCGTCTCCCTCACTTAACCAACTCATAAAAAGGTGTGTCGCTGCCAGATGGCTCGACACACTTTTTTTCTTGCGCAAACCTCATTTTGCCAATACAGAGTTTTTTTGTAATTTTGTGTCGATTAAACTAATGATTTAATATATAGTTTTATAATGATAACTCCACTCACTGCCGTCTCGCCCATCGACGGGCGCTATCACAGCAAGACCCAACAACTCTCTCAGTTCTTCTCCGAGTATGCACTCATCCGCTACAGGGTGAAAGTCGAAATCGAATATTTCATTGCCTTGTGCAGCATTCCCCTGCAACAACTCAAGGATGTTGACCCGGCATGCTTTGCCTCGCTGCGGGCCATCTACGAGAATCTCACCGAGGACGAGGCCCAGCGGGTGAAAGACATTGAGGCCATCACCAACCACGATGTGAAGGCTGTGGAATACTTCCTGAAAGAGCGTTTCGACGAGCTGGGACTGCAGCAGTTCAAGGAGTTCATCCACTTCGGGCTCACCTCGCAGGACATCAACAACACTTCGGTGCCCATGAGCATCAAGGATGCCCTGCAGCAGGCCATCGTCCCCGCCATCAGGCAAATCATCGACTGGCTCAACGAGCACGCCCAGCTGTGGCACGATGTGCCCATGCTCGCCAAGACCCACGGTCAGCCAGCCTCCCCCACCCGCCTCGGCAAGGAACTCCGGGTGTTTGCCTACCGCCTCGAGCAGCAACTGCAGCAATTGCAGGACGCCCCCGTCTCGGGCAAGTTCGGCGGCGCCACCGGCAATTTCAACGCCCATCTGGCCGCCTATCCTGAAATCAACTGGATCGACTTTGCCAACGCATTCCTCAAAGAGCAGCTGGGCATCGAGCGAGAGCAGTTCACCACACAGATCTCCAACTACGACAACATGGGCGCCATCTTCGACGCGCTCAAGCGCATCGCCACCATTCTCATCGACCTCGACCGCGATGTGTGGCTCTACATCTCCATGAACTACTTCAAGCAGAAGATCAAGGCCGGCGAGGTGGGCTCGAGCGCCATGCCCCACAAGGTGAACCCCATCGACTTTGAGAACAGCGAGGGCAACCTGGGCATCGCCATCGCCATTCTGGAGCATCTGGCGCACAAGCTGCCCATTTCCAGACTCCAGCGCGACCTCACCGACAGCACCGTGCTGCGCAACGTGGGCGTGCCCTTCGGCCACTTCATGATTGCCACCGCCAGCACCCTCAAGGGACTGGGCAAACTCATCCTGAACGCCGACGCCATCGAGACCGACCTGGAGAACACCTGGAGTGTGGTGGCCGAGGCCATGCAGACCATTCTGCGCCGCGAGGGCTACCCCAAGCCCTACGAGACCCTCAAGCAGCTCACCCGCACCAACGAAGTGGTCGACGCCCGACGCATCGCCGAGTTTGTTGACTCGCTCAATGTGAGCCCCGAGGTCAAGGCACAGCTCAAGGCAATCACACCGCAGAACTACACTGGCTATTGATGCATTGCTTCATGCTCAGCCCACACTTTTACCACACAAAAACTGCGGCCTGATGTCCGATTTGGGTTAAATAGTGTAAAAAACCACCCCTTTGGGGTGATTCTATCAAGAAAATGCACTACCTTTGTTACAAGTTAATGTTCACACATTTTCAGTTTGAGCAATCTATACATATTTATTTTAGAATTTATTTATTACTGAATTGATGATTAACGGCCGAGAGGCCTTCACTTGAAATATTTGCAAACCCTTAAAATTCTTAACCAACATGGAAGAGAACTTAGAAAAAAAACCTAAACGGCCTCGCATTGGCGAGACCAAGCCAGCTATTGAAGAGAATGAGATAGCACGTTATGAAAAAGTTGACTACCCAAGCGAGAATCCTGCCGAGAATGCTCCAGCCGACGGTGAAACCAACCCCGAGGCTCAGCAACACCAAGGCTACCAGCAGCGTGGCTACGGCTACCAGCAACGCGGTGGCTATGGTTACCAGCAACGCGGTGGCTACCAGCGTGGCGGCTATCAGCAACGCGGTTACCAGCAGAGGCCCGGCGGTTACCAGCAGCACTATCAGCAGCCCCGTTTCCCTCAGGCTGCCGATGAAAACCAGACCAGCGCCACCGAAGGCGAAAACCAGCAGCCCGGCACTGGATACCAGCAGCGTCAGGGTTATCAGCCACGACAGGGCTACCAGCAGCGCGGCGGTTATCAGCAGCGCGGCTATCAGCAGAGGCCCGGCTTCCAGCAGCGTGGCGGTTACCAGCAGCGTGGTGGCTATCAGCAGCGTGGCGGTTTCAATCCCGCTTACGGACAAGGTGGCTACAATCCTGGCTACCAGCAAGGCGGCTACAACCCCGGCTATCAGCAAGGCGGCTACCGCCAGCAGCGTCCCAAGCAGAAACGCAACATGGGACCACGCCCGCAAATGCGCTTCACTCCTCGTCCTCAACCCGTAGAATACGATGAGCCCATCATCGATCCCAATACCGAGGTTCGCCTCAACAAGTTCATGGCAAACGCCGGCATCTGCTCGCGCCGTGAAGCCGATGAACTCATCACCAAAGGTCTCATTAAGGTGAACGGCGAGCCCGTGACCGAACTCGGCGCAAAAATCACTCCCAAGGATATTGTGGAGTATAACGGCGAAGTCGTGGCTCGCGAACGCAAGGTCTACATCCTGCTCAACAAGCCCAAGGACTGCGTTACTACCAGCGACGACCCCAACGGCCGCAAGACCGTGATGGATATCGTGAAGGGCGCTTGTCAGGAACGCATCTATCCCGTGGGAAGGCTCGACCGCAACACCACCGGTGTGCTCCTGCTCACCAACGACGGTGACCTCGCATCAAAACTCACCCATCCCAAGTATGTGAAGAAGAAAATCTATCAGGTGTGGACCGACAAGCCCATCAGCGAGGAAGACATGCAGCACATTGCCGACGGTGTGGAACTCGACGACGGACCCATCCATGCCGATGCAGTGCAATATGTTTCGGCCACCGACCGCAAGCAGGCCGGCATTGAGATTCACTCGGGCCGCAACCGCATTGTGCGCCGCATTTTCGAGTCGCTCGGTTATCATGTGGTGAAGCTCGACCGCGTCTATTTCGCCGGACTCACCAAGAAGGATCTGCCCCGCGGCAAGTGGCGCTTCCTCACTCAGGAAGAGGTGAATTTCCTGCGTCTCAACTCATTTGAATAAACACAACTATCTGATTTAATATCATTTCACTACAATGCAATTAAAACGAACAAAAATAGTTGACATCTTCGACCCGCAACTCGTGGGCGAGAAAGTGTGTGTGAAAGGTTGGGTTCGCACCCGCCGAGGCAACAAGCATGTGCAGTTTGTTGCACTCAACGATGGCTCTACCATCAAGAACATCCAGATTGTCATCGACCTTGAAAAGTTTGACGAGGATTTTCTGAAACCCATCACCACAGGCGCCAGTCTGCATGTCGACGGAACCCTCGTGCCCTCACAGGGCAAGGGCCAGAGCGTGGAGATTCAGGCCGAGGAAATCGAAATCTACGGCACTGCCGACCCCGAGGAATATCCCTTGCAGAAGAAAGGGCACACCCTGGAGTTCTTGCGTGAGAAGGCTCACCTGCGCATGCGCACTAACACCTTCGGAGCCGTGTTCCGTATCAGGCACCACCTGGCATTTGCCATCCACAAGTTCTTCAACGAGCGCGGATTCTATTACCTGCACACGCCGCTCATTACCGCCAGCGACTGCGAAGGCGCAGGCGACATGTTCCAGGTAACCACCCTCAACCTGGGCGACCTGCCCAAGACCGAGGACGGCAAGACCGACTACTCGCAAGACTTCTTCGGCAAAACCACCAGCCTCACCGTGTCGGGTCAGCTCGAGGGCGAACTCGGTGCCACCGCACTGGGCGCCATCTACACCTTCGGGCCCACATTCCGTGCCGAGAACAGCAACACGCCCCGACATCTGGCCGAGTTCTGGATGATTGAGCCTGAAATCGCGTTCTACGATATCAACGACAACATGGATCTGGCCGAGGACTTCATCAAGTTCTGCGTCAAGTATGCGCTCGAGCACTGCAAGGACGACCTTGAATTCCTCAACAAGATGTACGACAACACGCTCATCGAGCGTCTGCAGAGCGTCATCAAGGACAAGTTCGTGCGCCTCACCTACACCGAGGGCATCGAGATTCTCAAGGCCGCCGACAAGAAGTTTGAGTTCCCCGTCGATTGGGGTACCGACCTCCAGAGCGAGCACGAGCGTTACCTCGTCGAGGAGCACTTCAAGCGTCCCGTCATCCTCACCGATTACCCGCGTGAAATCAAGGCCTTCTACATGAAGCAGAACGACGATGGCCGCACCGTGCGTGCCATGGATGTGCTCTTCCCGCAGATTGGCGAAATCATTGGCGGTAGCGAGCGTGAGGCCGACTACGACAAGCTCATTGCCGAGATCGAGCGCCGCGACATTCCCATGAAGGACATGTGGTGGTATCTCGAGACCCGCAAGTTCGGCACTGTGCCTCACAGTGGCTTCGGACTGGGCTTCGAGCGACTCATCCTCTTCGTCACCGGCATGGCCAACATCCGCGACGTCATCCCCTTCCCGCGCACGCCCAAGAACGCCGAATTCTAAACCTCACTGAGGTCAACATCCATAGGGAGGCTCTGGCTCACATGCCACGAGCCTCCTTCTTTTTCCCATCAAGCAAGCGGGTGGTCATCTAAAATTCAGTGAACCAGACAGTGGGCATAAAAAAGGAAAAAGTCCGGCTCTCACGAGTGGGACTTTCAAATTTTATGAATAGAATCTGTATAGAAAAGTGCAATCAATTTCAGATGCTGAAAATCTCATTTCAGCATTGCAAAGATAACACGAAAATTCCATTTACGAAAAATTTCCACAATTTTTTTAAGTGAAAAAATGTTTATTTCAATGACTATTTCTAATTTTGCATATAAAAAGAGAAATATAGCCTACATTTATAGTAGGATAGTACCTACATTTGTAGTGCACTTATCGCAAAAAAACAATCAGAATAATCAGAATAATCCGTAGTTTATTATTATGCGAGTGAGAATGAAATATATGATATTGGTGGTGGTGATGTGTATGGCTTGGGCTGTGGGCGGCGCCACACCACCCGTAGGCACAGAGCCCACCGACACACCCATCGAGACAAAAGTGAGCCTCATCACCATCTATCCCGGCAGCGAGGTCTATGAACTCTATGGCCACACTGAACTGCGAGTGCGCAATGGCGAGAGCGACATGTTCTATAATTACGGACTGTTTGATTTCTTCGTTCCGGGTTTCGCCATGCACTTCATTGCGGGGCAGACCGACTATCTGTGCGGTGCTTTCCCATACGATCTGGCACTATCAGGTTATGCGGGCCGCAAGGTGGTGGAGCAGGAACTGGCGCTCACACCCCAGGAGGCCGCCAACATTCGCGACTACCTGCGTAACAATGTGCTCCCCGAGAATGCTACCTATCGCTACAAGTTCTTGAGCAACAACTGCGCCACGCGGCCGCGTGACATCATCGAGAAAGCGCTGGGCAGCCGACTGCATTATACCGGCCAGGCAAGCCGATCCACCTATCGTGACATGCTGCGCGACTATAACGCCAACTATGCCTGGGAGGAGTTTGGCATCGACCTGGCACTGGGAAGCCCCATCGACACGGTGATCACCCTTCGCCAGGAGATGTTCTCACCCATGAAACTCATGCAGCACATGTCGGGCGCCACCGTCGACCGTGATGGCGTGCAGGTGCCGCTGGTGAGTTCCACACGAGTGCTTGTTGAAGGCTCCGACAAAGGACTCATCAAAGACCCTACGCCCTTCATACTCTCCCCCTTGTTCTTCGCCCTGTTATTGCTGATTATCACACTGTTGATTACCCGCTACGATGTGCGCAGGGGCAAGGCATCGAAGTGGTATGATGTGCTGCTCTACACCCTCTACGGCCTGTGGGGCATTGTGCTGTTCTTCATCATCTTCATCTCCACCCACGAGGCCACCTCGCCCAACTACAACGCCTTGTGGCTGCACCCCTTCTATCTGCTCATACCGCTGCTCATGTGGTTCAAGCGCTGCCGCAAGTTTGTGCACGGAGTTCACCGAACCATCGTGCTGGTGCTCATCTTCACCCTGCTGGCATGGCCACTGCTTCCACAAGTGGCTAATATGGCCTTCTTCCCGCTTATGGTCACCCCCATGGTGCGCTCCATTGGCAACCTGCTCATCGCCCGCAAACAGGCCCGCCGCGGCACAAATTGATGGTGAAATGAAGGGAAAAAGAGGGTAAGAACACATTATATTAAAAAATAGGCCGAAAAGTCAGAAGTTTTTAGTAATTTTGCAAATTCTTGTGTCAGTCAGCGTGATTGGCACTATAATTGCAATAAGAAAACAACAAAAACGAAACTATATATGGGATTAAACGACTTTTTGAAATCAATATTCGGCAACAAGAGTGAGCGCGATGTGAAGAAGATGCGCCCCATGCTGAACAAGATCAAAGAAATCTATCCGTCGATTGAGCAAATGACCAACGACGAACTCCGTGCCCGCAGTGCCGCGATTCGCCAGGACATCGCCGACTATGTGCAGCCTCAGCGCGACGAGATAGCAAAAATCAAGGCTGAAATCGAGACCATCGACTACGAGGACCGCGAACCCCTGTGGGAGAAGGTGGACAAGATCGACAAGGAAATTCTCGACCGCCTCGAGGACAAGCTCAACGAGGTGCTGCCCGAGGTGTTTGCCATCGTGAAGGACACCGCACGCCGCTTTGCCCAGAACGAGGAAATCGAGGTGACCGCCAACGACTTCGACCGCGACCTCGCCTCGCAAGGCAAAGACTTCCTGGAAATTCGTGGCGACAAGGCCGTGTATTTCAACCACTGGATTGCTGGTGGTAACGAAATCACTTGGGACATGATTCACTATGATGTGCAGCTCATTGGCGGTATCGTGCTCCATCAGGGTAAAATCGCCGAGATGGCAACTGGTGAGGGTAAGACGCTGGTGGCTACACTGCCTGTGTTCCTGAATGCTCTCGCCGGCCAAGGTGTGCACATGGTGACGGTGAACGACTACCTCGCCAAGCGTGACTCGGAGTGGATGGGACCGCTCTATCAGTTCCATGGCATGAGCGTGGCCTGTATCGACAAGACGCAGCCCAACTCGCCCGAACGCCGCGCAGCCTATAACTGCGACATCACCTTCGGTACCAATGCTGAATTTGGTTTCGACTACCTGCGCGACAACATGGCCATGCAACCCGAGGATATGGTGCAGCGTCCGCATCACTACGCCATCGTCGACGAGGTGGACTCGGTGCTTATCGACGATGCCCGTACACCTCTTATCATTTCAGGTCCCGTGCCCCGTGGCGAGGACCAGATGTTTGACCAGTACAAGCCCAATGTGGAGCGTGTGTATGAAGCACAGCGCCGCCTGGTGACCAACCTGCTTGCCGATGCCCGCCGCCTGATGGCGAGCCCCGACGAGAAACAGGTGGCCGATGGCACTCTGCTGCTCTACCGCGCTTTCAAGGGTCTGCCCAAATACAAGCCCCTCATCAAGTTCCTCTCGCAGGAAGGTGTGAAGGCACAGATGCTCAAGACCGAGGCGAAGTATATGCAGGACAACAGCCGCGAAATGTACATTGTGACCGACCCGCTCTATTTCATCATCGACGAGCAGAACAACACCGTGGAACTTACCGACAAGGGTATCGATGTGCTCACCCAGGGCACCGACGACCCCAAGTTCTTCGTGCTCCCCGATATCGCCAGCGAACTGAGTGCCGTGACCAACGAGCCTCTCACCGACGAGGAGAAGGTGCACAAGCGCGACGAACTGCTGCAGAACTACTCGGTCAAGGCCGAGCGCGTGCACACCGTGACCCAGCTGCTCAAGGCCTACACCCTGTTTAACCGTGACGATGAGTACATCGTTGACAACGAGGGCAAGGTGAAGATTGTGGATGAGCAGACGGGCCGTGTGATGGAGGGTCGCCGCTATAGCGACGGTCTGCACCAGGCTATCGAGGCCAAGGAAGGTGTGAAGGTGGAAGCCGCCACTCAGACATTCGCCACCATCACGCTGCAGAACTACTTCCGCATGTATCACAAGCTGGCCGGTATGACCGGTACCGCTATCACCGAGGCAGGTGAGTTCTGGGAAATCTACAAACTCGATGTGGTGACCATCCCCACCAACAAGCCAGTGATTCGCAACGATATGTCGGACCGCGTCTATAAGACCGAGAAGGAGAAATTCAATGCCGTGATCAACGAAATCGAGAAGATGCGTAACAGCGGCCGTCCCTGCCTGGTGGGTACCACCTCGGTGGAGGTATCGGAGCGTTTGAGCCGTCAGCTCAATCTGCGTCACATACCACACCAGCTGCTGAACGCTAAACCCGAACGCACTCAGAAGGAGTCGGAAATCGTGGCTCAGGCAGGTCGCTCGAGCGACGGCCTGGGTGTGGTGACCATTGCTACCAACATGGCAGGTCGTGGTACCGACATCAAGCTCACCCCCGAGGTAAAGGCTGCTGGCGGTCTCGCCATCATCGGTACCGAACGCCACCAGTCACGCCGCGTCGACCGTCAGTTGCGCGGTCGTGCCGGTCGTCAGGGTGACCCGGGTAGCTCTATCTTCTTCGTCTCGTTTGAAGACACTGTGATGCGCTGGTTTGCAGGCGACCGCACCGTGAAGCTGCTCGACCGCCTGGGTCTGAAAGACGGTGAAGCCATCGAATCACCTATGGTGACCAAGTCAATCGAGAACGCACAGAAGCGCGTGGAGGAGAACCACTTCGGTCAGCGTAAGCACACGCTGGAATATGACGATGTGATGAATGCCCAGCGCAAGGTGGTCTATACCCGCCGCCATCATGCTGTGATGGGTGAGCGCATTGGCATTGACATCATCAACACGCTCTACGACAGTGTGGAAGACGCTGCTGACCGCTTCGGTCCTGACCAGTTCGAGGACTTCAAGATGCATGTGCTCTCGACCTATGCCATCGAACCTCCCTTTGATGAGACCGAGTATCGCAAGATGGACACCAAGGAAGTGGTGGAGAAACTCTACGACGCCGTGCTCAAGGCATTCCGCCGCAAGACCGACCGCATCGTGGAAGTGGCTAACCCCGTCATCCGGCACATTGTGGAAGATCAGCTCAAGAACGGCGCTTCAGAACCCACAGGACAAATGCGCGTGCCCATCAGTGATGGCCGTCGCACCTTCGGCATTGTCATCGACATGAAGGAGGCCTATGAGACCCAGTGCAAGTCGCTTGCCAAGGCTTGGCAGAAGGCTGTGATGCTCGTTACCATCGACGAGAGCTGGAAGGAGCACCTGCGTGAAATGGACCAGTTGCGTCAGAGTGTGCAGAATGCAAGCTATGAGCAGAAGGATCCCCTCGTGATCTACAAGGTGGAATCGTTCAACCTGTTCAAGACCATGCTGGGCAACATGAACAACAAGGCCATCTCAACGCTGATGCGTGGTCAGATTCCCGTAGAGGCAGGTGACCCCAGCAATGTGGTCGACCGTGACCGCGAAGAGGCCATGCGCCGCCGCGCTCAGCAGCAACAGCGTTACAGCGAGGGTCGTGGCAGTGGTGGCGATGCCCTGGCAAGTGCCAGTGCTGCCAATGCCGCCGCTTCGCGTGGCGCCAGCCACAATGCCCAGCGCCCCACTGCTCCCATTCATGTGGGACCCAAGGTGGGTCGCAACGATCCCTGCCCCTGTGGCAGCGGCAAGAAGTTCAAGAACTGCCACGGCAAGGACCAGGTCTAACCCTCCAAAGCCCATCAGGGCAAAACAGTACAATAAAAAAGCCGGTGCTCCACTTGGGGCACCGGCTTTCTTGTTTCATAAGATGTCACTTGTCGTCATAATGACCATAACTTGATAGGAGAAGCACCACCACTTCAGTTTCATAGATGCGATACACCATGCGGTGCTTTTTTGTAATTCTTCTGCTCCATCGGCCCTCAGGTTGACCTTTCAATGGTTCGGGATGACCTAACCCGGTTTTAGGATGCACTTTAAGTTCCTCTATAAGATGGCATGCCTTCTGAAAAGCCTTTGGCTCACTTTTGGCCAATCGGTATAAATCGGCCTCGGCTTCAGGAGTGTTGATGATTTTATAGATCATACCCACGCCTTCTTAAATAGGTGGTCACGTCTTCATTTACAAGCATCTCGTGACACTCACCACGTTCATAAGCAAGTTCTCCGCGTTCCAGCTTGGCGAGGAATTCCTCCTGGGTCATCGCGGTAGGGTCTTTTTTCTGAGCAACCAACTCCTTCAGGTATTTGGAGAGTTGCTCCATCAGATTCTCGTCGTCGGCTATCTCGGCCAAATCACGAAGAATTTGAATATTCATTTCTGCAGGTGTCATAATGCTTATGGATTTGTTACTGGGGGCAAAAATACAAATAAATTAGTAATAAACAAATTGATTGACAAAAATTCACTTAAACCCAAATCGGTCATTAGGGTTAAAAAAAGCCGATGCTCATTGTTGGGCACCGGCTTTCTTCTTTCCTTTGGTGGCGGCTCAATTCTTGAGCGAATAGGTGATGGTGGTGACCACGCGCAGCACCTTGATGTGCGGTGTGTTCTCATCACGGTCCTCGATGGAGAACTGGCCCTGGTCGGCAGTCACAATCTTGTTGAGCTCGCTGCCGCACTGCTTGGCAAACTGTTCGCCAGTGGCCTTGGCCTTCTCGATAGCCTCTTCCATCATCTTGGGCTTCATGTCCTGGAACGAGGTGAAGTCGTAGCTGATGCTGTTCTCATAGGAGTCGGCCACAATGGCAATGCCCTGCTTGAGCAGTTCGCCCTGCTTGGCGATGATGCCACGCACCTTGTCGACCTGGTCACTTGTGACGGTAATCACCGACTTCACATAGTAGCGCTCAGCGGCCCGCTCGTTGTAGTTATACTCGTTGGCGTTCTTGTCTACGAGCACCGGCGGGTTCACCGTGATTTCCTTGTCGGTGAGTCCATTCTGTTTCAGAAAGGCCACCACAGCGGCGTTGGTGCTGTTGATCTTGGCGTACAACGACGGCAGATCATTGCCCATTTCCTTGGTCACGATGGGCCAAGTCACCTTGTCGGCGGGCACCTCTTTTTCACTCAGACCTTTCACGGTCACCACACGGTCCTTGTTCACAAAGTTGTCGATTCCTCCCTTGATGCAAAGGCCCAAAATAATCACACCTGCGGCGATGATGAGTGCCTCGACCATCCAGCCGCTCAATTTGAATTTAGACATAGAGTTTCTAATAAAAAAACAGAATAATTAATAAGGTTTACAAACTCGCCAATTAGACCATTGCAAACCTCCCAAGGTTTAACCTCTTGAGAGCATTTTCACCATAGTTTGGCAAAGAATTATTGTAATAGCCATTCTAAAGCTGAAATGATGTGAATTGTCTTTCCTTCAATCACAACATCTCGCGTTTTGGTAAATGCCACAAGAGTGAGTTGGTTACAAGAAAGAGAGCCTGACGCTTTTATGAGTGATGAGGTCTCTCGGTTATAAGCTTTTTGATTGTCAACCTCATAGGCCACCTGAATCAGTTCAACAGTCTTGCTTTGATTACAAACAACAAAGTCAATCTCTTTTGCTCTTGGATTGGGTTTATAGAAATAAACATCCAAATACTCATGAGCACAACGCCTGAGCAATTCAATATACACAACATTTTCCAATCGCCATCCCAGATTCTCAGGAGCGAGTGCGTTGTCGCGATTTCCTTGCAATCCAGTATCAACTATATAACCCTTCTGATTGCGTATGCGCTCCTTGCTTTTGAATGAATGCCGAGTCAGTAATTGAACCAAAAAAGCTTGGCTGAGATAATCCACATATTTTTTAACCGTTTTATCTGTAACACCAAGCAGGCCTGATAATTCATCATAGTTCACCTCATGACAGGAATTATTGATGAGGTGATGAGTGAGTTTGCGGAGTGACTCAATATTCCTTATCTTAAAGCGATGCTGGATATCTTTTCGTAAAATGGCCTCAATCAAACTCTGAACATACGCTTTCTTGTTTCGAAGTCTCTGCATCTCAGGGAAGCCTCCGTCATGTATATAATCCATAAATGCTCGTTTGCGGTCAGCTTCAGCTTTAGTGGTTATGCTGTGCGTGTCAACATTGTGGAATTGACAATACTCTGAAAACGAGAATGGGTAAAGATGAATCTCGTTGTAGCGACCTGTGAGGTGTGTGGCTAATTCTCCACTAAGCAATTTGGCATTGCTACCTGTGACCAGAATGTGCAGATTGGTTCGTAGCAATCGATTCACAAATAGATACCATCCATCAACATTTTGTATCTCATCTAATACAAGATAAGGAATATCTGTTCCATAGAGCTGATAAACACATGAGAGCATTATGTTCAAGTCTTCTACTTGCATCTTGGCCAGGCGGTCATCATCAAGGTTGACATAACCAAATCTGATTCCTCGTTCGAGTAATACTTTGTGGCACAACGTAGATTTACCGCTTCGGCGAACTCCTATAACCACTTGCGCTAAATTTGTGTCGAATTCAAACAAAGATTCTTCCTTACGGGCAACCCAGTTCTGAGGCTTATAACTTTTGATTTCTAACTGTTGTTCAGTCAGTACTTGCAATATTACTTTCTCGTCTATCATCTTTGAAATAATTCTTTATATTTTGACGACAAAGGTAATAAACAATACGATAAAATGCAAAAAAATCCCCTGTAAAATACGGTAAAATGCAAAAATATTGGTCAATAAATACGATAAAATGCAGAAAAACCGTATTCAAAATACGGTAAAATGCACAAATTCAAATATGATAAATTACGACTCAGCCGCCCACTTCTGCGAAGTAAGCGGCACAATGTGTTTTGCACATCGCCAAGTCTTCGACTTGTCACAACATAATATCCACTTTTTTGGGACAGAGTCTAAATTACACATAATCAAATAAAAACTGCACTCAGCAAGTGACTGAATGCAGTAAAATATATGTTCTTGATATGCTCCGAATTCTAATGGAGTTTTGGGGTGCCGAGTTCGATCGACAGTGACACCTGATAAGTGCCGTCACTGTTCATTCCCACGAGAAGAGTAAGGGTGCGGCCATCACTGCTGGTGAAGTAGCAGTCGAGCCCGTCAACCGTCTTCTTGATGAGGGTGTAACGCTTGTCGAGTTTGGCGTGCACTTTCTTGGCAAACTTGACAGCCTCTTTTTTGCTCAAGTCAGATTTCAGGAATGTGATGCCGGAGAACTTGTCGCTTGCCTGGTCATAGGGGGTGAACTCATAAAGTGCCAGGTCATACTTGAAGCCATCGAATTGAGGGTCGGTGATGTAATAGCTGGCACCGTAGCCACCAGCAACAAATCCGTGTGATTCAAGAGCCATTTTCACATCGTAACTTGTGCTTGTGCCCAGGGTGCATCCGTAGAATTCCTTAGGCAAAGTGTTCTCGGTTTGGGCCGCTGCGGTAATTGTTGTGGCAAGGCACACAACAATGGCAGTGAGCAGAGTGGCTATCTTTTTCATGATGAATGTTCGTTTAAATGATGAATTATGTTGCTAAGATACTAAGTTTTTTAAAAACTGATGCCCGACAATACCTAAAAATGCGCAAATGCACCCTATTCTCACATTTTTTAGCAAATAATGCGTAACTTTGTAACACGAGTTAACAAGAAAGCGATGAAAAGAACAGCCATCATCACACAGTTGCTGAGCCTGCTCGCAATACTGCTCCTGCAGGCGTGTGGCAAGGACTCTCACGACGAGGCAGGGACCATCTTCCCCGCCACCTGCGAGTTGCAGGCGGGCGATGTGGTGTTTCGTCAAGGCTTAAGCTTTGAGAGCGATGTGGTGATGCTGGCACAAGGACCCGATGCCATGTACTCGCATTGCGGCATCGTGACCGACTCGGCAGGCGTGATGATGATCGTGCATGCAGTGCCCGACGAACCCGACTTTGAGGGCGACGTGAACCGCGTGAAGATGGACCGCCCTGAGCGCTTCTACATGGCGTCGCGCGCCAGCCGCGGCGAGGTGATGCGGTGCGACGACCCCGCCGTGGCGCAGGTTGCCGCCCGACAGGCCCTCGCCTACTACCGCAGACACATCCTGTTTAACGACGACTACGACGATGCCGACACCACCCGCCTTTACTGCACCCAACTGGTGAGGCGTGCTTATGCCGCCGCTGGAGTGGAATTGCCCACTGGCGAGGCAAGGCGCTATACCTTGCCAGGCATCTTCGACGTGCGCTGCATCTTGCCCGCTCAGTTGCGTGAGTGCGGCTATTTCAAGAGTGTGGCCCGTTTTGAGGCGAAAAACGCCAAAAACTCCACGAAAAAACCATAGCAACACCCATTTTCTTGCTGAAATAGTGTGAATAATATGAAAAAATTGTTTTGAACGACAAAACTTGAAAAAAAATCTGTATATTTGCATTTGTCATAGAAAACGGCGTAACAAATTTAGACTTAATTACTCCAATGCTTACTCAACTTTACAATGGTCATATCCTCACGCCACAGGGGTGGATTAATGGAGGTTCCATTTTGATGGAAGACGGGAGGATTGTGGAAATCAAGAACAGCAGCACTCTTGAGGCAAAGGCCCAGGAGCAGGTGAATGTCTATGGCATGCATGTAGTGCCCGGAGGCATCGAACTGCACTGCCACGGCGGCGGCGGAAGCGACTTCATGGAAGGCACCCCCGAAGCCTTCAAGACCGCCACCGCTGCACACATGAAGCATGGCACCACCGCCATGTATGCCACCCTGTCGTCGTCCACCCTGCCCATGATCGAGAAAGCTTGCGAAACCTGCTCGGAGCTCATGAAAGAGCCCGACAGTCCCATCATGGGATTGCACCTTGAGGGACCCTACTTCAACCCCCGCAAGGCTGGTGCGCAGATGCCCGACATCATTCGCATCCCCAATGTGGCAGAGTACCACCACATCGTGGAGGACTATGACGCCGTGAAGCGCTGGAGTTCGGCGCCCGAACTGCCGGGAGCCATTGAATTAGGCCGTTATCTGGTTGACAAGGGAATTGTGCCCGCCATAGGTCACACCGATGCCGAGTATCCCGATGTGAAGGCGGCCTACGAAGCCGGTTACCGCCATGCCACCCATTTCTACAACGGCATGCCAGGTTTCCATAATGTGCGAGAGTTCAAGCATGCCGGCACCGTCGAGGCCGTGTATCTCATGGAGGAGATGACTGTGGAGATGATTGCCGACGGCATTCATGTGCCCGCCTCCATCCTCAAGCTGGTGCATCGCATCAAGGGCGTGGAGCGAACCGCCCTCATCACCGATGCCCTTGCCATGACCGCCAGCGACAGCGACAAGGCATTCGACCCCCGTGTCATCATCGAAGATGGCGTGTGCAAGTTGAGTGACCGCTCGGCACTGGCTGGCAGTATCGCCACCATGGACCGCCTGATTCGCACTGCAGTGCAGCAGGCCGAGATACCTCTGCACGATGCCTGCCGCATGGTGAGCGAGACACCCGCCCGCATCATGGGCATCTACGACCGCAAGGGCTCGCTGCAGCGAGGCAAGGATGCCGACATCATGGTGCTCGACAACGAACTCAATGTGCACGCCGTGTATGCCATGGGCAAGCATGTGGAGCTGTAATTTCGGGATTTTTTACGAAGGCAAAGAAAAAAAAGTGCAATACTGATTGCCAGTTACCATTTTTTTTGTAACTTTGCACCCACAATCAACAAATGGTGAGATTAGCTCAGTTGGTTAGAGCGTCGGATTGTGGTTCCGAAGGTCGTGGGTTCGAACCCCACATTTCACCCCACCAAGTCACCACCCACTCTGGGTGGTGATTTTGTATTACGATTTTAACATCTTTTCACAAAAATGGGGGGGGTATTTTAGGAATTAGTTGTATTTTTGCAAACATGATAACAGTTAGAAAGTAAGGTTAAAAGGAATCTGACCTTATTGTTACAACTAATACTCATCTAA
>JAFZSO010000059.1 GCA_017619355.1 Muribaculaceae bacterium
CTGCTCTTTCTCAAAGAAGAAGAATTGATGAGTCTGCATATTGAACTGACCACCCTCGGTAGCGTTGTTGTCGACAACAATGTTAGGAATTCCGAGTGCTGTGAGTTGCTCGCGGCATGCCAGACCGGCAGGACCACCACCAATGATGGCAACGGTGGTCTTGTAAATCTTGGTGTCGCTTGCTGCGCGAGCCTTGCCTTCGGGCATATAGTCCTTGGGAATCTCACGCACTTCTTTCACGCCATCGACGCTGGTGATGCAGATGCGGCGCACCTGGCCGTCGACAAGCATTTCGCAGGCACCGCATTTGCCAATGCCGCACTCCAGACTGCGGTTGCGTCCGCTGGTGCTGTGACTGTGCACTACAAATCCTGCCTGATGAAGTGCTGCTGCTATGGTTTTACCTTTCTGGCCGCGAATGGTTCTCCCTTCGAACTGGAATTCCACATATTCTTCTTTTGGAAGTTCGAGAATAGGGTGATTTTCAATTTTATACATGATAATTGGTTTTATGGTTATTGTTTTCAATTCAGCCTTGATATCCACAAAGATAACAATTTTTTATGTATTATACGAGAAACAGTAGAAATAATTGAAAAATTTTAACCCGAATCGGTCATTTGGAGTGGTTATAGAATGTTAGCCCTCCCTTTGAAGGCAAAAAAGAAGGGTGCGCAGTTGAGCGCACCCCTCAGTTATGAGATTGTGTTGGATGGTTATTAATGAATAGCACCCAGGATGATGTTGATCACGTAGGTCACATCCATTACATCCACGCTACCATCACCATTGGCGTCGGCGTTGGCGCTGTTGAACGGACTCGGGTTCTTGCCCAGGATGTGGTTGATTATAGTGGTTACATCGTTTACGTTCACATCACCATCGTCATTGGCATCGCCAGGAACCACAGTGGTTTCGGGAATGAAGGTGGCACCGGTGATACCGTAGGCAGCCACATCGGGAACAGCGAAAGTAACAACGGGATTTGCATCGGCAGCCTTACAGGTCTTGATACCTGTGTGGTGCAACGGGTTGCTTTCGTCGAGCGGGGTGCTATTCAGGATAGCGTGACCATCATCGACTGGAGCAATGTAGCCCCAGTAGATGTTCTCGCCGTCGCCATAAATCTGAGCGATGCAGTCGATTTCACCACTTGCTTCGTTTCCGCTGGAGCGAACAGGGCTGTCGTCGATCAGCTGGCAGTTGGCAATCTTGATGGTGCTGGTCCATCCAGTAATGAGGTCATCAGTGTGTTCTGCATCTTCAGCAGCAATAGTGCTCAGAGGAATGCGGTAAATGCCAGGAACGCATCCGTAAGGATCGGTCTGAACATGCATCCAGAGGTAGCCGTTCTTCTCATCCATGTAGAAGGTCTTGATGATGGCGTCAGCAAAGAGTTTGCAGTAGTTGTAAGGTTTGCCAGTAGCGCCATCGGGATAGATGTCGGATTTCTTGAAGCGGATTATTCCCAGACCATTGAACTTTTTGGACATCCAGTACACACCCTTGCTGTCGCAAGTGAAACCACCTGTGATAGAACCCCAAGAGATATAGTCGTTGTAGTAGGGGAGCCACTGGTTCTGGAGGAAGAAGGGCTGTTGACCATAGAGTCCGGTTGCATCGGCACTCATCTGGTGGATACCCACGTTACGGTCACTGATGTAAATCATGTTCTGTGCTGAATCAATGTACATGGTGAAGGGGTCTTCACTGGGTGCATAGCCCACATTGTTGAGCACGGTCACGCGGTAGAAGATGTCGTTGGTCTTGTTCACATAGAAGAGCTGACCATCGCCTAGAGGCTGGTTAGGATCCTGATATGTGAAGGTGTGTCCTGCATCGGCAACATAGATACGGTTCTTATAGTTGGCGAGGGTGAAGGCGTGTTCGCCGGCATTGAACTCAGTGTCGATGATGTCGCCGTTCTCGTCACGATACATGAGCTTGCCGTCGGTAGTGGTGAAGTAGAGACCGGTGGGGCAGCCCAGCGATGCACCGCCCGAAGGAATGGTGGCATCGCCTACAATGTTCAGATAACCCCACTGGGTGTCGGCCTTATAGGCGTTGACCGAAGCAGAGGCCACCTTGCAAAGCACGTTGCTCTGGCTGGCATTGAACACGCCATCGGCCATAGCAGGCACGTTGGGGTTGAGCATGCGGATGTTCTGGATGGTGGCAGGCACCGAACCGGGTTCCATATAGTTCACGGTTGCGGGCAGTTCCATACTGGTAAGTTCGGGGCAGTTGGCGAAGCAGTCCCTCATCATGGTCACAGTATTGTTAGAGAGGGTGAGGTTGGCAAGATGCGCACAGTTGGCGGCGAGACCTTGCGGAATCTCATTGCGGCCGTCGGCGATAACGAGGGTCTGGAGTGCCGAGCCCGTAAACAGGTTCAAACCAAGTTCTACATTGCTATCGATGGTGAACGATTCGATGTCGCTGTTAGCAAAGCCATAGTCGCCAATCTTGGTGAGGGCGGGAAGATTCACCGTCTTGAAGGGGGCGTAGGAGAGACCATAGTTGTCGATGGTCTCGATGGTGGCATCGTTCAAAGTGGTGCCTATGTTGCCCTCGTGTGCGGTGGTGAGCAGGCGGGTGCCAGCCATGTTGGTGAGCACACCATTGGTGAGTTTGAAGGCAGTGTTGCCACCAGCGAGGTTGATGTTGGCAAGATTAGGTGTGGGGCCAAATGCGGCAGCACCAATAGAAGTGACTGTGCTTGGGATAACCAGGCCCGAGATGAGTGTGTTGGCAAAAGCCTGACTGCCAATGCTGGTGAGACCTTCGGGTAAGGTGAGGGTGCCGGCCAGTTTGCTGTTGGCAAATGCGGTGGAACCAATCGACTGCACCGTGGCGGGCAGCGAGATGCTTGTCAGACCTGAATTGTAGAAGGCCGAAATGCCGATGCTGGTAGTAGCAGGATTGAGGGTAACCGAGGCTAGACTGCTGCAGCCATAGAACACGCCACTTTCCACAGTGGTAACACCATCGGGGAAGGTGAAGCTTGGCAGCGATGAACAGGCCTGGAAGGCATTAGAACCGATGGCGGTCACTTGGTTGCCATTCTCAAAGATCACCTGCGTGAGAGCAGAACATCCCATAAACATTGATATGTTGTTGAGGGCTGTAGCAGTTCCGCCAACAGTAATCTTCTTCAGAGCAGAGAAGTTGTGGAAAGGCTGCTTGTTGTTCACATAAAGACTTGCGTCGATGTTACACATGATAACGAGTTCTTCGCATGACTTAGGTGTGGTGAGTGGAGACTCTTCAGTGTTTTTACCAAAAGCATCAACATTGATAACAATGGGGGCACCTTCAGCAAAGATGATTTTCTTCAAGGAGCATCCAGCAAATTGCTCTGAAATCACTTTGCCCCAGCCAGAGGTGATGGTGACTTCTTCGAGGCTGGTACAACCCATGAAGACTCCATTACCCACGCTTGTCACGGTAGTGGGAATTGGGCTGGTAGTAAGTGAAGTACAACCCTTGAAGCAGTTGCGACCAATGGTGACGCAGGTGTTGGGCAGCTGAACCGAGGTGAGGTCAACGCAATCAAGAAATGCATTTGCTGCAGTTGCCATGACAGTGTATTCAACACCACTGTAAGTGAATTTCTCAGGAATCACGATGTCGCCCGAATAAGGGGATCCGGTAGTGTACTTCGCTACAGTGGCTTTGCCACCTGAAGCAGTAGTGTAGTTAATGCCATTGTAGGTGATGCTTGCGGCAAAAGCCAGTGGCACTGCCATGAGACAGAGTGCGGCTGTAATGCCACGCATCCATGAAAATGTAAGTTTCTTCATATACGATAGGTTTTTAAGTTATTAAATAAGTTGTTAAAGAGTTATCAAGATTGTAGTAGAGCGGTGCGCCGACAGGGTGCACTTTCATTTCCAACCACAAATATAATAAAATATTCTAAAAAAAAGTAGCTTTTTATAAAAAACTACCATATTTTTAGATTTAGTAATAATTGGGTTATGTGGTGCGTGAAACATTTTCTTTATGTGCGTTGAGGGGCATTTGCGAAATAATGACTATATTTGCAAGTAGTTACAAAAAAAGTGAATCTATGAGCATGAACTGGAACCAACTGATATGCGACAAGCGCCTGGGCCTGGAAGAGAAACACGACGGTAAGGCAGGGGTGCGCAGTGACTTTGAGCGTGACTATGACCGCCTGGTGTTCTCGTCGCCCTTTCGCCGCTTACAGAACAAGACGCAGGTGTTCCCGTTGCCGGGCAGCATCTTTGTGCACAACCGCCTCACGCACAGTCTGGAGGTGAGTTGCGTGGGCAAGTCGCTTGCCAACGAGATTGCCGAGCGCCTGTATCCTAAATATGCCGCTGAACCGTGGCACAGGAAACTGCATGACATGGGTGAGATAGTGGCGGCGGCGTGCTTGGCGCACGACCTGGGCAATCCGCCCTTCGGGCATTCGGGCGAGAAGACGATAGGTGCCTACTTCAGCGAGGGTGAGGGTCAGTGCCTCAAGGATTCACTCACACCTGAGCAATGGAGCGACCTCACACATTTTGAGGGCAATGCCAACAGTTTCCGCACGCTGGTGCATCAGTTCAAGGGCAGACGGCCTGGAGGCTTTGCCATGACCTATAGCACACTTGCCGCTATCGTGAAGTATCCCTACTCCTCGACCTATGCGGGCGAGAAGGGCAAGTTCGGCTTTTTCACTACCGAGCGGACCGCCTTTGAAAAGATTGCCGCCCAGTTGGGGCTGATACGCCTGGGCGAGGGCCGCTACTGCCGTCATCCGCTGGTGTATCTGGTGGAGGCGGCCGACGATATCTGTTACCAGGTGATGGATATTGAAGATGGTCATAAACTGAAAATCATCAGCACCAGTGAGACGGTTGATGTGCTCACCGCTTTCTTTGACGAGGAACGCAAGCGACACATACACGAGGCGATGGCGGGCGTTGCCGACCCTAACGAGAAAATAGTGTATTTGCGCTCATGCGTGGTGGGACAGCTGGTGCAGGAGTGCGCCGCCACCTTTGTGGAACATGAGGAGGAGATACTGAACGGTACCTTTGAGGGGTCGCTCATCGACCATGTGTCGCCGCTCGCCACGGCAGGTTATGCCCGTTGCAGCGAACTTGCCTTCAATAAACTCTACCGGGCTGGTTATGTGGTGGATGTTGATTTGGCAGGTAATCGCATCATCAATCTGTTGCTTGAAAAACTCATGGATGCCGTGCTGCACCCCGAGCGCAACTACTCGCAACTGCTGCTCAACAAGTTCCCGCAGCAGTATGATGTGCATGCGCCCACGCTGTTCGAGAAGATTCAGGCGGTGCTCGACCACATCAGTGCCATGACCGATATGTATGCGCTGAACCTCTACCGCCAGCTCGACGGCATCTCTATTCCCACCGTGTAAAATCGTGCGAGATTATTGGAGTGGTCTTGTTTATTCTTCAAATAAACTTGAGATATAATCATTGATTTCTTTTGTGATTTCACAGCAATAGCTATCAATGAAAACCCATCTCCATGGGTCTATCCACACCAGTTTATGCTCACCTTTATTGCATAATATAATAAGACTACGCAAATCAGATTTTTCCAAATTAAACCATGCTAAAAGCAAACGGCCTTTTTGATTAAATATGCGAGCTGTTTTCAAAACCTGATTGCTGTCATAAGCCATCTGCTTTTGTACAGAACAGGATAAAAGTAAATTGATTAATATATTTATGTCTTTCTTTGCATAAATTGTTTTAACCTGCTCTGCATTTTTTATGAGAGATTCTCTTGTTATGTTCATAGCAAAACAAATCGATTTAGGGATATTTAATATAATGACACTATCTGTTGAGTCAGCGCTAAGTGTCATGCATTCTCCTAAAGTGGTTTTGTTTTTGCAATTATCCTGAGCATAAGCAAGAACAAGACTAGAAATAGTTAGTATTAATAAAGCTATTTTTTTCATTATCAGTAATTTTTAAGAATTTGTAAATGTCGTTTTTAAAATCTACACTAATAACCGTAGGGGTAATTATTTCATCCGAATCTTGGCATGGAACACCACAGCAGGGCAGTGAGCAGCAATGCAAGGACTGATATGGCATTACGGGCTTTCATCGTTATAGCATTACCAATAAATAACGCATTGTTTCTTAAATTATTGTATTGGAATGAAAAAACTCCCGAAAGCTGTTGGGCTTCGGGAGTTTTATGTTAGCAGGCTACTTGGGGTTTAACCCTCGTAGTCCTGGTCGTTGCGGTTGTCGCGGCGGGGACCGTTGTTGCGTGCGGGACGGCGGTCGTTGTTGTTGCGGCGCGGTCCGCGGTTGCCACCGCCGTTGCGGTTGCCATTGCCACCGTTGTTACGGCGTTCCTGGCGGCGCTCTTCATAGCCCTCGGGTTTCTCCTGCAGGGCACGCATCGAAAGGCGGAACTTGCCGGTCTTTTTGTCAATCTCGATGAGCTTCACGGTTACCTCGTCGCCTTCTTTCAGGCCGCTGGCTTCCATGTTCTCAAGGCGGTTCCAGCTGATTTCGCTGATGTGCAGCAGACCGTCGCGGCCAGGCATGAACTCAACGAAAGCGCCGAAGTCGAGAATTGAACGCACTGTACCAGTGTAGATCTGACCCTCTTCGGGAACAGCGATGATGGCCTTGATGCGGTCAACAGCTGCCTGGATAGAGTCGGCGTTGGCGGCACTGATCTGGATCTCGCCCTTGCCATCGATCTCGTCGATCGAGATATTGGCACCGGTCTCTTCCTGAATGCCTTGGATGACTTCGCCACCCTTGCCGATGATGGCACCGATAAACTCTTTGTCGACGGTCATGCTCACGATGCGAGGCACATGAGGCTTGTAGTCGGCACGAGGTTCGGGAATTGCCTCGTTGATGAGGTTGAGGATGTGGAGGCGACCTTCCTTAGCCTGGTTCAGTGCCTGTTCGAGCACCTCGTAGGGAAGTCCGTCGCACTTGATGTCCATTTGAGTGGCGGTGATACCGTCCTTGGTACCGGTCACCTTGAAGTCCATGTCACCCAGGTGGTCTTCATCGCCCAGGATGTCGCTCAGCACAGCGTGCTTCACGTTGCCCTCGTCGGTGATGAGTCCCATAGCGATACCAGCCACAGGTTTCTTGAGCTTCACGCCTGCGTCGAGTAGAGCCATGCAGCCAGCACACACGGTGGCCATCGACGACGAGCCGTTAGACTCGAGGATGTCGCTCACGATGCGCACGGTGTAGGGGAAGTCCTCGGTGGGAAGCATGCGCTTGAGCGCGCGCCATGCCAGGTGTCCGTGACCCACCTCACGACGGCTCACGCCGCGCGGCGCCTTGGCCTCGCCGGTTGAGAAGGGCGGGAAGTTGTAGTGGAGCAGGAAGCGCTCGTCGTAGCGCTCGAGCACGTTGTCGACGAGTTTCTCGTCGTCCTTGGTACCCAGGGTGCAGGTTGCCAGAGCCTGAGTCTCGCCACGGGTGAACACGGCCGAACCGTGGGGGTAGGGCAGGTAGTCGGGCAAGCATGTGATGGGACGGATGTCGGTAGTCTTGCGACCATCGAGGCGCACATGCTCGTCGAGAATGCAACGGCGCACAGCGTCGCGCTGCACATCGTGGAAGTAGCGGGCCACCATGGGAGTCTTCTCTTCGCGTTCCTCTTCGGGAATGGTCTCGAGGAAGTCGTTATAGATCTGGTCGAAGGAATCGTTACGCCAGTGCTTGTCGGCACTGCCAGCCTTGGCAATCTCGTAGCACTTGGGGTAGCATTCCTCGCGCAGGCGGGCCTTGATTTCCTCGTCGTCGGTCTCGTGGCAATATTCGCGCTTCACGATGCCCAGTTCTTCGGCCATCTCCTTTTGGATGAGGCACATGGGCTTGATAGCGTCGTGAGCGGCCTTGAGGGCGGCAATGAGGTCTTCTTCCTGCACTTCGTCCATCTCGCCTTCCACCATCATGATGTTATCGTAAGTTGCACCTACCATTAAGTCCATGTCGGCTTCTTTCATTTGTTCGAAGGTGGGGTTGATGACGAACTCGCCATTGATACGTGCCACACGCACCTCGGCAATGTAGTCTTCGATGGGCACATCGCTCACAGCGATGGCAGCCGAGGCTGCAAGTCCTGCCAGAGCATCGGGCTGGTCGGCACCGTCGCTCGAGAAGAGCAGGATGTTCACAAAGGTGTTGGCGTGATAGTTAGAGGGGAACAGAGGGCGGAGCACGCGGTCAACGAGGCGGGCAGTGAGAATCTCGTAGTCGTTGGCGCGGCCTTCACGCTTGGTGAAACCGCCGGGGTAGCGGCCAAAGGCCGAATATTTTTCTTTGTATTCAACTTGAAGAGGCATGAAGTCGGCCCCTTCTTCGGCTTCTTTAGCAGAAACCACAGTGGCGAGCAACATCGTGTTGCCCATTCGCAATTCAACAGCTCCATCGGCTTGCTTGGCAAGCTTTCCAGTTTCGAGGGTGATTTCGCGACCATCACCCAGCACGATGGTTTTTTTAGTAGGTGTAAACATAAATTGGTTAAATAGATATATATCTTCTTGTAAAAATCGCGCAAAGTTACGAATTATTTTTCACATTTACAATTCTTTATTACATACAACCAGTAATTTCCCCTGAAAACGGGGCAAGTCGAGGTAAAAAACTAAGGAGCAACTCTTGGTGAGAATTGCTCCTTAGAGTCTCCAATAGGCATAAACTCTTTAAGGTAAAAAAGATTGTTTTAGGTTTATGTGTGCAAAGTTACACTTAATTTTTTAAAAACAAAAATTGTTTTGATAAATTATTTGCACAATGGTTGAAATACTAATGAAAATGAGGAGAAAACTATCGCACAACAAACCGAATGTCAGCTTGTTGTGAATTTGTAATCAAGAAAGATTTCAAAGGGTTAAAAAATGTGAAAATGGCTATTCTGAGAAGGTGTGCAGTTGCAGTTGTTCACCATCGAAGGTGCAATAGGTGTTCTGGTCGATCCAGTCGCCGAGCACAATCATGCGGTTGCCGGCCTGAGTAACGGTGTCGAGGGCCACGTGCAAGTGCCCGAAAATGAAGAAGTGGGTCTCGGGATGCTCGCCGGCATACTGGTCGACAAATGCCTTGAGGTGGCCGACACTCTGTTCCACACCCTTGTTGACCTGCTCCTGCGAGCGGCCCGTGCGGTTGTTGGAACTCCAGCCATGAGCGAGCGGGAAAGTCCATCGCGGATGCACCGAGGCATAGAGGGTCTGGCACACCTTATTATAAAAGCACCATCTGGTGAAGCGGTACATGCGAGGCTGATGCCCCACATTGTCGCCATGCGAGAGCAGGAAGTTCTTGCCCATGATGTTGACTGAAAGGGCCTTTTTCACCACCTTGAGTCCTATCTCGTCGCGCAGATAGTCGAAGAGCCACACGTCGTGGTTGCCGGTGAACCACACAATCTCGACGCCTGCATCGGCCAGCTGAGCCAGCGCGCCGAAGAATCGCACATAGCCGCGAGGCACCACGTGGCGGTACTCATACCAGTAGTCGAGCACATCGCCGAGCAGATACAGGGCCTTCGCATCATGGGCAATGCTCTCGAGGAAGCGCACAACCCTGCTCTCGTGGGCCTTGGGGTCGGCAATGTAGTTGGCGCCCAGGTGCAGGTCGCTCAAGAAATAAACCCGATTGTGTGTTGCATCACTGTTCATGTGTGGCCGGTTTTAGTGTCAGAGCATGCCGAGTTCCAGTTTGGCCTCGTCGGTCATCATGTTGATGTTCCACTCGGGTTCAAACACGAGTTTCATGTTCACTGCGGTCACGCCCTCCACGCTCTCCACCTTCTGGCGGATGTCCTCGAACAGGAAATCGCCGGCGGGGCAGTTCGGGGCGGTGAGTGTCATGTCGATGTCGACCTGCCCGTCGTCGGCCAGATCGATGCGGTAGATGAGCCCGAGGCTGTAGACGTCGACCGGAATCTCGGGGTCGAACACGGTCTTCAACATCGTGACGATGTTTTCTTCAATTTGGTTACGAGTTTCAACTGTCATAGCAGTGCAAAGGTAATTATATTTTACAAAACAAGAAAGTGTTGACCCTCAAAAAGGTAACATTTCGCGTATGGGACTGAAAAAAAAGGGCAATAAATCTAAAAAAATGTGTTTTTTTGAACAAAAAATGCTGAAACATAGTGGCTAATTTAAAAAAAAGTACGATATTTGCAGTTGCAAAATTCAAAGCATGGCTGAATTTTCGTCGCAAATAATTATTTTTCAACGAGATATGTCGGGTTTTGAATTTTCGGTATTATGATTTTTATTGTGAAATTTTTAAACTTATACTACAATGACTAAAGCAGACATCGTAAGCGAAATCGCAAAATCAACAGGCGTAGAAAAGGCCTCAGTTCTTTTAACTGTAGAAAAATTCATGGAAACCGTGAAGGATTCTCTGGCAAATGGTGAGAATGTTTACCTTCGTGGATTTGGTAGCTTTATCGTGAAAACACGTTCGCAGAAAACTGCCCGCAACATTTCTAAGAATCAGACTATCATCATTCCCGAGCACAAGATTCCGGCTTTCAAGCCCGCAAAGGTGTTCATGGAACAGGTAAAATAAGATAGACTCGAACAGGGTGTTGATTGTTTCCACCCACAATTAGTAATCATTTAATCCTAAGTAAACATGCCAAGCGGAAAAAAGAGAAAAGGCCACAAAATGGCCACTCACAAGCGCAAAAAAAGACTTAGAAAGAATCGTCACAAAAACAAGAAATAATTCTTTCTAGTTTATGTCACGACACATACTGAGGACAAACTCGATGGTCGACGCTTGCAAAAGCCGGCATAACCAAAGAGTTTGTTCTTTGTATACATAGACAAATCCATCTCTACTTTTCAATCGATGAGAAGTGAACTGATTGTTGACGTAAGACCGGCCGACATATCGACCGCCCTGCTCGAAGACGGGCGACTGGTATCGTTGCAGAAGGAGTCACAAGATGCCTCCTATGCCGTCGGCAACCTCTACATTGCCAAGGTGAAGAAGATCATGCCCGGGTTGAACGCCGCATTTGTGAATGTGGGACACCCCAAAGAGGCATTTCTCCATTACCTTGATTTAGGCTCACAATTCAGCACCTTTGCCGACTACATCAAGTCGGTGAGGCAGAATGGTTTGAAGAAGACCGCCAGCATCTCGAAACTCAAGCTCAAGAACGAGATCAACAAGCAAGGCTCGGTGACCGACGTGCTCACACAAGGCCAGGAGCTGCTGGTGCAGATTGCCAAAGAACCGATTTCGACCAAAGGTCCGCGACTCACTACCGAAATCACGTTCACAGGCCGATTCATGGTGCTGCTGCCTTTTAACAACAAGATTTCGGTTTCTCAAAAAATCAAGGACAATGGCGAGAAGACTCGCCTGCGCCGCTTGATCGAGAGCATCAAGCCAGCCAACTTCGGCGTGATTGTGCGCACCTCGGCCGAGAACAAGAAGGCCGCCGAGCTCAATGCCGAACTCAAAGTGCTGCTCAAGTGCTGGGAAGACAGCATTGCCAAGCTCGCCTATGCCGAGGCGCCCTCGCTGGTGTATGAAGAAGACAGCCGCGCCGTCAGCCTGATACGCGACATCTTCAACCCCGACTTCGAGGCCATTCATGTGAATAATGCCGAAATCTATGAACAGATACTGAAATATGTGAGCTTAATCGCACCCGAACGCAACGACATCGTCAAGCTGTATACCGACGAGATGCCCATCTTCGACAAGTTCAACGTGACTCGTCAAATCAAGACTGCATTCGGCAAGACGGTTTCATTCCGTTCGGGAGCATACTTAATAATTGAAAGCACCGAAGCACTTCATGTGATTGACGTGAACTCGGGTAACCGGTCGAAAGCATCGACCGACCAAGAGACCAACGCACTGGATGTGAACCTGCTGGCGGCCGACGAAGTGGCACGACAACTGCGCCTGCGCGATATAGGCGGCATCATCGTGATCGACTTCATCGACATGAGCAAATCAGAGCACCGACAGGCACTCTACGACCACATGAGAGAAGTGATGAAGAAGGACCGAGCCAGGCACAACATACTGCCGCTCAGCAAATTTGGACTCATGCAAATCACACGACAGAGAGTCCGTCCTGCGCTCGATATCGTTACTGCCGAAACCTGCCCGTCGTGTGGAGGTACGGGCGAGATTCAGCCTTCGCTGCTTTTTACCGACCTGCTCAAGGACAAGATTCACTATCTTGTGCACACGCTCGGAGTGAACAACTTTATTATGTATGTCCATCCATTCGTCGATGCCTACCTCAAGAAGGGTAGCCTTTTCAGCGAGTACAGGAAATGGCGCCGCGAGTTCGGCAAGAAATTCAAGCTCATGCCCGACCAGTCGCTCGCCTACCTGCAGTATCGCGTCATCGACGCCGACAACAATGAAATCGACCTTAAAGAAGAGAAAGACACAAGCAACAGCGAGTCGAGCAAGAAAGAGCGGCGCTCGAAACGCAGCAAAGAAAAAGATGAGTCGGCCGACTCGTGACCAACTCATCATCAAAAAAAACGACGAGCGGGAAGCCATCAGCGCCTCCCGCTCTTTTCTTTACCACTCCCAAATCAACTTTATCACTTCAGGCCGCGGAAGCGCAGCAGTGCGTCGGCATCGGGTTCCTTGCCGCGGAACAGTTTGTAGAGCGTCATAGCATCCTCGGTGTCACCTGCCTCAAGGATGTACTTACGGTACTCGTTGGCGGTGTTCACGTTCAGCGGGTCGTTGGCAAAGCGTTCCCATGCATCGGCCTCGAGCACTTGTGCCCACAGATAGGTGTAGTAACCGGTGGCATACTGGTCGCTGTCGAAGATGTGCTTGAAGTAGGGGCTGCGATAGCGATACTCTACCATAGCGGGTTTCTTCAATTTCTTCGATACATAATTCTCGAAGCCTTTCACGTCGATGTCCTTGCACCAGTCGAGTTTGTGCCACTCGATGTCGAGCAGTGCGGCACCCACCAGTTCAGTAGTCATGAAGCCTTGGTTGAACTTGCCCGAAGCCAGAATCTTGTCGACCAGTTCCTGCGGTATTACCTCGCCGGTCTTGTAGTGGCGGGCATAGTTCTTCAGCACCTCAGGCACATATGCCCAGTGCTCGTTGAGCTGCGAGGGCATCTCCACGATGTCGCGGTCCACATTGGTACCGGCAATGCCACGGAATGGGGCAGTGGTGAGCATTCCGTGCAAAGCGTGGCCAAACTCATGGAAAGCGGTCTCGACCTCGTCGAGGGTGAGCAGCGAGGGCGTGTTCTTGGTGGGAGGTGTGAAACTGCCCACATTATAGATAATGGGTCGCACGCTCTTGCCGTTATAGTTATACTCGGTGAGCATCTCGTTCATCCAGGCACCCTGCGCCTTGGTGGCACGGGGGAAGTAGTCGGTCATGAACACGGCAATGTGTTTGCCCTGAGCGTCCTTCACATCGTAAACAGTGACTTCGGGGTTATACTTGGGGGCATCCTTCATCTCGGTGAAGGTGAGGCCGTAGAGTTTGTTGGCAATGTAGAAGAGTCCGTTCTTCACCACGCTGTTCAGCTCAAAGTAGGGACGCACATCGTCTTCGCTGAAGCTGTAGCGCTCGGCCTTTACCTTAGCGGCATAGTAGTAATAGTCCCAAGGAGCCAGCTTGAAGTCGGCACCATGGGCGTCGGCATACTTCTGCATGTCGGCCACTTCCTCATCCACTTTTTTGATGGCGGGCCACCAGATTTGCATCAGCAGATTTTCGGCGGCATCCACAGTCTTGGCCATCACGGGATCGACGGCATAGTCGGCAAAGGTGTCAAACCCCAGCAGTTTGGCCTTGCGCTGGCGCAGCTGCAAGATTTCGTTAATGTTCTTGCTGTTGTCCCACTCGTTGCCGAGGCTGGCGGTATGGGTATAAGTTTCATACATCTTCTGGCGCAGCTCACGGCTGTCGGCACTGCCCAGCACAGCCAGGCGAGTGGCGGCTGATGCCGTGAATGCCCATTTGCCAGGCTGTCCCTTCGAGGCAGCGAGGGCGGCAGCATCGTCGATGGTGCTCTGCGGCAGTCCTTTGAGCTCTGCGGCATTGTCAACCCAGATGATATTGTTAGCAATCTCGTGCATCACATTGTTGCCAAAGTTGAGCTGGACGGTTGCCAGACGGGTGTTGATGGCCTTGAGGGTGTCCTGCATTTCAGGCGAGAGCAGCGCGCCGTTGCGCACGAAGCGCTTGTAGTACTTTTCGGTGAGGCGTTTCTGTACCTTGTCGAGTCCCAAGGCATCAGCGTTGTCATAGACCGCCTTGATTCTCTTGAACAGGTCCAGGTTCATATACATTGCGTCGCTCTGCGCAGTAAACATGGGTGAGAGTTTCTCGGCCAGTTCCTGCATTTCGGGCGTGGCGTCGCTCTCGCTCAGGGCAAAGAACACGCCGCCCACCTTGGCCAAAATGTCTCCGCTGTTGTCGAGGGCCAGCACGGTGTTCTCGAAGTTGGGAGCGGCTGGGTTGTTCACAATGTCGGCAATCTCCTTGTTCTGCTGTGCGATACCTGCCTCGAGGGCGGGCAGGTAGTGAGCGAGTTTGATTTTCTCAAAGGGAGGAATCTCATACTTGGCCGTGTAAGGGGCCATGAATGGGTTTTCGTTAGCTTTCACATTCTTCTTGGTTGCGCCGCACACCAGCACTCCAGTGCAGGCAATGATGGCGGCTAATGATACAATACGTTTCATAAATAATAGTATAATAGGTATTTAGTGTTTCCATACAAATGTGGCAATTTGCGGATAATGGTCGCTGTCGCCCTCTTTGTCGACCTTGCAACGCACCGCCTTCATGTCGCCGCGATACAGGATGTGGTCGATCTTGAAGTAGAAGCGGTTGTCGCGGAAGGTGTTCACGGGCCCGAAGGCGCAATCGGCATAGGCGTCGCGCATGTCGTCGCCGCGAATGGTGCGGTAGGTGTAGGAGCAGGGCACCTCGTTGAAGTCGCCGCACACTATCACATTCTCGTTGCTCTGGTCAATGATCTGCCTGATGATGTGTGCCTCAGTGGCGTGTTTCTTGAATGCCTGGCTCAGCTTGATGGCCACCGAGTGCCGCATGGTCGAGAGCTCGCGGCGGCTGGGTTGGTCGTTGAGGTTGGTGATGTCCACATAGGCCTTCACATCCTCCTTGGTGAGCATCATCGACGACAGGTGCAGGTTGATGAACCGCACGGTGTGGCCAGGCACCAGCACGTCGTAGGCGCGGGCATAGAAGTGATACATGCTCAAGGGCTGGTCGGGCGAGGCAAACCCCTCCTTGATGGTCGAATCCTCCACAATGGTATAGGGGTGCTTGGAGAGTATCACCTGGTCGTGATAGCCATGTGAGCGGTAGGGATAACGCTTCTTGAACAGGTTCATATAGGGTTTGAGCAAGGGCAGATTGTTGATGTCGATGGAGAGGGAGCCCTCCTGGAGCATCACAATGTCGGCATCACTGTCAAGAATGTATTTCAGCGTCTTGGCACCCTCAAAATGATTCTTTGCCCCATTCTTCTCAAAGTTCATCACATTGTAGGAGAGCACGGTGAACTTGGTGGAGTCTTCCTTGGCGGTTATCTTGTGCTGGGAGATGTGTAGCGGGCTCACAACGCGCACGGTGGGCCACGACACCGCTATGGCAGCCAGCGGAATGAGCGCCACGCGCCAGCGCAAGGCAATGAACCACAGTAGCGCCACAGCCAGTGTGACACCCAACACAAAGGGAAAAGTGAGTGTGATGAAGGCGAACAGCGACGAGCGGTGAGGATCGATGTGGCCACTGTAGGCCGACAGCACGAGCAGGCACGACAGCACGATGGTGCCTATCACGCACACAGCCTTGCTCACCTTCCTGATTTTGCTTTTCTTTCTCTCTTCCATTGTCAGCGTTTTCTCGAAGCCATAAACAATCGTTCTTTCTCTTGATCACTCAGTGCACCATACCCCGAGCGTTTCAGCTTGTCGAGTATGGCATCTATCTCGTCTTCGTCGGGCATAGTTGTGTTTTTTTGAGCAGGAGCCGCTTTTTGTGCCTTTGTGTGTAGCTTTTTCTTCTTCAGGGTGGGTTTGCGACCCTTGAACAGCATCACGAGCCAGTCGATGCTCTTGTTGAGCCAGGCCGTCACATCGTGGCCACGACGCATCATCAGGCCATAGATGAGTCCCATGAGCGCACCGCCCAGATGCGCCACCTGGCCGCCCACATTGCCCTCGACCACGCTCAGCAGGTCGATCACAATCGTGATGATGGCCACCCACTTGAGCGACACGGCTCCGAAGAACAGCAGACCTATCTGGTAATGCGGCACATATACCGCTACCGCCACCACAATGGCGAGCACCGAGGCCGAGGCACCAATCAGGAAACCCATTTGCCCGTTGAAGTAGGGCAACACGGCATAAGCTCCCCAGAAGAGCAATCCGCCCAGCAGTCCGCCCAGCACATAGAGAGCGCCCAGCTGCTTGCCGGTGAAGTATTCTAGGAATATGCGGCCCAGCCAGTAGAGCCACAGCATGTTGAAGAGGATGTGCAGCAGGTCGTAGTGCGAGAACATGTAGGTGAGCAGCGTCCAGGGCCGGTGCAGCAGCATGTCGCCGCTGGGCAGCTCAAGCCACTTCAGCACCTCCACGGCGGGAGCGTTGAGCAACATGGCGAGCAGGGCCATCAGTCTGATGACCAGAAACAGCGCCACATTAATATATATAAGGCGTACCAGAATGGAGCCTGCGCTGAATCGCCGTTTCAGTTCGCTCGCTATTGCCATCGGTTTTGCGTCAGTTTGCTTTTATATCGCCAGTAGAGCAGTATCACTATGCCAAAGAGCATGCCGCCCAGGTGCGCATAGTGAGCCACGCTGCTCATGGTGTGCGACACACCCAGGAACAGTTCCAGTGCGCCGTAGCCTATTACCAGCCACTTGGCCTTGATGGGGAACGGGAAGGGGATGATGTACATGCGCATGTTGGGGAAGGTCATGCCGAAGGCAAGCAGCAGTCCGAACACCGCGCCCGAGGCACCCACTGTGATGAGCATGTTGCAGAACTGTGGCACCAGGTGGTTGAGCTGGCCACTGCGGTAGAGCATCTCGGCTTCGGCAGCGCCAAGTTGCGAGCCACCGGCCTCGATGCTGGCAAAGAAGTCGTTGGTCCAGGTAAATTGCCACACTACTTCCTGCACCAGTCCTGCACCCAGTCCGCACATGATGTAGTAGAACAGGAAGCGCTTGTAGCCAAAGTGGCGTTCCAGCATTGTGCCGAACATCCACAGGTTAAACATGTTGCAGAAGATGTGAATCAGTCCGCCTTGCAGGCTGCTCGTGTCATGCATGAACATGTAGGTGAAAAACTGCGTGGGCAGGAAATCGCTTCCCTTCCAGAAGTGCAGCGCCAGATATTCGTCTAGGTCTACGATTCCTCTGGATTTGAGCACAAGTGTAGCCACCCACATCAGTACATTAATAATGAGCAGGTTTTTCACTACAACGGGAATCGAACTCAAAAAAGACCCCCCTCTGCTATATTGATTGACCATAGTTGTCTTTTACGTTTAGTTAGTAATTTTGAAAGGCAAAAGTAGTGAAAAACTCTATATTTTACCACATTTCACGACATTTTCGGGGATTTTTCGTGAAAAATTGATTTTTTTTCGCATTTTTTTTTGTTTTAATCAAGTGTTTACCTATATTTGCAGTAGTAAATGCCTATAAACTATTGTACTAATATTAAAATTTTCAATTGTTATGAACAAAACAGAATTGGTAAATGCTATCGCTAACGATGCTAAGTTAACAAAAGTTCAGGCTAAGGCCGCTCTCGACGCAGCTCTCTGCGCAGTTTCTAAAGCTCTTGGTAAGGGTGACAAGGTTGCTCTTATTGGTTTCGGTACTTTCGACGTGAAGAAGAAAGCAGCTCGCATGGGTAAGAACCCCGCTACTGGCGCTGCCATCAAGATCCCCGCTAAGAAAGTTGTGAAATTCAAAGCTGGTGCTGAGCTCGCAAAGGTTGTGAAATAACTTTACATCCTTAGTAACGCTTAAAAAGGCTTTGCCTCCCACCCGAGGCAAAGCCTTTTTTTTTCATCATTTTTCAATCTCAAAATTTGGCATTTCAGATGCATGTCATTAATTTTGCACTGATTTAAATATTACAACAAATTTTTAATATTTTCCATAGTAAAATCTACAATTACAATAAGAAATAAACGATTCAAACAATGAAAAAGACTTTACTCTCGCTCGCGCTCCTGCTGACGGCAGCGCTCTCGCTTCCGGCCCAACAGCAGTTAACGGTTGCCGACGGCACCGACGAGCACAGTTGGTTCCCATTGCCCTCCAACTATTTTGGACGCGTGGGCTCAAGACTGCAAATCATGTATCCTGCCGAGTTTCTCACCGATATGGTAGGAGCCGATATCACCAGTCTGAAATTCTATGTCGTCAGAGATCATGGCATGCACTTTGCGGGCGGCAAGCACCGCATCTCGATGGCATCTACCAGCAGAACCTATTTAGGCAATACCTTCATTGAAGATGGCCTGCAAGTGGTGTGCAATGAATGGGAGGGCCCTGAAGAGGGAACTTACGAGATTGAAATGGTGTTTGACGAGCCGTTCACCTACGCAGGCGGCAGCCTGATTTACGACTGGGTGCTTCTTGAAGAAGGGTATCAATACAACTATGTCACCAGCTTCCACGGAATGTATTATTATCAGGATAAAGACTATTATTACAACTCCATTTTCATGCCTTATAGTGATAATCCTGATTATATGACACCCTCCTACATGAACATGACCCACTTCATTCCCAAGACCACGTTCGCCTTTGAGCGGGTGCATGTCACTGCTAAGACACTCGACTTCGGCGAACTGCTGCCCAACGGCAAGAATGAACTGAAATTCAAGGTGAAGAATATCAACTCGTCGAGCATCACCCCCACCATCAGTGGCTTGGCTGCCCCCTTCAGCACCACCTACACACCCACCTCACTGGCAAGCGGCAACTCCACCGAAATCACCATCAAGTTCAACCCCACCGAACTAGGCAACTTCAACAAGACCATTACCGTGAATTGCGGTTCCGACTCTTATCCGATTGTGCTCAAAGGCAAGTCAGTACCCAAAAAGGAGATTACTGTGTGCAATGGGGGCGACAAGGAATTCAGAGTGCCAATTGACTTGCGTTTTGTCGATGCCAATGGCACTTATGGCCAAGCCATTTACCCCGCCGAGATGCTTCAGGAAGTGAAAGGCAACAACATCGTTGGAGTCAAGTTCTATCCTACCGAAGCCATCAGCCTTAATCAGCCCACTTTTGAATTCAGCATGGGAGGAACCAGCCAAAGCGTATTTGGCAACCCACTCACCAATCTCACCCTGATGTGCAGCACCACTATTCCTGACAATATTACAACCATGGAGTTTGACTTCAACCAACCTTACTCCTACAATGGCGGAAACCTCGCTATCCAGACATCGGTCAAAAAGGGAAAAGACACAAGTGGAACAGAATTCTACGGTGTGAATCAGGCCACCAACACCGCCTACACAAATTTCTACATATGGACATCACACTTGACAGAAGAGGTGCCCTTCCTGCCCAAGATGACCATTATCTGCAAGAGCAACCTGCAGCCCGACCCAGGTGATGTGAATCTTGACAACATGGTGAATGTGAGCGATGTGACTGCCCTTATCAATATGATTTTGGGTATCATACCTGTCGATAAGGACTATGGCGACGTGAACAAAGACGGTAGTGTAAATGTATCTGACATCACTCGTCTCATCAACATCATTCTCGGCAACATCTGACCGGAGTCCGTCATTCGGATTACAGCTATAAAGGAGCGTCGCGCAAAGTGGCGCTCCTTGCTTTCACCTACCTTTACCGACGGCACCAAGGCCATCACCAAAGCTGTGAAGTAATTCATCTGATCACATCTCAAAAAACACTGGAGGGAACCAATCATGGTTCCCGTTTTTAGATAAAAGCATATAAGTGGCTGGTTTTTTAGGGGGATTGAAGGGTGTGTGGAAAAAGTTTTGTATATTTGTAGTTTAAAATGATAAGTGAGATATGAAACGGACAGCGTTGATAGTGGCAGGGGGTAGCGGAACCCGATTCGGGGCTGCCGTGCCCAAACAGTTTGTGGATCTTTGCGGATTTCCGGTGCTCATGCGCACCATGGCGCGATTTCTGCTCTCTGCCGTGTGCGACGAGTTCATTGTGGTGCTGCCGTCTGACCAGTTCGGGCTGTGGCAGGAACTGTGCCGCAAGCACAATTTCAACATCCCTCACCAGCTGGTGGCAGGTGGCGACACGCGCTTCCAGTCGGTGAAAAACGGTCTTGCTGCCATGGAGATGGCTTCGGGTGACCTGGTGGCGGTTCACGATGGTGTTCGGCCGCTGGTGCTCTCCAGCGACATTGCCAAGGCTTACGACGAAGCGGCAGAGCATGGCTCTGCAGTGCCTATGGCGCAGTTCCCGTATAGCGACTCGCTGCGACAGCTACACTCCGACGGCACCACTACGCCCATCGACCGCGGCAGCCTGCGAGTGGTGCTCACGCCACAGGTGTTCGATGCCGTGGCGCTGCGTGAAGCCTACGAGGTGCCTTTTGACCCCCGATTCACCGACGATGCTACCGTGTTTGAGGCGGCGGGGCATACCATTCATCCCGTTGAAGGCAATCTCGACAACCTGAAAATCACCCGCATGGAAGACCTGGCACGCGCCGAGATCATCTTGCAACGCCAGGAAGCCGAAGATCATGCTCGTCACGATGCCGCTGCTGAGGCTGCATATCAAGAAATGGTGGGAGATCATTTTGCACATGATATATTCAATCTGCCAAGGTTTGACCAAGACGCTGACACCCGCCCATGAATCAGTTGATGCGCAAAGATGTGAAGTACCTGCACGGTGTGGGACCCAAGCGGGCAGAACTGCTCGCTAAGGAACTCAACATCCACTCGTTCTACGACCTGCTGATGTATTTCCCCTTCCGCTATGTGGACCGCAGCAGCATCTATCGCATCTGCGACTTGCAGGGCGAGATGCCCGCCATTCAACTCAAGGGGCGCTTTGTCACATTCAATGTGCAGGGCGAGGGGGCCAAGCGCCGCCTGGTGGCCCTGTTCAGTGATGGCACGGGCACCATCGAGGTAGTGTGGTTCAACCGCGTGAAAACCATCGCGCAGACTTATCAGACGGGCGTCGAGTATATCCTCTTCGGCAAGCCCACACTGTTCAAGAACAGCTACAGCATTATCCACCCCGAGGTGGACCTGTTCAAACCCGATGCGCCTCCCACCGGGCTGCTGGGCATCTAGAACCTCACCGAGAAACTGCGTAACCGCAACTTCACCTCGCGCACCATGCAGAAGCTCGTGACCACGCTGCTCGACAGCATCGCGGTGCAGCGCATTGCCGAGACGCTGCCCCGGGACCTCATCCAGCGCCGCAACCTCATGCCGCTGGGGCAGGCACTGCTCAACATTCACACGCCTGCCGATGTTCCCTCGCTGCAGCGTGCCCAGCACAGACTCAAATTCGAGGAGCTCTTCTTCCTGCAACTCGACATCCTCAAGAACATCAAGGGGCAGAGCCGCAAGCTGCCGGGACTGCGATTTGCGCATGTGGGCCAGTTGTTCAACGATTTCTACCTGCATCATCTCGAGTTCCCGCTCACCGAGGCGCAAAAGCGGGTGATACGCGAAATTCGTCACGATACTGGCTCGGGGCACCAGATGAACCGCCTGCTGCAAGGCGATGTGGGCAGCGGCAAGACCATCGTTGCCTTCCTGTCGATGCTCATCGCTCTCGACAACGGTTTCCAGGCCTGCATCATGGCTCCCACTGAAATCCTTGCCACGCAGCACTACGAGTCGCTCAGCAAGATGGCGAGCGGCATAGGCGTGAAGGTGGCGCTGCTCACCGGCTCCACGCGCAAGAAGGCGCGCGAGGTCATTCACGAGCAGTTGCGGAGCGGCGAACTACAGATACTCATTGGCACTCATGCCCTTATCGAGGAGGAGGTTCAGTTCCGCAATCTGGGCCTCGCCGTCATCGACGAGCAGCACCGCTTCGGTGTGGCGCAGCGTGCCAAACTGTGGAAGAAGAATGTGTCGCCACCCCATGTGCTGGTGATGACGGCTACGCCCATCCCGCGCACCCTGGCGATGACGGTGTATGGCGACCTCGATGTGTCGGTCATCGACGAGTTGCCCCCGGGACGCAAGCCCGTGACCACACGGCTACGCTATGAGAATCAGCGCCAAGAGATGTATCACTTCATTGGCACCGAACTGCGCAAGGGCCGACAGGCCTACATCGTGTATCCCCTCATCGAGGAGAGTGAGAAACTAGACCTCAAGGCACTGGAGGAGGGCTATGAGATTGTGCGCGAGACTTTTCCGCATTACCGCGTGTGCTATGTGCACGGCCGCATGAAACCCGCCGAGAAAGACCATCAGATGCAGCTCTTTGCGTCGGGGCAGGCGAATATCCTTGTCGCCACCACTGTGATTGAGGTGGGCGTGAATGTGCCCAACGCCAGCGTCATGGTCATCGAGAACGCCGAGCGGTTCGGACTCTCACAGCTTCACCAGCTGCGCGGCAGGGTGGGGCGTGGCGCCGATCAGAGCTACTGCATACTCATGTCGAAGCACGAACTCTCCAAGGATACCCGTCATCGCCTTGAGGTGATGACGCAGACCAACGACGGCTTTGTGGTGGCGGAGGAAGACATGAAACTGCGCGGACCGGGCGATATGGAGGGCACCCAGCAGAGCGGCATCGCTTTCAATCTCAGGATTTCCAACCTCGCCACCGACGGACTCATTGTGCAGGCCGCCCGCGACGAAGCCGAGCAGATTCTCGCCGCCGATCCCGAACTCACCACCCCCGAGGGTCGCCGCCTCGCCGCCGAACTGCGCAACCGCTTCAACCGCACCCAGCACTGGGGCCTCATCAGCTAGAGTATTATAGCTTATCTAGATTTTCTAGCCAATCTAGAACATCTAGAACTTCTGGCGCTGGAAGCGCCCCCTAAACTCTAAACCCTCAACCTTAAACCCTCAACCCTCAACCACGGAGTATATTAAGGTTCTTTGACGATTCTTGTGTCTTATTATGACAATATTTTAAGTAGTTGTGGAATAGTGTGTTGCGAGGGTGATTTTAGGATTTTGAACACAAATTTACAAATTTTATGGGGTAAAAAATTGTTTACCACATAATAAATAGGTAATTTTGTGCGTTAAAAGAATCGAGCAAGCCACTTTAGGCGATGTCTCAACGCTCGATAAAATCAATTATGCTAATGAATTTCAAGAACATTTTTTCAATAGTCTGTGCTGGTGTTGTTGCTTTGTCAACAATGTCCATTTCAGCACAGAGCCTTCAGTCAGTTTCCAGTTATCGCAAGGCACATGCCGATCTGCTTGCCAAGCAAAAACGCATCAATGAGCAGATTAAGCTCGAAGAAACCCAGCAATATGCTCAGGACCTCTACGGCGAGGTGGAACCTGAAATCGATATCTACACCGAGGGTTGGGAGAGCGGTCTCGTGAATCCCTACAAGGAGAGCGATGTGCCTGCCACCAAGAAACTTGATGTGCGCAACTATGTGATGCCCGTCAAGAGTAATTTTGTGACCTCGAACTATGGTTACCGTCCTCGTTTCGGTCGCATGCACAAGGGTATTGACCTGCGTGCAGCCATTGGCGACACCGTGCGCGCTGCCTTCAGCGGCAAGGTGCGTCTCACCAAGTATGAGCGTGGCGGCTACGGTTTCTATGTGATTGTTCGTCACGACAATGGTCTGGAGACTGTGTATGGTCACCTCTCTCGCTTCCTCGTGAAGCCCGAGCAGGTGGTGAAGGCAGGCCAGCCCATCGCATTGAGCGGTAACACGGGCGGCAGCACAGGTCCTCACCTGCACTTTGAGACCCGTTTCATGGGCTATGCCATCAACCCCGAAGCCATCTTCGACTTCGAGAACCGCACCACCCACACCGACTACTACACCTTTACCAAGAGCAACTATACCGAGTCGCGCAGCTATCGCCGCAGCGCTCCTGCTCGTCAGACCACCTACACTGCTTCGCGCAACGACAATGTGAAGCAATCGTATTCGAGCAAGTCGTCGCGCTCTCACGAGAAGAGCGGCAAGCACGGCAAGAAACATGCCGAGTCAAAATCGGTTGAGGTGAAGAGTGGCGACAACCTCGCCAAGATAGCCGCCAAGAACGGCACCACCGTGGCCCAGCTCAAGAAGATGAACGGCATCAAGGGCGACAAGATCAAGAAAGGTCAAAAAATCAAAGTGAAATAAGAAATTTCAAATACACGATATCGGAGTCATCGCACACTTTTGCGGTGACTCCGTTTTTTTGGCGGTGGGAGTTATTGGCGGGTTTGACCGCGTGAAAAGCCCTTTTCGCTGAATGATTGAAATAAATATTTTTTATACATTTGTATATTTTATGAAAAGATTGTACTTTTGTTGAGGATAAACCCAAGTCGGTCTTTGACTGACGTAAGTGTTTTTTCAGAATACCAATTATTTATCATAACATCTAAACCTCATTTAGTTAAAAACCAAATCATTATGACAAAGAAAATGCTTTTCTTGCTTGCTATGATACTGCCCCTCGTGGCATCGGCGGGTCATGTGACCCAGGAGCAGGCAAAGAGTGAGGCCATGTCGTTTCTCCAGCAGAAACGGGGTCTGCCACTTTCGCTCACTGTAGCGACTAAAGCTTCGCGCAATGCCGCAGCTCCCGCGGGCGATGCACTCTACTATGTGTTCAACATTGGCAACAACGGCGGTTTCGTCATTGTTTCGGGTGACGACCGCACCAACCCCATTTTGGGCTTCAGTGATGAGGGCGCCTTCGACCCCAACAATGTGCCCACTAATATGCAATCGTGGCTCGAGGGCTATGCCGAGCAGATTCAAGCACTCGACCACATGAGTGAGGCTCAGACAAAAACATTGCTCGCCGCTCCCCGACTCAAGTCAACCGTCGATACTCGCAACTCCATTGCTCCCATGATCACCACCAAGTGGAATCAGGCCACTCCCTACTGGAACAAGTGCCCCGAGTTTATGAGCGTTGAAGATGGCGACACCATTGGAGAACTCGCCTACACCGGTTGTGTGGCAACCGCCATGTCGCAAATCATGAACTACTACAAGTATCCTACCGATCCCACTTCCACGATTCCTGCTTACACCTTCTCCTACAATGCCGGCAACTACAACTATGTTAACGTAAACATGCCCGCACTCGACCCCATCACTTTCGACTGGGCTCACATGAAGGACAGCTACACTGGTGCTGAAGATCAGGTATACACCGACGCTGTGGCCAACCTCATGCTCTATGTGGGCTGCGCCATCAAATCGCAGTATGGCACTTCGGCTACAGGTGCTTATACCGACGATATTCCCAACGGATTCGGTCTGTTCGGCTACGGCTCGAATCTGGCTTACCGCAACGACTACACTCAGGAAGTGTGGGACAACATGGTGTATGAAGAACTCGCAGCAGGCCGACCCATGATTTATAACGGAACGGCTGGCAGCGGCGGTGGCCACTCGTTCATTTGCGACGGTTATGAGTATGGCGACTACTTCCACATCAACTGGGGTTGGGGTGGAATGGGCAACGGCTACTTCCAGCTGGCCATTCTCAATCCAAGCACCAGCGGCATTGGCGGCTCGTCGAGTGCTGAAGGCTATAACATGAAGCAGAACATTGTCTATAACATCCAGCCCGGCGGCACCACCCCTGGCGATGACGATGAGCTTGAACCCGCTCTCACCTGCACTGCCATCAGCGGACCCAGTGGATGGGATCGCGATGGCTTGTCTTATCCATTCAAGATTTACAAGAGCAAGATCGTGAAGGTGAGCTACTCCGACCACGAGAACTCGGGCAAGAAGTTCAAGACCGCTCTCGCTATGCTTGACCCCAACACTGGCTCGTTCACCATTTGCGAAAACTCTGAAGGAACTGGCTATTTTACCGTCACCACTTCGGCTCTTGGCGAGACTCGCCAATTTGGTAGCGGCATTCAATCTAACGCCTCCAATGTCATCAAGTTTGGTGCCAACATGACGGGCACTTACCGCCTGGTGGGTGTTTACCAGTTAGAAGGCACCAGCGAGTGGAAACTCATGAAGGAGAGCGACCGCTACTACATGGAGGTGAACATGACCAACTATTCAGCAACAGCCGACTATCATCCCACCATCAACCTCGCTGTCACCAACTGGGAATTCACCGGTGGTGAGCGCGTGGGCGTCAAGGAACAGGTGAATGTCACCCTGAAGAACAACAGCGTGGACCGCTACTATGGCGACCTGTATCTTGACTTCGGCGGACAGCAGATCGACGAGTACTCGCAGTACACCACTGTGGTGACTGGCGAAGTGCTTCCTGGTGAGGAGAATGTGATAACCTTCAATGTGACTCCCACATCATCGGGCACCAAGACTGTCAAGATCATGCGTCTCGATGCTTATGGCAGCTTGGTCACGATTGCATCAACCACTGTAAACATTGCACAGAGTGCCGAGGCCGAGGAATTGAACCTCTCGGTGGTGATCCAAGCCGAGAATGCTACCACACAGCCCAGCGGCAGCAACATCTATGGTGAAATATATGACAGCCATGCACGCTTCAGCGCCACGATCACCAACCACAGCAATGGCGAGTACAACAAGTATGTGCTGGCACCGCTGTTCATTATCACTAAGAACCCCGACGGCACAGTAGCTGGCGGTTCAATGGTGACCTACAAGCAGAGTGCCCTGTCGCTGGCAGCAGGTGAATCGAAGACACTCTACTTTGACTTCGACGACCTCGCCTACGGTTCGACCTACGCTATGAACATCTACGCCCGCAACTATGTGCCCGACAACCAGGAAGGCACCCATATTGAGAATATTGTGGAACCAGGTCATTCGGTTTACTACGACATCAAGCCCGGTATCATCACTTGGACTGCAGAAGGCGTTCGTAGCAGCTACCAGCCCGTTGAAGGCTTCCAGGTGGCTGCCGATGTGGCTGCTGTGAACCTTGAGGGCCTCACGCTGAACAGCATTGTTCCCAACAGCAACCCCAACACCCTCTACTTCGTGGGTGAGAACGAGACCGCTCCCTCGAGCCTCGCAGGAAAGAATATCGTGACTGGCAACACTGCTGCAAGCATTGCCCTGACCGATGGTTATCCCTACTTCACTCCCATGAGCTTCACCGCCCAGGCCATCAGCTACGAGCGCACCTTTGACAAGGCCCGCCAGGACGGCGTTGCCGAGAACTGGAGCACCATTGTGCTGCCATTCACTCCTGCCACTTGTTCGGCAGCCAGCAACAATATGTGGATTGAGCGATTTGCTCAGGAAGAGGATGGCGTGGTGACATTCAGCGAAGTGAACGCCATCGAGGCCAATGTGCCTTATATCATCGCTATCAACAAAGCTGCCAATCTCACGGGCACTCCCATCACCTGGAGCGCAAGCAATGTGCTGATGAGACCTGAACCTATTGCCAACACCAGTGGCAGCGTCTATCTGATGGCCGGCACATTTGTGGGTGAGACCGTTGCCGATGCCTATACTGTGGACGCTGCAGGTGCCGTGGCCAAGTGGGGCATCGCAACTGTAGAACCATTCCGTGCCTACTTCAAGGAACTCGCTGAGCTCGAAGAGCATGCCGACATCTTGCTGCCCGGCGAGGCAGTTGCTGTAGTGGGCCTGCCTGGCGATGCTAACAATGACGGCAATGTTGATGTGAACGATGTGACTGCGGTCATCAACTACATTCTGGGTAAGAACCCGAGTCCGTTCAACTACGACAACGCCAATGTGAATGGCGACAGCGAAGTAAATGTGATGGATGTGACTTTGATTATCAATCTAATCCTGGGGATTCAGGATTAGATTGGTTTAGTGTTGAGGCATGTCACGACCGCTTCAACAAATATAACTCAATACAAAACTGCAGAGCTGGCACAATCGCCAGCCCTGCATTGTATGTTTTCGCCATGTGTGGCAGGAAGGAACAAAAAAAATCCTCGATATCGCTATCGGGGATTGCTTAACTAATTTAACCTTAATACCATTAACATAAACCTTAAATACTGAAAATGCGCAAACGCCATCTCGGCGGCTGGATTTTCATAACCTTAAAAACTAATACCATGAAAAACCACTGCAAAGTTAATGCGAAATATGTTATAAAACATAATTTTCAAGCATAAAAATCGCAGATTTAACAAAGATTTAACAGATAAGTGGCGAAAAACCTCCATCTGTTAATGAATTTAACTATAAAATGGGCCCCATTGCGAGTGGGGGAGCGGGTAATCAAGGGAAGAGGAGGTCGAGGCCGGTGGCGTCGCAGATGAAGTTGAGCAGGTTGATTTCCTCGTCGGTCACAATCTGGTCGGCGTCGATGACTTCAACCAGCAGTTGGGCCACGGTGCGTTTTTGGTCATCGTTCATGTTCTTGACCACATAGAGCGCGTAGATGGGGTCGAGGTTGCGGCCAGTGTTGAAGTCGTCGGTGCTAATGTTGTAGCGTGAATTAATGTGGTTGGTCACAATGAGTTCTTCGTAAGCCACACTGTGGTCCACATTCACCATCTCGAGCAGCAGGCTCACCAGTGCCGCACGCTCACCATCGTTAAATATAGGCTGTTCTTTCATCGCTCTTCGTGTTTGGGTTTAGCAAAAATAGTGATTCTTCGTGAATTGTTACACACAATTTGCTAAAAAACTTTCAAAACATTAACTTTGTACTATAAAACCCAATTTACACCTAATATTATTATGAAATCAATCAGGACCCTTGCCATGGCTGGCGCACTGCTGATAGCGCTGAGCACTGTGGCGCAGAACAACCCCAAGCGTGAGTTCCGTGGGGTGTGGATTCCCACGGTGGGCGACCGTTACTACGCCAATCACACTACTGAAGAGAACAAGGCTTATCTGCTCAATATGCTCGACAGCTTGCAGATGGCTGGTTGCAATGCCATTATCTTCCATTGCCGCCCACAGGCCGATGCCTTCTACCAAAGCGAGCTGGAGCCGTGGAGCTTCTGGCTGAGCGGCACAGGCGGCGTGCCTCCCACGCCCGTGTGGGACCCCATGCAGATGATGATAGAGGAAAGCCACAAGCGCGGCATGGAGCTGCATGCGTGGATCAATCCCTACCGAGTGGGCTACGACCACCAGCTGGCACCCGATGCGCCCATCAAGCAGCATCCTGAACTGTTTCTGAAGTATGGCGAACAAAACTACTTCGACCCCGCCTATCCCGAAAACCGCGAGCACATTTGCCGCGTGGTGGCCGACATCGTGACGCGCTACGATGTAGATGCCATTCACATGGACGACTACTTCTATCCTTACCCCATCGAGGGCAAGGATTTTCCCGATACCGCCAGCTACGACGAGTATGGCATAGGGTGGGACCGTGCCGACTGGCGCCGTGCCAATGTAGATTCGCTCATCGAGGGCATGCACCGCACCATCAAGGCCATCAAGCCCTGGGTGCGACTGGGCATCAGCCCCTTCGGCATCTGGCGCAACAAGGCAAGTGACCCCGACGGCAGCGACACCAACGGTCTGCAGTGCTACGATGCGCTCTATGCCGACTGCATCAAGTGGACCGCCGAGGGATGGGTCGACTACATGGTGCCCCAGCTCTACTGGCAGCTCGAGCATCCCAAGGCCAGTGACGCGATTCTCATGGACTGGTGGAACGACCACACTTACGGCCGGCACATGTACTATGGCCTTGCCATCCGCAACACCATGGACTATGCCGACACCGACGACCCCACCTGCCCCACGCAGCTCGACCACAAGCTGCGCATCATGCGTGGGCTTGACAATGTGCAGGGCGTGACCTGGTGGCCTTGCTACAGCCTCACGGGCAATTACAAGGGCGTGACCGACTCGCTCATGACTGGCCGCCAATCGACTCTGGCACTGCCACCCACTTATCCTTGGCTCGACGACATTGCGCCTGCCGAGGTCAAGAATCTGAAAGTGAAGAAAATCAACAAGGTGAAAACTCTCATTTGGGAAGCACCCAAGACCACCGACCCCATGCAGCAGGCATGTCGCTTTGTGGTGTACCGCTTTATAAAAGGTGAACCCATTAACCTCAACAACAGCAAGGCCATTGTTGCCATCACCGACGACACGCAGTTGCCGCTCCCGCAGTATGCCGCCAAGGGCAAGCAGTATGTCTTTGTGGTGACTGCGCTCGACCATTGCAATAACGAGAGTCCGCACGGCACCCAAACCAAAGTGAAATTATAACCGATATCATCCTCTTTAAATACCGTTAAAATGAAAAAGATATTAATAACATTCGCCGCACTTTGTATCACATGCGCCATGAATGCGGGGTGGGAAACCAACCTCACCGACTGGCAGTTCAGCCGCGACAGCATCAACTGGGTAGATGTGAAAGTGCCCCATGACTGGGCCATCAGCGGCCCCTTCGACAAGAAGTGGGATATGCAGGTGGTTGCCATCAAGGAGAATGGTGAAATGACCGCCACTGAACACACCGGCCGCAGCGGTGCTTTGCCCTGGATTGGCAAGGGCTACTATCGCACGGAGTTGCGTTATTTGGGCCAAGATTTGGAACTGGTGTTCGACGGTGCCATGTCAGAGCCAACCGTCTATATTAATGGAAAAGAGACCGCCAAGTGGGCATACGGTTACAACGCCTTTAGGGTGCCGCTTACCAAGTACATCAATATCTATGAAAGGCCTATCAAAGTGGTGGTGAAACTCGAGAATCTTGAAGAGAGCAGCCGCTGGTATCCTGGCGCAGGACTGTTCCGGCCCGTGAAACTCGTCTCCTATAACCATAAGATTCACCTCGAACCCTGGCAGACATTCGTGCGCACGCTGCGCGTGAAAGACGGCACCGCCGAATTGCTGGTGAGTGCCCGTTCCAACATTGCAGATGAGGCTACTTTTGTGTTTACAATCACCGATGCTGCTGGCAATGAGGTGGCAAAAGAAAGCGCCCACACAACTGACGGCAATGCCGAGGTGAAAATCAAGGTGCCTGATGCCCAACTGTGGTCGCCCGAGACCCCCACGCTCTACAATCTTCATGTAGGGTTGCTTCAGGATTTTGACAACAAGCGGCTGAAACTGGTTGACCAGGATGGCAATCTGCTTGAGTACATTTTGCCACGCTGCGATGAGCAGGAATTGAAGTTTGGCATCCGCACCATTTCCTTCACTCGCGAGCATGGTTTCCAGCTCAATGGTGTATCGCGCAAGTTCAAGGGGGTGTGTCTGCACCATGACCTGGGCCCGTTGGGCGCAGCCGTGAACAAGGCGGCACTCATACGCCAGATCCGTATTCTGAAAGACATGGGTGCCGACGCCATCCGCACCTCGCACAATATGCCCTCGACTTGGCAGATGGAGGTGTGCGACAGCATGGGCATGATGGTGATGGCGGAGAGTTTCGATGGTTGGAAACTGCCTAAAGTGCGCAACGGCTATAATCGCCACTGGAATGACTGGTGGCAGAAGGATATCACTAACCTCATCCTCAACCACCGCAACCATCCCAGCATTGTGATGTGGAGCGTGGGCAACGAGATTCCCGAGCAGTGGAAGGAGGAGGGTGCCGAACGCTTCCGCCAGTTGGTGGGCTTGTGTCACCTGCTCGATCCGAGCCGCCCCGTGACCTGCGGCATGGACCAGCCCGACGGCGACATAGCCTGCGGCTTTGCCGATGCTGCCGATGTGCCCGGCTACAACTACCGCACACACCGCTACGAGGCTACTTTCCCGCTGCTCAAACAGGGTTTCCTGATGGGCAGCGAAACGGCATCGACACTCAGCTCTCGTGGTCACTACTGCTTCCCCGACACTGTGGCCGTGGGCAAAGCATACCCTGATGGACAATGTTCCAGCTACGACCTTGAATACTGCTGGTGGAGCAATCTGCCCGACGATGACTGGCGGTTGCAGGACGACATGCCGTGGACCATCGGTGAATTTGTGTGGACCGGCTTTGACTATCTGGGCGAACCCACTCCCTACGACGCCTACTGGCCCAGCCGCTCCAGCTACTTTGGCATTGTGGACCTCGCAGGTCTGCCCAAGGATCGCTACTACCTGTACCGCAGCCATTGGAACAAGCAGAATCACACCATTCACCTGCTGCCGCACTGGACTTGGCCTGACCGCAAAGGCAAGGTGACGCCGGTTTATTGCTACACCGACTATCCCAGCGCCGAACTCTTTGTGAACGGCAAGAGCCAGGGTCGTATCACCAAAGACCCGAACACAAGGCTCGACCGCTACCGTCTGCGCTGGCGCAATGTGAAATACGAGCCAGGCGAACTCAAAGTGGTGGTCTATGACGAGAACGGCAATCAGGCGGGCGAAAAAGTGGTGCGCACCGCCGGCAAACCCACAAAACTGCTACTCGAGAGCGACCGCAACAGCCTTCGTCCCGATGGTAACGACCTCGCCTTCGTCACCGTGAGTCTCGTGGACAAGAACGGTACCCTGTGTCCCGATGCGAGCAACCAACTCGAGTTCACAGTGGAGGGCAACGGCAGTTTCCGTGCCGTGTGCAATGGCGATGCCACCTCGCTCGAGGTGTTCACCAATCCCACCATGAAACTCTTCCACGGTCAGCTCGTGGTGGTAGTTCAGGCGGGCAAGGAAGCAGGCAACGCCACCCTCACCGTCAAAGACCGCAAAAGCGGCATGAAACAGAGCATCAATATTCCCATAAATTGATAATCATTTGAGAAACACCATGAAACAATACTTGAGCCGATGTGTGTGGCTGCTTGTTGCGGTCGCACTGGCTTGTGCTGCTCAGGCACAGGACTTTGGCAAATATTTCTGTGATTCAACCTTGCGAATAGACTATACCCTCACTGGCAACACAACGAGTCAGGGCATTGCCCTCGACGGGATGAGTCGCATGCCTGGTTGGTATGGCAAGCGGGCTCACATGGCCGAAGTGCCCGTGCGCGGTGCGGCAGAGGTGACTATGCAACTGGCCTCGACAGGCGAGATCATCTACCGGCAGGCATTCAGCACACTGTTTCAGGAATGGCTCGACCTGCCCGATGCCCAACGGGAGCCCAAGTCGTTTGAGTGCGTGCAGCTGTTACCCATGCCGCGCGACTCGGTGGTGGTGCGCGTCACGCTGTTCAACCCGCACCACGAGCCTTGTGCCACAATTGAGCATGGTGTGAACCCGAATGACTACACCCTGCGGTGCATTGGCGAAAATGCACCCTCTTATGTGGTGCTCAACGAACCCGCTGACCCTGTTCATGCCATCAATATTGCTTTCGTTGCCGAGGGTTACACCCAGGAACAGATGGACGACTACCTTGACGATTGCCGCAAAGGCGTGGAAGGTCTGTTCAGTTTCGAACCCTTCAAGTCGTTGCGCGACCGCTTTCGGGTGATTGCCGTGTGCACCCCGTCGCACGACAGCGGTCCGTCAATTCCCTCCGAGGGAATTTGGCACGAGACCACCCTGGGCTCTAGTTTTGACACCTTCGGGATGGCCCGCTACCTGACCACACTGCGCATGAAACGCATGCACGACCTGCTCGCTGGAACGCCCTACGAGCACATTATCGTGATGGTGAACACTGACAAATACGGCGGTGGAGGTATCTACAACTCGATGAATCTGCTCATGACCAAGCACAAAAAGTTCATCGAAGTGCTGGTGCACGAGTTCGGGCATTCGTTTGCCGGACTCGCCGACGAATATGCTTACGAGGGCGAGGAAACCAACGATTTCCCGCGCGACATTGAGCCATGGGCGCCCAATATCACCACGCTCACCGACTTCGACTCAAAATGGAAGGATATGTTGCCTGACTCGTTTGCACTGCCCATCACCACGACCGACAGTGACAACCTCGACACATCCATGCTGGGACTCTATGAGGGAGCGGGTTGCTGCCTCAAGGGCGTGTACCGCCCTTGTCCCAACTGCATGATGCGCACCCTGAAAGTGCCCGTCTTCTGTCCAGTGTGCCGCAAGGCCATTGCCAGCGTCATCAACTGGTACTTGCCGTAGTAGATTAAAATGTGGTAATTTTTTTGAACTTTTTCCAGTTCTTGGCGTTCTGATAGGCACTGATAGCTGCTGCAGGCACCGTCAGTTCTATCTTGTCGCTGCTCACGCCATCCAGTTCGGGTGGGGTAGTGGCGCGGCAAATGATGCGCTGCAGGTTCTTGCACTTCTCGGCCACTTTTTTACCCAGCTTTCTCGTTGAGGTGGGTAAATCGAGCTGATGAATGTCGGTCTCTCTCAGAGCGTTGTCGCCCAGGCTCTCCAGCCCTTCGTTCAGCACCACATCTTTCAAGGCCGAACATTCCCTGAATGCCTCTTTTTCAACTTGCTTGAGCGATGCTGGCATCACGATGGTGGCCAAATCCTTGCAACGCCTGAAAGCCTCCTTGCCTATGCTCTGCACGCGGTTGCCTAACTGCACGGTGCGCAGTGCCTTGCACTCGAAGAATACCTTCTCGTCGATGACGGTCACGCCATCGGGTAGTGTTATCGACTCCAGTGCATAGCAGCGGTCGAAGGCTTGTTTGCCTATCTGCGTCAGCCGGTCGCTAAACTCAATATCGCGCAAAGCATTGCACTCGTGGAAGGCTTTTTCGCCTATTGAGGTCACTTGCTTGGGCAGATTCACGCGCTGCAGGTTCTTGCAATACTCAAAGGCGCTCTTGGGCAGGGAAGTGAGTGTGCCCACAAGGGTGAACGACTGCAGCGACTGACAGTTGTTGAAGGCCTTTTCGCCCATCTTGCTGATGGCACCTATCTCGATGTCGCGAAGCGATGTGCAGTCGCTGAAGAGTTTTTCGGGCAGTTCGGTCACTGCGTCGGGCAGTATGACGCGCGTGAGTTTGTCACACCCTTCAAATGCCGATTGGCCTATAGCTTCGACCGATTCGGGAACATCGATGGCAGTTATCTTGGCTTTGTAGAAGGCATAGGGTGCAATGGCCCTGATGCCGCTTGACAGGCGACATTCCTCGTTGCGGCCGGCAGGGTAGATGAGCAAGGTGCTGCCATTCTTGTCATAGAGGGCATAACCTGCTGAACTGTAGTGCGAATTGCCTCGCTCCACTTCTATCGACTGCAATTTCTCCATGAATCCCAGATTGTCGTTCTCGATTTCGCAATAAGCGGGAATATAGAGTTCAATCAATCCGCAGTTGTCAAACGCATTTTTCCCTATGTGGGTCACGGTGGAGGGTAAAGGCAGCTGACGCAGTTCTTTACAACCCTTGAAACACTCTTGTCCTATGGATTCGAGCGCAGTGGGCATGGCAAAGTAGCGCAAGTCGTCGCATCCTTCAAAAGCACGGTCGCCAAACTCATAGACGCGGGGCGGCATCACCACTTCTTCCAGGTCGTAGCATGAAGCAAAGGCTGACTGGCCAATAGACTTGAGTCGCTCAGGCAGCACCACTGAACGCAGATGGCTGGCATACTCGAAAGCACGGCGAGGCAGCACATCGTGGTTGATGCGTGTACCATTCTTCTCCATCACGCTGGCCAGTTCGAGGTCCAGGTCCAGATAGTTGTCCACCTTCTTGCCCTGGTCGTCGACCACACTGCTGCGTTTGGCCAGACTGGTGATATACTTGAGGTCGGCTTCGTTCAGGGGGCCTTCGATGCGCAGCACGCGCACACGGTCTTCCATATTCTTGGGCATGCGCTCTTCAAGAGTGCCTGGATTTGTCACAAAGATTTCGACGAGGTCGGCATAACTGCGTTGAGAAGTGCGGCCATAATGACGCGAAAAATTCTTGCTGTACTGGCCAGCACAGGGCACGACGCCTGCAAGCATCATTATACCCAAAGCGATAATGAACTTTTTCATAGGAAAATATGGAGTGAATTTTTATTTGAAGTAATAGATCGCAGTAAGGAAGAAGGTGCGATTCTTGGCTGTGTTCTCATCGAGCAGACGAGTGCGCAGAGCCTCGCCGAGTCCGAATCGGTATCCAGCCTTGATTTCCACCTTGTTGAAGAGTTCGCCGCCGATGCCGAACTGCAAATTGGTACTCACCTTGACATAGCTGAGCTGGTCGGCCATCTTGTTGTGTCCGGCGAGGAACGAAACGACGGGTCCTGCAAAGATGAGCGGAGTGATGGTATTCTCGAAACCATTGAGTCGGTTAAACCGGTACTTGAGGTTGATGGGGATGTCGATGTAGTGCAGCATGCACGTTTCCTTGCCAAGTCCCTGTGTTGCCCACACCTTTTTCTCGCCCATGTCGAGAGTGCCATTGCGCATGGAGTAAAGCAGCGAGGCTTCAACGCCAAAACTGCCACCAGGCGATTGCAGAACGCCGGTTACGCCAGCTTCGGCACCCAGTTGGGCCTTAGAAGAGAAGAGGTCGGTCTGCTTAAAGTGAATGGTGTTGTAGTTCAGTCCGGCGGTGACACCCCAACGGGTTTCGGCCTGTGCTTGGGGGCACATCATCATTGCCAGGGCAAGAGTGAGAGCAAAAAGTATCTTTTTCATCGTAAATCTTGAATTTTGTGCAAAATTAGTGCAAGGCGAGCGAAAATGCAAACTTGTTTGCAATTTTCCGAGCCGAAGCCTAATTTCGAGGGTGAAACCCTCAACATAGTGTAAACCGAACGCAGAACAAAATGAACGACTAAAGTTTTTCATTTTTTTTGCTTTCATCAAGCAATTTTTTGCTTGGGTTGTAGGGTTTATCAAAATCTTTCTATAAATTTGCACCCGATATAGAACTGTCAGGCGCATACAATGTCGAAGTAACCAACTCTTTTGAGCGTTCCTTTGAGGTAACACCTGATAGTTCTGTTGTTTTATTAATTGGTATACAATCTAGTATATAAAAAATTAGTACGAACGGGGAGCAGCGTGTGGTTTTTAGAAGAAGTAGGCGGCGCTGATGGTCCAGCAGCGGTCTTTGCCCGTCACATTCTTGACCTCGGAGTTGAGCCCGACATATTCAAAAGCCTTCGACATGCCAAACGAATAATTAACGCTGATCTGCAGGTGATCAATGAGCTCCACGCCCCCACCCACATCAAGCGATATTGATGTCTTGCGGTTTTTGAAGGAATCAGAAGGGTCGTTTTCGCTCGTCAAGAAGGCGAAATCAGGTCCGGCATAAATGAAGGGCACCATGAACCTGTTAAGCCCCATCAGGTTGATTTTGTACTTGGCATGAACGGGAATCTCAAAGTAGTTGCGCTTATAGGTGCGATTCTCTTCGTCTTGAACTTCAATTTTGTTGGAGCGGTGGGAGTAAAGAGCCGAGGCATCGAAAGCAATGCCGATGACTGGTATTTCCAATTCAGCTGTTGCACCTATGGAGTAGCCCAGATAATTGTCGGCATCCATGATGGTGCGGTTGAACTTGATGTCGTTGACGCCGAAACCGGCTTTGGCACCAAACCTGAACTTGGCTTGAGCGGCACAGGGCAGCATGAGCAAGAGCAGGGTTATTGTCAAGTATTTCTTAAGAGTATTCATAGTTTTCTTTATTGATTGTTGTTGCAAAGCTATGAAAAAAAAAGAGAATGATAAAATTTTCATGACGGTTGAAGAGAAATTTTTTGATAAACGGCAAAAAAATAACTAACTTCGCCCATCAAAAAACAAAATATAACAATGGCATCATCACAAAAACTGATTACACGGCGTTACTTGGCCATCTTGGCTGTCACCCTGGTGGCAGTAGTGTGTTTCTTCTTGTTCAAACCCGGTGCACGACACACCTTTAAGCTTAGTGGCGTGGTGTGGACAACCGACTATCACATCACTTATCAAGGAAAAATTGACTTGAACGACTCAGTGCAGGCAGTGCTCAATGCTGTGGATATGAGTGCGTCGGTCTATAACGAGAAGTCGGTGATCAGTGCCATCAACGCAGGGCGTAGCGATGCGATGGATGCTTGCCTGAAGCAGCTCTATGAGGCTTCGCTCAAGGTGCACAAGGCCTCAGGCGGAGCCTTCGACCCCACGGTGATGCCACTGGTGAATGCTTGGGGTTTTGGCTATAAGAACGGTCAACTTCCCACACAGGCGCAACTCGACAGCATCCTGCAATTTGTGGGATTGGAGAAGACGCGTTTGGAGCAAGACCGCATCGTGAAGCAGGATTCCCGCACCCAGTTCGATTTCAGTTCCATTGCCAAAGGTTATGCCTGCGATGAGATAGGTCGCATGTTGGAACGCAACGGTGTGGAGAACTATATGGTGGAGATAGGGGGCGAAGTGGCCGTGAAGGGGGTGAGCCCTCGCGGCGACAAGTGGAATGTGTCGGTCGACATGCCCCAGTCTGACCCCAATGGTGTGCATCATGAGTCGGTCATGACCTTGTCGTTAGAGAACGGCGGTGTTGCCACAAGCGGCAACTACAGGAAATATAAAGAGGTTGACGGTAAGCGCATCTCGCACATTGTGAATCCCAAGACGGGCAAGAGCGAGGAAAGCACGCTACTGAGCGTCACGGTTATAGCTTCCGACTGCATGACGGCCGATGCCTGGGCTACGGCATGCATGGCCATGGGTACCGAGAAAACCCAAGCCTTGATGGAAAATGAGAAGAAGATGGGCGTAATGACTATAGCCACTACGCCCAACGGGTCTTATGAGGTGTGGAGCAACAAGGCTTTTGCATCGCAGGTTGCCCGCTAATTACCGACGTTTATTAATTCCCGAGAATGATTTTGATGAGAGCGGTGACATCGCTCACATTCACCTTGCCGTTGCCGTCTATGTCGGCATACTTGGGCTTAATGGGTTGAACACCGAGAATCATATTCACCAAGGTTGTGACATCGGAAACATTGATTTCGCCATTTAAGTTGACGTCGCCCACTTGAATCTTGCGGCCGAGCAGAATGGCAATCATCAATGTGATATCACTTGTGTTCACCACACCGTCGCCATCCAGGTCGGCAATGTCTTGATTTAAAGGAACAACGCCCAGAATCATATTGACAAGGGTGTTGAGGTCTGTGACATTCACAACGCCATCGCTATTGATATCGCCTACAACGGGCACATCCACCAGTTTCATGGAGAGTTCGTCGGGAGCTTCGCTCTGTGGAATGGGCGCGCACAGGTAGGCCTGGCTCTTGTGCAGATAGGTGCCCGTTTCGGGAATCTTTCTCCATTTGCCGGTGGAGCGGCTCAAATAGTAATAGGTGATGTTCTGGTCCTCGGGTTGAGTGAACTTGTGCGACCATTGTGCCACACCTTGCAGGTATTGGTCAGGCTCAAATGGGCGGTTGGGTGCAATGCGGCTGAAGTTCATCGAGAGGTCGGGTGTGGTGATGCGGTACACAATGCAGTCGCCTTGTGGCTGCATGTTACCATAGAGATACTGCACCTGTTCGGCAACGACACGCTGTCGGTCAAGATCCACTTCTTTGATCTTATAGGCCTTGAAATCAGATTTGTTGACAAACGACGGGTTCATCTCGCTGGTGACGCACAGGGTGTTATACTGGTAAGCCCCATCGTTATGGCAAATGTGCAGGTTAAATTTGGCAGGATAGTAGTTTGCCCAAGCTTCCAGTCCCTCGTAGAAGGAGAATGATTTTTCCTGCACATAAAAGCTGCCTTTGCTATTGAATCCTGTGAATGTTGAGGGATAAGCCACCGGAGGTTTATCGGTCTGGATTGCGATGGAGAGAATATTAGGACATTGGGCAAAGGCGTATTCGCCAATTGTGTCGACATGTTGCTTGACCGTAAACTTAGAGAACATGGGATTGGCGTAGAAAGCGTAGTTGCCAATAATCTTGGTGCGGTCGGGGATGTCGCAGGAGACAAGAACGGGGCACTGGGCAAAAGCGCTGTCCTGCAAGATGAAAGGATTGGCTCCTCCCGCTTCACTGTCCACCATTTCAAGGCTACGGCAGGCGGCAAAGCACTGGCTTGCGATGGTGTCGATAGTGGCTGGAATGGTGAATTGTGTGAAACCTGTGTTGTAGAACATGCGGGTTGTGAGCTGCGAGATGCTTCCGGGCAGCTGAAAACTGGAAAGTGCCACGCAGTTGGCAAAAATCTCGGTACCCAGTGCCAGAGATGATGTGCGACCTGTTTGGAACTCGACCGAAGTCAAATCATAGTTCTGGGCAAAGGCTGAGTTGCCAATGCTCTCTACATTGCCGGGGATAACCACTTCTTCGAGTTGGCATCTTTTGAACGCTTCGGCTCCAATGTTCTTCAGTCGGGCAGGAAGCATGACGGAGTAGAGGTATTGACAATTGATGAAGGCCGAGTCGGCGATGACCAGCGGCTGCTCGCCCGAGGCTTGAAGTGAAGCCATGGAGAGCGACGAGTTCATGAATGCCTTTCTGCCAATGCGTGTGAGCGAGGCCGGTATGGAAACTTGTTGTAACTGTGCGTTTCTGAATGCCTCATCGGCAATCTCCTTGACGTTGTATTGATTGCCCTCAAATTCTACTGTGGGGGGAATGTTGGCATTGCTGACCGACAGGTAGGTGCCGTCGGGGTGGGGCACTACCGCCACATCGTTGCCGGCAATCACCTCGTAGTAGATGCCACCCACCTCAAAGGGTGCGGCTTGAATGGCAAATGCGGTCATTGTCAGGCCGAGGGCTGAAAGAAGCAAAGATTTCAGGTTCATAGTGTAAAAACTAATGGAAATGATATGTTTTAATTTGAGTGGAAAAGGGTTGTTTACGGCAGCAGGAGCATGCCTTGTGCCACTTCTTGCGCCACCTGGTCGCCCATAGTGAGAGCCACAATGGTGAGTGCAAATTCGCTGGCGGCGGCAGGGCCTTTACCGGTGACCACGTTGTCGCTCACCACCACCATGTCGTCGCGTTGTGTCTGGCAGTTGAGCGTGGCTTCCATGCCGGGGTAGCACACGGCCTCGTGATGCTGGAGCATGCCCAGCGGCCCGAATACGATGGTGGGCGAAGCGCAGATGGCTGCCACATATCCTCCCTTGCGGTAATGATTGATGAGCAGGTTGCACAGCGGTTCACAGTTGCGCAGGTTGGTGGCTCCAGGCATGCCGCCGGGCAAGATGAGCCATTGCGCATCGGTGAAGTCGAGTTCGTCGAAGAGGGCATCGGTCTCGACAGGAACGCCGTGAGCACCTGTGACGAGCGAGTCGTCGTGAATTGAGACAGTGACTGCATTCATTCCGGCACGTCGCAGGACGTCGACAATGCTGAGCGCCTCGATTTCCTCGAAACCATCGGCGAAAAAGATGTAAGCTGTATCCATTATCGTGTAATTAATTGTTTTATTGTTTAGAAATCGCGAATTTAAATATAATTTTTCAGTTTGACCAAATAAAAGGCAAAAAAGTTTCTTATAGAATCGTTTTGTGAATCGGCATAAAGAGCGTAACTTTGCAATGAAATTAGTCACAACAGGTCAATGAAACTCGTTACTTCGGGCATAAGATGGTTCATGGTATTAGCGTCAATCGTGATGATTGAGGTGGTCTTATCGTGTTCGTCGACCAAGCATGTGCCCGACGGGCAGTATATGCTCGATGATGTGACCATTCAAATCATGGACAAGGAGAACGAGACCGAGGACATCAGCAGCGCCGAACTGGTCAATTACTTGCGTCAGACCGAGAACCACAAGGTGCTGGGCGGCCTGAAACTGCAGCTGGCCCTCTACAATATCTCGGGCAAGGACTCGACCAAATGGTTCAACCGGTGGGTGCGGCGCCTGGGAACTCCTCCTGTGATCTATGACTCGACGCTGACCGAAGCGAGCGTGAACCAGCTGACTCGCGCACTCTCCAACAAGGGCTACATGAACAATGAGGTGAAGAGCCTCGTCACTGAGAACGCCAAGAAAAAGAAGGTGCGTGTAAAGTATGAAATTAAGCTGAATCAGCCCTATTATGTGCGCACCATTGACTACAACATACCCGACGACACGCTGCGCACGCTCATACTTGCCGACACCACCCTGTTTCCCATCAGGCAGAACTCTACCTTTGACCACAACAAGCTCGATGCCGAACGCGTGATTATCACTGAGCAGCTACGCAACAACGGCTACTATGCTTTCAATAAAGAGTATATCACCTTTACTGCCGACACGGCTGCTGGGTCGCGCGCTGTGGACCTGACGCTCAATCTGGCTCCACCGCGCCCGCTGAAACGACTGGAGGGATACACGACCCACCGCCCCTTCTATGTGCGCAATGTGACTTTCGTGACCAACTACGACCCGGTGACCATGCAGAACAACGAATATCGTGGCGACACCACGATGTATGAGAACATCAGGGTGATTCACGGTGAAGATGACTTCCTGCGCCACAGCGTGCTCGACGAGTGCTGCTACATAGAACCTGGCCAGCTCTATGACGCGAGCGATGTTGACAAGACCTATCAGGCACTTGGCCGACTGGGCATCGTGAAGTTTATCGACATCAATTCGCAGCTGGTGGGCGAGATGGACGACAAGATATGGATTGACACCTACATCCTGCTCACGCGTGAGAAACAGCAGTCGGTGGCCTTCTCGCTTGAGGGCACCAATAGCGAGGGCGACCTGGGCTTTGGTGTGGGAGTGGACTACTACCACCACAACCTGCTGCGTGGCTCTGAAGTGCTCAACGCCAAGTTCAAGGTGAGCTACGAGAGCATCTCGGGCAACTTGAACGGCCTGATCAACGACAACTACTCGGAGTATGCCACCGAGGTAGGTATCACCTTCCCCAAGTTCAAGGCTCCCTTCCTGAAGAAGAGCTTCAAGCAGCGCATCCAGGCTTCAACCGAGTTCCACACCAATTTCAACTATCAGGCACGACCCGAGTACACACGCATCATAGCGGGTGCGGGCTGGAAATATGTGTGGCGCGAGCAGCAGACCATGACCCGCCACACCTTCAACCTGATAGACCTGAACTATGTGTACCTGCCCCACAGCAAGTCGAACTTCCTCGACAGCATCACCAACCCGCTGTTGCGCTACAGCTATGAGGACCACTTCATTATGCGCATGGGCTATAACTTCTATCACACCAACAAACGCGAGATGAATCCGTTGCACGCCTATCAGCAGGAGAATCTCTACACGGTGCGTGCCTCGGCCGAGACGGCAGGCAACCTGCTCTATGGCATCTCCAAGATGGTGAACCAGAAGCGTGATGCCGACGATGCCTACAAAGTGTTTGGCATCCGCTATTCGCAATATCTGAAACTGGAAGGTGACTATGCCTTCACCCACTACTTCAACTCCCGCAGTTCGCTGGCGGTTCATGCCGGTCTGGGCGTGGCTGTGCCTTATGGCAACTCGTCGGTGATACCATTTGAGAAGCGTTTCTATTCAGGCGGCGCCAACAGTGTGCGCGGCTGGAGTGTGCGCTCGCTGGGCCCTGGCAGTTTCAATGGCAGTAACACGCAGAACAACTTCATTTACCAGTGCGGTGACATCAGGTTCGACGCCAGCGTGGAGTATCGCGCCAAGCTCTTCTGGGTACTGGAACTGGGTGCATTCATCGATGTGGGCAACATCTGGACCATCCGTGACTATCCCGACCAGCCGGGCGGCGTGTTCAAGTTCGACAAGTTCTTTGAGCAGATAGCCATGGCCTATGGTCTGGGTCTGCGCATGGACTTCACATACTTCTTGTTGCGACTTGACATGGGCATGAAGGCTCACAACCCGGCCTCGGGTCAGGAGCACTGGCCACTGGTCAATCCCCGCTTCAAGCGCGATGCCGAGTTCCACTTCTCGGTGGGTTATCCGTTCTAAAAAACAAACATCAACACAAGCAAGAAAGAGAGATGAAAAAGTTAGTGATATTTGACCTTGACGGCACATTGCTCAACACGATTGAGGACCTCGCCCAGTCGGCCAACTATGCGCTTGAGAAGAACGAGTTTGCCACGCACAGCATGGCATCGTACCCCTTCTTTGTGGGCAATGGCGTGCGGCGCCTCATCACGCGTGTGCTGCCCGAGGACCATCGTGACGATGAGACCGTGAACCGCCTGCTCAAGGATTTCACGGAATACTACAACGAACACTGCACGCAATACACACGGCCCTATGATGGCATGCCCGAGTTGCTCTCTGACCTGCACGACATGGGCGTGCGCATGGCGGTGGCGAGCAACAAGTATCAGCAAGCGGTCGACAAAATAATCAGTCACTATTTCCCCGATATCAACTTTGTGGCCGTTGAGGGGCAGCACGAGGGCGTGAACATCAAACCCGACCCATCGGTGGTGTTTGCCATTCTGGCGAAGGCCCAGGTGGCCAAGGCCGATACGCTCTATGTGGGCGACTCGGGCGTGGACATGGAGACGGCGCGGCGTGCCTGCGTCGACTCGGTGGGAGTGACGTGGGGTTTCCGTCCCGAGAAGGAACTGAACGAGTATCATGCCAACTGCATCGTGAACCGCCCGCTCGACATCCTGGATGTGGTGGAGCATGGCATCAAACTCACATAATTAATCAAAAAACCAACCAAACAAGATAACAGGCAAGAAAACATTATGGATTGGATACTTGAATTGTTCACAGGCACAGGAGTGGCACACTCCATTTTCATTTATTCGCTGGTGATAGCCTTTGGCGTTCTCTTGGGTAAAGTCAAGTTTTTCGGCATCTCGTTGGGAGCCACGTTTGTGCTCTTTGTGGGGTTGCTCGCAGGGCATTTTGGCTTTGTGATCGACGAGAGCACGCTCAAGTTCATTCAGGAATTCGGCCTTATCCTATTCATTTTCTCCATAGGTTTGCAGGTGGGTCCGTCGTTCTTCTCGTCGTTCAAGCAAGGCGGTCTCACACTCAATGCGCTCGCCATGGCCATCATAGGGCTCAACATTGTGATAGCTCTGATTATCTTCTTCATCGACCCCAACCTCAAAGCGCATGAACTGGTGGGCATCATGTCGGGTGCCGTGACCAACACGCCTGGTCTCGGTGCCGCTCAGCAAGCACTCATCGAGACGCAGGCCGATGGGGCTACGATGATGAACGAGGCCATGTCGATGGGTTATGCAGCCGCCTATCCGCTGGGTGTGGTGGGCATCATTCTGTCGATGATTGTGGTGAAGTCGATTTTCAAGATTGGCGTTGATAAAGAGGCCAAGGAGATTGAGGACGAAAAGACCAACTCGCAGTTGCAGCCGCACCTGGTAACCTACAAGGTGACCAACAAACTCATCATAGGCAGCACCATTCATCACCTGCATCAGATTATCGACCACAACTTTGTGATATCACGCATCCGCAAGAGCGATGGCCCTGTGCACATCCCGGTGAGCACTACCGTGATAGAGGAGGGCGACCTGCTGCTGGTGGTCATGAGTCAGCAAGACGAGGAAATGTTTGACGCTGTGCTCGGTCCGCACGAGGAAATGGACTGGCAAAGTGAACCCGACCCCGTGACAGCGCGCCGCATTGTCATCACCAAGAGCGAATTCACAGGCCGCAAACTGGGCTCGCTGCGTCTGCGCATGGGCTACAAACTCAATGTCACACGCGTGCACCGCGCCGGCTTAGACCTGATTGCCAGCCCTAACCTTGCCTTGCAGGTGGGCGACCGCCTCACCGTGGTGGGCAACATCAACGATATCAACCGCCTGGCCGATGCAATGGGTAACTCCACGAAGATGCTCGACCATCCCAATATCTTCACCATGTTCATCGGCATTGTGCTCGGTATCGTTTTGGGTAGCATACCCTTGCTGTTGCCGGGCATGAGCGTGCCCATGAAGTTAGGTCTGGCTGGCGGACCACTCATTGTGGCCATTTTGCTGGGCCGTTATGGCTACAAGCTCAAACTCATTACCTATAGCAGCAGTAGTGCCAACCTCATGTTGCGTGAATTGGGCATTTGCCTGTTCTTGGCTTCGGTGGGATTGGCTGCCGGCGGTAACTTTGCCGCGACGGTGTTCAACGCCACAGGTGTCAAATGGGTGCTCTATGGTTTCCTCATCACTTTCATTCCCCTTATTGTGATTGGTCTCATTGGTCGTGGGCGGCACAAAATCAACTATTGCACACTCATGGGTCTTATTGCGGGCTCAAACACCGACCCGCCTGCACTGGCTTATGCCAACAAGACGGCTAACAACGATGCCCCCTCGGTGGCCTATTCCACGGTATATCCTCTCACCATGTTCCTGCGCGTGATTCTCGCCCAGATCCTTATCCTCGCCCTGACCTGATGGGTGTGGGGTCTATTTAAGGAAGAGACAGGCGTCGCCGTAGCTCAGGAAGCGGAAGTCGTGGGCGAGGGCGTAGTCGTAGAGCTGTCGCCAGTTTTCGTTGCCCACAAAGGCGGCTACAAGCAGTAGCAGCGTGGATTGCGGCTGATGGAAATTGGTGATCATGCCATCGATGATGCGATAAGTGAAACCTGGGGCAATCATGAGTTGGGTGTTGCCCATGAGGGTGTTGAGGTGATGGCGGTCGAGGTAATCCACAATATTTTGCAAAGCCTGCCGGGCACTGATCTGGCAAGGGGTTGTGTAGGGCATCCACTGGGTGACGGTGAGGTCGTCGGCCTCGGGATTGGTGTCGAGCATCTGTCCCACATAGTAGAGGCTCTCGAGGGTGCGCACACTGGTGGTGCCCACAGCCACGATGGGTTGTTTGGTGGCAAGCGCGTGCACCAATTCGGTCAGCAGGCTGCGTTCCACAGCAATGAACTCGTAGTGCATGGGGTGCTCACCAATGCTCTCGGTCTTGACAGGCTGGAAGGTGCCTGCGCCCACATGCAGGGTGAGTTCGCGGCGGGTGATGCCGCGCTGGTCGCACTCGGCCAGCAGTTCATCGGTGAAGTGCAGTCCGGCAGTGGGTGCCGCCACGCTGCCGTCGATGTGGCTATAAACCGTCTGATAGTCGGTGAGGTCGCTCTCTTCGGTGCCACGGTTCAGATAGGGTGGAATGGGAATCTCGCCCAGTGCGGTGAGCAGTGTGGCGAAGGTAACATCCTGTGCATCCCAGGTAAAGACGATTTCCCACGAGTTGCCGCGCTGTGCTCCGCGTGTGGCTTTGAGAGTCACCTCGGTGCCCTCAATCACCACCTTCTGTTCAAGTGCCCCCTCTTTCCACCGCTTGCTGTTGCCCACCAGGCATAGCCAGGTGCATGTATCGGTGGTCTGGAAAATGAGCTGATAGTCGTGGGGAGCAACTGGCTCGAGACAAAAGATTTCGATGGTGGAGCCGGTGGCCTTGCGGAATCGCAGGCGGGCGTTGATCACGCGCGTGTTGTTATAGACCAGCAGACTGCCCTGAGGCAGCAGACTTGGCACATCGTAGAAGTGCCCTTCACTTAACTGGTTATGGTTGTAAACGAGCAGTTTGCACTGTTCACGCTCGGCGAGCGGGTGCTTGGCAATGCGCTCGTCGGGCAGGGGGTAGTTATAGTCGCTGATGCGCAGGTTGCGCACTTGTTCAATATCGGTCATTGCTATGTTTATAATAATGTGGCGCAAAGTTAGTGAAATTTTTCTACAATTTTTGCAACAAAATGGGGAGTGATTGCGTCTAATAGATGAAACAGCTCACCAGGCAAGTGGTGTAGCAATGGTTAAAAAGCATTTTTATTGTCGCTTTTATGCCAAAAAAGATAAAAGAAAACCATTTTGAGCGTGAGCTGTGCTGTTCAATAGACGTATTATTTCTAACTTCGCATAAGATTTATGAAACAACTATTTTTAAAGGGAATAATGAAAAAGGCTATTATGATGACGCTATTGTGCGCTGTCTGCTCTTTGAGCGCGGCTGCACAATTTAGCGTGAAATGTCAAGTGAACGATGCCACGGGCGCGGGCGAGCCCTTTGCCACAGTGCGCATTTTCAGTGAAAGTGACACAACAAAAGTGGTAGTAACGAATGTTACCGAAGACGATGGCTCCTTTAGCCAGACACTGAGCAAGAGCGGAAGCTATGTGCTCAAGGTTACTGCTGTGGGCAAGAAAGAGGCTCGCCGCCAGTTCAGCGTGTCGCAGGCCAAGCCCACCGCCATCCTGGACAACATCGTGCTTGAGGAGGCTGCCAATGTGCTGGCTGGCGTGACCGTGACAGCTCAGAAGCCACTGGTGAAAAATGAGATTGACCGCCTGAGCTATGACATGCAGGCCGATGCCGACAGCAAGACGCGCAATGTGCTCGACATGCTGCGCAAGGTGCCTCTGGTGTCGGTCGACGGCCAAGACAACATCATGGTGAAAGGCAGCAGCAACTTCAAGATTTACCGCAACGGGCATCCCGACCCGGGTATCTCGCAGAACCCCAAGGAAATTCTCAAGGCAATCCCTGCCAGTATGATTAAGCGCATTGAGGTGATTACCGAACCCGGTGCCAAGTATGACGCCGAGGGTGTGGCAGCCATCCTGAACATCGTTACTGCCGACGCTACCAGCATGAATGGTGTGACGGGTACTATCAGCGCTGGCGTGAACCAGCATGGCGACCCGAATGCCAACGGCTACCTGACCACGCAGATTGGCAAGGTGGTGGCAAGCGTGAACTATGGTTTTCACCATGCGGGCAAGCACAGTTCGAGGAATCGCACTGAGAGCGAGCAGATCTATCACAACACAGGTGACATTCTGCACAGCTCCAGCGATGGCCGTGCCAAGGGCGTGAATGTTCACTACGGCAACATCGACGCCAGCTACGAGCCCGATACGCTCAACCTGCTTTCGTTCTCGTTTGGCGGCTACTACTACGACTATTCGGCTACCGGTGTGGGCTCTACTGAAATGTTTGATGCGGCCCGCAATCCCATCTACAGCTTCAAGCAGCGCATTGACGTGCCCGGCAACAGCTACTACAGCTTCGACGGCCGCTTCGACTATCAGCACAAGACCCGCCTGAAAGGTGAGACTCTGACGCTGAGTTACATGATCGACATGAGCCGCAACCATACCGACATGGATTATGACTTCGAGGAACTGGTGAACATGCCTGTGGATTATATGGGCTATTTCCAAAAGACCAAGGAGAACTTCATGGAGCACACCTTCCAGTTCGACTGGACTCGCCCCTTCGGCAAGTATCACAAGTTTGAGACGGGCTTGAAGTACATCCACCGTAAGAACAAGAGCCATACTACTATGGACTACGACGGAGGCTCTTTGCTGCCCGTTGACAGCCGTCTTGACCACCTCACTCAGGTGGGTGCCGCCTATCTGTCGTACACCTACTCCCGTGAGCAGTGGAGCGCCCGCGCCGGTCTGCGTTACGAGTACAGCTACCTGAGCGCCAAGTATCCCGACGGCTCGCAGGCCAACTATCACCGCAGCCTCAACGACTGGGTGCCCAGTGCCAGCCTCAGCTACCAGATTAATATGGCCAACAGCCTGAAGTGGGCTTTTGCCACACGCATCAACCGCCCGGGTATCAGCTACCTGAATCCTGCGGTCATCAGTTCGCCCACCTCGGAGTCATACGGTAACTCGCATCTGAGCAGTGGTCGATTCTATTCGGTAAGCATGACCTATATGCACATCAGTCCGAAGTTCACCTTCAATGTGGTGCCCTCGTTCAACTGGTCGAACAACCAGATCAGTAGCGTGCAGTGGGCCGACGGTGACCGTCAGATATCAACCTATGAGAACGGCCTTACCAGTCGCGTGGCATCGTTGAGCGGTTTCTTCCAGTGGCAGATTCATGCCAAGACCAGTCTCATGTTCAACGGACAATTCGGCTATGGGAAAGTCAAGAACAAGGCGTTGAATCTCAAAGCTGAGGGCTGGTCGATGTTCTTCTTCAGCCAACTCACCCAGAAGCTGCCGTGGAAGCTGCGCCTCACCGCCAACGGCGGCATGTGGAAGCAGGAACCTTCGCTCTACGGTCACAGCTCGGCCAACGGCTTCTACTCGTTTGGTCTGCAGCGCTCGTTCCTGAAGGACGACCGTCTGACCATCAGCGTCAATGCCAACAAGCCATTCTCGAGCCGTTACAACTGCTTCAAGAGCTATACCGACCGTGGCGACTACACGGGCTGGAACAAGATGTGGTTTGACCAGCGTCAGTTCACCTTCAGCATCAGCTACCGCTTCGGTTCGCTCAAGGCACAGGTGAAGAAGGCCGACAAGACCATCGAGAACAACGACGTGGTGGGCGGTTCAAGTCAGGGCGGCACTCAAGGCCAAGGTCAGAGTGGCCAGCCCCAGGGCATGGGCAACTGATAAGCCCCAAAAGACTAGATTGGAATCATCCCCAATAGGCTTAGACATATAACCAACAGTGGCGTATCAAATTTCGGTACGCCACATTTACTATTATGGGTCATGCTGATTCTTGCGTGATGGGTCTTCACGCAAAGGGGCTGGCACGCAAAGACTCGCTTTGCTCGTATATTATATTTTCCGGCGAAGCCGGCTTTGTGAAGCTCCTTTTCGTGCTTTGTGTGAGGATGATCGTGCGTGATGGCTCCTCAAAAGGGCGGTTATTTCTTGCCCCAGGGGCATTGCTTCACCTTGCCCATGAGGTCCACAATCTTGTGGCGGCGCTTGATCATGTAACCCGTGGGGTGGGCCGAATCATACTTGATGGGGTTGGGCAGCGAGGCGGCAATCAGGGCGCACTCGTTCTTGGTGAGTTGTGAGGCGTCTTTGTTGAAGTTGATGTGGGCCGCCGCCTGCACGCCGTAGATGCCGTCGCCCATCTCTATGGAGTTGAGATATACCTCCATGATGCGCTTCTTGCCCCAGATGTGCTCGATGAGGAAGGTGAAATAGGCCTCCAGACCCTTGCGCACCCAGCTGTGACCTTGCCACAGGAACACATTCTTGGCAGTCTGTTGCGAGATGGTGCTGGCACCGCGTTCGCGTCCGCCGCGCAGCGCCTCGAGGCGGGCCAGATAGATTTGCTCGAAGTCGAAGCCATGGTGCTGCTCAAACAAGTTGTCCTCGCTGGCAATCACTGCTTGGGGCATATTGTGAGTGATGCTGTCGAGCGGCACCCACTCGTGGTTGATGGCGGTGTTTTTGCCGGTGAACAGGTTACCCGCACTCTTCATGACCATGAGCGGCGTGTAATACACCGGCATCCATTTGAGCACCACAACGGCCGTTATGCTCGACACGAAGAAGAATATCAGGGCATAACCAATCCAGCGCAATATTTTCTTGAAAACCTTCACAATCGATATTCATCCTTAGGACGGGGCAAAGTTATATAAAAAACACTGATTCGCCTTCATGACTCCTAAAAATTTTTTGGACAACTGGGACAACTGGGGCAATTGGGATGAATGGGATGAGTGGGAAAAGCGGGAAAAATGGGAAAAGTTTCAATGCCCTTTGGGCACCGCACACCGCCCCTTGGGCGACTTTTGCTTTGAAATTTCCCCGAGCTAAAGGTTGGTGGATATATATCATAATTAATTGATTTTAAATAGATTAATGGTTTTAGTGTTATACTGCATTGGGTCGAGTGGTGCTGCCTTCGGCACCGCACACCAGCCTTCGGCTGACTCTCGCTGCACCATCTCCCCGAGTCCTTCGGGGTTCGTTCTAGATTGTGTACTATCGTTATTAATTATATACTTTCGTCAAAGTTCATACTGCTAATGTTGAGTCGAGTGTTGATGCCCTTTGGGCACCGCACGCCACGCAAGCGTGACTCGTGCTTCAACATCGCCTCGAGCCCTTCGGGGTTCGTTCTGAATTATAGTACTATCGTTAAAGTTTGTGTGCTTGCGTGGTGTTTTCATGATAATAGATATATTTATAATATTTGTATGTATGTGTGCGAAGATAGTGCTGAGGAGGTGCTGTGACAATGTTGATTGCAAGTTTTAAATCTATAGTGTGAGTAAAAAAATAATGGTGAAAAACATTTTTTGGGGGGTGAATTGTGGGTTTTTCATCAATATTTAGTAAGTTTGTAGATTGGTTTAACCCAAAATACGATTCGGGTTTAAAGTCGTCTTATGGAAACACAGGCTTCAAAAATAGACCAGCAGGCAGAGGAACTGATGATAGATCAGGCCTACAAGAATTTGCTAAACGGTTACTTGTCAAGCAATCACCGCAAGAAAGTGGAGATTATTGACAAGGCATTCCAGTTTGCCAAGGATGCACACAAGGGCATTAGGCGGAGGTCTGGCGAGCCCTACATCATGCACCCTATAGCGGTGGCGACCATCGTGAGCCAGGAGATAGGTCTGGGTTCTACCTCCATTTGTGCATCATTGCTGCACGATGTGGTGGAGGATACCGACTACACCATCGACGACATTGAGGCACAGTTTGGTCCCAAGATAGCTCCTATTGTGGAAGGTCTCACTAAGATTTCGGGTGGCATCTTCGGCTCTCAAGCCTCGGCACAGGCCGAGAACTTCAGGAAACTGCTGCTGACGATGAGCGAGGATGTGCGCGTGATGCTCATCAAGATGGCCGACCGCCTGCACAACATGCGCACGCTCGACTCCATGCCGCCCAACAAGCAGTATAAGATTGCTGGCGAAACGCTTTACATCTACGCTCCGCTGGCGCACCGCCTGGGCCTGTTTGCCATCAAGACCGAGCTGGAAGACCTGAGTTTCCGTTACGAGCATCCCGATGCCTACAAGAGCATCAGCGACCTCATCAAGAAGAACGAGGCCCATAACAAGGAGGTGTTTGAACGCTTCTCGGCTCCCATCTGCCAGCGGCTCGACGCCATGAAGCTCAAATATGAGTTCAAGGCCCGCATCAAGTCGTGCTTCTCGATATGGAAGAAGATGGAGACCAAGCGCATCCCCTTTGAGGAGGTGTATGACTACTATGCCGCACGCATCGTGTTCCAGTGCGACAACGAGGCCCAGGAGAAGAAACTGTGCTGGAACATCTACAGTGAGATTACCGACCTCTACAAACTGCACCCCGACCGCACCCGCGACTGGCTGAGCACGCCCAAGGCCAACGGCTACCGCGCCTTGCATCTCACCGTGATGGGCCCCGACGGCGAGTGGGTGGAAGTGCAGATACGCAGCCAGCGCATGGACGACATTGCCGAGCGAGGCTTTGCCGCCCACTGGAAGTACAAGATAGGCGAGGGCGAGGAAGAGAGCGAACTGCAGGTGTGGCTGCGCACCATCGAGGACATCTTGAAGAATCCCGAACCCAATGCGCTTGACTTCCTCGACACCATCAAGCTGAACCTGTTCTCCAGCGAGATATTCGTGTTCACCCCCAAGGGCGAACTCATCACGCTGCCCAAGGACGCGTCGGTGCTTGACCTGGCTTTCACGCTGCACACCGAGATAGGCATGCACTGCATAGCCGGCAAAATCAACCACAAGCTGGTGCCGCTGTCGCACAAACTCACGAGTGGCGACCAGGTGGAGGTGCTCACCTCCAACTCGCAGCAGCCGCAGGCCGAGTGGGAGAAGTTCCTGGTCACCGCCAAGGGCAAGACCCGCCTGCGTGCCGCCTTGCGTCAGGACCGCCGCGCCATCATCGACAAGGGTGAGGCCATGCTCAAGGAGTTCCTGCAAAAGAACGAGATGGAACTCGACAGTACCACGCTCACGCGTCTCATCTCGGCCGAGCGGGCACAGAACAAGGAGGAGCTATACATGATGATAGGCAACAAAGAGATAGCCCTCACAGCCCAGACACTCAAGAACATGCGTCAGCCCAAGCGCTTCATCGACAAGATATTCAATCCCTTTGGCGGCAAGTCGAAGGAGGAGGAACTGGCACAGCTGGAACCCAATGCCGAGAAGATTGACTTGAGCAAGACCTATGAGCTTGCACTGGTTAACGGGCGTCCCAACTACATTACCGCCGACTGCTGCCGCCCCATTGCGGGCGATAATGTGGTGGCCTTTGTGAACAATAACAACCAGGTGGTGGTGCACAAGATGGATTGCCCCACTGCCTTGAAGCTCAAGAGCAGCTATGGCGGCCAGATTGTGAATACCCGCTGGGCGGCGATGCGTCAGAAGTTCCTCGCCTCCATCAGCATTGAGGGTATCGACCGCCTGGGTATCTTGCAGGAAATCATCTACCTGATATCGACCAACCTTGCCATCAACATTCGCAAGCTCAACATTGGCGCCGATGGCGGTGTGTTCCATTGCGAACTGGATGTGTTTATCAACGACACCGAGGTGGTGAACAAGCTGTGCAAGCGCCTGAAAAAGGTGAAGGGCGTGAACTCGGCCGTGCGAATTACTTGAAACAATATAATTGCTTTGCAGTCATGAAGATAGAGAACCGAAAGAACTTGCTGTATGTCCTGCTCATTACCGTGGCGGGCATCATTATCACCTTCTTCTTGCCAGGCAAGAACTTCAATGCGCTCATCTATGAGCAGGGCAAGCCGTGGACGCATCCCATCCTGACGGCCCCCTTCGATATTCCCATTGAATACGATTCCATCACTGCCCAGCAGATAACCGACAGCATTGACCAGAACACGGCGCGCATCTACAAGCGCGACAATAGCGTGAGCACGCGTCAAATCTCGCACTTGTCGCAGGTGCTCCAGGAGCGTGGCGATGTGTCGAACATAGTGCAGCGCGCACTGGTTGAGGAGGTGAGTAACCTCTATGCCAATGGCATTGTGGATGCCGAGACCATGACCAGCGTGCGCAACGGCGACATCAAGGAGATGAGAATTATGGCCAATAACATAGCCGAGGTGGTGGACCCGCAGGCGCTCATGTCGGTCAAGGATGCCTATAAGCAGCTCGACTCGGTGCTGTCGCATCCCTATTACCGGTTGGCATTGGCTAATGTGCCGGTGTATAACTTCTTGGAGCCCAATTTGGTGTATGACTCCATAGAGACCAACAAGCTGCTCGACGATGCCCGCCGCAAGGCGCTGGCTCCGCAGGGCATTGTGCAGACGGGCGAGGGTATCATAGACCATGGCGACATAGTCACGCCGCAGAAGTATGCCATCCTGAAGACCTATGAGCGCATGATGCAGGAAAAGGAGATGCAGCAGGGAGGCCTGAACCTCTCCATCATTGGTCAGGCAGTGTTTGTGGCCATGATGATGCTCATCCTGTTCTTCTTCATGAAGCTCATCAGGCCCCGCACCTACAATGTGACGCGCAAAATGGTGTTCATCATCTGCTTTATCACGGTGTTCATAGTGGTGGTGGAGCTGATTGTGGGCTTCCGCTACATCTTGATTTATGCGGTGCCGTTTGCGCTGGTGCCCATTATCATGACCACCTTCCTCGACTCGCGCACGGCCTTCTTCATTCACATGATTGTGGTGCTGCTGTGCTCGCTTGTGGCCAAGGACCAGGCCGAGTTCATCATCATGCAGTTTGTGGCGGGTAACATAGCCATTGTGGCCATCAAGGAGATGTCGCGCCGTTCGCAGCTGCTTGCGTGCGCCTTCTTCATCTTCATTGCCTACTGCCTGCTCTACACCGCCATGGTGCTCATACGCAGCGGTAACCTCGAGACGGTGGGCTGGCTCGAGTATGTCATGTTTGCGTTCAACTGCATGGTGCTTGCCGTGGCCTACCTCGTGATTTATGTGATAGAGCGCATCTTCGGCTTTACCTCTACCGTGACGCTTGTGGAGCTCTCTGACATCAACACGCCCGAGCTGCGCATGCTCTCGGAGGCTTGTCCGGGCACCTTCCAGCACTCGCTGCAGGTGGCCAATCTGGCCCAGGAGGCGGCTCGCAAGATTAACGCCAATTCGCAGTTGGCACGAGCTGGTGCCCTGTATCACGACATAGGCAAAATCAACAATCCTGCTTTCTTTACCGAGAATCAGATAGGCGTGAATCCGCATGACGCGCTCACCTACACGCAGAGCGCCCGCATTGTGATCAATCACGTGCCCGACGGCATCAAGCGCGCCGAGAAGGCGAAGCTGCCGCAGGTGATTCGCGACTTCATAGCCCAGCATCACGGCAAGGGCAAGGCCCGCTACTTCTACACACTGGCTTGCAAGGCCAATGGCAACCAGCCGGTGGACCCCGCACCCTTCTCTTATCCCGGCCCCAATCCGCAGACCAAGGAGGCCGCCATCATGATGATGGCCGATGCCTGCGAGGCGGCCACACGCAGCCTCAAGGAACCCGACGAGAAGGCAATCGCCTCTATTGTGGAGAAGGTGATTAACAATCAGATAGTGGAAGGCCTGCTCGACGAGGCACCCATCAGCTTCAAGGATGTGGGCATCATCAAGCGCACCTTCATCGAACGCCTGCGCACCTTCTATCATCTGCGCATCGCTTACCCCGACGATGTGGTGCCGCCCGTGAGCAACGATGTGGATGACCCTGAGGATTGAAAATGATTTATTAACACAATTGCTAAACTAACTTAAAGCATGCAATAAAATGCCCTTTTTAGGGTTTATCTGGTATATGACTTTATACTACATACTGTTTGTCGTGGGCATTATAGCGCTGGTGCTGGCACTGGTGCTGCTCATCTGGCCCCGCTTCACGGCGGTGGTGCCGGCCTACGCCGGTATGCTTTGCCTGCACCTGAGCACCTTCATCTATCTGCGCAGTTTCACCCTCATTTTTTGGGGCGTGGCGGCAGCGATAGTGCTCATGCTCAAGTATATGTCGCCCAAGGGTGAGCCCGACGGGCACAGCGAGAGCAATCTGTATGTGGGGCTGTCGACCATAGCAGGAGCCATGCTGGGTCTCGTGATCAGTCCCAGCCTGATTGTGCTGGGTGCTATCATAGGCTCGCTCATAGGTGTGATGGCCTATAGCCGCACGCCCCGCGGCAAGTGGATTAACCCTCCCTCGGCGGCATTTTTCCAGTATGTGGGCACCAAGTGCCTGCCCGCGGTGGTCACCGTGTCGATTGTGGGCATCACGGTCGAGGGCTTTATTTTTTATTAATTCAAGCAAGAACTATGACAAAGACAAGAAGACATATCATTCAGTTTTTCGTGGCATTGGTTGCCGTGATGGCAGCCGTGCAGGTGGGTGCGCAGAACAAGTTTGAGGTGCGCCCGGTCGATTTCGATAAAATCAAGCAAATCACGCTCGACCCCAAGGCCCGCTTCTATTACCCCAACCTCATCAAGTCGTTCAAGAGCAACGACACGATTATGAGTTTTGAGGCCTATCGCGACCTGTACTACGGCTACATATTCCAGGAAGACTACAACCCCTATCGCCAGAGCGAGTATGGCACCAAGGTGGAGCAGCTCTACTACAAGCAGCCCCATTCGCGCGCCGAGTGTGACAGCATCGAGAAGTATGCCGAACTCTCGCTTGACGACAATATCTTCGACCTCGACCAGATGCAGTTCTACATTTATGTGCTCAAGGAAAAGAAGAAATATGCCCGTGCCGATGTGCGCCAGTACCGCCTCGAGCACCTGATTGCCGCCATCATGTCGTCGGGCAAGGGCACCAAAGAGAGCCCCTGGGTGGTGATCTGCCCCCAGCATGAATACAACATCGTGAACTTCCTGGGCTTTGTTGCCGAAGACCACACCGAGATGGGCAATGGCATCGACTACATCAGCGTGAAGAAGAAGGAGGGCAGCAAGACCGAAGGCTTCTACTTCGATGTCTCTCGCATGATGCAGGTCGCCGACCGCCTCTTCCCCGAGTAGTCCCATTTTCCCCTTTGTGGCAAAATAGTCGGTTATAATTTTGCCGGAACGGTATTTTTTATGGGTGTTGCGGCAAAATAGTCGGCAATAATTTTGCCGGAACGGTATTTTTTTGTAGCTTTGCGGCAAAATAATAAAGTCATGAAACAGAATATCATTGGCCGTAAACGTGAAATACAGGAATTAGAGGATTTATATAACTCTGGTCGTCCTGAGTTTGTTGTGGTGTATGGTCGCCGCCGTGTGGGTAAAACATTTTTGGTAAGAGAATTGCTGGGTGATGATTTTGCATTTTACCATACAGGATTGTCGCCTGTTGAATTAAATCCTTCGGCATTAAAAGCTCAACAGCTTCAAGCTTTCCACACATCTCTGGTGCGCTATGGTGATACACATGGCAACATTCCCTTGAATTGGTTGGAAGCATTTGACAGGCTGACTCAATTGCTTGAAAATAAAAAGCAAAAGAGATTAATTGTGTTTATTGACGAACTGCCTTGGATGGATACAGATAGGTCTGGTTTCATTACTGCGTTAGAGCATTTCTGGAATGGATGGGCCGCAGGTAATTCACGTATTATGTTGGTGGCTTGTGGTTCGTCGACATCTTGGATTAATGATAAATTGGTTAATAATCATGGTGGGTTGTATGGGCGATTGACCAGTGAAATCAAATTAAGCCCATTTTCACTTGCTGAATGTGAAGAATATTATAAACACGCTGGCTTAGTAATAGATAGATATGACCAACTGCAGTGTTATATGATTTTTGGTGGGGTCCCTTTCTATCTTTCGTTGCTCAAGAAGGGACTTTCAGTTGCACAAAATATTGATAGGCTGTTCTTTGCCCCGAATGGCGCGTTGAGAATGGAATTTGCCCGTCTGTTTGCTTCGGTATTTACTAATGTGGATGATTGCATGGCAATCGTCAAATTGCTGGCAACAAAACGAATGGGCTTTACTCGTAAGGAGATTTCTGAGAAGTTAGGGCTACCATATGGAGGGGGATTGACCAACACATTGCGTACCCTGATTGTAAGTGATTTTATTACACCATACGTGAACTATGCCCATACCGAACGGCACACTTATTATCGATTGACCGACATGTTCAGTTTGTTCTATGTTTATTTCATGGACAAGCGGCATAGTAGCAACTCAACATTTTGGCAAAATAATGTGTCATCGCCGTCTCTTAATGCTTGGAGAGGTTTTTCCTTTGAGGCTGTGGCCTTTCAACACATTCAGCAAATCAAACGCGCTTTAGGTGTTTTGGCAGTGCAGACTGAAGTGAGTTCATGGCGGAGTGACAGGGTTGTGGATGGAGCACAAATAGATATGGTTATTGATCGTGCCGATAGAGTCATCAACCTGTGTGAGATGAAGTTCTGCACCGATGATTTCAGTGTTGATGCCTCATACGACAAAGAATTGCGACACAAAATGACGGTATTTGCTGAGGAGACCAAATCGAAGTCGTCTTTGCACATGACATTAGTGACAACATACGGTCTTGCCAGTTCACCTTATAGTGGCCGATTCCAAAATGTCATCATTATGGATGACCTGTTCGCTATTTCTTGAAATTTGATTTAGCCTTATAAATGTTATGGTTCGGGTTCGGGCTCGGGTTCCTCGACGGGTGGGGCGGGGGCATCTTCCCAGCGTTTCTCTTCGTGGATGCGTCCGTTCTTGTCGCGCGGGTCACCATACTGGTCGATGGTGAAGGTGGCATAGTCGGCATCGACGATTTTCTCGTCGTAGTAGATGTGCGCCTTGTCTTTGGCGTAGCCGTGGCGTATGAGTTCAAAAGTGGCGGGGTCGGCACCTTCTACAAGCCGTTCCAGGAACCACACATGGTTCTTGTCCTTATAGTAGCAACTGCCTATTTCTTTAAAGGTAGCGGGGTCGGAGTCGGGAAGCATCTTGCCAAAGACATATACGCGCACGCCATCGGTGGCATAATCCCAGTCTACCACTTTGAATTGCTTGATGTTGGCGACCTCAATGCGTGTGCTGTCGAAGTAGGCATAGCGGCTGTCCTTTGACCAGATGTGCATGTCGTTGTGCATCAAGACATCGAAAGTGTTCATATCGGCCACATGAAGCGCTGCGCCCTCAATGTAGTAATCGTTCTTGTCGCGGAACATGGGATACTTCTTGGCCTCGACCGTGGCGGGGTCGGCACCCTCGGCGAGCCGGTACTTGAAATAGACATGACGGGCATCGCGACCGAGCCAGTCGTTGACCGACTTGAAGGTCTCGGGGTCGGCGCCTGGCAGTTCGCGGTTCTGTTGACCGAAACTGAAGGTCCAGTAGGTGTAATACACTTTTCCGTTCTCGATTTTGAAGCCTTCTTTGCCGCAAGCAGTGAGCATGAGCCCGAGGGTGAGCAGCAAGAGACCCATTGTGAGGTGATTCCTTATCGATTTCATAGTGTGAGATGGTTTTAGTTTTTGCAAATATAGCTTGATTTTTCAAGAAATGCAATAGATGGTTATTGAAAGTGGGTGTTGTGGTGATGAAAAAGGCGAGATTATTTTGAAAAGGTGAAGAAAAGTGCTATATTTGAAGGTTAAAAACTAATAACAATGGATATCAAGTTACCCAACAAGAGTAATAGCCAGAAGGCGGAGGTGCTGCGCGATGTGCGTCAGCTGACGCTGATAGGCGCCAACGGTGCAGGCAAAAGCCGTTTCTGCAGCAAACTGATGGAGCAGGGCGGTGACGCGGTGTATCGCATCTCGGCCCTTCGTGCCATGTTCCCCAGCGAGGATAAGAACCCGCTGAAGGGTTCGATTGGTGCCATGTTTGAAAAGCTGAATGTCAAGTCGGAGGAGGTAAAGATCTTTGCAGAGTCGGATTTCGACAAGCTGTTCCACATCATGCTGCACGATGAGTTGCGTGTGCTCATGAACTACAAGGCGCGTGTGCTCATGGGCGAGAAACCAGAATTTCCTAAGACCAAGCTCGATGTAACGGTGAAGGCCTGGCAAGAGGTGTTCCCCAAGAACAAAGTGCTGCGCGAGAATGGCAAACTGATGTTCTCGACCGAGGGCCAGGACGACGCCTACACGTCGCTGCGACTGTCGGACGGTGAGAAGGCTGTGCTCTTCTACATCGGTGCAGTGCAATATGCCATGCCCGATGCGATGATTGTGGTCGACGACCCCGAGTCCTTCATCCACCCGTCGATCATGGTGACGCTGTGGAACGAGATAGAGGCGCTGCGGCCCGACTGCACTTTTGTGTATAACACGCACGATGTGAATTTCGCCACATCACGCTCCGACAACACTTGCGTGTGGGTGAAGAGCTTCGACCCGTCGAACGAGACATGGGACTACGAGGTGATGGATACGAGCCGTAACTTGAGCGATGCGCTCTACTTCGACCTGCTGGGCAGCCGCAAGCCCATCCTGTTTATCGAGGGCGATGAGGTACATAGCATCGATTCAAGACTTTACCCGCTCATTTTCCCGGAATATATGGTGAAGCCGCTGGGCAGTTGCAACAAGGTGATAGAGAGCGTGCGGTCGTTCAACGACCTGGCCGCCTTCCACCACATGGACAGTTGGGGCATCGTGGACCGTGACCGCCGCGACAATGTGGAAGTGGAATACCTGCGCAAGAAGAAGGTGATGGTGCCCAATGTGGCAGAAGTTGAGAACCTGCTGCTGCTTGAGGGCGTGGTGAAGGCCGTGGCTCGGCAGCGTCATAAGAATCCTGACGATGTGTTCTCGTCGGTGAAGCGTTCGGTCATCAAGATGTTTGCCATTGAGCTGAAGCAGCAGGCGCTGATGCATGTGCGCCACCGTGTGAAACACGAGGTGGAGGTGCGCATCGACCGCAAGTTCCGCAACATTAACGCGCTGGAGGAGCACATGATTGACCTGGTGAACGAGATAGACCCGCGCAGCATGTATGAAACACTATGCCGCGAGTTCCACCAGTATGTGACCGAAGGCAACTATTCGATGATCTTGTGCGTGTTCAACCAGAAGATGGTGCTCGGCGACTCGAATGTGGCGGCACTGTGCGGCCTGGCGAAGAAGGACGACTACATCAAGCAGGTGCTGCACATTCTCAAGGGTGGTGGCCGCGAGGCGAAGGCCATCAGGCGTGCCATTCAGGAGAGCTTTGGCGTGACCGAAGACGGTTTAGGGTTTAAAGTTTAAGGTTTAGTGAGTGTGAAAGAAAAAAGGCACATCTCGAGGAGTGAGATGTGCCTTTTTTTGCTTGCTATTATATTAATTATTCTGTGTTGCTTATTCGATCACGCGGCAGGCACCCACATAGCGCTGCTGATAGTAGGTCTCGGTGGAGTTGCTCTCAGTAATACCACGATGGCACGAGGCGTGAATGAACTTGAAATGGTCTTGATTGACCTCGGTAACTATGCCCACATGACCCACGCGCTTGCCACGGGCACGGCCGTTGAAGAACACGAGGTCGCCCGGCTTGAGTTCGTTGCGTGCGATGCGGCGTCCGTCGTTGACCTGTCCACCTGAAGTGCGGTCGAGGCTGAAACCGAAGCGCTTGAACACATAGCTGGTGAAGCCGGAGCAGTCAAAACCGCGAGGACTTGCCTGACCATAGCGGTAAGGCACGCCTTTGAACTTGAAGGCGAAATTGAGAAGGTCCTTTACTTGACTGTCGCTAGCGTTATTGTTGATGGGGGCATTCCTTAACTGTTCACGCACGGTGGCGGCAACGCCCTTCTTAGCAGGAGGGGGAGGAACGTCACGCTGTAAACGCTGCGCCTGGGCGTTGAAAGCCAAAGCACTAGAGAAAACAACCATGAACAGAAAGGAAAATATGCGTTGTTGGTTCAATAATTTCATAAAAAAAATAATTTTGTGCAGCGGAGCATTAACTCCAAAATTCAAATTCTGCACAAAATTACCTATTTATATAAAGAGCGGCAAGCCCGCGAAAGGTTCTTAAACATTTACGGTTGCAAACGAAAACGGTTTGCGGGGTTGCCCAATGTGCCGTGTTTAAAAGGATGGGCACGGTTTTGATTTACAAATTGATAAAAAATGAAATTTGAAGAAATAACAAATTTTAACAAGAAAATAAATCTAATAACGGTCAAAATGCATCGTTATAGCCTGGTGAGGGTAATGGCCTCATGATGTACTTGATGGCCTTTCCCACATGGTTGGCGATGTCGCCTGCAATGAGTCCGTAGGTGCCTTGTTCCTCGACAGCGATGTCACCCGCCTTGCCGTGCACATAGACGCCGAGCACCACGCCCCAGTCGGGGGCATAGCCCTGTGCTATGAAAGCTGCAATGACACCGGTGAGCACGTCGCCACTGCCTGCGGTAGCCATGCCGGCGTTACCGCTACTGTTGATATATACCTTGCCGTCGGGCCTGACGGTCATGGTGTGATGGCCCTTGAGCACAATGGTGATTTCGTAGAGCTTCGACACGTCGATGGCCTTCTTGAGCCGTTCCTCGTCGCTGTGGTGCAGGCCGAAGAGGCGGTCGAACTCGGCATCGTGCGGAGTGAGGATGGAGCCCTTGGGTATGCTGCGGAGCAACATGGGGCGGAGCGCGATGCAGTTGAGCGCGTCGGCATCGAGAATGCAGGGCATGCGGTAGTTCTTGATGAAGGTGTCGACGGCATCGAGGGTCTCGTCGGCAATGCCCATGCCCGGGCCGAGCGCTACCACGCTATACTTGTGATGCAATTCGATGTTGGTGGTGAAAATCTCGTTACGGTCGCCCTCGAAGAGCACCTCAGGTGCGGCGGCCATGAGGGGCGAGAAACCGCAGCGAGGGGCATGCACGGTGACCAGTCCAGCTCCAGCCCTAGTGGCTCCCCTTGCCGAGAGAATGGCGGCGCCCATCATGCCATAGCTACCAGCTACGAGGAAGACGGTGCCGTTGTCATACTTGTTGATGAAAGGGGAGTGGGGCTTGAGAATGCCTCTCACGTCGCTCTCCTCGATGAGGTAGAAGTCGGTGGGCGTCTTGCTGATGGCATTCTCGCTCAGGTCGAGGTCGAGCACCTTGCACTCGCCCACAAACTGTGCGTTCTCGGCAAAGAAGAAGGCGAGGCGCTTGAACTGGAAGGTGAGGGTGAGGTCGGCCTGGATGATGTTGCGCGGGTCGCTGCCCAGGTTCCACTCGCCGAAGAGGCCTGAGGGCACGTCGATGGAGACGACAAATGCCTCAGACTCGTTGATATACTGCACCAGGGCCTGATAGCCGCCCTTGAGAGGGCTGCGCAAGCCTGAGCCGAAGAGTCCGTCGATGACCAGGTCGTTGCGGTCAAGATCGGGCGGGTTGAAGGTGTCGACAATCTCGACGAAGTCCACTCCTTCCATCTTGAGAATGAGGTCGCGGTTGGTGGAACAGCAAGCCGAGAGGTGCGACGACTTGATGTTGAACAGATAGACTTCGGGGTGATAGCCCTGCTCGTAGAGCATGCGTGCGGCAGCGAGGGCGTCGCCACCGTTATCGCCAGGACCCGCAAAGATGACGATGCGCTTGGAAGGCAGCCATCGCGACATGATCTCGTAGGCTACGGCCGAAGCGGCGCGTTCCATGAGCTCGAGCCGTGAAATGCCTTCTTCTTCAATGGTTTGCTGGTCGATGCGTCTGATTCCTTCGGTAGTGAATATTTTCATGTGTGTGAGATGTTTCGGATGTTATGTTTTGAAAATACAAAAATACGGCTTTTCACGAATAAAAAAAAATATTTTTCAATCAAATGACAATGATGAGCAGTTTTTTTGACGATGCAGGGGATTATGGGCAACTTTGGCCAGGGTAAAAAAAAGAACCGCCGACAAGCTCTGGCTGTCGGCGGTAAAATCTCTATTCAAGTTGTTTTATTCCGTTTTTTTCAGATTATATATCTGTTCGTGGATCTTGGTGCTGAATGTCAGCGGGCGACTGATGTATTTATACTTATTTGTCGCTTCACCGGTTGTGACATTAACCGTACCGTAATTCAACAGGCGGCCAAGGATTGACTGTTCGACTTGGACACCTTCACACTTGCTCAGAAGAAGTTCAAAGGAATTCCTGTTGATGATGCCACGCTTGAAGATGAGTCGATGCGTGGTGACGACATATTGCCGACCTCCATAAATAGAACAAGCCCATGCAAGGGCAATAATAAGGATGACAGCGCAAATACAAACGATTACCAGTGGCTCGAATGGTAAAAAGATGGCGCCAATGGCAAGTAAGGCCACAAGAAATGGTCCGGTATAGATGATGCTATCTTGTTTGGCTTCATAAACAACCTTCTCTCCTGTCATCAAATGACTCTGAATGTATCCCATAATAAAATGATTAATTGTTTTACTTTTTTGCAAATATACATATTTTTTCCATATCAAAGTGTCATAAATGAAAAAAGTTGGACATTCTGGAAATAAAAATATTTAAAGAAAAGTGGATTATGTTTGGTGGTGGCAAGAAACTTTAGTAATTTTGCTCAACCAAAAAAAGTAACGTGATGAACGAACTGACGATAAACGGGCTGACTTTTGAGCCCTATTTGAAAGAGAGCGAGATACTGGAGCAGGTGGCGCGTGTGGCCAACGAAATCAAGGCTGACCTGACGACGCCTAATCCGCTGTTTGTGTGCGTGCTGAATGGCGCATTCATCTTTGCCGCCGACCTGTTCAGGGCGCTGGAACTGCCCGAGGCCGAAATCACATTCATCCGCTTTAAGTCTTATGAGGGCACATCGTCGACGGGCGAGGTGACTCAGATGATGGGTTTGACCGAGGACATCAGCGGTCGCGAAGTGGTGATTATTGAAGACATTGTGGACACGGGCATGACGACTCAGAAGTTGCGTGAAGTGCTGCAGGCACACGGGCCCAAGTCGGTGAAGATGGCGTCCCTGCTGTTCAAGCCGGCCTCGCTCACCGCCAGCGTGGCGCCCGAGTATGTGGGCTTCGAGATTCCGTCGAAGTTCATCATAGGCTATGGCCTGGACCTTGACGGCAAGGTGCGCAACCTGCGCGACATCATGGTACTGAAAGAGATGAAATAACTGAATATCAACAATATAAAAAAGAAACTGCTATGTTGAACATTGTAATGTTTGGAGCGCCCGGTTCGGGCAAAGGAACACAGAGCGACATGCTCATCACCACTTATGAACTGTTTCACATCTCCACTGGCGATGTGCTTCGCGACAACATCAAGCGCGGCACGGAACTGGGCAAGACGGCGAAAGACTATATCGACAAGGGTCAGCTGATACCCGACGAACTGATGACGAGCATCTTGGCGTCGGTGGTCGACGAGCATGCCGAGGAGGCCAAGTATGGTGTGATTTTCGACGGATTCCCCCGCACCATTGCGCAGGCCGAGGCCCTCGACGAGATGCTGGCCGAGCGTGGCACGGGCATCAGTGCCGTGATTGGCCTGGATGTGCCCGAAGAAATTCTGGTAGAGCGCCTGTTGCTCCGCGGCAAGGAAAGCGGCCGTAGCGACGACAACCTGGAGACCATCAACGACCGCCTGAAGGTGTATCATAACAGCACGGCTCCGCTCAAGGAATACTATGCTGAGAAAGGCCTGCTGCACATGATCAAGGGCACCGACACACCCATTGATGTGTTCGATCGGATAAGGGCAGAACTCGCTCCGCTCGTTGATTAGAGTTTAGGGTTTAGTGTTTAGTGATGCTGCTTCGCAGCGGTTTATGTGTTTAGGGTTGAACCTTAAACTTCGTTGTTAAGCGAATTTTCAAAGCTACGGCGCAATCCACTGATAAGTCGTGAAGTTGTGAAGAACGAAGGTTTTATGTTCTCCAACTCATTATTGGTTATATAACCCACCTCTACCGCAATTTGCAATTGGCAGTAGGTTTCCATCAACGAACCATATGCGATTTCAAGAAAATGGATTTTTTCTTTATATGACATGCGACCAACCCCCTCGGCGATATTTGATGGAACAGAAATCATAGCCCTTCGCACTTGACTGCAAAGGGCAAACTGCTCATAGTTGGGGAATTTTGCTACCAACTTATAAACTAACTTTGCCAATTCTTTAGCTTGAATCCAAGCATCAAGTTTCTCAAAAGCGTAGATGTCATCCATATCTGTTGTAGTTTTGTTTACAAAATTACTATTATTCTCTCAACTCTCAACCCTCAACCCTCAACTCTAAACTCTCAACCCTGAGCGGCAGCTCAGATTCTATTCCCAGCACTCGATATCGTCGGCGATTTCGGGCAGTTTGTCGCGGCTGAAGGTGGGGTCCTTGATGCCCTGCCGTTTCTGGGCGCGGTAGTCGTTGAGCAGTCTGAAGGCATACTTGCCCAGGAAGATGATGGCAATGAGGTTACATGCGGTGAGCAGTGCCATGCACACATCGCCCAGACTCCACACGAGGTCGAGGCTGGCAAGTGCTCCGAAGATGACCATGACCCCGCCCGAGAAAAAGCGGAAAACTTGCAAAATCCATCGTTTGCGTGTGAGGAACAATACATTCGATTCGCCATAGTAGTAGTTGCCTATGATGCTGCTGAAAGCAAAGAAGAAGATGGCAACCGCTACCACAATGGTGCCGGCATTGCCTATCTGGCTCTGGAGGGCACCTTGAGTGAGGTTGATGCCGTTGTACTCGGGATTGTTGTAGAGGCCGCTGAGCAGGATGATGAAAGCGGTGCAGCTGCACACGAGCAGGGTGTCGGTGAACACGCCGAGCGCCTGGATGAGACCCTGCTTCACAGGATGAGTGACATGAGCCGTGGCGGCGACATTGGGCGCTGAACCCTCGCCAGCCTCGTTACTGAACAGGCCTCGCTTGATGCCGTTCATCATAGTGATGCCTATGGCACCGCCGGCAAACTGGCCGACACCGAAGGCACTCTCGAATATGACCTTGAACATGTGTGGCACCTTGTCGATGTTCATGCCAATGATAATGACGGCGATGATGAAATAGCCGATGGCCATGAAGGGCACGACCACGCTGCTCACATTGGCAATGCGGTGAATGCCGCCAAAGGCAATGATTAGCCCCAAGGCAGCGAGAATGATGCCCACGATGATGGGGTCGAAACCGAAGGCCTGATTCATGGCTCCGCAAATGGTGTTGGACTGAATGGAGTTGTAGGAAAGTCCAAAGGTGAGCGCCATGAGCACGGCAAAAAGGGCAGCCATCCACTTGTTGTGCATGCCGTGAAGGATGTAGTAGGCAGGTCCGCCAATGAACGATCTCTCGCCTTTGCGCTTGTAGAGCTGCGCGAGCGTTGACTCGACAAATGCCGTGGCCGAGCCGATGAGGGCGATGAGCCACATCCAGAAGATGGACCCTGGTCCGCCCACGGCAATGGCAGTGGCTACACCGGCGAGGTTACCTGTGCCCACCCGAGTAGCGACCGACACGGCAAAGGCTTGGAATGAGGAAATGCTCTTCTTGCCCTTATCTTTGGGTCCCGTGCTGGCCGAGTCGCCCAGGAGTCGCACCATCTCGCCAATCATGCGGAACTGCACGAAGCGCGTGCGCCAGGTGAAGAAGAGTCCGCACAGGATGAGTGCACCAATGAGGATGTAGGTCCACAAGAAGTCGTTGATGTGTTCCAGTGTGAGGTTGAGCCAGCCGTCGGGAGCGAAAAATTCGTTCATGATTAGAGTGTTAGAGGTCAGACAATTGATGACAATTAATGACTAATTATTGTATTGATGACAATTCGTTAGTAGACAAGTAGACAAGCAAACAAGCAAACGAGTAAACGAGGGGATGAGGGCGGGTTAGCGGTTGTCGCCTTGGCCGTGGAGCAGGTTGCGGGCTTGGCGGGAATGGATTTTGTCGACATTCATCTGTGCCACATCGTCGAGGTCGAGGCCCAGATCGGAGGCGATGGCTGCCACATACCACAGCACATCGCCCAGTTCCTTGGCGAGTTCGCGCGTGGTGTCGGGGTCAAAGTTGCCTTGCTTGTCGCGGATGGTTTTCTTCACTTTCTCGGCCACTTCACCGGTTTCGCCGGCGAGGCCAATGGTGGGGTACACCACCTTCATGTCTTGAGGGTAGATGGCAGTTTTGCGTGTTGCCTGCTGGTAATCGTTGAATGTCATGGTTTGAATGTTTTTCACAAAAATACGCTTTTTTTGCGAGAAAAGTGCGAAACAGGGCAAAAATCGCTGAAAAATGTATATCTTTGTGAGAGATGTTGACTTGAAAACCTTTTGGAACGATGAAACATATAACCATGTTATTGAGTGGCTTTGTGGCGCTGGTAATGTCGGCGAACGGGGCAGTGATTATCGATGGGCAGATTGTGGGGGCGGAACAGTATCCGGGCACGGAGCGCACCTATCAGGTGTCGGTGCCCGACCAGTACGACGGCATCCATCCTGCGTGCCTCTATGTGGGGCTCGACGGGCAGTTGTGCAATGCCGTGGCGGTGATGGACAGTCTGATGGCGGCGGGGAAGATGCCCGTGACCATTGGGGTGTTTCTCCAACCTGGCGTTATCAAGGATGCACAGGGTCGAGTGGTGCGCTATAACCGCAGCAACGAGTTTGATGCGACCGACGACCACTTTGCACGCTTCATCGAGGCCGAACTGCTGCCTGCTGTGGAGAAGCTGGTGACGCCCGACGGCCGGCGTGTGCGGCTGTCGCCCGATGGCAACGACCACATGATTTTCGGGCTGAGCAGCGGCGGCATCGCGGCGTTTGTGGCGGGCTGGCACCGTCCCGACCTGTTCAGCCGCGTGTTCAGCGGTGTGGGCACCTTTGTGACCATGCGCGGCGGCAACGACCTGCAGATGTTTGTGCGCAAGAGCGAGCCCCGTGCGTTGAAGATATGCCTGCAAGACGGCACCGAGGATGTGTGGAACCCCATCTTCGGTCATTGGTATGAGGGCAACCGCATGCTTGCCACGGCACTGGACTTTGCCGGCTACGAGACGAAATACGACTGGAGCGACTGTGGTCATGGCGTGAAGCACGCCAGCGAAATATTTGCCGAGGTGATGGAATGGATGTGGCAGGGCTATCCCGCCCGCATCAGCAAGGGCCAGACGCAGAACGGTCTGCTTGCCGAGATTCTGGTGCCGGGCAGCGAGTGGGAGATGTGTGACGACGACGATGTGAACTGCGTGTGGAACATGGACTACGCCTATTACCCCGACAGCACATTCAGGGTAGAGTTCCTCTCGCCGTCTAACGGCAACTGGCTGTGGCAGAGCACGCGTCTGCCCGACGGCACCTACGGCAACTCGCAGCGGTTCTACTATCTGCACAGTTACGACAACGCGCCGGTTGACATCAGCGACATGGCGTTTGATGCTGCGGGCTACCTGTATGTGCTCACCAGTGCCGGCATCCAGATTTGCGACCAGAACGGCCGCGTGCGGGGCATCGTGGATGCTCCCTCCTGCGACTGTGTGGAGCAGTGCTGCATAGCCATTGCCGATGGCGCCATTGTGGTGTCGTCGGCCACGGGAATGTGGCGGCGTGCCTTCAATGTGAAACCTCCCGAGCCGGGTGTCACACCCAAGTCACAAGGGCAAGGGTAGTGCGAGCAAGCTCGCGGTTTAGAGTTAAGGGTTTAGAGTTTTGAGTTTAGAAAGATTATTAATGAACTAAAAATAACGAAATGATGAAAAAGTTGATGATGATGGTGGCCCTGTGTGGGGCAGTGGCGCTGGCTGCATGTAACGGCGGCAGCGGTAAGGGTGGCAACGGCAGGTTGCCGGAGTCGAACAGTGGCTATACCGACGAGGAACTGGAGAATATCATGAACCAGAACAGCCCGTTGCGTCAGGGGGTGAACTACTTCCACAGCAAGTCGATGGACTACTCGGTGCAGTATCCTGTGTCGTTCGTCGACTTCAAGAAAGATGGCGACAGCGGTTTCAGTTGCCACTCCAAGGATGGCGTGGCGAGCATCAAGGCGTGGGGCGAACCATGTAATATGCCTCTCGAGGACCTGTTTGCCAGCCGTTTGGCCGCCTATAACGAAAAAGGCGCCGAGGTAGATGAATCGGAACTTGACGATGATGACTCGTTTGAGATAGTGGGCACTCTGAAGGACAAACAGTTTTATGAGCGCACCATCTTGAACGCGGGCAAGAGCGCCACCTTCTATTATGAGTTTGACACAGCCGAGCGCGACGACATCGATCCTGAGGCCATCTACTCGTCGTTGGGATTTGACCTGGGCGAGACGCTGGCACCCGGCGCACCTCCAGTTCAAGCCAAACCCAAAAAGGTGGACCCCAATGCGGTGGCACAGGTGGCGTACGTGGGCAAGTGGCACACTTTCTCGACGATGACTAGCGACGACTTTTTCAAGAAATACCCCGAATTCAAGGAGGTTAACTCGTGGGAGGCACGCACCGACGGCGACGAGGTGTATTTTGTGCTTGCTGCCGATGAAAATGTCAAAATCACGGTGAAGAACACCGATACGGGCGAACGCCTTTACAACCGCGACGGCCGGCCGCTCATCGTGAAGTGCAACAAGGACGGCAAACCCAATGTGGAGATTACCATCATCTCCAAAAACGGCAAAATCACCCGCTATGTGCCTCAGCACGACGAGAACGACCAACTCATCACCACACCCGGCATCAATGATATGACCAGATGAGGGATTAGGGATGAGTGATTAATGAATGAAAAAAGGCATGTCTCCTGGAGTGAGATGTGCCTTATTTCTTGCTCTTGGGGTTAGATGGAGATTGGGGTGACTTGACTTTGTCGGGGTGCTGGGTGATGAAGGCCTTCCAGGATTGCGGGCCGCGGGCAAACTCGGGTTTCTGCCGCTCGTAGAAGTGACACAGCGCGGCGGCGAGCGCGTCGGTGGCATCGAGGAAGTCGGGCATCTGTTCCTTGTCGATTTTAAGGATGTGCTGCAGCATGCTGGCCACCTGCTCCTTGCTGGCGGCACCATTGCCAGTGATGGCCTGCTTGATTTTGCGTGGCTCGTACTCGGCAATGGGCACCTCGTGGTTGAGTGCGGCCGCCATAGCCACTCCCTGTGCGCGGCCCAGTTTGAGCATCGACTGCACATTCTTGCCATAGAAAGGCGCCTCGATGGCCATCTCGTCGGGCAGATACTGGTTGATGAGTCCCGTCACACGCTCGAAGATGCGGTGCAGACGCATATAGTGGTCTTCCATGCGGCTCAGCTTGAGCACGCCCATGGCAATGAGCGAGGGCGTCTTGCCGTTGACCCCCAGGATGCCATAGCCCATGACATTGGTGCCAGGGTCGATGCCTATGAAGATGTGCTCGTAGTTGCTGATGTCGTTGGTGTCCATAATCAGGGGATGGTGTCGAGGTTACATTGAATGGTGACGCTGGCCTGTTTGCCATTATCAATCACGGGGATGGATAGGGTGCTCACATCGTCTTCCACGGCGGGAATCACGAGATAGGTGCTGCCATTGTGAGTGATGGCGAAGAAACTCATGCGGTTGTGCTCCTTGAGCGCGCCTTGCAGGTTATATTGCTTGGCGGTGCCACGGGTGAGGCGGTTGTCGCCCTGGCGCAGGTCAAAGTTCATGAACACGGCGGCGGGCAGCACATTCTCCTGCTTGATGGGAATGATAGAGAAACTGCGATTGGGCAGCACATAGAGTTGGCCGATGATGTCGGGGGCCGACGAGGAGATGCGTGCGGGTTCTGCGCCCTCGAGGAAGTCGGGCTTCTGGTACTGCTCGTAGGCCTCGTCGCGCAGGAAAAGAATCTGTTTCTTGTTGTAGTACTGCCTGTAGATGCTGTTATAGGAGGTGAAACTCTCGCTGTCGTAGTGAGCCACAGCCACCCAGCGGTTGAGGGGGAACAGGTAGGTGCGCAGCACGCAGTCGGGGCCAGCAGCGTTAATGTCATGTTCTACCTGGTTGTGGAAGGCAAGGTAGTTGCGAATGGCGCTATGTGCCTTGTAGGCGGGGAAGATGCACGCCAGGGTGAGCAGGGCGGTGCCTATGGCGAGCACCTTATTGTGACCTTGCAGCCACTGGTAGAGGTATTGTGCCAGTATGATGAAGGCGACGATGGCCGCGTAGAAGTAAATGCGGTCCTTGCGCGGGTCGTTGAGGGCGATGAGCAAGAGGGTGGAGAAGATGAAAGTGAGCACGGGAATGCTGCGGAAATCGGTCTTGAACCACTTTTTGATAAAAGGTGCAACCACCAGCGCCACAATGGCGAGAGCCGGAACAACGAAGTGGGCATAGCGCTTAGCGGTACCCGTGAGCATGGCGATGGGAGAACCGCCGTGCAGGTCAGTGCCGGCACGGTCCCAGATGGCAGGAGAGGCGAGGATGATTGCCACACCCACCGCATAGGCGAGCATGACGAGCCACAGTCGCGCGTCGGTAAACCGCTTGTTCAGCACGATGTAGAAGAACAAGGCCGCGAGGGTAGGAAGGCTCACGATTTCGCCCATCTGGCCCGCAATGACGGCAGCCGGAACCAGCAGGATACCCTCTTTCCAGGATAAGGGCTTGCTTGCCTGATGCCTGACAAAGAGCAGCAGGGCGAGGGTGAAGGTGGCATTCCACATATAGTTGGTGGCACCGCTAATCCAGAGCATGGTCTCGCCGGGGAAAGGGATGAGCACAAGCACGAACAGCAAGGTGAGGGCGATGACGAAGGGGGAGTTCTTGCGTGCAATCCAGCGGGTGGTGACATGCAACAGCAGCATGAACACGAGCGTGTTGAGTACATTGAAGATTCCCTTGCCGGTGATGCAGCACAGCAGGCGTGCCATGATGTCGGCCATGCGTCCGTTAGTATCGTGATACTGTAGGCCTAAGGCATTGAGGCATTCGGGCAGCGACTCTATTCTTTTAAGTCCCTCACCTGAGGAGGTGTAGAGAAACCCGAGGTCATCGCCTTTGAGCGTGGTGTTGAGGTTGAAGATGAAGAATACGATGCCTGCCACAATGAGCAGTGCAAAATAGATGAATCCAGGGTGGATCAGAGAGCGGTTTTTGTCCATAGAGCTGCTTTTTTAACAACCTTCTTTTTCAGAGATGATATAAACGGGCCTGCGTTTCGATTCCTGATAGATGCGTGCGAGGTACTCGCCAATGATGCCGATGGAGAGCAGTTGCACGCCGCCCAGGAACAGGATGAGAATCACCAGGGTGGGGAAGCCCTGCACGGGGTCGCCCATGATGCAGGTCTTGATGAGGACATATATCATGTAGATGAAGGCGCAGATGGAGACGATGAATCCCAGCACCGTAGAAATGCGCAGGGGGGCCACCGTGTAGGAAGTGATACCGCTCACTGCGAGGTTCATGAGCTTGAAGAAGTTGAACGATGACTTGCCGGCAACGCGGTCGGCCTGGTCGAAGGTGATTTCCTTTTTCTTGAATCCTATCCAGCAGTAGAGTCCCTTGGTGTAGCGCTCGCTTTCACGCATGTTCTTGAGCGCATCGATGCACTTGCGGTCGAGCAGTCGGAAGTCGCCCACATTGGGCAGAATGTCGATGTTGGTTGATTTCTGCAGCATCTTGTAGTAGGCGAGCGATAGTTTGCGTCGCAGCCACGACTCCTTGCCGCGGTCGTTGCGCTTGGCATAGACATCTTCAAAGCCATCTTCCCAGTGCTGGAGCATCTCGGGGATGACATGAGGCGGGTGTTGCAGGTCGGCATCCATGATTACCAGGCAGTCGCCCGATGCGTGGTCGAAACCGGCAAGCATCGCTTTTTCCTTGCCGAAGTTGCGCGACAGGGAAATGTAGCACACGCGGTCGTCGGCCGCCCGCAGGCTTTTGCACGCGGCAAGGGTGGCGTCTTTGCTGCCGTCGTCGACGAGTATGAGTTCCCAGTCATATTGAGAGTTGTTGTCCATGAGTTGCTTGAGTTGCTCGTAGAGCAAGGGCAGTGATTGCTGCTCGTTATAGCATGGGACGAGAATGCTGACCTTCTTTTTCATTGAGAAAACATTTTATATATAAAGTGCAAAAATACGCATTTTTTCCTTTTTTTCAGCAAAAAAACCGATATAAGGCACTTGAGGTCATGAAAAAAAGCAATTTCAGGGGTGATTTAACAATTATGTGTTAATAAGGTTAAATGTAAAAATAGGTGGGAAATTGCGCGAATAAATACCTACCTTTGCATAAGAAAATAATCAAGATTAAAAATACAATTCCTATGGCAAAAAGACTCAAATTTTGCGTGTTGATTGCAGCGTTGATGATGGCGCTGGGAATGAATGCGCAGATAACCACGTCGTCGATGGCGGGTGTGGTTGTAGATGAAAACAATGAAGAGATGGTGGGAGCCACCGTGAGTGCAGTTCACACTCCGTCGGGCACCAAGTACAACGCCGTGTCGAACATGGACGGCCGCTTCACCATTCAGGGTATGCGCACCGGCGGCCCCTATCGTGTTGAGGTGTCGTATGTGGGCTATCAGCCCAGCGTTTACGACGATGTGTATCTCCAGCTGGGTAATACCTATCAGTTGCAGGTGAACATGATGACCGACGCCCGTGCACTGGGCGAGGTGGTTGTCACAGGCAAGGGCCGCGAGCAGCAGGCAGGCGCATCGCGCAACTTCAGCGAGGTGAAGATTGCCGAGGCCGCCACGATTGAGCGTAATGTGTATGATGTGGTGAAGAACATGCCTATGGCCAACCGTTCGAAGATAGGCGGTATCTCGTTTGCCGGCAGCAACAACCGCTACAACAGTTTCCAGATCGACGGTTCGGTGCAGAACGATGTGTTCGGCCTTGCCTCGAGCGGAACCAACGGCGGCCAGGCGAGTGCCAACCCCATCTCGATGGACGCTATCCAGGAAATTCAGGTGGTGATTGCCCCCTTTGATGTGCGTCAGAGCGGCTTCACGGGCGGTGGTATCAACGCCATCACCAAGCAGGGTAACAACGATTTCCATGCTACCTATTTCACCTATTACAACAACGAGCATTTCTATGGAAAGTATAATGCGTCGAACAACTATGCGAAGGATCCCCTCACCACGCAGCACTTCTTGACCATTGGCGGTAACATCAGTGGTCCCATCGTGAAGGACAAGCTTTTCTTCTTCGTGAATGTTGAGAACCACAACGAGAGCTATCCTGGCGGTTTCTATCCGGGCTGCAAGACCGACTACCTGAACCCGCTCGTGGCCGAGGCTATCGTTCAGCGTTACTATCAGCTTTCGGGCATCCAGGAGACCTATAACCAGCGCGATGTGAAGCGCAATGCCTTTGAGTTGCTGGCTCGCCTCGACTGGAACATCAATGAGAAACATAAACTGGCTCTGCGCTATCAGCTGGGCAACGCCTACGACGACAAGTGGAGTGCAGGCAACACCAGTTACTATTTCAATAACTCCAGCTACCGCTTCAACAATGTGACCAACAGTTTTGTGGCCGAATTGAACTCCAACTTCAGCAGCAGCGTCTTCAACGAGTTGCGTGCCAATTATACGCGTGTGCGCGATAACCGTGATGTGCCTTATCAGGGCCCGCTCTTCTGGATGAAGAACATGCCTTCGGGCGACGGCTCGCGCAGCAACATCACCGTGAACCTGGGAACCGAGTACAGTTCTGGTGCTAACTACCTGAATCAGGACATCTATATGTTTGAAGATAACTTGTCGTGGTACAAGGGTAATCACACTTTCACCTTCGGTACGCACAACGAGTTCTTCAAGATGCGCAACCTGTTCATCCAGGCTGTGAACGGCGAATGGGTGTTCAACTCGCTGGGTGAATTCGGTATCACGCTCGACGAGGCTGGCAACCCGCTGACCGACGGCGCAGGCAACTTCGTATATGGCCCCTTCAGCCCCACACAGTTTGTGTTCAAGTGCACCGACCCCACAGTGACTGGCGGCAATCTGCGCTGGACACCGGTTGTCAAGGCTGGCCAGTTTGGCGTCTATCTGCAGGACAAGTGGGATGCTACCCGCAACTTGCAGTTAACCTATGGTGTGCGCTTCGATATCCCCGTGATGTTCAGCGAACCCACGGTGAACGAGGAGTTTAATGCCTATGCCGCATCCAAGTACCTGGGTGTGAAGGTGGGTGAGATGCCGAGCACGAAGCTCATGGTATCGCCTCGCTTCGGTTTCCGCTGGTATGCCGACGATGCACACAAGACGCTGTTCCGCGGCGGTTTAGGTCTGTTTACCGGTCGTGTGCCCTTCGTATGGTTGAGCAATGCCTTCAGCAATACGGGCGTTGAGATTACGGGTACAACCATCAATAATCCTTCACTCATTCCCGAGGTGACGAGCAATCCGCAAGAGCTCGCCGATGCACTGGGCAAGGGTACCGCTCCCACGCCCGACATCGTGACGGTGAGCCGCAAGTTCCGTTATCCGCAGGTGTTCCGCGCCAACCTTGCTTGGGAGCAAATCCTGCCCTATGACTGGAAACTGACACTCGAAGGCTTGTATTCAAAGACTTACAACCAGGCTTACTTCAGAAATCTCGCCCTGACGCAGAGTGGCAGCATCTATGCCGTGAAGGGTGTTGAGGCAAGTGCCGCCCCGTTCTATTCAGTGGACAACAAGTATTACTCTATTGTGAACCTCGAAAACTCCGACAAGGGTTATACCTATAACTTCACAGCCACCATCGAGAAGAAGTTCAACTTCGGTCTTGACCTGCTGGCATCGTACACCTTCGGTTGCTCCAAGTCGGTGAATGACGGTACCTCTTCGGTGGCCTACAGTAACTGGAAATATAACTATGCCATCGATACTAACGATCCGCGCCTTACCTACTCGTCGTTCGACCAGCCTCACCGCGTGCTCGTTTCGCTGGGCTACACTTCGCCCAAGTATCTAAATGGCTTGCTGCAGACTAATGTTGCAGTGACTTACAACGGCACCAGCGGCCAGCGCTACAGCCTGACGATGAGCGAGAACTCTGACTACAACGGCGACGGTTACCGCGGCAACTCGATGCTGTACCTGCCCACCACCGATGAACTCGCCAACATGGTGTTCACCAGTTATAATACTAAGGTGAACGGCGAGACCGTGGAGGTGACCCCCGACGCTCAGCGCGCCATGTTCGAGGAATTCCTCTCGACCGACGGCTATGCCAAGAATCATCGTGGTCAGTATGCCGAGCGCAACGGCAATGTGGCACCCTTCGAGCACCAGATCGACCTGCATTTTGCCGAGTCGATCTTCGCCCTGAAGGAGCGCGGCAGCAAGATTATGCTCACCCTCGACATCCTCAACTTCGCCAACATGCTGAACAAGGAGTGGGGTGCTAACTACAGCGGCGTGTACAATGTGTCGCCTTTGAAGTTCACCGGCACTTCCCGCGATGCAAGCGGCGTGTATAGCGCCAAGTATCAGTGGAACGACTACACCGAGCCCAGCAAGGCCAACATCAGCAGCCGCTGGCACATGCAGGTGGGCGTGAAACTCATCTTCTAAAGGATAACATGTTATTATAACGAAAGGGCGGTCGTGTTTGGCCGCCCTTTGTCTTTCCCTTGATTTTGACGATAACGGAGAAATGACTATATTTGTGGGAGCAAAACAATTTGAACAATGATGAAAAAGATATTTGTGACGCTGCTGGTGGTGCTGGCGGCTGTGAGCGTGAAAGGTGCGGGTCGTGATACCTACACGGTGGTGGTGAGTCTTGACGGTCTGCGCTGGGACTATACCGAGGCCTTTGATGTGCCTTTCTTCGACAAGTTGGCACGCGAGGGGGTGAAGGCGGTGATGATGCCGTCGTTCCCGAGCAAGACTTTCCCCAACCACTACACGCTTGCCACGGGACTGGTTCCTGACCACCACGGCATCGTGGCCAATACCTTCAAGGTGCGCAAAAACGGCAAGGTGTTCTCGCTGGGCAACGACGAGATGCGCAACGACCCGCAATACTTCGGCGGCGACCCCATCTGGCTCACTGCCAAGCGGCAGGGTGTGAAGACGGCAACGGTGTACTGGGTGGGCAGCGATGTGGCCATCAAGGGCGACCATGCCGACTACTGGTGGCATTACCAGCACGACAGGCTCACTTTCCCGCAGCGTGTGGATGAGGTGGTCAGGCTGTTGCAACTGCCCGAGGAGGAGCGTCCGCACCTCATCATGGCCTACTTTGAGGAACCCGATGCCAGTGGCCACAATTATGGCCCCATCAGTGCCCATACCCGCAAGGCGATGGAGCAGATGGACAGCACGCTCAACGAAATGTGGAACCGCATCCAGCGGCTTCCTATAGCACAGGAAGTGAACCTGATAGTGCTGGGCGACCATGGCATGACATGGGTTGACCCTGAGCGCATGATATATCCGCATGAGTATTTGAAGACGGAGTGGGTGGAGCGCATCACCAACGATTTCCCTGCACTCATCTATGCCAACCGTCATGACTATGTCGATTCGATTTACAATGCTTTGCAGGGAGTGGACCACTTGCGCGTGTGGAAGCGGCAGGATGTGCCCGAGTATCTGCACTATGGGAGCAACCCCAATGTGGGCGATGTGGTGGTGTTGCCCGATGTGGGCTGGGTGTTTGCCGACCGCAAGTGGAAAGCTGGCGGCACTCATGGCTATGACCACACGGCGAGCGACATGCTGGTGGCATTCCGTGCTGTGGGCCCCGACTTCAAGCGTGGCTATGTGAAGGAGGCGAAGTTCCGCAATGTGGACATATATCCGCTGGTAGCCTACCTGCTGGGTGTGCAACCTGCCGACAACGACGGCGACATCACCGAGGTGATGGATATGCTGTGGTTGCAGAGGTGAATAGCCTGCGAGCAGGCTGGATGAGGGATTAGGGATTAGTGATGAGAGATTAGTGATGAGAGATTAGTGATGAGGGATTAGTGATGAGGGATTAGTGATGAGGGATTAGTGATGAGGGATTAGTGATGAGGGATTAGGAAGTGTGGTAAGTGTGGGGAATTCTTGTATCAATCCAGAATTGTCCGGTAAAAAAGTCCGTTAGGACTATTAAGAATTTAGGCAGGGGTGAAGCCGTAGGCGAGAACCCCTGTCAATTAAGCAGATACAGTATTAGTCCCATAGGGACGACAGAATGTGAGTCAATACCTAATTATCTGTCGCCCTTACAGGGCTAATCATATTGAATGCCGCTTTAAAACAGGGGTTGCGCTTCGCTCCACCACCTGCCTATTATCTGCCCAGCCCTAACGGGCTTAATAGTAAGCCCGGTATATTAAAAACTGTTTTAAACAACTTAGACATAGTTGGTTGCCAAATGCCTAAAATTTTTTACCGGACACTATATCAATCCAGAGTTGGTGGCAAGTGTGGGAGCCAACTAATTTCTCCAACCATTGGTTGGTGAAATCTATTTACCTGATATTCAGAATAAAAGATTTGTGAATAGGGATGAAGGATTAGTGGGGATAAAAAAAGAAGGGTTAGCGAACTACATCGCGCCGCTACAACCCACTACCCTTGCTTCGGTCAAGACCTGGGGGATTCATGGGGAGCTGGCCGTGTAGGACTAACCCGGGTGCAAAGGTAGGCAATTTTTGATTACCCACCAAATTTTTTCTTTAGTCGTGAAGTTGCAGTAGTGCTTGTTTACTGCAGCCAATAGTGTTTAAAGCTCTTTGTAGGGGAGTTTGGTGAGCATTTCGCCAAACATCTTGGCGGCATCCTTGAGTTTGCCACCCACCATGGCGCGGAGCATGAGGGGGAGATCGAGCTGCAGATGCGTTTCGCTGTCGGTGTTCTCCTCGTCGACCTCGGTGAGATTGATGATGAGGTTGAAGGCCACGGGCGACTGTGCAGCGCCGAACACGATTTTGTTAGGTTCCACCACTTCCTGGATGGCCATTTTAAGCGGTCCCATGGGCGACTCGATGGAGATGCCGTCGGGTTCGAACTTCACCTTGCTCATGTTCTCGCGTGCGTCGTCGGGCATGCGGTCGAGGTTCTTCTCGATTTGTTCCTGGAAGATGGAGGGGTTAGAGAGTTTGGCAAACACGGTGCCTATGTTGCAATTGATGCGATTGATGTCGCTTTTGTAAGTTTCCATAAATTCGTTTTTATGATAAGTTAATCGATGGGATGCTTGGCCGGAGTCCAGTTGGCGGGATCTTCGCGCCACTGCTCGAGGGCTTCCACATCGGTTGATTTCACATAGTTGGTCTGGACTGCCGCCTGAATCATGGCACTGTAGTTGCTGATGGTAATGAGCTCGATGCCGGCTTTCTTGAAGGCCTGTGCAGCAACGGGGAACTCATAGTTGAAGATGGCGACCATACCAATCACTTCACCGCCGGCGTTGCGCACGGCCTCAGCGGCCTTGAGGCTGCTCTTGCCTGTGGAAACAAGGTCCTCGACAATTACCACCTTCTGGCCCGGATTGATGTTGCCCTCAATGAGGTTCTCGAGTCCGTGGTCCTTGGGTGTGGAGCGCACATACACGAAGGGCAGACCCAGCGTGTCGGCCACAAGAGCACCCTGTGCGATGGCTCCGGTAGCCACACCAGCCACCACCTCGGCGTCGCCAAAATTCTCGGCAATGATGCGCGAGAGTTCAATCTTGATGAAATTCCTGACGCTGGGGTAGGACAGCGTTACGCGGTTGTCGGTGTATATGGGGGAGTTCCATCCTGAAGCCCAGACGAAAGGGTTTTCGGGCTGCAACTTGATAGCACTGATTTTGAGCAGTTTTTCGGCTAAAAGTAGGTCGAGTTGTTTCATGTTGAGAGAGTTTTTATAGTGATGGTGCAAAATTACGAAATAATCTTGCAATGCGAAATAGTTTCTATAGTTTTTAGGTGATTTTATTTAGTCGAGGCGGGCGGCGGCGAGGGTGAAGAGGGAAATCTTGATATCGGGGACTGCCTCGTGCAGGGCCTCGGCGCAGGAGAGCAGAGTGGCACCGGTGGTGACCACATCGTCGACGATGAGCACATGCTTGCCTTGCAGTTGAGCGAGGGCAGCCTTGGTAGGCAGGTACATGCCCTGTGCGCTTTGCATTCGCTCAAACTTGTCTTTCCTGGTCTGTGAGGAGTGTGCCTGCCGAGCCTTGAGCCACGGTTTGACGGGGATGCCAGTGACACCAGCGATGCCCTGAGCGATGTATTGACTCTGATTGTAGCCACGCTTGGCGAGTTTGCTGATGTGCAGAGGCACGGGGATGATGAAATCAATGCCGTTCCAAATGCCCGACGGCTGCATGAGTGTGGCGGCCTGCTGTGCGAGCCAGCGCCCGAGTTGCGGCTGGTTGCGGTACTTGAGGTCGTGAAGCAGGGCGGCATAGTGGCTGCTCTTCTCGTAGTAGAAATAGGCGGCAGCGCGCTCAATGGGCACCTTGCCGGCAAACAGTTGCTCCATGAGGTTGAAATCAATCTCGTGAAAGTGCGTGAGCGGCAGCTGCATCTGGCACTTGCGGCACATGAAGCGCTCGTCGCTGTCGAGCGGCTTGTCGCACACGGGGCAGTTGCGTGGCATGATGATGCTGGTGGCATCTTGGAGCAGTCTCTTAATCGAAATCATTGCCGGCATTGATAAGGGTTGCGGTCATGCGGTAGCACAAGGCGGGTTCAAAACCACGGGCGGCGGCGAACCTGAGCAGGGCCGCCTGAGCCTGCTGAGGCTCCTTGCCGCCGAGGGTGCGTGCCTTGGTAGTGAGCAGTTGCTTCAGAGCCTGTTCATATTGAGCTTCATCGATTTGGGCCAGAGCCTCGTCGATGCAGTCCTGACCGATGCCTTTAGCGCGCAACTGATAGGCGATTTTCACACGGCCCCAGCCATTGAAGCGGAACTTGTCGTTGACAAAGGCACGGGCAAAGCGTTGCTCGTTCAGAAATCCCTCGTCGGTGAGTCGCTGGAGTACCGCTGGTGCCTGTTGTGGCTCCAGTCCCCACTTGAGCAGGCGTGTGCGTATGTCGGCGGCGGCATACTCGCAACGGGAGCAGAGTGCAGCAGCCTTGTTGAAGGCCACATCGGGAGCGATATGTCGCTTTGGGCTGTTCATAATCAGGTGCAAACTTACAAAAAAAATGCATGATTTTTGACTCAAAGGGCTGAAATGCGCAGTTTTTTTGTAACTTTGTAGATTGAGGCAGAAGATTTCAATGCTAAAGCCTGCCTTGAACTACGCAAAATGATAGAACAGATCTATAACGACATCATGAGTCCCGATGTGAATCTGGCAGGTGCCATATTCAAGTTGCTGCTGAGCATGGTGCTGGGCGCCAGCATCGGCTACGAGCGGCGTCGCAAGGGGCAGATAGCGGGCCTGCGCACCTTTGCGCTCATTGCCATGGGTGCCACGCTTGCCATGCTCATCTCCATTTACATTCCACAAGTCTACTACGGCCTGAAGAACGGCGACCCCGGCCGCATTGCCGCCCAGGTGGTGAGCGGTATTGGTTTCCTGGGTGCCGGTGCCATCATTCAGATGAAAGGCTCGGTTCGCGGTTTGACCACAGCCGCCGGCATCTGGATTTCGGCTTGTATAGGACTTGCAGTGGGAGCAGGAATGTATCTCGTTTCGCTGATAGCCACTCTGCTCATCATCTTCATCCTTGTGAATATCGAACGCATTGAGCAGCGTGCCAACATGCTGTGGGAGACAAAGGTGATACGCATCAAAGTGGGTGAGATCGTGACCGACCGTGACGCATGCAAGGCCGTGTTCAAGCAGCACAAGCTGCATGCCATCGTCGAGTCGATGAAATATGACTACGAGAACAACACGAGCATCATCAACTACCGGGTGCTCACGCGCAAATCGACCGACATCGCGTCGCTCTTCGACGAGCTGAAGGCGCAGTATGACAAGACGCTGTCGATATCACTCACCAACGAAGCCAACCTGTAACCTCTCACTCAAACCCCAAGACAAATGGAAGCTCTGAACATGAACAGCCTTATTGGTGACCTTGCCCTGATTCTGGTGCTGGGAGCCGTAGCCACTGTGGTGTTCAAACTACTTAAGCAACCCGTGGTGCTGGGCTACATTGTGGCGGGTTTCTTAGCCAGTCCGCACTTCTCGTTTTTCCCCACTGTGGCCACTCATGAGAATATTGAGTTCTGGGCACAGATAGGTATCATCGTGCTGCTGTTCTCGTTAGGACTTGAGTTCAGTTTCAAGAAGCTGCTCAATGTGGGCAGTTCGGCCATTATCACCTGCCTGATTATTGTGACAGGCATGCTGGGACTGGGCTTTGTGGTGGGCAAGATGCTGCATTTCTCTACGGTGAACGCCATATTCCTTGGCGGTATGATATCGATGTCGTCGACCACCATCATCATCAAGGCGCTCACCGACCTGAACATGCGTCAGCGCCGTTTTGTGCCCTTGGTGCTTGCAGTGCTCATTATCGAAGACCTGGTGGCAGTAGTGCTCATGGTGATATTGTCGTCGATAGCCATCCACAAGACGGTGGAGAGCGGTGAGATGCTGAAGAGCATCCTGAAGTTGTCGTTCTTCCTGGTGATGTGGTTCACGGTGGGCATCTTCTTGATTCCCACAGTGTTCAAGCGTTTCAGGAGAATCATAAGCGACGAGCTGATGCTGGTCATTGCCATGGGCCTGTGCTTCCTGATGGCCATCCTGGCGGTGAAGGCTGGTTTCTCGCTGGCTCTCGGTGCCTTTGTGATGGGTTCAATTCTTGCCGGAACAAGCGAGGCGGAGCGCATCGAGCGCATCATCATGCCGGTGAAGGACCTGTTTGGTGCCGTTTTCTTCATCTCAGTGGGAATGATGGTGAATCCGCAGGTGATTGTTGACTTCTGGCCCACGATAGCCTTGCTGTCGGTGGTAGTGGTCGTTGGAATGATTCTGTTCGGCACCTTCGGTATGCTTGCCGCGGGTCAGCCGCTGAAGATCGCCATGGAGTCGGGATTTTGCCTAACGCAGATAGGCGAGTTCTCGTTCATCATAGCCACGCTGGGCATGGCGCTGGGCGTGCTCGACAGCAGCATGTATCCTATCATTGTGACAGTCTCGGTCGTCACCACCTTCTTCACGCCTTTCTTCATCAAGCGGGCCATCCCCTGCTATAATTGGGTGGCGAAACATCTGCCTCAAAACTGGTCGATACTGCTTGAAGGCTATAGCAAGAACGCTGCCGAGAGTGAACAGAAGCAGTCGCGCTCGATATGGAAGTCGGTCATCAAGCGCTATATCTTGCGCACCTTGCTCTACTCGGTGGTGACCGTTACGCTCATTTTCCTTTGCCGCACTTATCTTATCCCCTTCATCACAGGAGCCATTAGCGGAGCTTTGGGCCGCTTCCTTGCCATGACATCCACCATCGCCATCATTTCGCCTTTTGTGTATGCCATCATTTTCCCCAGCGTCACGGCACATGAACGCGAGCAGCTGGTGCAGAGATCGGGGCGTGTGTCGTATGTGCCTCTGGTGGTGATGTCGCTCTTCTCGCTGTTCATCGCCACAAACTTCATTGTGGGTATCCTGTATGGCACCTATTCTCTTGCGGTCTCCATCATTGCCAGTATTGGCATCATTCTGCTGCTGGTGCTGGTGTTGTCGCCGCTTTACAAGCGACGCCTGAAGGAACTGGAACGCCGCTTTGTGAGCAATGTGAACGAGCGTGAGAACCGACGCACCGGCAAGGGACACAATCTGGTGAGCGACCTGCACCTCGCTTATATGCGTGTGGGCTACAGCTGTCCCTTTGTGGGCGAGCGGTTGCGCAATGCCGACCTGCGTCGCAAGTATGGCGTGAATGTGGCGAGCATACAGCGAGGCTTGGCGATTTATCCAGTGCCCAAAGGAGATATGCGCATCTTCCCGGGCGATGTGCTGGGCGTGGTTGGTACTGATGAGCAGATTCAGGTGATGCTGCCGCTGGTAGAATCGAACGAGAAACTGGTGAGCACGGCAGGCTCGCCGCAGTTCCTGCATTTCGCTATCACCGAAGAGTCGCCCATCGTGGGCAAGACGCTTTCGCAGGCGCGACTGCGTGAAGAGTACCGTTGCATGCTGGTGGCTGTGCAGCGTGGCGATGACGATGAATACCTCAATCCTCCGCCCGACCTGTGCTTTGCACCGGGCGATATCCTGTGGATTGTGGGCGATCCCAAACTGCTCGAGCCGCTGCGCAAGTAAGGCCCGGGTTCCTTGCAAGAGACTGTTGCAAAAGGTGAAATTAACCTAAAATTAGTCTTAAAACTTGCATTGTTTGCCCATAAATTGTTACTTTCGCAGAGTGAGAGTAGATCTACACTAAAAACAGAATACGCAATTTCATGAAACCCATTACCAACATATTGCTCATTGCTGCCCTTATTTGTTACTTTTTCCTGCCGCTGTGCGAGTTGCAGGTGAAAGGCGATGTGACGGGCCTTGCCTACTCGGCAGCCATGATTACCGAGAACTTCAGCCTCAAGCGCACCGTCTTTGCCTTGCTGCCCTTCATAGCGTGCTTTGGCGGCATCGTGTTCAATTGCATGAAGAATCGCTACTGGGGCATTGTGGTGGCGGCATTTGTGGGTATGGGTATCTTCTTCTTCACCACTCACCATGTGTTTCTCAACGCTGGCCTGCAACACGCTCCTGATGTGATTGCCAACGACGAGCTCGAAGGCTTTGGCATCGCTCACTTGGGAATTGGCTACAAGGTGTGCCGCTGGCTCATGTATGCCGCCCTGGCTTCGGCGCTCATTTCGTTGCTGCCGTTCAAGTTCAACACCATACTGGAGCGCTCCATCGACGAGACCTTTGAGAAAGGCATTCAGGGGAGCAAGAAGAAACTTTCGAAGGTGGGACATGACATTCACGACGAGTGGAACAAACTGGAGAATGCACACAAGAACAAGAAAAAGACACCTCCAGCCAAAGAAACTCCCTCCGAGAGCTCTGAGGTCTCCGAGAACTCTGAGAGCCCAGAGAAGAAGCCCCTCGATGAGAATCCTCACGCGCGTTTCATGCCGCCTCAGCCTGAGGCTGAGCAGCCTGAATTGCCCAAGGAGCAATAGACTTTACTCCTGCTATATTGAGCAGAAGAGGGTGACCAGCCAGGGCACCGAAAAATCAACAAGAAATCCGTGAAATAATGAGAGAATCACAAATTGCTCTCCCGAGTTGCGTGTGATGATGGGTAGCGTGGTGTCCATGGTTGTGGCTCCACCCACTGAGATAGGGCTCAGGGGCCCGAACCAGCGCACCATGAGCGGTGCTCCCAGCAGGGTGATGACTTCGCGCACAATGTTGGCAAGCAGTGCCACCATGCCCAGTTCGGGGCCACGGTACTGCGTGATGAAGATGCTCGAAAGCGAGTAATAGCCAAAGCCCGATCCCACAGCAAGGCAGTCGGTGAGCGAGCGGTGAGGCAGCAGCAATGTGGCAATGCTGCACCCCGCTAGTGTGCCCACGATGGTCATGAGCGGCAGCAGGGTGAGCAGCGGATTGAGTTTGCGGAAGCTCTTGAGTGTATCGGTATTGCAACCCACGCTAACGCCCACAAAGAACATGAGCGCACACAGCACATAGTAGCTTACATCGGCCTGCATCACAGTGTCGGGTAACCAATGATAGATGCCGCACACGATTCCCAACACAAAGAAGCCCACTATGATCATGCTTCCCTTCATGGCTTGCCTCCTTTCTTTTTGCGGGAGGCAAGCCGCCATAATGCCCATGCCAGCGCTATGCTGCCGGCGACACCAGCCAGCGAGAGCAGCAGTGCCTCGAGCCCCAGGTTTTGTATGGCGTGCATGATGCTGGGATTAGCGCCCACCTCGGCTCCCAGGAAGAACAGCAGCAGCCAGATGAGCACCGTGACCATCACAGGCACAAAAGCCAGCTTGCGCTTCCTGAGCAGGAATCCCACGCCCATACCGCATAGCATGATGGCCACTATCTTCAGCATAATATTGAAGTATAAGGAGTTAAAGCACTTTCCATCGGCCAGTTCTCAATGAGCCAATTCGTTCCAGTCGTGAGCTTTGCTTAAGTGTGGCGATGTCACGCAATACCGTGCGTTTTGTCACATGAAGCAACGCGGCAAGTTCTGATGTCGTTATGTGCTCATTGGTTTTGAGCAGTTGAAGAATATTATTATGACGATTGGTGACATTGGTGACATCATTTAAAATGTCACCAATCTTTTCATCGTTCATCGATTGCTTAAACATGCCGATTTCATACTGCATATTGCTAATATGAAGTTTCTGCATCACATTGCGAAATACATCCAAGTCATCGCTCTCTCGAGTGTCAATTAGTGCTTGAATGTAGTCTGATTTCTGATCTTTTGTGACTTTAACAGGAATCAGGTTATTTTCCATTTGTAGGAAGTGCATAACAAGTCGAGCCATTCGTCCGTTTCCATCGGCCCACGGATGAATGGTGACCAACCGAAAATGTGCATCAAAACTCAAATTATAACAGGCTGTTATGTCATTTTTGTTGACTTTATCTCGTTGTAAATTAATCCATTCACAAAACTCTTGTAAGCGTTGAGGCACTTTTTGGAAACTCATATAAGAACGGCCACCTACACCAGCTGTTACATTGAGTTTTCGCAAATCTCCATTGGCCGACGAAAAAGAACCTAATGCTGTGTTGTAGGAGCTGCCCGTGTTTTTCATGACAAGTGCAGCCAGTGATTTCAGCAATTCCACTGAAATGGTGACATGATGTGTTGCCAGTTCTATGCATCGGTCATAAGCTGCTTTCAGGTCGAGATTCATCATTTGCTCTTGCAATGTGCGTCCCTTGGCTGTGATCCCTTCGTCAAACAGCAGCTGGTTCTCAACCTCAGTAACAGTAGAGCCCTCGATTGCCGTAGAATGGGTAATGAGGGAATACAGATAGAACTTGTCATAGTCTATCTGTTTATCGATACCTAACTCGTGATAATTAGCGAGTGTATCGAGTAGAATCTGCCGTTGTGTCCTGTGTGTTGCCATTGCTGTTATGCTTTAGGGTGCAAAGATACACAAAATAATGAAATCAATGGTTACTGGTTGAGGGGGGCAATGTGTGGCGGGCGCTCGCTTTCAGGTTGCGGTTGAGCTTGCGAGTTGGGTTGCGGCACCGGTTGAGTGGTGTCGGATTTCGGCTGTGAAGAGTCTTTCGACTCTTTGACGGGCCAGCGGTCACGCATCAGGGGCAGGGTGTAGTAGATGCTGAAACCGAAGGCGAACTTGCGGTCGCGCACACCGTAGCCCGGTACGAACCAGGGTTTGGAGTTTACATTTTTCTTGTAGTTGAAAATGCCCTGATACCTCACCTGCCAGCCTGCCGAGATGTTGCCCCACACATGCACGCGCATGCCCGCTACCAGACTGCCCCACAGGGCATGTGAGTGCTGCCCCTTGATGGCAAACGGCACATCTTCGCCCCAGTAACCGTCGTGGTAAGTGATGTCGGTGATGTCGTAGTTGAAGTAGGAGAATCCTAGCCGCAGTCCTGCGTAGAACTGATACTTGGGGTCGCTCTTGAACAGGAAATTATAGTTGGCTCCCAGTCTCACGAAGGGCGAGGGCTTGCCGCGATAGGTGAAGTTCATGTCGTCGGGGGTGGAGTTTGCCCATCCCAGTCCCAATTCTACCACGGGCTGCAATCGGTTCCACATGTTGAGGGTGGCGCTGAGGTCGATGCTGGCATACTTTTGCCCGAATGCCATGAGCAAGGGGTCGGCAATGTTAATGCCAAAGGCTACATCAGTGAGCTTAGGGTAGTGGGGATATACCCGCTTGAGCGAATCCTTGCGTATCTCTTCGAGTGCCGCAGCTGTGTCGCCCAGCACATAGCGCTCAATGATTTTGTCGTCGGTGCCTTTTTCGGGTTTGAGCACCTTGTTGGTCGAGGGTTTCACGGGGGTGACATGGGGCTTGTTGGGATTCTGTTGCTGCGCAAAGGTGGCGAGCGTGAATCCAAACATGACGAGCGACAATATGACTATCAGCCTCTGTTTCATGTGCCGTTAAATATAGATTTTGATGGTTATCTTGTCTTCGTTATTAATCACGGGGTAGGGCAGCGCCACCGAGTCAATCACATGATGCGTCACAGTGGAACCCTTCATGTTGAAAAGGTACATGGCTCCGCACTCGTTCGACAGGAAGTAGGGCACTGCCTCATAGTTCAGCGTGAGTGTGTCGGGTTCTCGGCCCTCGATGTTGAAGTCGAAAACGAAACTCGACGAACTCGTGCTCACCTGCAGGGGCAGGTAGAGCTGCTGCACATCGGTGCTGTCGGCAAGCAGGCTGTCGCCAGGGGCTCCGATGCCTTTCACCGTGATGCCCAGCACGCGTCCTTGCTCTCCCGTCTGATAGTCGTAGAATGCGACAAGCGGGATGCTGCTGCCATTACCTATGCAGCCGTCGTTGCTGCAACTGGTAGCCACGATGGCCGCAATGAGCGCCAGCACCCACCATGCCGTGTTATTGTTCCTGCTTCTTTTCATCAGCGGTTTCTTCAGAGATTTCATAATGATTGCGGTCGGGCGAGTGACGAATGATGAGTTCGCCCAGAAAACCGGCGAGGAAGAGCAGCGTGCCCAGTATCATCGATGTCAGGGCCAGATAGAAGTAGGGCGAGTCGGTCACCAGCCGGTAGGAGTGGCCGCTATACATGTTGTAGAGTTTGAGTGCGCCTACAATGATGACGGCAATAAAGCCCACCAAGAACATGATGCTGCCCAGCAGACCGAAGAAGTGCATAGGCTTCTTCCCGAACTTGGTCTGGAACCAGAGCGTGAGCAGGTCGAGGTAGCCATTCACGAAACGGTCGAGGCCGAACTTGGTCACGCCGTATTTGCGTGCCTGGTGTTGCACCACCTTCTCGCCAATCTTGGTAAAGCCAGCGTTCTTGGCCAGGTAGGGTATGTAGCGGTGCATGTCGCCATACACCTCGATGTGCTTCACCACCTCGTTGCGGTAGGCCTTCAGTCCGCAGTTGAAGTCATGCAGATTCTTGATACCGCTCACTTTGCGTGCGGTGGCGTTGAACAATTTGGTGGGAATTGTCTTGCTCTTGGGGTCATAGCGTTTCTTCTTCCAGCCGCTCACCAGGTCGTAGCCTTCGTCCATAATCATCTTGTAGAGGCCAGGGATCTCGTCGGGACTGTCTTGCAGGTCGGCATCCATGGTGATAACCACATCGCCCTGTGCGCGCTCGAAACCTGTGTTCAGCGCCGGCGACTTGCCGTAGTTGCGGCGGAAACTCACACCTTTCACGCAGGGATTGCTGTTGTGCAACCGCTGGATTACCTGCCACGAACTGTCGGTGCTGCCGTCGTTGATCATGAGCACCTCGTAGGTGAAGTTGTTCTCCTTCATCACACGCTCAATCCACTCCACGAGTTCGGGCAGCGACTCGGCTTCGTTGTACAGCGGGATAACTATACTGATGTCCATAGTGTGTTCTATATTTTTTTAGTTCTTTATTTTCATTTTGCGCACCACCACAGCCACAATGGCGCTGAGCAGCGACCCCAGGAATGATGTGAGCCAGAACATCTGGAACAGGAACTCCAGTGTGCTGGGCAGCAACCCCTTGTCTACAATTTTGGTGAGCGTGTCGACCATGTCGCTGGCGGCGGGAACCTTGCTATACTGGTCAATCACCATCTGCGCCATGTCGTAGAAAAAGTCGGGTCTGAACCACTGCAGCAGCGCATAGGTCACTGCGGTGCAAATGAGAGAGCCGTAGATGAAGGTGAGTATGCCTATCATCCATAGCGACGAGAAGTCGGTAGTGCCGTCGTCAGCCACATAGCGTGCACGCAGCATCTTATAGACCAGCACCGGCGTGCACAGCAGCATGCCCATCACCACCAGCGACAGCAGCGGCACCTTGTCGCTGAACACCATAGCCACCGACATCACCGACAGGTAGCCACCCATCGGCAAGCCGCAACGCGCGGCATACTTGAATATGCTCTCTCTCTTCTCTATCATTTCTTTTGCTCTCTCTTATTAATAGCAAAAGCAATTACAATGCAAAAGTAATGAAATCCAAGTGAAATGCCAAATAATGAGCAAGGCGAATGCAAATAAATAAAAAAGTCATGCCAGTCAGGCACGACTTTCTCATCAATTTTGCGGAGTGAGGGAGATTCGAACTCCCGAACCGCTTTTGGCGGTCACACGCTTTCCAGGCGTGCCTCTTCAGCCACTCGAGCATCACTCCTTGCACATTTGCGCCTGCAAAGGTAATGAAAAAATTGCGTAATGTGACTTTTTTTTCATAATTTTGTGAAAAATCAATTCAGCGTTTCCTTCACAATGCCTACACATAATGTACATAACAAGCTGAAAACCGATCCGCTTGTGGCCGAATTTGCCCAGCGCACGATCGAGAACCTGCCCTACGAGCCTAACGATGAGCAGTGGGAACTGCTCGCCAGAATGGCCCATTTTATGTTCTATGGCAAGGAGAATGCTGTGATGCTGCTCAATGGCTATGCTGGCACGGGCAAAACCTCGATGATTGGCGCCATGGTGAAGGCGATGAATGAGTTGGGCCGCAAGACGGTGCTGCTGGCCCCCACGGGGCGGGCCGCCAAGGTGTTTACCGAGTATGCGGGTCACAGCGCCTACACCATTCACAGGCGCATCTATCGCCAGAACAGTTATTTGGCCGACGGCTTCTCGGTGGCCGAGAACAAGCACACGGGCACCATTTTCATCGTCGACGAGGCGTCGATGGTGTCGAACACTGTTGGCGAGAACTCGGTGTTTGGCACCGGCAACCTGCTCGACGACCTGATTCACTATGTGTATAACGGACAGGGTTGCCGCCTGGTGCTCATGGGCGATGTGGCGCAGTTGCCGCCCGTGGGGCAGGCACAAAGTCCGGCCATGAGTCTTGAGGTGCTGGCGAACTATGGCCTTGAACCCATGCTGGTGCAGCTCACCGCCATCGCGCGTCAGGAAAGCGACTCAGGCATTTTGCACAATGCCACGCTGCTGCGTCAGAGCATGGAGCAGGAACCGCTGCCCGTACCTGTGCTTCAACTGCAGTCGTTCCCCGATATTGAGGCAGTGACCGGTGAGTTTCTGCTTGAGGCCATCAGCGACAGTTACGACCGCGTGGGCATGGCCGAGACGGCCGTCATCACGCGCAGCAACAAGCGAGCCGTGCAATTTAATATGGGCATTCGCAACAGCGTTCTGTATCGCGAGGACCTGCTCGTGAGCGACGAGATGCTGCTGGTGGTGAAGAACAATTATTACTGGTCGGGCGAGGTAAACGAGATTGATTTCATAGCCAACGGCGACATGTTGCGCGTGAGTCGCGTGTGGGGCGAGGTGGAGCATCGCTATGGACTGCGGTTTGCCAATGTGACCGCCACCATGCCCGACCACGACGATGTGGAACTTGATGTGAAAATTATTCTCGACTGTCTCACGAGCGAGGCTCCAGGGCTCACCGTTGAGCAGAGCAACCGGCTCTATACCGAAGTGATGAACGAGCTGAGCGGCGACCGTCGCCAGCGCCATCGCGAACTCAAGAAGAATCCCTACTTCAATGCCCTTCAGGTGAAATATGCCTATGCCGTCACTTGCCACAAGGCACAGGGTGGGCAGTGGCGCAATGTGTTCATCGATATGGGTGCCATCATGCCCGAGGCCTTCACCCAGCTCGACTTCTACCGGTGGCTCTACACCGCCATCACCCGTGCCCGCCAGCATGTATATCTCATCAACTGTCCTCTCAAGCAAAATTGATTGCATTTTTTGCCCGTTATATGCTTCAAAATTCAGAAAAATGTTTAACTTTGCACAGAGTTTAGACACAATTATCTTTAATTTAGACTAACTATTTTATTACACTATGGGAGGTTTTTTTGGTACGGTACACAGCAATAACAATTGCTGTATCAACGACTTATTTTATGGTACCGACTACAATTCACATCTCGGCACCCGCCGCAGTGGTCTTGTCACCTATGACAAGGAACAACTCAAGTTCATTCGCTCCATCCACAGTCTTGAAAATGGCTACTTCCGCTCGAAGTTTGAAGACGAGCTCGACAAGTTCAAGGGCAATTTGGGCATTGGCGTGATCAGTGACACCGATCCGCAACCCATCATCTTCAACAGTCATCTTGGCAAGTTCGCCATCGTCACGGTTGCTAAAATCGTGAACATCGACGAGCTCGAGCAGGAAATCCTGAGCAAGGGGCATCACTTTGCCGAACTCTCGTCGGGACACACCAACCCCACCGAACTCGTGGGCCTGCTCATCATCGAGGGCGAGGACTTCGTGAAAGGCATCGAGAATGTGTATAATAAGGTGAAGGGCTCGTGCTCAATGCTCATACTCACCGAGAACGGCATCATCGCTGCTCGCGACAAGTTGGGACGCACCCCCATCATCATTGGCAAGAAGGAAGGTGCTTGGGCACTCACCTCTGAATCGACTTCACTACCCAATCTGGGTTACGAGATAGAACACTATGTGGGACCGGGCGAAATCGTGAAGGTGACACCTGAAGCCGGCATGCAGCAGTTGCGGCCTGCCAACGAGGAAATGCAGATTTGCTCCTTCCTGTGGATTTACTACGGTTTCCCCACCTCCAACTATGAGGGAAAGAATGTGGAGGAAGTGCGTTTCGCCATGGGCAAACAGATGGGACAGAAGGATGACAGCGAGGTCGACTGCGCCTGCGGCATCCCCGACTCGGGTACCGGTATGGCCATGGGCTATGCCGAGGGCAAAAAGGTGCCTTATCACCGTGCTATTGCCAAGTACACGCCCACCTGGCCTCGCAGCTTCATGCCCAGTAACCAGACGCGTCGCAACCTTGTGGCTAAGATGAAACTCATCCCCAATCGTTCCATGATGCAGGGCAACCGCATGCTCTTCTGCGACGACTCCATCGTGCGCGGCACGCAGTTGCGCGACAATACCCGCGACTTCTATGCCTATGGTGCTCGCGAGGTGCACATGCGCATCTCTTGCCCGCCGCTCATTTATGGCTGCCCCTTCGTGAACTTCACCAGTTCGAAGAATGACTTGGAGCTCATCACGCGCCGCATCATTGGCAAGCTGGAAGGTGACCCCAACAAGAATCTTGACAAATACACCCGCAGCGACACGCCCGAGTATAAGCGCATGGTGGAGGATATTCGCGAGCAGTTTGGTCTCACTTCGCTCAAATTCAACACGATTGAGGACCTTGTCGAGGCCATAGGGCTTCCTAAGTGCAAACTGTGCACCCACTGCTTCGACGGCAGCAGCCACTTCTAAAAGATTTGGCACGAGAATTGCTACAGAAAATGTTGAGAAGAAAAAACCAAATTATTTGGAACTTCTCAACATTTTTTTCTACATTTGCAACCTATTACTAAACACTAAAAGTAAACACTATGAAAAAATTTGCCTGGAGGCATTTCCTGTTTATGATCACACCAATATTGATGCTCGCCATGATGGCTCCCTGTGCCTATGCGCAGTCAATCCGAAACAGCAACGGCTCCTATATGGGTAAGGTGGAGAGCGACGGCACCGTGCGCAACAGCTCTGGTTCCTATATGGGCAAGATTTACAGCGACGGCACCGTGCGCAACAGTTCCGGCTCTTATCTGGGCAAAATTGAGAGCGACGGCACCGTGCGTAACAGCAGTGGCTCCTATCTGGGCAAGATTTATAGTGATGGCACTGTGCGCAACAGCAGTGGCAGCTATATGGGCAAGGTGGAGAGCGACGGCACCGTGCGCAACAGCAGCGGCTCCTATATGGGCAAGGCCGAGGGATTGAGCCGTGAACAGGCGGCAGCCGTGTTCTTCTTCCCGTTCTTCTGACGAAATCAAAACCATTTTATATTCCCTTTTTTATTAACCATTTAAATTATTGTTTGAACTATGAAGAAATTATTTTTTGTAGCATTTGCAGCAGTTGCTCTGATGATGGCTTCTTGCGGTGGCACTAAAACTGAAAATGTAACTGGCGACATGAAGAAAGACGCTGCCAAGATGGTTGAACTCATGACCAAGAGTGGTGAAGTCAACAACGAAGACAGCAAGATCATGGAAGAAATCGCTGCTTACTATGAAGCTGAAGGCAAGAGCGAGGAATTCCAGAAAGAATTCCAAGATCAATTCACCGCTTCTTTGACTGGCGAAATCGACAAGGCCATTGACGAAGGCATGAAGAAAGTTGACGAGGCCGTTGAAGAAGGAGCTGAAAAGATTGAAGAGGCTGCCAAGGAAGTCAGTGCAGCTGCCGAGAAACTTAAATAATCAGCATGCAAGGTGACCTTTTGGTCACACAACACACAAAAACAACGAGGGTGTGACGCATTGAGCGCCGCACCCTCTTTTTATGGTTTCAAACCTGGAATCGGGTTATTTCGTTTTCATCTTGTAGAATGAGCGATACACGAAGTAGAGCGCGATGAGCACGAAGACGATACCGAAGAATGGTGCCATTGCCCTGAAACTGGGACTGATGGCAATCTCCATGGCCAGCACACCAAACAGGGTGGTGAACTTGATGATGGGGTTCAATGCCACCGAACTGGTGTCCTTGAAGGGATCGCCCACGGTGTCGCCTACCACGCTGGCGTCGTGCAACTCGGTGCCCTTGGCCTTGAGATCGACCTCTACCACTTTCTTGGCATTGTCCCAAGCACCACCGGCATTAGCCATGAACACAGCCTGGAACAAACCGAACACGGCAATGGAGATGAGGTAGCTCACAAACAGACACACCGCATCGTCGCCACCAATGCCACCAGGCGACGACAGGCAGGCGAAGCCCAGGGCGAAGCAGAAGATGGCGATGAAGATGTTGATCATACCCTTCTGGGCATATTCGGTACAAATCTTCACCACTTCTTGGCTCTTGCTGATGTCGGCCTTCTTGGGTGCATTGGCATCGAGTTTAATGTTGTTCTTGATGAAGTCAACGGCACGGTTGGCACCTGTGGTCACGGCCTGCATACTGGAGCCCGTGAACCAGAAGATGACGCAACCACCCAAGATGAAGCCCAGGATAGAGTAGGGATTCAGCAGGTTGAGGATGCCGGCGGGATCCACGCCCAGTGTCTTCTGAATCATGAGTATGAGCGAGAAGATCATGGTGGTGGCACCAGCCACGGCCGTGCCTATGAGCACAGGCTTGGCAGTGGCCTTGAAGGTGTTTCCGGCACCGTCGTTGGCCTCCAGGTAGTATTTGGCTTTCTCAAAGTCGGGCTCAAAGTCAAATTCCTCCTTGATTTCACGGGTCGACTTCTCAATGTCATCTTCAATGAGCGAGAGTTCGTAGACCGATTGTGCATTGTCGGTCACAGGGCCATAGCTGTCGACGGCAATGGTCACCGGACCCATGCCCAGCATACCGAAGGCCACCAGACCAAAGGCAAAGATCGAGAAGTACTGGCCCAGCAGGCCTCCCATGTCGAATTGTGCCGAGGCCACATAGGCCACAAACATGAGCAGGAAGAAGATGATGCCTGTCCAGAAGCTGCCGAAGTTGCCGCTCACAAGACCGCTCAGGATGTTGAGCGAGGCACCGCCCTGCTTCGAGGTTTCTACCACCTCATGTACATGGGTAGAGTTAGGTGAGGTGAAGAGTTTGGTCACCTCGGGAATGAGGGCTGCTCCCAGCGTGCCGCAGCTAATGATGGTTGCCAGGCCTATCCACCAGTTAGAGTTGGGCAGGTCGTGCAGCAGGAAGTAGCTGGCGGCAAAGGTGCAGATGATCGAGAGAATAGAAGTGATCCACACCAGGCTGGTGAGGGGTTTCTCGAAGTCGAGGTCGTCGGCTTTGTTGTATTTTGATTTTGAGAAAATACCATTAATATAATAGGAGAGCACCGATGTCACCACACCCAGGATGCGCATCACAAAAATCCAAACCAGCAACTTGATTTGTATGGCTGGATCTTTAATGGCCAGCAGGATGAACGAAACGAGGGCTACACCTGTCACACCATAGGTCTCGAAACCGTCGGCGGTGGGGCCAATGGAGTCGCCTGCGTTGTCGCCCGTGCAGTCGGCAATCACACCAGGGTTGCGCGGGTCGTCCTCGCCAATCTTGAACACCACCTTCATCAGGTCGCTGCCAATGTCGGCAATCTTGGTGAAGATACCACCTGCAATGCGCAGTGCACTGGCACCCAGCGACTCGCCGATGGCGAAACCAATGAAGCAGCTGCCGGCAAGTTCAGCGGGCATAAACAGCAGGATGACAAGCATCAGCACCAGCTCCACGCAAATCAGGAGCACGCCAATGCTCATACCGGCCGACAATGGAATGTTGAGCAAGTCGAGCGGGTGGCGGCGCAGTGAGGCAAATGCCATGCGACTGTTGGCCAGCGTGTTCATGCGCACACCAAACCAGGCTACGGCATAAGAACCCATAATGCCAATCACCGTCCACGCCAGAATCAGTAATACCGAACCGATGGGCATGCTCGAGAGCACGCCAAAGTAGAGGGCTATGGCGGCGCCAATGAACACGAACAGGATTCCCAGGAACTTGCCTTGCTGTTTCAGATAGGTAGAGCAAGTCTTGAAAATCACATTGCCCATGTCGAGCATCGACTTGTGTGCCTTGAGTTTTTTGACCCGAGAGAATTGCCAGTAGCCAAACAGCATACCTAACACAACTACCAGGAAGCCCCAGTAGAGAATCTTGGCCTCGGCGCTTTGGGCAAAGCCGTCGGGCATCTTCAGGTCGGCCTCACTTGCCTGCACAAGCAGCGGCAGTAAGGACAAACTTAATACAGAAAATAATTTTTTCATCTTATTTATAAAGGTTATAATTACATTCAACTTAGTTGTCGATGGTTGTCTCATGACTCCAATTGGAGCGTGTAAAGGTAGGAACTTTCAGCCTAAGTAACAAATTTTAATAATTAAAAAATATATATGCCTTGATTTTTTTTTGCTCAACGACTGATTGTGAGGATTTTTAACTCCATGCAAAAAATGATGAAATGTGCGTCACAACAACCCCTATGCATAGTTTTACCTCGAAAAAAATAGTGCCTAAAACACCTCGGCCCACTTTTTTTGCTTACAGTTTTAAACCTCTAAGGAATTTTGCCACCGTTTTGTGCTTTTTTCTGGCATTTGGTTCAATTTCTCGCTGAAAATTTTGCTTGATGATTATTTTTTACTAAATTTGGTGTGACAACGCTAATGTCATTTTCTGATTAACGAATTTTAACCATTAACCCCCATCATCAAATCCTATTTACTATTTTACTACTCACTACTTTACTAAAAAACTATTCCCTAATCCCTAATCAAATAATCCCTAATCTAAAAATATCGCTTATGAAACCCAACTCCCTATTACTGACTGGCATTGCCCTGCTTGCTTCGTTTGGCGCAGCAGCGCAGGATTATCCTGTGGAATTGACCTATATGGCGCAGAACATCGAAGCCATCCAGAAGGCGATGTGCAGCGACGACTACTTCGACCGCCCCGTGCACTACACCCCCGACCGCTACCAGCTGCTCGACATCGACGGCGACGGCAAGCAGGAACTGTGGGTGCGCAGTGGCAATAACGAGGAGGGCGCCCTGTTCACTTTCGAGAACGGCAAGCCTAAACTCATTACCCACGAGAACTACAAGATGCGCATAGGCATCAACGGCAACCTCGTGACCGTGGGCGGCAGTGCCGGCACGGGTGCCTTTATGAACAAGTATTACATCATCGAGAATAGCAAGGCCATCGAGGCACCCTTCATCGAGATAGATGAAGTGACCCCTGATGACGACATGAAGACTTATTATATCTCGGGCGATGACGACAATTATCCGGCATCGAAGGCGAAAGCCTTCCTGAAACGCGCCAAGAAAACCCACGACTATGACCCCGACGATATGGGGTGGGACGATTTCAAGATGTGTGGTCGCTATCTGAAAGCCAGCACCGACATCACCCTGCGCGAGCGCCCCATTTTTGTGGAACCTGAAATTGAAAAGAACAAGTTCGTGGCCCTGAGCGAGAAAAAAATAGCTGATGCAAGCGCCTATAACCGCATGATTTTCAAGCCCCATGTGGGTAATGTCACCTTCACAGGCGATTTGGGCAAAGACAACGAACTCTATCGCTATGGCTATAAGCTCAACGACCCCAGTTTTACCAAGAAGATGTTCCGTGGCTACAAGAGCGACGAGGCTTGCCCCGTGGTGGTCAAGGAATCGTTCCTGCGCACCCACAATCCCCTGCAGTTCAGCCGCTGGAAATACCCCGAGCAAGAGGTAGGGCTGGGCAACGATTATTTCCTCAAGCAGTTAAGGGAGCGTTACGATAACCGCCGCATCAAGGCCATCAGGTGGATTGCAGGATGTGAAGCCAACGAGCGCATGTTCTATGCCGTGCAGTTTGAGGATCAGGGCGGCATTGCGCTGGGCAGCGTGGTGTGCTTTGCCGAGGGCGAACTGGTGTCGGCCTGGGACGATTATGCCGTACTCCGTGGCGAGGAGGCTGAGGCGCACCAGTCGGTGTGGCATGTCGACGATCAGGGCGAGTACCTCGACATTGCTCCCAGCATCCACTGCATGATGGGCACCAGCGAAGGTCTGGAACTCTATGTGGTGCGCTATGGCGCCGAGAGTTACTCGACCATGATCCTGCGCGAGATTGGCGACCAGTTCATCTGCATCCAGGACGATTATCATTACATCCAGTATTAAACTCACCCCACTTATTTCAAGTCTAACACAAGAATTAAATTATCTCATTATGAAACGCATATCACTCTTTATCGCCATGCTGATGGCCACAACGGCTGTTATGCTGGCTCAAAAGGTGCAGAAAGGCACCTACTGGCACGATGGTTTTGCATCCTACCATGCCAATGCCATTGACCGCGACGGCACCATCCACTTCATTGGCGGAACCTTGCACGAGGGAGGCTACCAGTTTGCCCTCAAGCCCACTGCAACGCCAGGAGAATACAAGCTGGCGCTCAATGAACCGGGCAACGATTACTCGCAAACGGTCGATTATGACCTGAAACCGGGCAACAAGGTCACGCTCACCACCATTGCGGGCACACAGGTGCTCAAATTCTTTAATGGTGCTGGCACTCTTGAGTCTGTGCTTTATAAGTTCGACGGTGACCTCGAGCAAGTCATGATTAATGATTGGCGCACGGCATTTGCCGGAACCTATGTCGATCATGCCGGCAAGAAATGCATCTTCACGCCCGACGGTCGTTGTCAGCTTCCTGGCGAGAACTCTCTCAAGCCCTACAAGGTGGAGGAAATGTATGAGATGCCCAGCGACATCATCACCACCGCCAGCGGCAAGCAGTTCCAGTTGCATATCACTGCCAAGGGTTTGGAGCTGTGGAGCGGCATCTACGATAACGACGAGAACTTCACCCCCGACGACAATGTGCTCGCCCTCACCCGCACCGCCTCGCCCTATGGCGACGGACGCTGGGCATGGGCTTCGACGCAACTCATTACACAGTCGCTGGCCGGCTGCCACAATGCCGAGGTGCTGCGCCTCATCCGCAACGAGATATGGGCTCGCCACGGCTACCGCTTCTCGTCGTCCGACCTGCAGCAGAATTTCTCGAATCAGCCCTGGTACCGTCCCGTGGCCGACAACGCCACCATCCAGCTTACCGATATCGAGAAGCTCAATGTCGATCTCCTCAAAGCCATCGAGACCGATATCCGCAAGCAACAGTAACCAGTAGATTTACTAATTATATCAATCTTGCTGCCGTATGGCATGTGGAACCCTTAACGCCCATCTCAGTATGGGCGTTTTTTGTTGCTTGAGTGCAAGAATCAGGAGTTGGGCTCGTGGGGTTGGTCTTTTTTTTGTTGGGCGAGCTGTTTGCGGTAGGCCTCGAGGTAGCGGCGCAGCTTGCGCTTGTGCTCGCGTTCTTTGCGGGCGCGCCGTGCTGCCATTTCTTCGGCTTGATATTCCAGATAATTATCCGCCATAATTACATAAATTAGGTTTCTTTGGCGAAGGTGTCGCTGAAGAGGGTGCGGTTCAGGATAGAGCGGCCCAGGGTGAGCTCGTCGGTGTACTCAATCTCGTTGCCCACGCTCACACCACGCGCCAGCATGGTGATTTTCACATCGGGGTAGGGCGCCAGTCGGCGGAAGATGTAGAAGTTGGTGGTGTCGCCCTCCATGGTGGCGCTCAGTGCCAGTATCACCTCCTTGATGTCGCCCTGTGCCACGCGTTGCACCAGGCTGTCGATTTCGATGTCTTGCGGCCCAATGCCGTCCATGGGTGAGATGAGTCCGCCCAGCACATGGTAGAGCCCGTGGTGCTGGTGGGTGTTCTCGATGCTCATCACATCCTTCACATTCTCGACCACGCACACGATTGACGGGTCACGGTTGGGATTGGCACAGATGGGGCAGGTGGCGGTCTCGCTGATGTTGTGGCACACATGGCAATACTGAATCTCATTGCGCAGCTTGATGATGGCCTCGCCAAACTGCTGAGCCTCGGCAGGATCGCGCTTGAGCAGATACAGGACGAGCCGCAAGGCTGTCTTGCGGCCTATGCCGGGCAGCTTGGCAAACTGCGCCACGGCGTTCTCGAGCAGTGTTGAGGCAAATTCCTGTTCCATGCAGGTGCAAAGTTAATGCTTTTTTTTTATTGTCTAAACCTCAAACTTGAAATCGTTGAGCATGAATCGATAAAAAACTAAAAAAGTATAACGTGCTACTAAAAATTGCTTTTCATAAAATAAATGTCTATCTTTGCGAAGATATAAAACAACGAAACATTCACAATCTTAAATAATCGACTGATATGGAATTTTTAACTAACGACAAACTGGTAATCGTCGGCGCTGCCGGCATGATTGGTTCAAACATGGTTCAGACCGCCCTGATGATGGGCCTGACTAACGACATTTGCCTCTATGATGTGTTCCCCCCCACAGGCGTGGCCGAGGAAATGCTGCAAAGTGGCTTCGACAATGTGAAAATCACTTCTACAACCGATGTGAAGGAAGCCTTCACGAATGCTAAATACATCATCTCGTCGGGTGGTGCTCCCCGCAAGGAGGGCATGACGCGCGAAGACCTGCTCAAAGGCAACTGCGAGATAGCCGAAGGGCTGGGCAAGAACATCAAGGAGTATTGCCCCGATGTGAAGCATGTGGTGATCATCTTCAACCCCGCCGACCTCACGGGCCTCGTGACTCTGCTCTACTCGGGTCTGAAACCCTCGCAGGTAACCACGCTTGCTGCTCTCGACACCACTCGCCTGCAGAGCGCGCTTGCCAAGAAATTTGGCGTGATGCAGAGCGAAATCACCGGTTGCGCTACCTATGGTGGCCACGGCGAGCAGATGGCAGTGTTTGGCAGCCATGTGGAGATTGCCGGACGCAAACTGACCGACATCATCGGCACCGACGAGTTCCCTGCCGAGGAGTGGGAGCAGATGAAACACGATGTGACCCAGGGTGGTGCCGCCATCATCAAACTGCGCGGCCGTAGCTCGTTCCAGAGCCCTGCCTACCTGTCGGTCGAGATGATTCGTTCGGTCATGGGTGGCGAGAAGTTCCGCTTCCCTGTGGGCACCTATGTGCAGAACGAGAAGTATAACCACATCATGATGGCGATGAAGACCACGCTCGACGAGAATGGCGCAACCTACGAGGTTCCCCAGGGCACACCCGAGGAGAATGCGAAACTGGATGCCAGCTATGAGCACCTGTGCAAGATGCGTGACGAACTGGTAACCCTCAACATCGTGCCTCCCATCAGCGAGTGGAACAAAATCAATCCCAACCTGTAATTGATTTACTGTTACAAGCGCATCATGAAAAAGATTTATATGTTCAAGGCATTGTGTGCCTTGATGATGGTTGCGGTGTCTCAACAGGCTATCGCAGGCAATATCAATGAGGTGGCAGCACGCAGCGCTGCAAGCAATTTCATTCGCCAGCAGGCGCCGGCAGGCATGTTCAAGGCAGGCGTGAGCGCTCAGCTCACACTGGCTCATGCCGAGGCTTCATCGGCCATTGCCGAAGCCAACGATTACTATGCCTTCAACGTCGAGGGCGGTGGTTGGGTTATCATTGCCGGTGAAGACCGTGCAACCACGGTGCTGGGTTATAGCGACCAGGGCACTCTTGACTTCAACAACCTGCCCTGCAATTTCAAGGGCTTGCTCGATGGCTACAAGCGCGAAATTGAGTATCTGCAAACCTACACCGCCGACGACCTCGTGCCTATCGAGAGGCAAGGTAGTCTCAAGGAAGTGGTGCCACCGCTCATCCAGACCAATTGGGGTCAGGAATTGCCCTACTACCTGCAATGCCCGCTATATAATAATGAGTACTGCGTGGTGGGTTGTGTGGCAACCGCTATGGCTCAGGTAATGAAGTTCTGGCAGTATCCCCAGGAGTGTAGCGGAGTTGCACGTTACTATTGCTATGACATAGGGGGCTATGTACCGGCTTTGCCCGCTACCACATTCGACTACAGCCTCATGCTCAACAGCTATTGTCACTGGGACTATGCCAACAGCGAACTGGTTCAGGACACTTATACCGACGCCCAGGCTCAGGAGGTGGCTAAACTGTCGCGCTACTGCGGTCAGGCTGTTGAAATGGGCTATAGCCCCGAGGGCAGTGGCGCCTATTCCAGCGACCAGCTGGAGGCAATGAAGGCTTTTGGTTACCGTTCCACCGCTCAATATGTGTCGAAAGGGTATTGGTATGAAAACTATACTACAGCCGAGTGGGAGGAAATGATGAAAGCCGAGCTGATGGCAGGTCGCCCCATTTTGTATGCCGCCACCGACCCCAGTGCCGGCGGGCACGCCTTCATTTGCGACGGTTTGGCTAGCGACGGTAAGTTCCACTTCAACTTTGGCTGGTATGGCACCTGCGACGGCTGGTATGTGTCCACAGCCCTGAACATGACTCACCGTGAAGGCGACGAGCTGCATTTCAACTCGAACCACTCGATGGTCAAGGGCGTTCAACCTCCCGAAGGTTGGGTTCCTCCCGTGACTGTGGTTCCAGGTGATGCCAATGGTGACGGAGCCATTGATGTGCTCGATGTGACCATGGTCATCAATTACATCCTGGGCGCTAATCCTAACTCGTTCAAGGCCGATAATGCCGACGTGAACAGTGATGGTTCCATCGATGTGCTGGATGTGACCGCCCTGATCAACATCATCTTAGGCAACGCAGAGTAATCCCAACAATTATTGCTTTTTGGCCGAATTTGATATAGTGACGGCAACATAAATAAGCGAGGGGAGCGGCAATCCGCTCCCCTCGTTGTATCGATATCTGGTGATTGAACTTATTCTTTCACTTCCCAACCCAGAGCTGAAGCGCCGAGCACGGCGGCATCGCTCTCCTTGAGTTCGGAGATAAGGATTTTCACCTTGCCCTTGAACACCTTCATCACATTCTTCTCAAAGGCGTCGCGCACGGGTTTCATGATGAGCTCGCCACTCTTGGTCAAGCCGCCGAACAGCACGAATGCCTCGGGGCTGGAGAAGGTGGTGAAGTCGGCCAGTGCCTCGCCCAGAATGGTGCCGGTGTACTCGAAAATCTCCTTAGCCAGCTTGTCGCCAGCCATAGCGCAGTCATACACATCCTTCGAGGTGATTTTGTCGGCATCCAGTTCACGGAGTTTAGACTCATCGGGGCGGATGTCGAGGAACTCGCGTGCCGTGCGTGCCACACCCGTAGCCGAGCAGTAAGCCTCAAGACAACCCGTGCGTCCACAGCCGCACATGCGTCCGTTGTTGCGTTTCATCACCACATGGCCCAGCTCGCCGGCGAAGCCGTCGTGACCATACACCATCTGTCCGTTGATGACGATACCGCTGCCCACGCCAGTGCCCAGGGTAATCATGATGAAGTCTTTCATACCGCGTGCCACGCCGTAGGTCATCTCGCCGATTGCGGCAGCGTTGGCGTCGTTGGTGATCACGCAGGGGATGCCAAATTTCTTGGTAATGAGGTCGGCCAGAGGAATGGGAGTGGGCCAGGGCAGGTTCACGCCGTCTTCAATGATGCCGGTGTAGTAGTTAGCGTTAGGTGCACCGATACCTATGCCGTTGATTTTGCCAGCAACATCGTTAGCCTCAACGATGCGGGTAATCTCGGTGTAGAGTTCGTCGATGTAGTCGTTAATGTCACTGTGTTTGCCGGTCTTGATGGAGTCGCTGGCAATCACATTGCCGCGAGCGTCGACAATACCGAAGGCGGTGTTGGTTCCGCCCATGTCAATACCTATTACATAAGGTTTAGCCATGTTAGCCATATTAAAAAGAGTTTAAGCGGTTTATAATTATTGGTTTTTGAATTTCACAAAGTTAGCATTTTTATGTGCAAAATGCAAGATTTTGCCTTGTTTTTTTGCATTGGTGCGTCAGAAGGTCATGGAAATGCGTGCGTTGATTTGCCTGCGGGTGAGGTAATTGGGCACGGCATACTGAATGGCATTCACATCGGTCACCCAGTAGTAGCTGCTCACATTGGAGATGTCGAGCAGGTTGAACACATCCACGCCCAGCCAGATGCTCTTGAAGTGACTCAGGAAGCCCGATGTGGGTTTGTGTTCCTTGCCCACGAGTTCGAAGCTCAGGCCGGCGTCCACGCGCTTGTAGGCGGGCTGGCGGAAGTAGGCCACATCGCGGGTCATGCGTGGCGAGGTGGTGGGCAGACCGTCGGAGATGATGCCCTTGAGGCTGAACTTGAAGCGCGGATGGTTGGGGAAGTAGTCGGTGAAGAAGATGGCCAGGCTGTAACGCTGGTCGGTAGGCAGTGGCACATTCACGCCGTTGAGGGTTTCCTGCGTCTTCATCAGCGAGAGGCTGATCCACGAGTCGGTTCCCTCCACAAACTGGCCGAAGAACTTCATGTCGATGCCGGCAATGTAACCCTTGGAACTGTTGGTTCCCGAATACACGAGCTTGAGGTTATCAACCTCGTAGGGAATGAGGTTCGACAGATTCTTGTAGTAAACCTCGGTAGTGAATTTGAAGGGCCGGTTCATGGCGCGGAAGGTGTAGTCGCCTCCCAAGATGGCGTGTATGCTGCGTGGCGACTTGATGTCGCTGTTCAGTTCAATGTAGTTGTTGCCCAGTTCATCGGTGCGCTCAATGCGGTATTCCTTGTAGAAGGGCGACTGGTAGTAGATGCCGCCCGCCAGACGCAGTGAGAAGCGGTTGTTGCGCGCTGGCACATAGCCGATGCTGAAGCGCGGCGAGAACAGTGTCTCCTTGTTGAAGTCCCAGTACGATACTCGCACACCCAGGTTCACGGTGAGCATGCCGGCATCCATATATAATTTATAGGTGTCTTGCACGAATCCCGAGAAACGGGTAGTGTTCAGGTCGTTGTGTGATGCCAGATTGGAAATCACATTCACCTCTTCAGGCAAGTGGGGCAGGGAGTAGCCGGCCGAGTCGCGCCATTGCCACTCGCGCGAGCGCTCGTAAATGTCGTCGCGGCGGAAGTTGAAACCATAGGTGAAATTGTTGTGGCTGATAGAGATGTTTCCTTTAAATCCTAAATTCATCACTTTGATGCGAAGCCTGTTGCGGGCATGCTCATGATACTTGCCCACACCCAGTTCGCCACCTATCGATTCATCGCCTGCGCTGGTGCCTGCGGCATCGAGCCAGTACTCGCCGTGGATATCATAGGATACCAGCTCGTTGGTCTGGTAGGCCGAGCCGAGCAGTGTGATGTCGTTGCCCTTTTTGAAGCTATAGGTGAGTGAGAGAGCACCGAAGTAGGTCTGGAACTTGTCTTTCTCATGACCGTCGAAATACACGAGGAACGACTTGGCATTCTGTGAGGTACCGAAGCTCGTCTCGCGGTTCTTGGGCGTGAAGCGATAGTCGTTGATCGACACATTGCCCAGGAACGACATTTTAAACTTGTCGCTGGGTTTCAGTGTGATAAAGGTCTGGTAGTCGAGGTATTGCGGGTCATATTCACCCTTGGAGTCCATAGAGCCTAACAGCGACGAATTGCGCTTGTAGCGCACACCGTGCAGTTGCGAGAACTTGCTGCTGGCCTGACCTATCGACAGGCTGCCGCCCTGCAGGCTTGCTGCAAGCGAACCCTCGAAAGCCTCAGGCTCCTTGTAGGTGATGTCGAGCACCGACGACATCTTGTCGCTATACTCGGCGTTGAAACCACCAGTGGAGAAACTCACGCCCTTCACCATGTCGGGGTTGATGACGCTCAAGCCCTCCTGTTGCCCAGAACTGATGAGCTGCGGGCGATAGATTTCGATGCCGTTGATATACACGCTGTTCTCGTCGTAGGTGCCGCCGCGTACCATATACTGCGAACTCATCTCGTTCTTCGAACTCACACCGGCTTGCGTGGCAATGATGGCCTCTACACTGCCGCCCGAGGCATCGGGGGTGAGCGCGAGTGCCGTGGCATCGATGCTCTGCATGGTGTTGGTCTGCTTCTTGAACTCGGTGATTTGCACTTCGGCAAGTTCGTGGGTCTTCTTGTAGAGTTTGGGGTTGAGTGAGATGTTGCCTGTGGGTTTCACGATCTGACGGCGCACATCGCTGTAGCCCAGGCAGGTGAAGATGACCATGATGGTGTCGGCCGGCGGCACGGTAAGTTCATACATGCCCTTGGTGTCGGTCACTGCACCTATGGCGGTGCCCTCGATGCGCACTGAAGCGAAGTCGATGGGCTCGCCTTTCTCGTCGATTACTTTACCCGATATTTTCACTTGTGCCACAGCCTGAAGCGCCATGAGTGAGCACATCAGCAGCAGTGGCAATTTGATTCTAAAAAACTGTTTCATACTATCCATAACGAGAAAAAACGCATTTAAGTATATATATAACGCATTTTTTTTGAAAATATCTTGCCACACTTGCCTGGCAAAGGGATTTTTATTGCTTCAGTTCCTCGTTGATGCTCTGGATGTAGTCAAGCACCTCGTCACGGCCTTGACCCGTCTCGCTCGAGGTGACAAAGATGGGAGGCAGTTCTTCCCATGTGTGCAGCAATTGGCGCTTGTAGGCCTCAACATTCTGAATGGCTGCCTGCTTGCCCAGTTTGTCGATTTTGGTGAACACGATGCTGAAGGGGACGCCCGACTCGCCCAGCCACTGCATGAACTCGAGGTCCACCTTTTGCGGCTCCAGTCGCGAGTCAACGAGCACAAACAGGTTGGTCATCTGCTGGCGCCCCATGATGTAGCCACGGATGATTTGCTGCAGTTTGTCGCGTTCTTCCTTGCCGCGCTTGGCATAGCCGTAGCCGGGAAGGTCCACGATATACCATTCGCCGTTAATGAGGAAGTGGTTGATGAGCAGCGTCTTGCCGGGAGTTGAAGAGGTCTTGGCAAGGGCCTTGCGCTGGGTGAGCATATTGATGAGCGACGACTTGCCTACATTGCTGCGGCCTATGAAGGCGTATTCGGGTTTGTCGGTTTTCGGGCACTTGCGGAAGTCGCTGTTGCTTATCTCGAATTGTGCAGTCTTGATTTTCATTGATGTGTCAGTGTTTTGAGGGTTTGGCTTTGCGGGCGAGTTCGAAGAGGCCTAAAGGCAGATGGCAGTAGCCGTCGGGGTTCTTGTCGAGGTAATCCTGATGATATTCTTCGGCAGGGTAGAAGCAGGCCAGCGGCAACACTTCGGTGACCACGGGCAAGTCGTGACGCTTGCCCTCGGCGGCAATGCGGCGTTCGATGACGGGCAGGTCGGCGGCATCGGTGTAGTAGATGCCTGTGCGGTACTGCGGACCTATGTCAGGTCCCTGCTGGTCCTCGACTGTGGGGTCGATGGCTGTGAAGAACATGTCGAGCAGGAATTCCAGCCCGATGCGTTCGGGGTCATAAACCACCTTTACGGTTTCGGCGTGGCCTGTCTTGTGGGTGCACACCTGCTCGTAGGTGGGATTCTCGACGGTCCCGTTGGCATAGCCCACTTGGGTCTCGACCACTCCGTCAATCATCTTGAAAAAGTGCTCGGTTCCCCAAAAGCAGCCACCGGCCAGATATATCTCGCGTGTCATATCAGGATTTATTTCCTTTTCGATTTCTTAGAGGATTTCTTGGAGGTCTTTTTGGAAGATTTCTTTGAGGAGTTATTAGAAGATTTACCCGAGTAAGATTTTCTCTTCTTGCTATAGTACTTCTTAGAACTCCTGCTGGTGGTTACCTGTTCAAACTCATCGGAGTCTGTGTCGACATCGACGATTTCCTCGCCCTGTGATTTTCCCTCCATGCGTTCTTTCTCGGCAATTTCTACCCAGGGCTGGAAAAATTTGAAAATGGCTTGATAGGCGCTGACTGCCAGTTTGTTGGGGTTTGAGGTGAACCACTCGGCATTGATGTGCTCGCCCGAGTCAAACTCCATGTAAACTCGCTTGGTAGAGCCGCCCATCATGCTTTCAATGTCCTTGTAACCGTCGATTTCGTAAAACTTGTTCTCCCTGACAAGGGTTTCCAGCTGACGGGCCACATCGGCGCTCACCTCATAATGGCGTTCGTCAGGCTGAGTCATGTTCCGGTTGTATTCATATACCACCACAGTGGTTTTTCCGTTCTCGTTAATGAGTTCGCAGAAGTTCCTGCCCCAGCCGTCGTTGCGCTTGTCGGCATAACAGCAATAAATCATGTGCCCCTTGGGAGCAGGTGTCTGCGCCCACGCTGCGGCAAAAGTGGTGAGCATGAAGCATGCTATAAGAAACTGTTTCATAATGGTCATTTTTTATGTTATTAAAATGCGTGAATTCAAAAATGGTTTAGCAAAGATAGCAAGAAAATTTAGATTGTGTTGATTAGGTCAGTTTTTTTTGCTATTTTTGCTAAAAAATAACGAATTGCTCTCATGGATATATTTGAACAGCGAATCAAGGAACTGCGTGCCGAGTTGGAGCGCCACAACCATAGCTACTATGTGCTGAATAACCCCACCATCAGCGATCAGGAATATGATGCGATGATGCGTGAGCTACAGGAGCTGGAGGCCGACAACCCCCAGTACTTCGACCCGCTCTCGCCCACGCAGCGAGTGGGCAGCGACCTGAGCCAGGGTTTCGTGCAGGTGGCGCACGAGCGGCCCATGCAGAGCCTGGGCAATTCTTACTCTATCGAGGAGGTGCAGGACTTCCTGCGCCGTGCCAAGGACGGTCTGGGCGGCGAACCGGTGCAGATTGTGGGCGAACTCAAGTATGATGGCACGAGCATTTCGCTCACCTATGAGCAGGGCCGCCTGGTGCGTGCCGTGACGCGTGGCGACGGTGTGCGCGGCGACGATGTTACCGCCAATGTGCTCACCATCAGGAGCATTCCCTTGCAGCTGTTGCCGGGCAACTGGCCCGAGAAGTTTGAGGTGCGTGGCGAGATTCTGCTGCCGTGGGCCAGTTTCGAGAAACTCAACCAGGAGCGCGCCTATAACGAGGAACCGCTGTTTGCCAATCCCCGCAATGCAGCCGCCGGAACGCTCAAACTCCAGAATTCGGCCGAGGTGGCGCGTCGTGGATTGGATGCCTACTTCTACTTTGTGCTGGGCGACAATCTGCCGGGCGACACGCACTATGACCGCATGCAGGCTGTGAAGTCGTGGGGCTTCAAGGTGGCGCAGATGACGCTGCTGCCCTCGATTGATGCCGTGAAGGACTTCATTGACCAGTGGGATGTGGAGCGCAAGTCGCAGCCTGTGGCTACCGACGGCCTCGTGTTCAAACTCAACAGCATTCGCCAGTGGCTTAATCTGGGCAGCACTGCCAAGTCGCCTCGCTGGGCCATTGCCTATAAGTTTGCCCCCGAGCGTGAGTGCTCGCGACTGCAATCTATCACCTTCCAGGTGGGGCGCACGGGCGTCATCACCCCGGTGGCGAACCTCGACCCTGTGCTGCTCTCGGGCACTGTGGTGAAACGGGCTTCATTGCACAACGAAGATGTCATCCGTCAGTTAGATATTCACGATGGCGACAGCCTCTATGTAGAAAAAGGCGGTGAAATCATTCCCAAGATTGTGGGCGTGGACCTCAAGCAGCGCGTGGCGGGCAGCAAGCCTGTGGAGTTTGTGCGCGAGTGCCCCGTGTGTGGCACACCGCTGGTGCGCGTCGAGGGCGAGGCGGCATGGGTGTGCCCCAATAAGTATGCCTGCCCGCCACAGATCACGGGCCGCATCGAGCACTTTGTGGGCCGTCACGCCATGAACATCGACGGCATAGGCGAGGAAGTCGCTATCCAGTTGCACGAGACCGGACTGGTGAACAATATCGCCGACCTCTACGACCTCACTGGCAACGACTTGCTTCGTCTGGAACACTTCCAGAAGAAGGCGGCCTCCCGTCTGCTTCGCGGCATCGAGGCTTCGCTCGAGGTGCCTTTTGAGCGCGTGATTTTTGCACTGTCTATCTCCTATGTGGGCGAAACTACCGCCAAGGTGCTGGCCCGCAATGTGCACAACATCGACAACCTGATGGCGATGGATGCCGAGCAGCTGGCCGCCATACCCGAAATCGGTCCCAAGATTGCCGAGAGCATTGTGGAATACTTCAGCGTGCCCGGTAACCGCGAGATTGTGGAACGCCTGCGTCGGGCTGGCGTGCAGATGTCGCTCAGCGAGGAGCAGCTGCAGAGCCGCACCGACAAGCTGGCGGGCAAGAAAATCGTCATCAGCGGTGTCTTTGCCAAGCACTCCCGTGAAGACTACAAGGCTATGATTGAGCAGCATGGCGGCAAGAATGTGAGTAGCATCTCGGGCGCCACCAGTTTTGTGCTGGCAGGGGAGAACATGGGTCCCTCGAAGCTGGAGAAGGCACAGAAACTGGGAGTGGCCATCATCAACGAAGACGAGTTCCTTGCGATGCTCGAATAAGCGATTTTGACCAGGCTCATGGAATAATGACATCATTTTTTTGACATTAGTTGAAAAAAATGCATTATCTTTGCGAAAGTCAATCCCTGTGGGCACCTTTGACTCATGAAAAATTGATAACAACACGACTTTTAACAACTATAAAACTATGTTTATCATTGGTATAGCCGGTGGAACCGGTTCGGGCAAAACAACCGTAGTGCGCAAAATCATGGATCGCCTTCCCCAGGGCGAAGTGGGCATCATCTCGCAAGACTCCTACTACAAGGATTCGAGCCATGTGCCAGTTGAAGAAAGGCAGAACATCAACTTCGATGAGCCGGCAGCTTTCGATTGGGAACTGCTGCTCAACCATCTCAAGAGTCTGAAGGCGGGCAAGTCCATCGAGATGCCCACCTACGATTACCTCACCTGCTCCCGCCAGAAGGAGACGGTGCACATGGATCCGCACGATGTGGTGCTCATTGAGGGCATTCTGGTGTTCTCTGATGCACGCCTGCGCAAGATGATGGATATCAAGGTGTTTGTCGATGCCGATGCCGACGACCGCCTGATTCGCGTCATCTCCCGCGACTGCATTGAGCGTGGACGCACCCCGCAAATGGTGATTGACCGCTACGAGAAGGTGCTCAAGCCCATGCATCAGCTTCACATCGAGCCTGCCAAGAAGTGCGCCGACATCATCGTGCCCGAAGGCGGACACAATGAGGTAGCCATCAATCTGCTCACCGATTACATCAAGAGTCGACTCAACAAGACCAATAAATGAATTTCTCGTTGAAAAACAAGAAGGAGCCTGCTGTGGAAAATAAATTGCAGGCCACTGATTCCGTCGCTCCTGTGGAGATGGATGTGCCCATTGCAGAACAAGGGGAATTGTCGGTTAAAGACAATCAGGAGGCCACCTCTGAATCCACCTCAGGCAAGCCCTCAAAGGAAACGGCTGCCATGCTCAAGCAGGCGGGCGACGAGGGCAGGCTGGTGCTGCGCACCGACAACCTGGTGAAGAAGTATCGCCAGCGCACCGTGGCCAACCATGTGTCCATCGAGCTGCATCAGGGCGAAATCGTGGGTCTGCTGGGGCCTAATGGTGCCGGCAAGACCACCACCTTCTATATGACCACGGGCCTTGTATCTCCCAATGAGGGTCGTGTCTTTCTCAACGATGTGGATATCACCAAGTTGCCGGTTTATAAGCGTGCCAAACTGGGCATCGGTTATCTGCCGCAGGAGGCCTCGGTGTTCCGCACCCTTACCGTAGAGAACAACATCCGTACCGTGCTCGAGATGACCGACACCACGCCTGAGTATCAGCGCGACAAGCTCGAGGAACTCATTGCCGAGTTCCACCTCGAGAAGGTGCGCAAGAACTTGGGTAACCGCCTGAGTGGTGGCGAGCGTCGCCGTTGCGAGATTGCACGCTGCCTGGCCATCAATCCGCGCTTTATCATGCTCGACGAACCCTTTGCCAGTGTCGACCCCATTGCCGTGGAAGACATCCAGAGCATAGTCTATAGCCTCAAGTCGAAGAATATAGGTATTCTCATCACCGACCATAATGCCCCCGAAACGCTGAGTATCACCGACCGCGCCTATTTGCTCTTTGAAGGCAAAATCCTCTTCCAGGGCTCAAGCGAAGAGCTGGCGGTGAACCCCATCGTGCGCGAGAAATACCTGGGCCGCAACTTCATCTTCCGCCGCAAGCACTTCGACTAAATGTTCAAAGAAGCCCGTTAGGGCTGGGCAGATAATAGGCAGGGGTGGAGCGAAGCGCAACCCCTGTTTTTTTGTAGTATTTAGTTAATAGCCCTGTAAGGGCGGCAGAATAAACCTGATTCATAAAACCAACTCTTGCAGATTTATTTAGACTTCTTCTAAAAAAACACATCTTCCCACTAAAAAATGTGCGATTTTATTTTGATTTTCTTGTAAAATATAATATATTTGCGGTTAATGTTAATATTTTAACATCGCAACAAGAAATTTCAGTGTTAATTAAACCATATTGTTAACTAAAAACTATGCCTTATGAGAAAAATTACTTTATTAGCGATGTTGATGGCATTGCTGATGCCATTGACTCTGAGTGCTCAAGACACTCATGTCTACTCAGTTGCAGGTGAGCCTAAAGCCCTGTTTGGCTCTGATAACGACTGGGATGCTGCATTCACTGGCACCGAGATGTTGCTGAACGACAACAACGTCTATGAATGGAACAGTGGGCAAGTAGAGCTTAACGCAGGAAGAGATGTTAAATTCAAGGTAGTTGAAGATCATGATTGGGCTGTTTCCTATGGCTTGCAAGGTGAGACTGGCGAGGCTGCCAATATGATTTACACTCCCGAGAAACATGGCCTCTACACCCTCAAAGTCACATTTGATCCTGAGAACGACAACCTCGTTACAGGCGAGCTTACCCTTGTTGAGGAATTGCCGAACACTTACACAGTAGCTGGTGCTCCTGCTGCATTGTTCGGTGGCAAAGAATGGGATGAGAATAATGAAGTTGGTCTTATGCAGCTGAACGACAACGGTTTCTATGTGTGGACAAGCGAGTTGGCTGAACTCACTGTTGAGGACAATCCTCTTGCCGATCAAGGACCGGGTCATGTTGAGTTCAAGGTCATTGTTAACCATGACTGGAATGTTTCTTATCCAGGAGCAAACTATAGTTTAGAGATTCCAGCCAATGGCAAGTATAACCTGAAGGTGACCTTCGATCCAGAGACCAATGCCATTACTGGCGTACTTGTTCCTGAAGAAGTTGAGCCCACTTACTCGGTGGCAGGTATTCCTGCATCGCTGTTTGGGGGTGAGTGGGATGCCACCAACACAGCTACTGAGATGACACTCAACGAAGAGACCAACCTCTATGAGTGGTCCAGCGAGCTCACTGAACTCACTACCACCGATGGCGATCCGGAGGAACCTGGCTATGTGTTCTTGAAGGTTGTTGAAAACCATGACTGGAATGTGTCTTATCCCGAAGAAGATAATTATGACATTGTAATTCCAACAGATGGCAAATACACCCTCAAGGTCACTTTCAATCCAGAGACTAAAGAGGTTAATGGCGAGCTGATTCTTGATGATCCCAATCTCATCACCGAGATTTATATGGTTGGCAACAAATTCAATCAGTGGCAGTGGGACACTCCAGAAGGACGCGTTCCTTTGAAATTCGTGGATGGCGGATTTGAGACTACTCAAACACTGGAAACAGGCGATGAGTTCAAGTTTATTGCACCTCTCGTTGCTGAGCCGGCAGAATTTGCCGATTGGAAGTGGTTCGGCGGTGAAGATGAGGCTCATGTGAGTAACTTCTGGGTGACTGATGATTTTGTTCATGGCTCTTGGCCTATTGATATGATCACTCATGAAGGTACTGAGCATAACTTCTTGATGTGCGTTACAGGAACATTCAGGTTCAGGATTATTTCTCGGGCTAATGAGGACGGTGATCTGCGTGCTCCTGTAGGTACTCCTGGCCTCCACGAGCCTCTCGTTCTGATTATCGGTGACCCATCAACAGCAGTTACCGACATTGCTGCCAACAAGAATGGCGACGATACTTGGTACAACATTGTTGGCATGAAGCTCATGGGCAAACCCACTGTTCCTGGCATTTACATCAACAATGGCAAGAAGGTGATTGTCAAATAACACTTCTTGCGACTTGCCTTGTGAGCATTAGTTCATGAGGTATTGCGTAAAAATTTAGAGTCTGGTAAAAAGTCCGTTAGGACTGTTGAGAATTTAGGCAGGGGTGAAGCCGCAGGCGGAACCCCTGTCATTTTTGTGTATCCCGCATTTAGTCCCATCGGGACGACAGAATGTGAATCAAGCTTTCCTTGATTTGGCAAAAATATAGATAATAACTGCCGTGGCTATGACACTTGCTGTTGCCATGATGGGGAATTGCCCCTCTTGCGGCAGACCCAAAGAGTCAATGCCGTTGGTCTCGATGGCCTGGGTGTTGGCAAGGTAAGTCGCCACCACCACAAGGCTGTTGTTGAGCGCATGGGCAATGATGGGCACCCACAGCGAGCGCGTCCACACCACCAGGTAGCCAAACCAGATGCCCAGCAGCAGGCGTGGGAAAAAGCCAAAGAACTGCAGGTGGAACGCACTGAATATGAAGGCGACAAAGATAATGGAAACATGCTTGTTCACAGCCTTTTGCAGGAAGGTGCCCAGCATGGCGCCGCGGAAGAACATCTCCTCGGCTATGCCTGTGAGCACGCCCACAATGAGCACAATCCACAGCATCTCCACAAACGAGGTAGTGCTGAGCAGCGAGTTGGTCACTTCCAGGGCGGCATCCTCGCTCTCGCGCATCCACTCTTCCACGCCGCTCATCCACTGAGGTAGGTGCATGAGCTTGTTCATCTCCACCAGGTAGTTCATGGCGGGCAGCGAAGCCACCATCACCGCTATCACCAGCAATATGTCCTTGAGGGCCGGTGCCTTGTCGAGGCGCAGAAAACGCCAAGGGGCTTGGTAGGCAAGGTAGGCGAATAAGATTGCCGGTGCAATGAACACAAGCACATTCTGTGCCACTATCATGATGGAGGCGGGTTGTCCCATTGAGACAAAACTTGCGATAATCAGTCCCGCGAAGAGCAATACCCATAGCACCACCTGCTTCATGGCGAACGAGAGTTGGGCTTTTTCCTGTAGTTTTTCCATAAAAAGTGTTTATTTTAAGGCAAAATTAGTGATTTTCATTTGAATATGCTATATTTGCAACAAAAAGGAGGACTTTACGATGAAAAAATTGTTGTTATTGATGGTTTCCATGCTTGTGGGCATGGCGGCAGTCCAGGCTCAGGATGCGGTGACTGCCATCGACGATGAAGTGAACCTTGCTGTGGTGAAACCTGCAGTACCTTCTAAAGAAACCAAAGCCCAGCGCAAGGCGCATGAGAAAGAAATGCGTGCACAGGTCAATCAGCTGGCGCACGAAAAGGCGCTGCAGGCCATGGAGCAGGGCTATTTTGTGGTGATGGCCGACCGCATTTCAGACGGGCGAACCGGCTACACTGCCAGCGGGTTGTCAGATAATGCCAACTTCCTGCTTTGTCAGGGCGACGCAGGCATTTTTCAGGTGGCATATCTCAGAGGAGCTCCAGGTGCTAATGGCCTTGGCGGCATGACGCTGCATGGCAGTGTGAAAGGTGTGCGCATCAAGGAGAATAAAGATGGGGCTGTGTCCATGTCATACAATATGGTGGGCTCTCAGATGAACGCCTATGTGACGATTAACCTCTACAAAGAGTGCGACCGCGTGATGGTGGATGTGAATCCTACTATGGGACGAGGCAGCATCACCCTCTATGGCCGACTGGTTCCCTACCGTAATGCAAAGATCAAAATCGACAGATAGCGCTATTTACATTTGTAAACACGGTAATGGGCGTGCGAATGAGGTTTCGCGCGCCCATTGCTATATTTGGCGTTTTGTCTATTGTTGACAATGGTTGCACTTGCTTTGCAGGGGGCAGTTTTCGCAGCCATTGTCGTGTTCGCTGCAGCCGCACTCGTCGTTGCCACAGCCGCATGAATTGCCTCCATGCCACTGCCGCCACATGCGCCTTGCCATGAACAGCAGGGCGGCAACAACTATGAGGATGACAATGGCGGTTTGCATTTCAAGCGGGTTTTTGAGGTTTTGTATATTGAAATCCGTTTGTCAAATTGTGACAATCAAAAGATCAGGTTGGCTATCTGATAGAATACAAACGAGAAGAGCCAGGCCACGGCAGTGGTGTAGAATATCTCGAACAGCATCCACTTGGTGCCTGCTTCGCGCCGCACAGCCACCAGGGCGGCAATGCACGGGAAATAGAGCAGCACAAAGAGCATGAACGAGTAGGCGACGATGGGGTTGAACACATGTTTGCCGCTGGCGTCGGTCACCGTCTGCAGTTTTTCCTTGAGCGAAACCGATTCCTCGTCGGCCTCTTCGCCGGTGTAGAGCACGCCCATCGACGATACCACAATCTCCTTGGCGGCAGCGCCTGTGAGCACGCTCACGCCCATCTGCCAGTTAAAGCCCAGCGGTGCCACCACGGGTTCTATGGCCTTGCCCATCTGGCCCATATAGGAGTTCTCGATTTGCTGCTGTTTTGTCTGTCCCTCGTGCCGCGGGAAGTAGCCCAGCGCCCACACGATGATAGATGCCGCCAGAATCACGGTGGCCATCTTGCGCAGGTATTGCGAACCCTTGCTCCACATGTGCAGCGTGGCATTTCGCGCTGTGGGCATGCGGTAGGGTGGCAGTTCCATCACAAACTGGGTCTTGTCGCGCTTCATGAGTGTGCGGCTCAGCAGGATGGCGGTGAATGCCGCAACCAGGATACCCACCAGGTAGATGCTCATCAGTATAAGTCCCTGATGTGCAGTAAAGAAGGCCGACACGAGCAACAGGTAGAGTGGCAGTCGTGCCGAACACGACATGAAGGGGATGGTGAGAATGGTGATGATGCGGTCGCGCCGGTTCTCGAGTGTGCGTGTCGCCATGATGGCGGGAACACCGCACCCGAATCCTATCAGGTAGGGAATGAACGACTTGCCGTGCAACCCTACGCGGTGCATGATGCGGTCCACAATAAATGCAGCTCGCGCCATATAGCCGCTGTCTTCCAGAATCGAGATGAAGAAGAAGAGTATCAGGATGTTAGGCAGGAACACCAGCACGCCGCCCACACCGGCAATGATGCCGTCGACCACCAGGTCGCGCAAGATGCCGTCGGGCATGACGCTCCCCACCCACGAGCCAAACCATTCCACACCTTTCTCAATCCACTCCTGCGGATAGGCGCCGAGCGTGAAGGTGGCCTGGAACATGAGCCACATGAGTCCGAACAGGATGGGCAGACCCAGCCAGCGATTGGTGAGCACCACATCCATGGCATAGCCCAGTTTCGACTTGTCGGTCTTTCGGTTTTGGGTCAGCACCTCGGCAAGGGCGCCGCGCACAAAGCCATATTTCACATCGCTGATGATGCTGGTGATATCGTCGTTATACTCTTTTTCAATGTTTTTCCGCAGCTTCTCGGCCTTCTCCTGGATGGCGTCATGGTTGGCCAACGACTTGGTGAGCGCAAGGGCGTGCTTGTCGTTCTCGATGATTTTGAGCAGCGTGTAGCGGTTCATTTCTGGGGCAAGTTGTCCTAATTCGGCAATCGCTTCCTCAATCACGGTGCCATAGTTCACATTCTTGTGAGTGGTGGTGTGTTCCGACTCCTCGATGGCTTCGAGCGAGGCCTTGAGCACATCTTTGATACCTTTGCCGTCGCGGGCGGTCACAGGGATGATGCGTGCACCCAGCAAGCGGCTCATGGCTTCCACATCCAGTTTGTCGCCGCTCTTCTCGAATTCGTCCCACATGTTCAGGGCAATAACCAGCGGTATGTTCATGTCCATGAGCTGGGTGGTGAGATACATGTTGCGTTCGAGGTTGCCGGCATCCACGATATTGAGGATGGCATCGGGGTGATGGTCGCGCAGATAGGTGCGCACATACATCTCCTCAGGGGAGTATTCGGTGAGTGAGTAGGTGCCCGGAAGGTCCACCAACTGCACTTTTTTGCCATTAATTGTAAACTCTCCCTCCTTGCAATCTACGGTCACGCCGCCATAGTTGCCCACCTTCTCTTTGGCGCCGGTGGCAAAGTTAAACAGCGATGTCTTGCCGCAGTTGGGGTTGCCCACGAGTGCCACGCGCAGCACATTGTCGGCGAGGGGGTCTAACTCCTCGATCGTGGTGTCGGTGGTGCCCATATACTGGAATTCCCCGTTTGTCTCTATTTCCTGGTCGAGGTCGGTCACATCGATTTGTGCCGCCTCGCTGTGCCTGAGCGAGATGTGCGAACCCAGTATGCGGTATTCGACGGGGTCGAGCAGCGGTGCGTTCTTGATGACCGTGACCTCGGCGCCCTTCACGAAGCCCATTTCGAGCAGGCGTTGGCGAAAGGCGCCATCACCGTTCACCCGCACCACTTTCACGGTGCTGCCTATGGGTTCGTTGTCAAGTTTTCTTATATATGTAGTCATTGTCGATGAATTTTCAAAACTCGAAGCCTAGCCTGATGGTGCCTACCAGGGCATCCTTCGCCCCCTCGGTGCCGGCAGGGTTGATGATGTACTGCAGGTCGGGCGAGAGGTAGAGGTAGTCGTTGAACTGATAGCGGTAGTTCAGTTCTATGGCCGTCTCCCAGGCCTTGCCCACGGGTGCCGCGGTGGCAAGCCCCAATCCCAGGCAATCTTTGCCTTCACCTGACAACAGCGAGGTGAGGGTTGCACCCGCCGTCAGGCTCGCCGTCACCTGGTCTTCCTTGCGTGAGGAGAAGGCTCCCGAGACAAAGGCGTCGATATGCCGGTCGCCAGTCTGCCAGAGTTGCCCTCCAATCGAACCGTAGACACCCCAGTTTTCAACCCCAGTATGATAGAATCCGCCCAGCTTGAAAGTGGCATTTTCAGTGGGACTGAACTGCAATTCCGAGATGGTTACATAGCCTTTGCTCTTGTTTAACTTATGCTTTAAGTTATATTTGTTATCATCGTCATCATCAATCTCTCCGCCATTGAAGATTCCGTTGTGCCAAGTTAAAGCATCACTTAAACTCCAGCTCAAATTCACGCCCAGACTCGTGTTGGGCGCGGTGGGGAAACTGGTGTTGTAAAATACCGGATTTGTATAGAAGGCGAGGTTCAGAAAATTCTCTGAAGTTTCGCAAAAACCATACACATCTGTCATGTCTTGAATGCCGGCAGTGATTTCCACATTGCCTATCGTGTGGCTGTACTTGGCATACAGCAGAAATATGGGGCGATTGCCGTTTTCATTGTTGTTGATACACTGCAAGTCACCCACAAGGTCATCAGTCGGGCAACCACCGTGGGCACTACCTGCCGCAAAGGTGAAACGGCCGTTTCGCCACGGGTTGATTTCCACTCCCAGAGTGGCATAGCCTATGTAGCGCGCACCGGTCTTGATGCCGCCCGCCATGTTAGTGACCAAATCAGCAGTATAACTTCCCATAGGAACAAATGTCTTTACTGTGTCAGTTTCTTCTGCATTGGCTCCCAGCCCATTAGCGATGAGCACGATGGTAGCCAAGGCGATTTTTCTTAATATGTTACACATATCGTTTTGCAAAATTAGGTAGTACTCAAGTTTTTGAAATCCCAAAATTAGGTGATTTTTCCGACATTTCACCCCTATTTGTGGGGATTATTGTCAAAAATGAGAGAAAAAAGGGTTACCTTTGCGAAAACAATTCGCTATATGGCACACATTTTCTTTGAAAAACAGGGCAAACTGTCGGATATGATCACCTTGTATCCCAATTTGCTGCACACCTTGCCCCGCTTCGACATCAGCCTGGGCTTCGGCAACAAGACCATCGCCGAGGTGTGTGAGCAGAACGGCGTGAATCCCGATTTCTTCCTGCTCATTTGCAATGTCTATTCGTTCGACGACTACCTGCCCTCGAAACAGGAGCTTGCCACCATCGACATGAGCCAGCTCGTCACCTACCTCGAGAAGTCGCACCGCTACTACCTCGACAAGCGCATCAGTCACATTCAGCACCACATGAACCGAATTGTCGGATTATTGCAAAACAAGCGTATTGGTGAGGTGTTGCATAACTTCATAGAGGTGTATCGTGGCGAGGTGGAAGAGCACTTTAACTATGAGGAGCAGAATGTGTATGCGCACCTCACAAAGCTCCAGCAAGGCATCCCCGACAAGGCCTATAGCATTGCCGATTTCATCTCGTCGCACGGCAATCTGCAGGAGAAACTGGAAGACCTCACACAAATCATCTTCAAGTATCTGCCGGCGCAAATGTCGGCCGAGGACGATGCCATCGAGGTCGTCTTCGACCTGCTCCAGCTCTCGCGCGACCTCAAGAAGCACTCGCTCATCGAGGAGAAAATCATGGTTCCTTATGTCATGCAGCTCGAAAGGAGGGTGAAATGAAAAGTCGCATTCTCATTGTCGAACCGTCGGAGATGATTGTGGCAGGCCTCTCTGCCATACTCAAGAATCTGAATTACAGGGTGCTGGAGCCGCGTCGCACCGTCGATGGGCTCAGTGGCGACTTGGCCGTGCTGCGCCCCGATGTGATGATTATCAACCCCACGCTCTGCCCCAATCTGGCGCAGGTGCTCGACAGGCGCCCCATCAGGGTGGCTGCCCTGGTCTATCAGTATGTGGAGCAGTCGCTTTTGCATCAGTATGATGCCGTGATTGATGTGCGCGACGGCAGCAACATCATCGAGGGCAAATTCGTGGAACTCTGTTCGGCCGCCACCCCAAGCGAGGCGCGGGGCACCGCCAGCCACGACCTCACCAAGCGGGAGACAGCTGTGCTGGTTGAGGTGGCAAAGGGGTTGACCAATAAGGAGATAGCCGATGCGTTGAATCTCTCGGTGCACACCATCATCTCGCACCGCAAGAACATCATGCACAAGACCGGCATCAAGAGTGTGGCGGGCCTCACCGTCTATGCCATGCTCAACAATCTCATCGATTAAACCCTAATGACCGATTTGGGTTAAACCTCTTGAAATAGTCCAAAATTCCCTCATTTTTTGCTAAAATCACCTTATTTTTTTGCTTTACCGCTAATTTGCCGTATCTTTGCGAAAATTTCGATGACTATCATCTGATGATGCTAACGAACTCCATAGCGAAATTTGGCGAATACTGCGTCTTCTTGTGGCGCAGCTTCAGTATTCCCGAGAAGTGGCGGGAGTTCTTCAAGAATTACCGCAACGAGATTTATAAGCTGGGTATCGACTCTATCCCGCTCATTCTCATCATCTCGGTTTTCATCGGTGCGCTCTGTACCATCCTCATCAAGATGGAAATCTCAAATCCGCTGCTGCCGCGATATTCGCTGGGTCTCACCACGCGCGAAATCATCATTCTGGAGTTCTCTTCCACCATCTTGTGTCTCATCCTTTCGGGTAAGATAGGCTCTAACATTGCCTCCGAGATAGGCACCATGCGCGTTACCGAGCAGATCGATGCCCTCGAAATCATGGGCATCAACTCGGCTAACTTCCTGGTTATGCCCAAGATGCTGGGGCTCATCACCATTCTGCCGTTCCTCGTTATCATCAGCATGGGCACGGCTCTCATTGGCGGCTATGTCACCTGCATCATCACGGGATTGCTACCGGTTGAGGACTATGTCTATGGTATTCAGACTCAGTTTATTCCGTGGTATGTGTGGTTCTCCCTCATCAAGTCGCTCTTCTTTGCCTTCATCATCTCCAGCATCTCGTCGTTCTACGGCTACACCGTCAAGGGCGGTTCGGTAGAGGTGGGCAAGGCCAGTACCGATGCCGTGGTCATGAGCAACATCATGATTCTGGTGGCCGATGTCATGTTAACCATTTTATTGCTCTGATGCCCTATGATTGAAGTGAAACATCTCGATAAGTTCTTCGACGACGGCACCCGACAGGTGCTCTACGACATCAATGCCCAGTTCTATGATGGCAAGGTGAACCTCATCATTGGCCAGAGTGGCTCAGGTAAGACGGTGCTGGTCAAGAACATCGTGGGCCTCTTCTCGCCCGATACCGGCGAAATCCTCTACGACGGCCGCGACATCACGCGCATGGATCGCAAGCAGATGAAGGCCCTGCGTGCCGAGATTGGCATGCTCTTCCAGGGCTCGGCGCTGTTCGACAGCGAGACGGTGATGGGCAATGTCATGTTCCCCCTCAAGATGTTCTCCACCATGAGCCGCGAGGAGCAGATAGAGCGCGCCCAGTTCTGCATCGACCGTGTGAACCTCACCGGTAGCGAAGACAAGTACCCGCCCGAGTTGAGTGGCGGTATGCAGAAGCGAGCCGCCATTGCACGCGCCATTGCCTTGAATCCCAGATATTTGTTCTGCGACGAACCCAACTCCGGTCTTGACCCCAAGACCTCTATCGTCATCGACGAACTCCTCTACGACATCACCCACGAGTTCGGCATCACCACTATCATCAACACCCACGACATGAATTCCGTGATGGGCATTGGCGAGAACATCGTGTTCATCTACAAGGGTCATGTGGGTTGGGTTGGAAACAAAGACCAGATTTATAATGTCGACAACGAACACCTCAACGAGTTCGTCTACGCCACCGACCTCTTCCGCGATGTGCGCAAATACCGCCGCGAACACGGCTACACCCGCACCATCCCCACCTGATGCTTTATTTGTTTTTCGAATAGATTGGTCAGTTATTTAGCTGTTTTATCAGTATTATAGTGTCATTGGCGGTTCGACGATGCTTCACTTCTACCTTAAGAGTATCTTTTGGAACATTACCATAAACAAAATCAAATTGCACATATTGGGATTTGTGTCCCATAAATAGAACACAATCCTTTGAAGTATTCAATAAGCGTATTGATGCTGAAGATAAATCAGGTTGTGGCCAAGCAGTAGAATTCTTGACATGTTTTTGATTTATAGTTAAACGATAGAAATCATGCCAATCATAAAGATCAAGTTTTTTTTTCAACTCAAATTGAGAACTAAATAAATGTTTTCTTTGAAAATCTCTGATATGAGTGACATATGATTGGGATAGGAAAATAATAGCACCATCATCAGCTTTCACATAAGTCGGGGTCATTGTGTATGGAATTGTATCGCAAACTCTTTTGGTCATATATTCGTTGTAACCTCGGCGGCCACCTAAAATGAACCCCAAGAAAAATAATCCCAAAAAAACGCCATTTATAATTTTTGTTGCGGATAACAGTTTGTGCAATTTGTTTTTGGCAAGATTTTTAATTAAAAAAATAAAGATTAGTGATGATATAATTAAAATCGGGATATCCCGAAAGAAGAACATAAATTCATCCTGATAGTATAAGCATGACCAATAAGCATACACTAATAATGATAATTGAATGACCAATAAGAATAAGTATTTAGAATTCTGATTTATTTTCATAACGGATAAAGCGGTAAATTAAACGATGGTTTGCAAATATACATTTTTTTTCTTTTTGCGTTATAGATTTGCCAAATAAATGTTCTTTCTTTGCAAATCCCCTGTCTTTTCGGCTAAATAACACCCCCTTTATTCGGTCGTATAAGCATATTTTTGTGTTGATGCGGCTAAATAAACACATTTTTATGGTGCTATGCTACCCATAAATGCCTCAATGGCGTAGAGGGGCACATTCTGCATCCAGCCTTGGTCGATGTGAGGCTGCATGGAGAATCGCAACGACTGTTGCACTACCTGTGAATGTTTTTTTGCAAAGGTGGCTAGTGACTTAGACTTGACATTGGTTTCTGCTTTCACTTCGATGGGTACTATGTGGCTTCCTATCTGACATACAAAGTCAATCTCCAGGGTGGAGTTGAGTTTACTATAGTAATAGGGATAGATGTTATCAAGAGCTTTGAGTTGTGTAAGTACATAATTCTCAGTAAAAGCTCCTTTGAAAATGCTAAACACATTTTCCTTTACCAGCATCTCGTCGGGCGAAGCGACAGTCATAGCCCCCAACAACCCTACATCATGCATGAAAACCTTGAAGATGTCACGGTTGGCAAAGAACTTAAGCGGCAGTTCTACTTGTTTGATATTCTCAACTTTGTATATTAGTCCTGCATCTTGCAGCCATTGCAAGGAATTGTCGAAATAACTTGCTCTGGCCCCCGATTTGACTGCTCCAAAGATGAACTTCTTGTTCTCGCGTGCCAAATGCTCGGGCACAGAGTCCCACACTAGTCTCACGCGTTGAGTCTCTTTGCCTGCGTGTTTGGCAAAGTCGCGCACATAGGCATCAAGTATTTCATGATGAATAGCTCTTACTCGAGATACATCGGCACCCTCTATATATTTTGTCACTGCCTCTGGCATCCCGCCAACAAAATAATAAAGCCTTAACTCCTCGACAAAAATGTTGTGCAGCGGATTGATGATGTTCCAGTCAAGACTCTGAAGCACGTCAACAAGCTGCTGCTTGCCACGAGCCATGAGGAACTCCTGAAATGTCATGGGGTATAGACGCAGCGTCTCGACCTTGCCCACAGGGAACGATTGGCCTTGCAGGTTGAAAATGCCTAATAATGAGCCTGCTACAGCGACATGCAGACTGCGTGCATTCTCGCAGAAGTACTTCAGCGACGGCACTCCGCCGGGCAATTCCTGTATTTCATCAAGGAAAAGCAAGGTCTTGCCAGGAACAATCTTTTGTAATGAATAAGCCTCCAAGCCAAGAAGAATGCGGTCGATATTGAAATCAATAGCAAAAAGCTGTTTTATTGCGTCGTTGTTCTCGCAGTTGATATATACCATGTTCTCAAACTCATTCTTGCCAAATTCTTGCAAAATATAAGTCTTTCCCACTTGTCTTGCACCTTCAAGAACTAATGGCTTGTGGTCACTGCGTTTTTTCCACTCAAGTAGTTTGCTGTAAATAAGTCGTTTCATGACACTTCATAATTGGTTTTATGCTGCAAATTTACACTTTTATGAGCGAATGTGCAAGATTTTTTACACTTTTATGAGCATATAATTGTCAAAATCTACACTTTTATGAGCATATAATTGTCAAAAATTACAATTTTATGAGCGAATACGAGTTTTAGACCAGAAAATCATGCTTGTTTTGTTGTTTTGGACCAATCATTGGTCGTCGGCTTGTTGCGTGTGATTGGCATAGTGCTTGGTTTCCATTTCCGCTATATTTGACTCTGAATGCGTTCTTTGACAGTTTCTGGTTTTTCTGAGTGTTTTGGTCTCTGTGAATGCATAGCTGGTTGCTGAGATCGTTGCCACGAAAGTGGTATGAAACAAAACGAAAGTAGTACAATCCTTAACGAAAACGGTACAATCCTTAACGAAAGCAGTATAATCTTTAACGAAAGCGGTATAACCTGAAATGTGCACATGTCGTTTGATATCAACAAATTAAATAAAACGAACACTCAAATTTCCCATATTTCCCACGCTTCCAGTGCATCCCGCCTATCCCAAAAGTATCAAAAAACTAAAATTATGCCTTGCGATAGTGCTAATGTGTGGAGATTTTTTGTAACTTTGCACATTATTTTAAAAAAGGCTATTAAAACGGCTTGAAAAAGGCTATAAAAACGAACAAAAACTATATGAAGAAATTCAACGAATATAGCAAATTCAACCTCTCGGACGTGAACAAGAACGTCCTGAAACAGTGGGACTTGGAGAATGTGTTTGCACGCAGCATCGATGAGCGTGAAGGCGCTCCCGCCTTTGTGTTCTATGAGGGACCTCCCTCGGCCAACGGCATGCCGGGCATTCATCATGTGATGGCACGCACCCTCAAAGACATCGTGTGCCGCTTCAAGACCATGCAGGGCCATCAGGTGCTTCGCAAGGCCGGTTGGGACACTCACGGCTTGCCCGTGGAGCTGGGCGTGGAGAAGTCGCTTGGCATCACCAAAGAGGACATAGGCAAGAAGATTAGCGTCGACGAGTATAACGCCACCTGCCGCAAGGAGGTGATGAAATACACCCGCGAGTGGGAAGACCTCACACACAAGATGGGCTACTGGGTCGACATGAAAGATCCATATATCACCTACAAGAACGGCTATATCGAAACCCTGTGGTATCTGCTCAAGCAGCTCTATAACAAGGGCTTGCTCTATAAGGGCTACACCATTCAGCCTTATTCGCCCGCTGCTGGCACTGGACTGAGTTCGCACGAGCTCAACATGCCCGGTTGCTACCGCGATGTGAAGGACCAGACCGTGACCGCACAGTTCACCGTGCCCGCTCAGGAGCATCCTGTGATGAAGGCCATCATGGACAAGGCCGATGCCGGTTTCCAGAACCTGTATGTGCTGGCTTGGACCACTACACCGTGGACACTGCCCAGCAACACCGCCCTGTGCGTGGGTCCGAAGATCGACTATGTGGCGCTCGAGAGCTACAACCCCTATAACGGCAAGCCGGGCATCTACCTCATGGCCAAGGCTCGCGTCAGTGCCTACTTCAAGCCCGAGGGTGCCGAACTGCCCCTCGACAGCTACAAGCCTGGCGACAAGGTGATCCCCTACAAGGTCATCGCCGAGTTCAATGGCAACGACCTCCTCGGTCTGCACTACAACCAGCTCTTCCCTGGGGAAACCCGTCGACAAGGTGGGTGACCAGATTGTGGGCAACGACAACGGTTTCCGCGTGATTCCCGGCGACTATGTGACCACCGACGACGGTACCGGCGTGGTGCACATTGCACCCACCTTCGGTGCCGACGACGCCAATGTGGCACGCGCTGCAGGCGTTCCCGCCTTGTTCCTCATCAACAGGAAGATGGAGACACGCCCCATGGTAGACTTCGACGGCAAGTACTGGCGCATCGAGGACCTCGACCCTGACTTCGTGAAGAATTTCGTTAATGTCGATCTTTACAAGGAGTATGCCGGTGCATTCGTCAAGAATGCCTACAATCCCAAGTACACCGTGGATGGCAAGTATGACGAGGTGGCCGCCAACAAAGATGAGGACCTGAACATCTACATGTGCATCCGCATGAAGCAGGATGGCACCGCCTTCAAGATTGAGAAGCATGTGCACAACTATCCGCACTGCTGGCGCACCGACAAGCCCATCCTCTATTACCCCCTCGACAGCTGGTTTATCCGCTCCACCGCCTGTCGTGATCGCATGGTTGAGCTCAACCACACCATCAAGTGGAAACCCGAGCACACTGGCACAGGCCGTTTCGGCAAGTGGCTCGAGAACCTCAACGACTGGAACCTGAGCCGTAGCCGCTATTGGGGCACTCCGCTGCCCATCTGGCGCAACGACGATGGCGAGGAGAAGTGCATTGGCAGCATCGAGGAACTCTACAACGAAATCGAGAAGGCTGTGGCAGCCGGCGTCATGAAGTCGAATCCCTACAAGGAAAAAGGCTTTGTACCTGGCGACTACAGCGAAGACAACTATAACAAGATCGACATCCACCGTCCCTATGTCGACGACATCGTGCTCGTCAGCGACAGTGGCAAGCCCATGAAGCGCGAGCTCGACCTCATCGATGTGTGGTTCGACAGCGGTGCCATGCCTTACGCACAGCTGCACTATCCCTTCGAGAACAGGGAGCTTGTTGACGAGTGCAAGTTCTTCCCCGCCGACTTCATTGCCGAGGGTGTGGACCAGACCCGTGGCTGGTTCTTCACGCTCCATGCCATCGGTACCATGGTGTTCGACAGCGTGGCCTACAAGTCGGTCATCTCTAATGGTCTTGTACTCGACAAGAACGGTAACAAGATGAGCAAGCGACTGGGCAATGCCGTCGATCCCTTCATGGCTATCGACAAGTATGGCAGCGACCCCCTGCGCTGGTACATGATCAGCAACTCGGCGCCTTGGGACAACCTCAAGTTCGACGAGGCTGGCGTGGAAGAGGTGGCACGCAAGTTCTTCGGAACACTCTACAACACCTACTCCTTCTTCGCCCTCTATGCCAATGTCGATGGTTTCGACCCGGCAACGGCCACCGTGCCCATCGCCGAGCGTCCTGAAATCGACCGCTGGATCATCTCGCTGCTCAACAGTCTCGTGGCACAGGTCACTGCCGACCTCGACGACTATGAGCCCACCCGTGCAGCCCGCGCCATCAGCGAGTTTGTCAACGAGAACCTCAGCAACTGGTATGTGCGCCTCAACCGCAAGCGCTTCTGGGGAGGCGACATGACGCAAGACAAGCTTTCGGCCTACGTCACCCTGCATGAGTGCCTCACCACCGTGTCGCTGCTCATGGCCCCCATCTCGCCCTTCTACAGCGATATGCTCTACCGCGACCTCACTGGCAGCACCACTTCGGTGCATCTGGCACTCTATCCTAAGGCCAATCCCGAGGTCATCGACAAGGCGCTCGAGGAACGCATGCACATGGCACAGACCATCACCTCAATGGTGCTCTCGCTGCGTCGCAAGAAGAACCTCAAGGTGCGTCAGCCCCTTACCTCCATCATGATTCCCGTGCTCGACGAGAAGCAGCGTGCTGCCATCGAGGCAGTGGGCAACCTCATCATCAACGAGGTGAATGTGAAGGATATCAAATATGTGGGCAACGACGAGGGCGTGCTTGTGAAACGCGTGAAACCCGACTTCAAGAAGTTGGGTCCGAAATATGGCAAGATCATGAAGGCGCTGGCTCAAGCGCTCACCACACTGCCTCAGGCCGACATCAACCGCTTTGAGCAGGAGGGTTCTATCACCCTCGATATCGACGGACAGCAGGCGGTGGTGGAAACTGCCGATGTGGAAATCATCAGCGAAGACATCCCCGGATGGCTCGTGGCCAACGAGGGCAACCTCACCGTGGCGCTCGACATCACCCTCACCGACGACCTGTGTCGCGAGGGCGTGGCCCGCGAACTGGTGAACCGCATCCAGAATGTGCGCAAGAGCAAGGACTTCGACATCACCGACAAGATTGTGGTGCGCATCACCCCCGACGAGCGCGTCAACGATGCCGTGGTGCAGTTCAAGGACTACATCGCACGCCAGGTGCTCGCCGTTTCCATCGAGTTGCAGGATGTTTCCAACCATCCTGACCGCGTGGAACTTGACATGGACGATTATATGCTTTATGTAACTGTCGACAAGGCGTGATGCGCCTTGCCGATTTTTTAACACTGAATATCATTATAAAACTATACGATTATGGCAAATAACACTGAAAAGACCCGCTATTCCGATGCTGAATTGCAGGAATTCAAGGAGGTGATTCTTGAGAAGATGGAGGTCGCCCGCAACAACTACGACCTGCTTATGTCAAGGATTAAAGCCGACGAGTCTGACCCTGGTTTCAAGGTGCTCGAAGAAGGCGCTTCTACCCTTGAGAAGGAGGAAGCCAGCCAGCGTGCAGCTCGCCAGATGGACTTCATCAAGAAACTCCAAGGCGCTCTGGTTCGCATCGAGAACAAGACTTACGGCGTGTGCCGCGTCACAGGCAAACTCATACCCAAGGAGCGCCTCATGGTAGTGCCTCACACTACCTTGTCGGTTGAGGGTAAGGAAATAGAGCAAAAAATGAAGGGACGCTGATGAAACACCGCATCTCTAATGGCGTTCTTGCCACGACCATCATCGTGGTAGCAGTTCTTATCGACCAGATCCTCAAACTCTGGGTCAAGACCAGTTTCTTCTATGGCGAGGAAGTGAAGATTGCCGAGTGGTTCCGCCTGGTGTTCATTGAGAACAATGGCATGGCTTTCGGTATGGAATTCGGCAGCAAGTTCTTCCTCACCTGGTTCCGCATCATTGCTGTGGTGCTGCTCATCTGGTACCTGGTGAAGATAAGGCACCGCACCGACCTGCCTCGTGGCTATGTGGTGTGCATCGCTTTCATCACGGCGGGTGCGCTGGGCAATGTGATCGACTGCATCTTCTATGGCGTGGTATTCGATGCTCCCCAAGCACCGCTCGTGGCGCAGTTCTTCCCCCCGGGAGGCGGCTATGAGAGTCTGTTCAACGGCCGTGTGGTGGATATGTTCTACTTCCCGTTGTGCGAGTGGGACTGGCCGCAATGGATGCCCTGGCTGGGCGGACAGCACTTCAAGTTCTTCGAGCCCATCTTCAATTTTGCCGATGCATGCCTCTCGGTGAGTGTCATCACACTCATCCTCTTCTATTCCAAAAGTCTGCTCTCAAGCGACAAGAAGAAGGCAGAAACGGCCGATGTTGAGAGCGCTGACGAGTCACAGCCTGCTGAATCATCCGAGAACGAATAGCGCTTCAAGGTCATGAGAAAGTTGCCTCTGCTCATACTGATGTTGCTGCTGGTCGCCATCGTTGTGGCGTGCAGCAAGACACCTCCGGGCATCATCTCTGAGCGCAAGATGAAGAATCTGCTCAAGGACATCTACCGAGCCGAGGCCTATATGGAGAACCGCACATCATCCTTTGAATCCGACTCTGAGAAGATGGTGCTCAAGCAATCTATCTTCGAGAAGCACGGCGTTACACAGGCCATGTACGACTCTTCGCTCGTGTGGTATGCCAAGAATCTTGATGTGCTCAACAATGTCTACCAGAAGGTGGGCAAAGAGTTGCAGGAAGAGGCAAAAGACTACCAGAAGAAGATGGGGGCATCTACTCCCCAGCAACAGCAGGGACAGAACTCAGGCCGAACACTCAAGAAGTATCATGCCGCAAGTGGCGACACCGCCGACCTGTGGACTCAACCCAGGCTCTGGATGGTCACTCAGGCCATGAACGGTAACTATGTGAAGTTTGATTATGCCCCTGATAAGCAGATGCGCAGTGGCGACCGTTATCAACTGACTTTGAAGCTGCTCACCGGCAGCAGCGAGGTGCAGCTGGTGATGGCGCTGCAATATCTCGATGGCTCTATCTCCTTCATCTCCCGTAAGATGTCGCACAACGGCTGGCTCGATTTGATTCTGCAGGCCGACACGGCGCGCACTGTGAAGCGCGTGTGCGGTTATCTTGCCTTCAAACTGCGCAATAACGCTCCTGTGGCTTTTGCCGACAGCATACAGTTGCTGCGCACACACTTCGACGCTCAGCAGTATGGCTTCATCAGTGTGCAGAAGAATCTTAACAGGAATCCCGATAAGCAGGAGGCTTCTAAACAAGATACCTCTAAGCAGGTTGCCAATCAGCCTGTTGAACCAAAGCCTGCCGCTGCCAAGCCCGTTGCATCCCAGCCCGCTGGAGCCCCGGCACCCGTGCGACTCCCCAACGGCCACTACAAGCCCCAACCAGGCGTGAACAAGAGCGGAGTAGAGCATCAGCACAAACAGCTCACACCCGTCCAGAGTCTTCGTCATAATCCTAAACCAGCCACTAAACCCGCCACCATTGAGCCATGAAATGGATTTCTAACTATTTGTTCATAGCCGGTAGCAAGTTGAAGAATCATCTTGTGGAGATCGACAACGATTCAAGGCTTGTAAGGACTACAGCCCTGCTCGACGAGCTGGCTAATACAGAGTATGTGCCTCATGCCTTGTGCGTGGTGTCGGCACGGCGCAAGCGGCGTCTGGTGGCGCTCTTCGACCGTATCGCTTCGTTCGACGACTTCGAGCAGGAATTTGCCCGCCTTTTTGCCGACGACGACAACAGCAAGGGCAGGGTGGCGGTGGCCGCCATCGATTTCGATGCCATGCGCCTCACCTTCCTGCAATAATATGCTAATTTTAAAAAAATTATAAAGTCATGTATCAGCTACCTCTCAGTCAGTTTCAGTCACAGTCTACACCGTTCTACTACTACGACCTCAACCTCCTTGACGATACGCTGCGCAAGGTGAAGCAGCTAATTGAGGGCAAACCCTATGTGGTGCACTATGCCGTCAAGGCCAATTCCAATCCCGTGATTCTGCGGCAGATTGCTGCCAGTGGCCTGGGTGCTGACTTGGTGAGTGGAGGCGAAATGCAGGTAGCACTACAGGCAGGTTTCCAGCCGCAGCACATGATGTTTGCCGGCGTGGGTAAGACCGACCAGGAAATCAATCTGGGTCTGGACAACGACATTGCCTGCTTCAATGTGGAGTCGGTGCCCGAACTCGAGGTCATCAACGCCCTGGCTGCCGCTCGTGGACGAGTGGCACGTGTGGCCATCCGTGTTAACCCCGACATTGATGCGCACACGCACAGCTACATCACCACTGGCACTGCTGCCAACAAGTTTGGTGTGGGCATTGAGTTGTTGTCTCAGGTAGTAGAGTTGGCGCAATCGTTGCCCTGCATTGAGTTGATTGGGCTCCATTTCCACATTGGATCACAAATCACTCTCATGGAGCCTTATCGCATGCTTTGTGAGCGCATCAATGAGTTGCTCGACTTCTTCGATAGCCGCAATGTGCACTTCAAGATGATTGATGTGGGTGGTGGCCTGGGTGTGGACTACGAGCATCCCGATACCTGTCCTATGGCTCCTTTCGAGCCTTTCTTCGACACCTTTACTCAGCATCTGCATCTGCGTGAAGGTCAGCAACTGCACTTCGAGTTGGGCCGTGCCATCGTGGCACAGTGTGGTTCGCTCATAGCAAGTGTGGTGTTTGTCAAGGAGAACCGTAACAAGCGCTTCGTGATTCTCGACGCCGGCATGACGCAGCTCGTCCGTCCGGCTCTCTATCAGGCGCACCATCTCATTCAGAATCTCTCGGCCGACGCCGATGCTCCCATGGTCACCTACGATGTGGTGGGGCCTGTGTGCGAGTCGAGCGATGTGTTTGGGCACGACGAAGAGTTGCCGCTCACCAGTCGAGGCCACATCTTCGCCATCCGTTCGGCTGGTGCTTATGGCGAGGTCATGGCATCGCAATATAACATGCGGCCACTTCCACCCGCCGTCTTCTCTCGCTAATCTGTAATTACTTGGGCATGACGGGGCGCAGCGAAAGCCCGTTGCAGCGCAGTTGTGGAACGATTGTGGCGAGATATTCAATCCTAGCAAAAACATAAATGATTTAGGTTTTTTCCAGCCTTTTCACTACCTTTGTTTTCTAAAGTTATGTCATTTGATAGTAAAATCACTTCACCAGCCTCTAGATTTGAGGGAGGAGTTGTTTAGGTTTTTCAAGGTGACATATTCCTTTTATTATAAACTTATATCAAATTTATCACATGACTACATGGATTCTGATATCTAATAATAGCTTTTATCGTCTAGACGATTGGCTTTTATCACATGACATTGTTTCTTGGAGACAGGGTTCTAATTTCGAACAAGGTGATACCATCTATGTCTATACCACAAAACCAGTTGCTCGAATAACTTATAAGATGATATGCATAGGAGCAAATCTTCCCACATCAAAATATATTGATGACGAAGATTATTGGATGGATAAAAGTATTTATAAAGATGTGATAGCAAATTTTAAAAGATTTGCTGAATTTAAACTTGTTGAAAGGCTTCCAAACACCCCTCAACTATCGTTTGAGGTTTTGAAAAAGCATGGACTGAAAACTGTTCAAAGTTCTCATAGAATGAATAGTGAACTGCTTAATTACATTGAATCAGTTCTTCAATCAAGAAACGGCAACAATGATTGCGAGGTCGATTATCCAAATGATGAAACAGCCTTTTATGAAGGCGCTGTCATGAAAGTACTCGTCAATAAGTATGAGCGAAACGCAAAAGCTCGACAAGAATGCATTGCTAAACTAGGTTGTAAATGTGCAGTTTGTGGATGCGACTTCGCTAAACGATATGGTAAACTTGGTGAAGGCTTCATTCATGTTCACCACATCGTACCAATTGGAAACATTGGCAAGGAATATGTACTGAATCCTGTTAAAGATCTTGTGCCCGTTTGCCCCAACTGCCACTATATGCTCCACCGCACAAATCCACCGATACAACCAGAAGAATTAATGAAATTGATTCATTGATAAGAGGTAAGCTGGATAATCCAGCAATGTATTTATAAATTAGACATATTAACTTGAAATAATTGAGTGTTTTATTTTCTGTTTATTCAATCAGAGCAAGGGGAGCTTTACACCTTTTTGAGATTTTTGGGGTTGAGATGTTATTAAAAACGACCTCCCGACGAGGTGTCGTCGAGAGGCCTTGATATGTTGTCACTTACTCGTCAGGGGCGGTATGAAACGCCTTGAGTCGTGTGACTGATTGTTATTTCTTTTGTGCCTTGGCCCAGCTGTCTTTGAGGCCGATGGTGCGATTGAACACCAGTTTGTCGGGTGTTGAGTCGGCATCGACGCAGAAGTAACCAATGCGCTGGAACTGGAACTTGTCCTCGGGCTTGGCAATCTCGGCCAGATAGGGCTCAATCTTGGCATCGGTCACTACCTTGAGCGAGTCGGGATTAAGCAGTTCGCGGAAGTCCTTCTCGGTTTCGGCAGCGGGGTTCTCAACGGCGAAGAGGCGGTCGTAGAGTCGCACCTCAGCGTCCTTGCAATGGCGTGCGCTCACCCAGTGCAGCGTACCTTTCACCTTGCGTTCGCTGCCAGGCTCGCCGCTACGGCTTGTGGGGTCGATTTCGCAATAGATTTCGGTAATATTGCCATTATCGTCCTTCTTGCAACCGGTGCACATCACGATGTAGGCTCCTTTGAGGCGCACTTCCTTGCCAGGAGTCATGCGGAAGAACTTCTTGGGAGGCTCTTCCATGAAGTCGTCGCGTTCAATGTAGATTTCGCGGCAGAAAGGCATCTGGTGCGTGCCGGCATTCTCCTGCTCGGGGTTGTTGTCCATCGCCACCATTTCCACCTTGTCGTCGGGGTAATTGGTGAGAACCACCTTAACGGGGTTGAGCACGGCGCTCACGCGGTTGGCGTTCTTGTTCAGGTCTTCGCGAATGCTGTGTTCGAGCAGGCTGATGTCGTTGAGCGCCTCATACTTGGTGTAGCCAATGTCTTCAATGAAGTTCTTGATTGACTGAGGAGTATAGCCGCGGCGACGCAGACCACAGAGGGTGGGCATGCGCGGGTCGTCCCAGCCGCTCACCAGGTTTTCCTTCACCAGCTGCAGCAGTTTGCGCTTGCTCATGAGGGTGTAAGTGAGGTTGAGGCGGTTGAACTCAATCTGGCGGGGGCAATACTCATCGACGGTGTCGCCGGCGAGTTCCTTCACGAAGTATTCATAGAGGGGGCGGTGCGGCACAAACTCCAGCGTGCAGATGGAGTGCGTCACGCCCTCGAAGTAGTCGCTCTGGCCGTGAGCAAAGTCATACATGGGATATACTTTCCACTTGTCGCCGGTGCGCCAGTGAGGCGTCTTGATAATGCGGTAGATGATGGGGTCGCGGAAGTGCATGTTGTCGCTCGCCATGTCGATCTTGGCACGCAGCACGCGTGCGCCCTCGTCAAACTCGCCCTCGTTCATGCGCAGGAACAAGTCGAGGTTTTCCTCGGGTGTGCGGTCGCGATAGGGGCTGTTTTGACCGGGAGTTGTGGGAGTGCCCTTCTGCTGGGCTATCTGCTCGCTGGTCTGGTCGTCGACATAGGCCTTGCCCTCTTTGATGAGCCTGATGGCGAAGTCGAAGAGCTGCTGGAAATAGTCGCTGGCATAGTAGAGCCTGTCTTCCCAGTCATAGCCCAGCCAGTGGATGTCGCGCATGATGGCTTGCTCATACTCGGTATCTTCCTTTTGGGGATTGGTATCGTCGAATCGCAGATTGCAGGTGCCGCCCATCATCTCTGCAACGCCAAAGTCCATGCAGATGGCCTTGGCATGACCGATGTGCAGGTAACCGTTGGGTTCGGGTGGGAAACGGGTGTTGAGGCGTCCGCCATTCTTGCCGGCCTTGAGGTCGTCGGCTACAAGCTGCTGTACAAAATTCAGTCCTTTTTTCTCCTCATTTACAGGGAGTTCCATATTGTTCTCAGCCATAATCATTAAGTGATATCGTTAATCATTTAGTTAAATGAATGACAAAGTTACGAAAAAAAGATAATATGCACCCACAATGGCATTGATTTTCTTCGATATCAGATTCGCTGAATGCCGTTTGCCTCGAGTTGCAGCAGTTGCTCCTTGATGCCGAGTCCGGCCGCGTAGCCAGTGAGGCTGCCGTCGGCACCCACCACACGGTGGCAAGGAATGATGAGGGAGATGGGATTGTGGGCCACGGCTCCAGCCACGGCCTGTGCCGAGAAGTGTGAAAGCCCATTTTCTTGGGCAAAGCGCTGTGCCAAGGCACCATAGGTAGTGGTTTCGCCATAAGGGATGCTGAGCAGCATGCGGCACACGGCTGCCCTGAATGGTGTTACCTTCAGTCTAAAGGGTGGTGTAAATTCAGGTTCTTTGCCACTAAAGTAGATGTCGAGCCAGCGACGGGTGTCGACCAGCACCTGTAAATCTGGGCGTGGCTCATTCACGGCATCAAGCATCAGGGCAAAGTGCTTCTGCCTGTCGAACCACAGGCCGGTGAGCCGCTCGCCATCACAAGCTAGGGTCATGGCTCCCAGCGGACTGGTATATGGGGCTGTGAACTCCATGATGCCGTGACTTAACGGCGACGGGCTCTCTTCTTCGTCGTTTTCTTGGCTGCTTTCTTGGTTGTGGTCTTCTTGGCTGGTTTCGCAGCAGTCTTCTGTGCCTCAAGCAGTCCGAGCCTGATGTTCTCGAGCAGCGCGTTTGAGGTGTAGGTGGCACCTGAAACGGCATCGACCTTGAGATTGAGCGCCTGTTTTATTGTCTTGCCGATGTATTGCGGGAAAATCTTGCTGGTAGCCTTCTCCAGGTAGCGTGGCGACTCCTCGTTGTCGAGCACCTCGATTTTGGCGATCTTGCCATTCTGGATGGTGATATTCAGAGGGGTGGGACCGTTGTAGCCAATCACCTTCTTGCCGAGTTCACCGGTATAGACCACCTTGTTCTGAGCCTGGGCGGTCAAGCACATTGCTGCTATGGCAGCAAAAGCCACTACAATATAAAATTTTGATGCTTTCATTTCTTTTCTTGTTGATGATGGGCAAAGATAGGCAAAAACTACCGATTCTTGCAATATGAAACAGGGTGAAATGGCTATTTTTTAACAATTTTATAGCAGTAGTGGCATTAAATTTAGAAAAATTGCTTATTATCTCGTTTTCTTTCATTACCTTTGTTAGTTGCTAACGGCTCAAACAGCAAAAGGCCGTTGCACAGACTGACAAACGATATTCAATGGAAGAAGATATCAAGAAATGCATTCAGGTGCTTCGGGCAGGTGGACTCATCCTGTATCCCACCGACACGATTTGGGGCATAGGCTGCGACGCCACCAATGCCGAGGCAGTGAAAAAGATATATGACCTGAAGAAGCGTGCCGACAGCAAGGCCCTCATCGTGCTGCTCGACCATGTGGACCATCTCGACCACTATGTGATAGATGTGCCTGAAATGGCCCGGGAACTGGTGGATGTGGCAGTGAAACCCCTCACCATTATCTATGAAGGCGCCTTTAATGTGGCCAAGGAACTGCTGGGCGAGAACGATTCGCTGGGCATTCGCATCCCTCACGATGAGTTTTGTCAGCAACTGTGCGAGCGCTTTGGCAAGCCCATCGTCTCCACTTCGGCCAATATGAGCGGGGAGCCATCGGCTGCCACCTTTGCCGAGATTTCCCCGGCCATCAAGGGCGGCGTCGACTATGTGGTGAAGTACCGGCAGGACGATAGCCGGAATCATCAGGCCTCAAACATAATACTGCTGCGCAGCGATGGCACATTTAAGATTATAAGATAACACGAGAAAGGACTAACCGGTGATCAGCGAGCGACAACAACGGATGAAATATGTGATAGGCGACTTTGTGGCCTCGAATGTGGCGTGGTTTGGCTACAACTGCATGCGCTACCTTTTGGGTGCCACCAGAGGTGCCTCGTCGCTTGGCGCCTTCTTGGGCGACCGAATGATTCTGCTGGGGCAGATTGCTTTCCCGCTGATGATGATGGTGGTCTATTACTTGTCAGGGTATTATAACAATGTGTTCCGCAAGTCGCGCCTTCAGGAACTTTTTGTCACATTCTCGTCCACCTTTGTCAATGTGATCATCATCTTCTTCGTGGCGCTCATCAACGACATGATCTCTAACGAGCGCGGCATCAACTACGAGCTGATTGCCATGCTGTTTGTGTTCCTGTTTGTCACGGTCTATGCGGTGCGCATGGTGAACACCAGCATCACTTCCCGCAAAATCAAGTCGCGACAGTGGCAATTCAAGACGCTGGTGGTGGGCTGTGGAGCTTCGGCCTTTACCTTTGTGCAGAAGATGGAGCGCATGCGTTCATCGCTGGGCTATGATGTGGTGGGCTATGTGGAGATACCGCACGAGAACCGTGTGAAGGACATAGGCAAGCCTGTGTACAGTCTCGACGAGATAGAAGAGGTATGTGCCCGCGAGGGTGTGAAGGAACTGATAGTGGTGCCCACCAAGCAAGACTCGACGGTGGTGCTCAACGCCATCAACAAGCTGTTCCCGCTGCACTTGCCCATCAAGATAACGCCCGACAAGTATAACATTCTGCTTTCTCGCGTGAGGCTGAGCGACATGTATGGTGAGCCGCTTGTCGACATCTCGGGCAGCAACATGACCGAGGGATGGAAGAACCTGAAACGCGCCATCGATGTTGTGTTGTCGCTGATTCTGCTTATTTTGCTCATCCCTGCCTACATCATTATTGCCATCTGCATCAGGGCCGACTCCAAAGGCTGTGTGCTATTCAAGCAAGAACGCCTGGGCATGCACAACAAGCCTTTCAAGATTGTGAAGTTCCGCTCGATGTATGACAACGCTGAGGAAGAAGGTACACCGCAATTGTCAACTGAAGATGACCCGCGCATCACCCGCGTGGGCAAGGTGCTGCGCAAATATCGCCTCGACGAGCTGCCTCAGTTCTGGAATGTGTTGAAAGGCGACATGTCGATTGTGGGTCCACGCCCAGAGCGTGAATACTATGCCAACCTGATACTGGAGCGCGAACCAGCCTATGCGCTGGTGCGACAGATCAGGCCCGGCATCACATCGATGGGCATGGTGAAATTCGGCTATGCCAAGAATGTCGACGAAATGGTGGAGCGCTTGCGCTACGACCTGATGTATCTTGAGAACATGTCGCTGCTGAACGACCTGAAAATACTGGTGTATACTATAAAAATCGTGTTTACCGGAAGGGGTCTGTAGAGTTATGGAAGATATACTGGATGAAGAGAATTTGACAACATCGACCGACAGCCGCACGCAAAGCGGGTGGTTCATGAAACTGCTGGCATGGCGCGAGAAGCACATCCCCGAGAAAACCTTTGTGGTGATGCTCGCCCTGGTCATTGGTGTGGCATCGGGTTTGGCGGCCGTGCTGCTCAAGTTCCTGATTGCCACCATATCGCAATGGGTGAGCAAGACGGTAGAGGTATCGCACGGTAACTGGGCCTATCTGGTATTTCCTGTGCTGGGCATCCTGCTATCGTTGCTCTATGTGCGTTTCATGGTGCGCGACAACATTTCGCATGGCGTGACACGCGTGCTCTATGCCATTGCGCTCAAGAAGAGTCGCCTGAAGAAGCATAACATGTATGCCTCGGTGGTGGCCTCATCCATCACCATAGGCTGTGGTGGTTCGGTGGGTGCCGAGGCGCCTATCGTGTTCACGGGAGCTGCCATTGGTTCCAATCTGGGGCAGTTCTTCCGCCTCACTCCTCAACTGCTCATGATGCTCGTGGGCTGTGGAGCGGCGGCGGGTATTGCAGGCATCTTCAAGGCTCCCATTGCAGGAGTGCTGTTCACCGTCGAGGTGCTCATGGTTGACCTCACGGCGGGTTCGGCCGTGCCGCTCATCCTGGCCAGTGTGGCAGGTGCTACGGTGGCCTATGCCTTCACTGGCTATCAGGTGGAGTTCTTCTTCTCTCAGAGCGAGCCGTTCTTCACTTCCCGCATCCCGTTTGTGATTATGCTGGGAGTGTTCTGCGGTTTTGTGTCGCTCTACTTCACCAAGATAGCAGATTTGATGGAGGGATGGTTCCGCCACATGAAGCATCCGCAGGTGAAGTTCCTGATGGGTGCTGCCATCCTGAGTCTGCTCATCTTCGTTTTCCCGCCGCTCTATGGCGAGGGTTATGGCGCCATCAACAGCCTGCTTGCGGGCGATGTGCAGTCGATATTCGACAACAGTCTCTTCTATGATCATCGAGCCAATCCCTATGCCGCCTTGCTGTTCATAGGCATGATCATGCTCATGAAAGTGGTGGCCACCACCTCGACCAATGGTGCCGGTGGTGTGGGTGGTACCTTTGCGCCCTCGCTTTATGTGGGCTGCATGGCCGGTTTCTTCTTTGCCTACCTGTTCAACACGCTGGGCGTAGTGGGAGGAACACTGTCGACCAAGAACTTTGCCCTGATGGGCATGGCAGGCGTGATGGCAGGTGTGATGCATGCTCCGCTCATGGCCATCTTCCTCACAGCCGAGATGACGGGTGGCTATGACCTGTTCTTCCCGTTGCTCATCGTTTCAGCCATCTCCTACGGCACTTGCCGCATATTCACGCCTTACAGCATCTATACCAAGCGTCTTGCCAAGCGTGGCGAACTGCTCACGCACGAGAAAGACCACACCGTGCTCACTCTGCTCAAGATGGATAGCGTGATAGAGACGGACTTCATGGAGGTGCATCCCGAAATGTGCCTGAAAGAGGTGGTCGATGTCATCTCGCAGAGCCGCCGCAATCTGTTCCCAGTGACCGATGAGAAGGGGAAACTGCTGGGAGTGGTGCAACTCGACGACATACGCAATATCATGTTCCGCCCCGATTTGTATCGCCGCATGTATGTGACCCGCTTCATGTCGTCGCCACCCGCCAAGATTGTGGTGGGCACGCCCATGGAGCAGGTGATGAAGACCTTCGACGACACTCGGGCCTGGAATCTGCCGGTGGTTGATGAGGAAGGGCATTATGTGGGCTTTGTGTCGAAGTCCAAGATATTCAACAGCTACCGTCAGGTGCTCAAGCACTATAGTTACGATTAAAGAAAACAACATCATAGATGAAGAAAGAGGACTTGAAAATAGTGTTTTTCGGCACTCCCGATTTTGCAGTGGAGAGCCTGAAAAGGCTTGTGGAGGCAGGCTTTCATGTGGCGGCCGTGGTCACGATGCCCGACAAACCTGCGGGCCGTGGTCATCACCTGTTGCAGTCGGCGGTGAAGCAGTATGCCGTGGCGCAAGGCTTGCCACTGTTGCAACCAGTGAACCTCAAGGACGAGGTATTCGTGAACGAGTTGCGCGCCATCGGAGCCGACCTGCACATCGTCATTGCCTTTAGAATGCTACCTGAGGTGGTGTGGGCGATGCCTCCCATGGGCACCTTCAACCTGCACGCTTCGCTGCTGCCCAAGTATCGAGGAGCCGCACCCATCAACTGGGCGGTTATGAATGGCGACACCGAGACAGGTGTGACCACCTTTTTCCTCAAGCACGAGATTGACACGGGCGACATCATCGAGCAACGCCGAGTGCCCATCTCCCGCACCGACAATGTGGAGGCAGTGCACGACCGCCTGATGATGCTGGGTGCCGACATGGTGCTTCACACCGTGGAAGCCATCGTTGAGGGCAGTGTGACGCCCATCCCTCAAGATCAGTTGCTCCATGCGGGCGAAGAACCCACTCCAGCCCCCAAGATTTTCAAGGAAACTTGTCACATCCCTTGGCAAAAGTCTGCCGAGCAGGTATATAACCACATTCGTGGTCTCTCGCCTTATCCCGCAGCATGGACCGAGTGGGCCGACCCCGACGGCAAGACCTATGCGGTAAAAATCTTCGAGACAGGAGAACCCGAACCGGCAAGTGGCACAATACCAGGCAGACTGAAGACCGATGGCCGGCGGCTGTGGGTAGCATGTGCCGATGGGTGGCTCGAGGTGAAGAGCTTGCAGCTGGCAGGCAAAAAACGCATGGATACCGATGCCTTCCTGCGCGGCTTCAGCATTGACAGCATGGAAACCAAGATGTGATTTACCTGACCATTAAAAATAATTATTTGACACTAAACACTCAACTCTAAACCCTAAGCCCGCGTTATGTGCGATTTACATAGCGCGGGTTTCCCCCATCCATTATCTTCGCCCACACGCATGCGCTCTTTGACAATTTTCCCATGCCCTGTCTGCCCATTCTGAGTCCTCTGAGATCTCAGAGTGCTCCGAGCCTTAGATATACTTTAACGAACCACAAAGTACTGTCTTGTCCTGAAATAGGTTGACTAAAAATTAAACTTATTTTAGGATGAAACGTCAAAAAGTAAAGTGTTTTTCGGACGATGAGAAGCGAATGATTATCCAGGAGTATCTGGATGCCGGCGGTTATAACCAACAGAGCA
>JAFZSO010000060.1 GCA_017619355.1 Muribaculaceae bacterium
GAGTGTCGATCAAGTTGATCTTGAATCGCTCTCCGCCGTAAGACCAGAATGCCGTAGTAGCAGCAGACGTGATCGTGATGCCACGCTCCTGCTCCTGCACCATCCAGTCCATCGTAGCTGCGCCGTCATGCACCTCGCCGATCTTGTGAGTAAGACCAGTGTAGTACAGAATGCGCTCCGACGTGGTAGTCTTTCCGGCATCGATGTGAGCCATGATGCCAATGTTGCGCGTGTATTTCAGCTGTTCGTCAGTCGTCATTTATCGTGTAGCGATTAGAATCTGAAATGAGCGAATGCACGGTTAGCCTCGGCCATGCGGTGCATGTCCTCTTTGCGCTTGAATGCGCCACCCTGCTCATTGTAAGCATCAATGATTTCAGCAGCGAGCTTGTCGGCCATAGTCTTGCCGCCACGCTTGCGAGCGAAGTTGATAAGATTCTTCATTGAAATCGACTCTTTGCGGTCGGGACGAATCTCGGTAGGAACCTGGAATGTAGCACCACCAATGCGGCGAGACTTCACCTCCACTTGAGGAGTCACCTTCTCTAATGCGGCCTTCCAGATCTCGAGAGGAGTCTTCTCCTCTTTTTCCATTTTCTTACCCACGAGGTCGAGGGCACCGTAGAAAATAGTGTAAGAAGTGTTCTTCTTACCATCATACATCAGGTGGTTCACGAATTTAGTTACGCGCACATCACCGAACTTGGGATCGGGCAGAATGATCCGTTTTTTGGGCTTAGCCTTTCTCATTGTTAATTAAAATTGTAGTTTTTGTCTGCTTGGTTGTTGCTTCTTTGATCTTCAGCTGTCCAACGCTTTGGACGCTTACTCAACCGTTTGTTCATCAATCCAATAAAATCAAAAACTAAGTTTTTAAATTTTTGTTTTGGTTTTAGTAATTTAGCCGATTATCACTTCTTCGACTCTTTGGGACGCTTGGCGCCATACTTCGAACGGCGCTGAGTGCGACCTGCTACACCTGCTGTGTCGAGCGTGCCACGCACAATGTGGTAACGCACACCGGGGAGGTCCTTCACACGTCCGCCACGCACCATCACGATTGAGTGTTCCTGCAGGTTGTGGCCCTCACCGGGAATGTAAGAGTTCACTTCCTTGCCGTTGGTCAATCTAACGCGTGCAACCTTACGCATAGCCGAGTTAGGCTTTTTAGGCGTAGTCGTGTAAACGCGAACGCACACACCGCGACGCTGAGGGCAAGAGTCCAAAGCAGGCGACTTGCTGGTCGATTCCAGCGATGTACGGCCTTTTCTTACTAATTGCTGAATTGTAGGCATCTTAGTTCTGTTTTACGTTTTTGTTTTAATTAATTAATACTTTATTTATTTACTTCCGGACCCTTTTCGCACACAATTTTCTCTCACTAAATCAAACGATTAGCGAAAGAAATGCGGGATTTTTGGCCCAAAAGTGTTGCAAAGTTACGCACTAATTGGCTAATAACCAAATATTTTTAGGGTGATTTTGCCGAATTTAGGGGGTTATTTCCTGAAAGACCCCGAACCATGTTTCACAACCCACTAATTATCAGGCTATTTGATGGGTTCGTTGTAAACGAATATTTAAGGCAATTTAAAAAGGTTTAATATTTTTTAACTCGACTCCACGCTTGTCTTTTTCGCTCAAAAGCAGTTCAGACTGGGGCAAGAGCCAGTTGATGGCGAGAGCGGGATCGTTGAATTTCAGGGTAACCTCGCTTTGAGGGGCATACACATTATCTACTTTATACTGGAACTGGGCCACCTCGCTCAGCACCACAAAGCCGTGGGCGAAACCGCGGGGAATGAAGAACTGCAAGCCCTGGGCCGCATCGAGCTCCACGGCCACATGCTGGCCAAATGTGGGGCTGTCGCCACGCAGATCCACAGCCACATCGAGCACCCTACCCTGCGACACGCGCACCAGCTTGGCCTGGCTCCACACACCTTCCTGGAAGTGGAGGCCACGCAGCACGCCATAGGAGGACAGCGACTCGTTGTCCTGCACAAAATCGATTTTGCCCACATGAGCCTCAAATTCCTCTTTCTTGAAAGTCTCGCAAAAATAGCCGCGCTCATCGCCAAAACGCTTGGGCTTGATGAGCCACACACCTTTTATATATTGTTCGATGAATTCCATGTCACACAAAATTTTCAGCAAAGTTACACACAATTTGGGAAACAAACACCCACCTTTCGCATAAAAACACAGCAGATTCACTGTTCAATGCAAAAAAGAGGTGCCCGAGCTGTCTCAGGCACCTTCATGTTTCGTTTAACTACTCTTGCCGCACAACGCCTATATATAATAATATATTAAGGTGTGATTGCTGGGCGGGAAAAGCGAGATCACTTAAGTTCTTTGAGCTTATTCTGCCACCACTTGCGGGCATTCTTGTCCTTGAGGCCGGTTACAGCCTGCTTGAGCCAATCCTTATACATGTCGGGGGCTGCCTCAGCGAGCCAGAGAAGGTTATCGGCCATCAGGTCTTCATCTTCATGAGTTGCTATCCAAGGCAAGGCCACATCAGCATGACGAAGGCACAGGGCCGACCCTTTCAGTTCCATTTGCAGCACATTATTGGCTGCTGTGCTCTCGGCGTCTTTTTCAGTGAGTTCATCCTCTGTATTGTCGGCCCACTTGGCTAAATTGTTGACCGCTGCCACATCAAATTCACTCACAGGAGTCTGCATCATCATGAGCACATCCATGCCGATACCATCATATTCGCCCTTCACCTTACTCACCGTTCGCTCATTAACAACCTTTTCCCCATCGCGGGGTTCAGGCAGGCCCGAGGGGCGACTGCCGCGCGACTCGATGGCGGTTGCCACGGGCGTCAGCTGATGCAGCTTTCCGCCACTGCTGAGGAGGAACGGGTTATAAATGGTTCCTTCTTTCTCATAAGGATAACCACCTTTAAGGGTGCTCCAGAATGTGTAAGTTCGCTTCACCTTCAGTGTGTCGCCCGTCAATTCGTAGGCGATGGTAGTGCTTGGCTGATACCGCATCTCGGGATTTCGGTCAATCACAAGACAGCGCACATCGCCCATCATACCCAAAAGGGCACCATCCACGAAGTTGCCTTTCTTGTCAAGGGTCACAGCATAGATCTCGGTCGGAAAACCATTGTTGCCACGGCCCACATAAAGGATCACCACACTAAAGAGGTCGCGCTGCTGCAAGTCGCTCACCTCTGCGTTTACGGTGTCGAGCACTGCCGGGTTGTGCAGCAGCACTTTATCGAGCAGCTGGTGCGCCGTTGCGGCGGGAATCGGTTCATCCACCTTCAACGACTTCACATCAACGCCAGCGTAGGCATTACAAGCAAGCAGTGCTGTTGCAGCCATAAGTCCAAGTGTTTTGATAATGGATTTCATATCACATTACATATAATATGGTGAAGAATTATAAACCTTGTTGCATCAGCCAATTTTGCCACCACTGACGGGCCTTCTTGTCCTTGAGTGAAGGAACTATCGCCTTCAGCCAGTCGGCCTCTTTGAACTCGTTCTCGAGGACGGCTCTCGACATGAAGTTGCTGAACGCCTCTTTACCCTTGTTCTTGGCAATCCAGGTGAGGAAGGGTTCGGCATTGCGCAAGCCCAAAGCAGTGCTCCAGCGTGCGAATTCGCTGACGTTGATGTTTGATGGCGAAGTGGCTGGCTCGTCGGCACTCGATTCCTCAAGGTCAACAAATTCCTTGCCCAACTTGTTGAATTCGTTCAAGTCGAGCTTGGCGCTGAGGGGCTGATGAGCCATATCGAGAAGCTTAACGCCCAGAATGCTGTAAAGGCCTTCAACTTCGCCGGTAATGGGATCGTCACCGCTAGAGGCATTCACGTCGCCATGGCTCTCCACAGCCGAAACCTTGGTGGGAAGCTGGGTGAAGGTGCCTTTGGGGTTGATGAGATAGTAGCTGTTGAGATTGCCAACCTGATTGAAGAACTTGCCCACTATCGAGGTTCCGTAGCGATAGGTGCGCTCCACGCCCAGCGTGTCGGCCACTATGCTATAAGGGATGTCGGGCATTGTCTCCATATAGTAGCCATCGGGCAAACTGACCTTGACGCACTGCGTATCGCCAGTGTAGCCCAGCATCATGCCATCGATGGCATTCCAGCCCGAGTCGAACGACATGGCATAGAGTTCAGTATTGATAAGGGTGCTCATGCGGCCCACATAGAAGAAGACCACCTTCACACCACCAGGACGTTCCTGCATATCAGCCACTTCCACAGCCACGCGGTCGAGCACCGAGAGGTCGTGCATAAACACCTTTCCAAGCACAGCCTTGGCTTCGTAAGTGGGCACTTCAGCGTACAGATAATCCTTCAGGTTAACACCTGCCGACGCATTTATCGCCAACATTGCACATGTGGCAAACAGAATCTTTGATAGTTTCATAGAGTTACTTTTTTAAAGGTTTTGTAATTGTTTTGTGCAAATATAGCAATTATTTTTGAAAACAAGCAGATTTTTCAACATATTTAAAATAATGTATCTCATTAGAGTCGCTATAGGCCTTTATCATACGCAGATTGGAGTAAATAATTGAGTTTTTGGGGTGAATCATTTGCACAACTCGAAATAAATCACGAAATTTGCATAGATACTGCGTTTACTACCCGTTACAGATACTGACAATTATCATGAACACTCGCAATATTATCCTGTTTGACGACAACGATGTGAGGAAAAACCTCCTCCCCATCACCTATACGCGCCCCATTGCTAAAATCAGGGTGGGCATCACCACCATCGAGGAGAAGTGGCAGGCACTGCTGGGTTACAACAGCTGCTCCTACCTGACGGCATCGTACCTGAAATGCAAATTCCCGCTGGTGGTCAAGCGCCACAACCTGATGATAGCGGGGCACATCATCCCCACTGCCGAGATTGCCGAGCTCACCGCGAAGCTGAATCTGGGCGAGGCGCTGTGCTATGGCGACCAACTCATAGCCTTCTACGGCACAGCCCGCGACTTCGACCACAGGCGTTTTGCCAAGGTCATCACGCCCAAGAAGGCGCCCATCTCCATCCAGTATCTCTACCACATCTTCGAGGCCAACGGCGAAGTGCTCAAGCAAGACTTCGACCACCTCACCCAAGGGCGCCAGTCGGCACCCCTCTCTCCCACCAACACTGTGGTGGGCGATCCGAGCCGCATCTTCATTGAAGAAGGGGCAAGCGTGGAAGGAGCCTTCCTGAACACGCGCGAGGGGCACATCTACATAGGCCCCGATGTGGAGGTGATGGAGGGTTCGTGCATCCGTGCACCCTTTGCCGCCTGCCATCATGCCAAGGTGAAGATGGGTGCCAAGGTGTATGGCGCCACCACGCTTGGACCGCACTGCAAGATAGGCGGCGAGGTGGAGAATACCGTGATGATAGGCTACAGCAACAAGGCACACGACGGCTTCATAGGCGATGCCGTGATTGGCGAGTGGTGTAACATCGGCGGCGGCACATCTGCCTCCAACCTCAAGAACGACTACACTGAAATCAAGCTGTGGAACTACGGCGCCAAGCGATTCATGCGCACAGGACTGCAATTCTGCGGCCTGATCATGGGCGACCATTGCAAGACGGGCGTGAACTGCATGATCAACACCGCCACCGTGCTGGGTGTGGGCGTGAACATTCACGGAGCCGGCTTCCCGCGCAACTTCGTGGCGTCGTTCATGGAGGGCGGCAGCACCACGGGATTCAAGAATGTGAAACTCGATGCCTTCTTTGCCCTGGCCGAGCGCGTGATGGCAAGGCGTGGCATGAAACTCACCGATGCCGACCGCGAGATTTACACCGATATTTACGAAATGGCTAAACGCTACAAATAAACTACACTACGATATGAAAAAAGCACTCATTCTGCTCATGGCCGTGATGCTCATTGCACCCGCCATGAATGCCCAAAAAAAGGCTTTCACCAAGAAGGCCACAACCACTGTTAAGACCAAGACCAAGGCCAAGACTTCAACGACTAAAGAGACCAAGCCCTATTTCATTGTCATCTCCAAGAAAGACCTGAATTTGCGCGTTTATAAGGCCGAAAAAGGCGACACCACACTGGTGCAGCAGTTCGATGCCTGCTTGAGCAAAAACAAGGGCAACAAGCAACGCAAGGGCGATATGCGCACGCCCGAATCGCCCGCTGGCAAGCCCTTCTCAATCACGCAGATACAGGATGCCAGCACTTGGAAGCACGACTTCAAGGACGGCCGTGGCAACATCAAGGCCTACGGGCACTGGTTCCTGCGTCTGCTCACTCCAGGGCATAGCGGCATAGGCATTCACGGCAGCACCAACAACGAGAGCAGCGTGCCGGGCCGTGCCAGCGAAGGCTGCATACGCCTGCGCGATGCCGACATCATCACACTCAAGGAGAAGTATGCCTATGTGGGCATGCCCGTCATCATCAAGGGCGAGAACGAGGGGCTGCTTCCCTTTGAGGCACGACTGGAGCAATAAACCTTGGGGCGTTTTTCAAGTCAAATATCTATAGAACCATTCTTAACCATTAATCATAAAACAATTATGAAAAATTTTAAATCATTACTCCTTGTCGCTGCATTTGCACTGTGCAGCGTTATGGCATGGGCCGACGCCCAGGTAGTGGTGACTGGCACCAATGTGCGACTGCGCACCGCTCCATCGCTCAACTCACAGACACTCACCTACAGCAATGGCGTGAACATTCACCCCAAGAAGGGCGAGAAACTTACCTGCACCGGCAAGACCGGCGACTTCTACCAGGTCATCTACAAGGGTCAGAAAGTGTACATTTCCAAGCAGTTTGCCAAACCCGTAAGCACTGGCAAGACCGCTACCACAACTACCGCCAGTCAGGGACAGCGTTATGTGGTGGTGACTGGCACCAACGTGCGTCTGCGCAAGTCGCCCTCGATCAAGGGAGCCATCTACACCGTGAACGCTGCTCCCGTCTATCCCAAGAAGGGCGAACGCATCAAATACATGGGCGAAGCTGGTGACTTCTACAAGGTGAATTACAACGGCAACTACCTGTACATTTCTAAGCAGTTCTCACGCCTTGAATAGTCTGGTCATGAAGCATTTCCTATTCATTGCAACCGCACTTTTGCTCATGGCGTGCTCGGGCGGCAAGTCCGAGGGCAGCGGCGAGAACGGCGGTGAAGCCAAACCGCAGTCGGTGGCCGGAACGCCTGCCGACAAGGCCACGATTTACAGCGACGCCGAGTTCGACGAGAGCAAGTCATTCATCGTCATCTCGAAGAAGGACCTGCGACTCTATGTCTACGCCGACATCAACGGCGACACCACTCTCATCGCCCACTTCCCCGTGTGCCTAAGCAAGAACAAAGGCCAGAAGCAGGGCAGCGGCGACATGCGCACCCCCGAGAGCGAACCCGGCAAGCCATTCACCATCAGGCAGATTCTGAATGCGAGCGACTGGCACCACGACTTTGGTGACGGACGCGGCAGCATCCTTGCCTATGGTAACTGGTTCCTGCGCCTCGAGACCCCATTCAGTGGCATCGGCATCCACGGCAGCACCAACAACGAAGAGAGCGTGCCGGGCCGTGCCAGCGAGGGCTGCATCCGACTGCGCGATGCCGACATCATCACCCTTAAGGAGAACTATGCCTATGTGGGCATGCCCGTCATCATCAAGGGCGAGGACCAAGGTCCACTCCCCTTCGAGAAATAACTCGCTTTATGGGTGAATTTGCACAAATGCGGATTAATGTGTAATTTTGCACTACCCGATCGGTTGCCGGCACCACACAAGCGGGTGACGGCATGCTCACAGCCGAGAGGTCTTGCTATTATATGAATTGCCATGTGAGCTGGCATTTTTAAAAAATTTAGGCATGAGAAAAATATTTGTCATCATCTGTGTCGCTGTGCTGGGCATTGCCTCTGCACACGCCGAGAAAGGCCAGAAAGGCCTGGGATTTAACGTGAATTATGGTACTGAAATCGAGAACTTCGGTCTGGGTGCCAAATTCCAGTATTTCTTCACCGACAACCTGCGTGGCGAAGCTTCGTTCAACTACTTCTTCAAGAAGAACAACTACTCGATGTGGGATTTGAATGCCGACATACACTATCTCTTTAACGTGAGCGACCGCTTCCACCTCTACCCCATTTTGGGGCTCACCCTTGCTAATGCCAATCCCGAAGGATTTGACAGCACCACTAAATTTGGTGCCAACATTGGTGGTGGTGCTGAATTTGATATAGCACACGATCTCTCAGTAAACTTCCAAGTGCGTTACTCGGCTGTGAGCAAAATCGATCAAGCTGTCATCAGCCTCGGTGCAACCTACAAGTTCTAACGCAATCGATGATTAACTGACACAAGGAGGTGTGCACGACCTGTTGCACGCCTCTTTTTTTGCCTTGCAGCAGGCACTTTTTTCGCTGAATCATGCCAAAAATTTCGAGAAAAAACATTACTTTTGCCATGCTAATGACAACTTAACACTGGCACATGACCGATGACAGTAAAGTTTTGAAAAAACAATTATCTAACAATTAACAAAATGCTTAAAAAACTATTCTTTCTCCTTGTGTGTTGCAGTTTAGGCATTCAAGCCTTTGGCGTGCCTGCTTATCCCGAACCATTCACCTTCACCCAACCCGATGGAACCACCATCATGCTCAATGCTGTGGGTGATGAGTTCCAGAATGGCCTGACGACCAGCGACGGACTCACCGTCATGATTGGTGCCGATGGCTACATCTACTATCGCACTACCGCTGGCATAAGCCAAGTAACGGCACACGATGCAGCCGACCGCAACGCTGCCGAAACGGCTTTTATCGACACCAACCGTGAGCAACTGAATTTCGCCGCACAAATCACGCCTCAGGCACGAGAGCGCCGCGCTTCGGCCATGAGAGGGCCCAACCGTGTGGGAAACACCGAAGTGCCCACTATCGGCAGTCCGCGTGTGCCCATCCTCCTCGTTGAATACCAAGACAAGAGCATGAGCAACTCCAAGGAGAAGATTTCGGACCACTACAAGACCGATGCCAAGAGCGTTTACCAGTATTTTGTCGACCAGTCGAGCGGCCAGTACACGCCCCAATTCGATGTCTATGGCATCTACACCCTCGACAGTGTCCGTGAGGAATATGGCGGCAATGTTTACGACGAGTACGGAAACCGCAACGACAAGGGCCTGGGCCGCATGGTGGAGCAAGCCATCCTGAAGGCAGGCGATGAAATTGATTGGAGCAAGTATGACAACGACGGCGACGGTGAAGCCGATGTGTGCATCGTGGTCTATGCAGGTGTGGGCGAAGCCCAGGCATCATCGACGGTGCCCGAATCGATCTGGCCGTGCCAGTGGTATCTTTCGTCGGCCGCCTATTATGGTTATGGCGACATTGGCGCCATGGAACGTAACGGTGTTATCATTAACCGTTTTGGTGTGTTCAACGAAGTGAATGGTAGCAACGATTACGGCACCACACTCGACGGCATAGGCACCTTCTGCCACGAGTTCTCGCACTGCCTGGGTCTGCCCGACTTCTACGACACCAACTACGGCGGACATTACGGCATGGGACATTGGAGCCTCATGTGCAGCGGCTGCTACAATGGTGTGCAAATCAGTGGTGACACTCCTGTGGGCTACAGCGCTTATGAGAAGAACTTCATGGGCTGGCTCGATTTTACCGAGGCCGTTCCAAACACCCACTACACCTTGCCCGCACCTAATAGCGGAAACGATGTGGCAGTGCGCATCAAGGCGCTGAACAACAATGAGTATTTCATTCTCGAAAACCGCCGCAAGCAGGGCTGGGACCAGTGCATTGCCAATGGTGGTGTGCTTATCACCCATTTCACCTATATCCCTGAGCGATGGTACTACAACACGCCCAACAACGAGGACATTCAGCTCGCCACCATCATCCCCGCAGACAACAGTCTTAACTCCTATAGCGAGAGCGGAGACCCCTACGGCAATTCCAACTACGAGTTTACAGCCACCTCAACACCTGCCATGATGGCCAACATGGACTCCAAGGGCAACCTCGCCAGCACCACCGGAGGACACGGCACCATCGACAAACCTGTGACCGAAATCACCACCAAGAGCGATGGCACTGCCTCATTCTGGTATATGAAAACGCCCTTTGATATCTACACGCCAGTCATGCAGCCTACCGACACCACACTCGTCGACCTCACTAGCTTCACCGCACAATGGACCGACGAGACCAAAGAACAGTATGTCAAGTCTTACACCCTGTGGGTATGCATGGACGGTTTGTCTACCGATCCCATAATGCTCGATGAGGCCGACTTCAGCAACTTGGAAACATTAGCGAGTGGTGGCTACCTGACCAATGTGTCGTCATACTATGACCAATATCTGCCCGAAGGCTGGAGCTGCGGTTCCTCCCTCTATGTCTACAATGGGTCCATCTTGATAGGCGACCAGATAAGCACCAAACTCTATGATATGCCTATGGGCTATGACAAGATTTCGGTCGTGATCAATGCCTGCTCGTTCTATGAGAGCGCTTATGGAACAGCCTTTGTGGACATCACCACCTCAGGAAGCAACGCCAGCAACGGCATCAACCTGGTTGGCGACACTCCCACCGAACACATCTGTGTGATGGATGCAGCAGAGCAAGAGTCCATCAGCTTCTACGGTAGCAGTTACCCCATGATCAACAACATCAAGATTTATGCAGGCGACATCACCGAGCAAACCAAGGCTCCGTTGCTCCTTGCCATTGAAGTTGGCGACAGCACTAAGCGCACCATCACCGGCATCACCGAGAAACTCTATGAGGTAAGCAATCTTGCCGCCGGCGGTACCTTTAACTACAAGGTCAAGTCCATTTATATCGACGATAGCGAGAGCCCCTGGTCGAACATCGAACAAGTGACCCTTAGCGCAAAGGGGAAACCCGGCGACGCCAATGGCGACGGCAACGTGGATGTGAACGACGTGACCACAGTCATCAACTACATCTTGGGCAAGAATCCCAGCCCCTTTAACTATGACAATGCCAATGTGAACGGCGACACGAAGGTGGATGTAATGGATGTGACGCTCATTATCAACATCATTCTGGGACTCACCGACTGACGCAATCGGTCACGCTAACGCGGCAAAGCCATCACTCAGCTTGGGTGGTGGCTTTTTTTGTGCTCAAAAAACGGGAATTCGCTGAAAACACACATTGTTTATACATTTTTCTTGACTTTTTGCGGCAATTCAAGAAAAAAATGATTACTTTTGCGGTTCTGAATCACAATTTGACAGAAACTATTTTTATTTAATATCATTATGCTCAAAAAAACACTTCTTTTAGTTGTTGCTTTGGCAGCAGCAGTAAATGCATGGGCTGCGCCCGTCGATGTTGCTACCGCCAAAGCCACCGCACAGCAATATCTTGTCAACAAGGTATATGCCGGCAAGTACATGGCTCCCGCAGCCACTGAACCCGTGCTCATCATGACCGAGATGGGCAAAGTGAACAAGGAAACACCCGTTTTCTACATCTTCAACACCGAGACCACCTACCTCATCGTAGCTGGTGACGACCGTGCCGAGGAAGTGCTCGCCTATGGCGACAAGCCACTGAATCTCGACCGCATCCCCGATGGACTCAAGGACATTCTCGCTTGCTATCAGGAAGAACTCGACTGGCTCATTTCTAACCCCGATGTGAAAGTAGAGAAACCCGCAGGCAATCAACTGCGCGCCACAGGGACCTATGGCCCGCTGCTCACAGCAAATTGGGACCAGACTGCCCCTTACTGGAATCAGTGCAAATTCACTTATAATGGAACCAGCTACCAGTGCTATACTGGTTGTCCTGCCACATCGGCCTCCATGGTGCTCTACTTCTGGAAATACCCCACTGCTCAAGTAAATGCAATTCCGTCATATACAGCCGAGCTTGACCTCTCTTATTACAATTCGGTGAGCAACTACACCTATCCTGCCCTGTCAGCAACCACCTTCGACTGGGCTAACATGAAGGACAGCTACAGCAGCTACAACACCGCCCAGGGCACCGCAGTAGCCACCCTGATGCGCTATGTGGGCCAGGCCGAGCACATGATGTATGGTACCGAGAGCGCTGGTGGTAGCGGCATCTACACTACCGACACACAGAACATCGTGGACATGTTCACCCTGTTCGGCTACGATTCAAGCACTTGCCGCGTTGCGAACAAGAGCAGTTATTCATCTGACAATTGGGCCGCCCTCATCCAGAATGAAGTAGCAGAAGGTCGCCCCATGGTTTACACTGCAGTGAGTTCCAACGGTGGAGGTCACGCCTTTAATGTGGATGGCTACAACTCCTCGACCAACAAGTATCACGTGAACTTTGGCTGGAGTGGCGACGGCAACAACTGGTATTCGATGAACTCGTTCAGCTACAGCGGCTACACCTTCAACCAGGGCCAGCAGGCTGTGATTGGCATCAAGCCCCCAGCATCATATTTTGGTCCCAGCATCACAGCATCTCAGTCGGCACTCAATATGACGGCTAACGTGGGCGGGACTGCTACCGCAACCTTCACTGTGACAGGCGCAAGCCTTACTGGCAACGTGAACGTGAGTGTGAGTGGCACAGGCTTCAGCGTGAGCCCCACCACCATCAGCACTACCGATGCCACTAATGGCAAGACCGTGACCGTGACCTACGCCCCCACTACGGCAGGCACCCACAATGGTACCATCACACTGAGCAGCACTGGCGCCGACAACGTGACCGTAGCGCTGACTGGTACAGCAAAATATGCGCTCGACGCTCCTACGCTGGACAATGCCAGCAACATCGATGAAACATCGTTCACCGCTTCGTGGACCCACGAGGCTCCCGTCGATGTAACCTACACTCTCTCGCTGGTGCGCAACGGTTCTAATGTTTCGGGATATCCCAAGACGGGCATCACCACCAAGAGCTTTGATGTGACTGGCCTGGAAAGTGGCAACACTTATCAATTCAAGGTGAAAGCTGTTCCCGTGAACACCAACCTCGCCACTGAGAGTGCGTGGTCGACCACCAAGAGCGTGAAACTCAGTGCATCGACTACTCCCAAGATTACAGCCACACCCACCGAAATCACCTTTGGCAACGTGCAGGCTGGCCAGACCACGACCCAGACCTTCAATGTAACGGGTGCCAACCTCACTGGCAACATCACCGCCACACTCACCGACCAGGATGGTGTGTACAGCCTCGACGCAACCACAATCACCACCGCACAGGCCTCCACAGGCAAGACCATCACGGTTACCTTCGCCCCCAACGGCCGGAAGCAATTCAACGGCACCATTACCCTCAAATCACAGGGTGCAGCCGATGTTACCATCGCCCTCACAGGTAATGGCACCTTCATCGATCCCGTGATGCTCCCTGCCGATGAAAGCCATATTGACATCAATAAATTCCGTGCCGACTGGACCGACGAGACTCCCGCTGCCAACGTGGCAAGCTACACCCTCGTGGTGAACTATGTGGCTCCCGAACCTGAGGTGCAACTGCTCCACTCACTTCTCGGAACAGACTTCACAGGTAGCGCCACTGGTTATTACGAGATCACCTTGCCTGCTCCCTGGGGCGGAACCAATGTGCGTGGCGGTCTGAACTCAATCATCTATTTCAGGAACAATTATAACAATGATGGTTCTTATGGAAACATCACCTACACCATTCCTGAAGGTTATCAGAACAAGACCTTCACGATGAAGATCACTACCGCCAACACAAACGACGGCTCGGGCAATCTCACAGTTGCCACACCACAGACCAGTGCTGTAGGACACAACTTCAGCAAAAACGAGACCTTTGCTTGGGTAGTAACAGCAAGCTCTGGCGAAAAAATCACAATCACTACGACTGACAACCAATACTCGCCCGATATCGCCAAGATTGAGGTCTATAGCGGCGACGCAACCGGCGCCAAGGCTAACGAGAGCGGCGACACCGAGACTCGCACCGTGACCGGCATCACTGCCAAGAACTACACAGTGACCGACTTGGTTGAAGGAGGAACCTTCCTCTACAAGGTGAAAGCCGTTTATACCGATGGCACCGAGAGCGAGTGGTCGAACGAAGAAGAGGTCACCCTGATCGAGAACCAGAATCCGGGCATGGCTGGTGACGCTAATGGCGACGGCACCGTGGACGTGAACGACGTGACCACAGTGATCAGCTACATCCTGGGCAAGAACCCGAATCCGTTCAACTACGACAACGCCAACGTGAACGGCGATGAAGAAGTGAACGTGAACGACGTGACTCTCATCATCAGCATCATTCTGGGCACCAACTGATTGATTCCGAGAATTTAGGAAATCTAACCATTAGTGACCCAAACCATATCAACAAGCCCTGGCGCACACCTGCGTCGGGGCTTGCTGTTGATTTAGGGTGCCTTATACAAAATGATAGCAATTAATTCTTTTTTTGATTTTTTTTCAAGTTTTCAATAAAAATTGCTTGAAAAATGTCTACATTTGTGGCTCGAAATCACAATTTGACATAAACACTATTTATTTATTAATATTTTCAAAATGTTCAAAAAAGCTTTACTATCCCTTGTGGCTTTAGCAGCTGCACTGCAAGTGTGGGCGGCGCCTGTCGATGTGTCGACAGCTAAGACTAAGGCCGAACAGTACCTTACCAACAGGGTTTATGCCGGCAAGTACATGGCTCCCGCAGCCACTCAAGCCACCCTGATTAAAACAGAGATGGGCGACAATGCTCAAACTCCAGTGTTCTACATCTTCAACACGGCCTCTACATTTGTGATCGTATCAGGTGATGACCGTGCCGAAGAGATTCTCGCTTATGGCGACAAGCCCCTGAATCTTGACCGTATTCCCAAGAACATGGAGGCATGGCTCAACATCTACAAAGAGCAACTCGACTGGCTGCTCACCCACCCTGATGTGAAGGTCGAGAAACCTGTTTCGATTAAATCGCCAAAACTCAGGGCCACAGTAACCGGCCCGCTGTTGACTGCCATCTGGGATCAGGAAGCCCCCTTCAACAACCAGTGCCATTTCACTTACAGTGGCACCTCCTATTCCTGCTACACCGGCTGTCCCGCAACATCGGCATCAATGGTGCTCTACTATTGGAAATACCCCACTGAACCGGTTGGTCCTCTGGCTTCTTATGCTGGCACACTCGAACTCAGTTACTGGAACAGCGTGAACTTCACCTATCCGGCACTGCCACAGACCACCTTCGACTGGGACAACATGATCGACGATTATACCGGCAGCTATACCACCGCTCAGGGCAACGCCGTTGCCACACTGATGCGCTATGTGGGCCAGGCCGAGAAGATGATGTATGGCACCGCAAGTGCTGGCGGTAGCGGTATCTACACCACCGATGCACAGAATATCGCCGACATGTTCATTGCTTTCGGCTACGACGAGGCTACTACCCGTCTGGCCTTGAAATCGAACTACACCGAGGCCTCTTGGGCACAACTTCTCCAGGAAGAGCTTGCTGAGAGCCGTCCCGTGGTGTTCATGGCTGTGGACGCTGGCGGTGGCGGTGGCCACGCGTTCAATGTCGACGGCTACAACTCAAGCACCAACAAGTATCACGTGAACTTTGGCTGGAGTGGCGACGGCAACAACTGGTACTCCATGAACGCTTTCTCCTACAGCGGCTACACATTCAGCAGCAACCAGATGATGACCGTAGGTATCCAGCCCCCCATGGGCGCCATCAAAGCCACTCCTTCAGAAGTGAATTTCCAGGGCTTTGCCGGCGAGACCTACACCCAGACCGTGAAGGTCCAGGCCCGCAACCTTGAAAGCGACATCACCATCGAGAAGGTGGGTCCTGACAACATCACCGTGAGCCACACCACCATTACCGCCGCCGAGGCCGCCAATGGTGTCAATGTGGTTGTCACCTATGCTCCCACCGAAGCAGGAACCACCAATGCTGCCCTGAATCTCTCTTGTGCCGACGAGGATGTTGAGAGCGTGAGCGTGCCCATCACCGCTGTGGCACAGCCCCGCGTTCCCACACTCATTGTCGAGCCCACGAGCCTCAACTTCAGTTCAACGCTCGACAACACGGTGACAAAGACCTTCACCATCACCGGAGCGTTCCTGACCCACGATGTCACCCTCACCCTGAACGATACCAAGGGCGTGTTCACCGTCAGTCCTACTACCATTTCGCAAAGCAGCACCGATGTCAACACACCTGTTACCGTTGCCGTGTCGTTTAATTCGGCCGAAGAAGGCAGCTTCAACGGTTCCATCACCATTGCCAGCGAAGATGCTGAGAGCAAGACTGTGAACCTCATAGCCATCGCTCGTGATGGTGGCACCGCTGCCGACCCCTTCCTCAACATCGCCAACTATGAGACCATCGACGAGGCTGGAGCCACCGTTACCGGCATGAACACCATCTATAAATACACCGAGTATGAAGATCAAGAGTGCGCATGGCTCACGGTTTCCAACTATGGTGCCTTGAAGGCCGATGATACTCAGAACTGGATCACCAGCTCATCACTCTCAACCTACAGCAACAGCTGGTCGGCTTCTGATGTGTTCCCGGGCCAGAACGCCTACTTTGGCAGCAGCCAGGCTTATTCAGTGTATGGCAGCAACTATCAGTCGTTCTATGTCACCAACTGCACACAGGTCAAGGCCTATGTGAAGGGCAGCAGCTACAGCAGCTCATCGGCATCTCTGGCAATCTATGAGTGCACGCTCAATGCCAATGGAGGGGTCACGCCCTCTACCTCAGCTGTCGAAATCAAGCAAGTGAGCAACGGTGTTGCAACCTCATCTGAACTTGATGCCTCCAAGATTTACTTGGTGAAACTGACTGGCGGTGGCTCTTATCCCGATCTCCTGGAGATTGGTTTCCAGACTCCGCTCAGCACCATCGAGGTTCCTGTGGCACTTCCCGCAACCGAAGTTGCAGCCAATGGCTTTACCGCCAGCTGGACCATTTGTCCAAGCGCCACAAGCTACACGCTGCGTGTCAAACCCAAACCTGCAGCCACGCTGCTCATGACTGAGACATTCGAGAAATGCGTCAGCGCTGGCGGACAAGACATCGGCGGCAGCCTCAACAACTATCTCGACAATCCCGGCTGGACTGGCAGCAAGGTCTATACTGCCGTGGGTGGCCTCCGTTTGGGCACAGCCAGTGGTTTAGGCACTCTCACGAGTCCCGCTCTCGACCTGTCGGCCGACAACAAGGTGAGTATCAGAATGAAGGCTCAGACCCTGAACAACGACACTGACTGCGGCCTGAAGGTTTCCTGTGGCAACGCAAGCGAGACCATCACAGTGCCCAATAACGAATTGGGTGAATACACGATCGTACTCGACTGCACCGCTGCCGACCAGAAGGTGACATTCCAAACCACTACCAATAGCAAGCGCGTGATCATCACCGATGTCGAACTCTACTCGGGCGATGTCACCAAGACCACTCCCTCCAAGGGCTTCGACGAGACCATCATCACCAATATCACCGACCTTAATTACAAGGTCACCGGCCTGCAGCCCGGCACCACATATCTCTATGATGTGAAATCGGTGAACGGCAGCACGCAGAGCAAGTGGTCGAACAAGATCGAGGTTGTCACCTTGAGCGGCGCTTCTGGCGATGCCAATGGCGACGGCGCCGTGGATGTGAACGACGTGACCGCAGTGATCAGCTACATCCTGGGCAAGAACCCCGAACCGTTCAACATCGGCAACGCCGACATGAACGGCGATGGAGAAGTGAACGTGAACGACGTGACCCTCATAATCGGCATTATTCTGGGCGGCAACTGATTGTAGTCCCCCACCGTTCTCTTATTCAGGTCTTCCACAAACAAGACCAGCATATTTTCAACGAAAGCCATCGCCCACCTCGGCGGTGGCTTTCTCTTATCTGATAGATGTAATAGAATTAGGTTAAATCATTGAAAACAATCTGCCAATCTTAATAGATATCCAATAAATATTGAAAAAAAGCATCAATTAATTTGCACAAAATAGAGAAAAAGAGTAATTTTGTGCAATATTGTTTTATTAACTTTTATTGTTTAACTAATTCATTAATGCTTATGAAACTTAAAACTACAGTTTTGATGTTGGCAGTAGCTCTTGCTATTCCCATCATGTCACAAGCCGAAATCAAAGTGCAGGATTGCCGCAAAGCCACTAATGTGGTATTGACCACTCCCACTGTGAAACCCATTTCGGTGGTCACCCATGTCACTAAGGCCACAAAGGCTGTTGCCGAGGGTTATGCACAAGTTACGCTCACTGTTCTCGACAACCCCGATGGTGCAGCTGGTGGTGGCGTATGGGGCGACGGCACTGGCTATCAGATGCTCCTCGATGCCGATGCAACCGCTTATGGCAACGTTATTCCCGAGACTGGCGGTTTCACCACCGGTGGCGATGCTTCGGCTGAATCTTATGCCGAATTTGAGTACAAGATTCCCGAGAATGCTGATGGCGCTCTGAGTACCACCAACATGATTGTTTCGGGCACTCAATCAATAACGATTCCTGCCGGAACTTATGACTGGTGCATCACCAACCCCACTCCGGGCGACCGTCTCTGGATTGCTTCGGCTAATGGTAGTGTTCCCGGCCGTTACGATGACTTCGTTTTCGAGTCAGGTGCCAGCTACATCTTCACCGTATCTTTCGGTGGCCAGAACGACCAAGTTGACCTCGAAATCGACGACCCCACAGCTCCTGTAATGCCCACCGAACTTGCTGCTAATCCTGCCGCAACCAGTGCAGAGATCACTTGGACTCCCGGTGAGAACAACGATACTTGGAACCTCCGCTATCGTCCTTATGTAGAAGGTCCTCAGAACCAATTATGGGATCTCGCCGAGGATACTTATGAAGCTCAGCTCGAAGGCTGGATGGCATATGACGCCGATGGCGACGGCAACAGCTGGGGTTTAAATCAATCAAGCGATGGCAACATCTACTTCCTTTCTAGGAGCTATTCTGGCGGTGCCCTCACTCCCGACAACTGGCTGTTCACTCCCGAAGTTGATCTGGGCGGCACGCTCAAGTTCGATGCTTGGCAGGGACTTTCAAGCTGGCCCGACAAGATCATGGTCTATGTTTGCACTAACCCCGAATGGGAAAGTGTTGATGAATTCACCGCTATTTCCGACTTCATCCAGCCTTCCAGCAGTTCACCTGAGAACTTCGAGGTTGACCTGAGCGCTTATGAAGGAACTGGTATCATCGCCTTCCGTCACTATGACTGCACTGACCAGTACTACATCGCTATCGACAACATCGAAGTGACTGTTCCCAACCCAGTGGAAATTCCCGACTGGACCGTGGTTGAACAAGTTTCTAGCCCCTATGAGCTCCAGGGTCTGACTCCCGTTACCGAATATGAGGTACAGGTTCAGGGTGTAAATGAAACTGGCAGGGCAAGCAAATGGACCGAGTCGGTTCTCTTCACCACTCTCGAAGAAAGTGAACAACCCGTTAAGTACTACCTGGTTGGTGGCTTCAATGGCTGGAATGCCGACGAGGCTCCCGAGATCACTGAAGAAGGCGTTACTATCGATGTTCAAGCTCAGAACTTCGAAGATCCCGAAGACACCGCTCAAGAATTCAAGCTCATCACCATGGGTGAAGACGGCTGGATCTGGCTCGGCGGTATCGACGAGAACGGCGTTGGCTACTTCGACCTGACCAATGAAATGCTGGAGGCTGGTACCGAGATCACTATCGATGATGCAGGTGCTAACTTCCGTCTGCCCGCTGCTGGTAACTACACCATCAAGCTGGTTGAAGAGACCGGAGAACCCTCTAAGGCTCCTGTAGAAGGCATCAAGATGGTTGTTGTGAAGAACGACAGCCCAGGTGTTGCTGTTACCGACATCAACGGCAAGGTTGTGAAGAGCATCAAGTATGTGAACCTCGCTGGTGTTGAGAGCGCTCAGCCCTTCGACGGTGTGAACATCGTGGTTACTACCTTCAGCGATGGCACCAAGGCTGCCGCTAAAGTTATCAAATAAGAAATCTCTATTTGAATAACACCTTATAAAAAACTCTCGCCCACTCCCGGGCGGGAGTTTTTATGTATAATTTTCACTGAAAACAGTAAATAAGCTCACAAGAAGTTTAAAAAAAACATGATATAGTTGCATAAATCTACAATAATGACTATTTTTGTATGAATTTTACAAATCCTTCTTATTGTTTCACTTAAAAATTATTTTTTTATGAAAAAACTCTATTCACTTATTCTCATGGCCGCGCTGGCACTGCCCGCCTTGGCCAATGTAACCGCCCTGAAAGGCCAGCAGGCTCCTGCCAATGTTGACCGCGATGAGGTTGTGACAGACTTCACTTCCCTGAAGCCATTCACCGGCATCATCCAAGCTCCGAAATTGAATCGCGAGGATGCTGTAATCTATCAATGCGGTTTCGAGACCGATGCCGAACTCGCACAATGGCAAATTATCGATGCCGATGGCGACGGCAAGAACTGGGTACAGGAAAGCACTACCTACGCTCACAGTGGTGATTATGCCCTTATTTCGTACAGCTATCAAGGTGGAGCTCTGACTCCTGACAACTGGGCCATCTCGCCCAACCTGCCCCTTGGCGGCACATTAACGATTTGGGCCGAGAACTACAGTGGTTACTATCCCGACACATTTGCCGTGTATGTGTGCGTGGGTGATCCTTCAAACCTCGACAACTTCGTGAAGGTTTCTAACGACATCACTCCTCCTGCTTCCTGGACCCAGTATGACATTGACCTGGGCGCATATTCTGGCAAAGAGGGTGTCTTCGCCCTTCGTCACTACAACAGCACCGATCAGTTCAAGATCTTGATCGACGACATTTCACTCACTGCTCCCAAGGCTGCTATGCCTCAGAATGTAACCGTTGTTCCCGCTGCCACCTCAGCCGATGTGACTTGGGAAAACGAAGGCAACGTAGCATGGAATCTGCGCTACCGTCAAGTGAATCTTAAGCCCGAAACATTCTGGGACTTTGAAGATGGAGCTCTCGCTCCTTGGACCACCGTTGACAATGACGGCGACGGCTACACTTGGGGCATCTGGGATCCCATTTCACTTGGTTATCAACCTAGCGAGGATGGCATGATCGGCAACATGTGCGTAACCTCGGCAAGCTACGCAGGTGGTTCAGCTCTCACCCCCGACAACTGGCTCATTTCGCCCAAGGTAACCATCAATGGTCCTCTCTCGTTCTGGGCTGCAGGTCAAGACCCTGATTATGCTGAAGAAGTGTTTGCTGTGTATGTGCTGGTTGGCGATGACGCCGATCCCACCAATGTGAACAGCTTCGTGAAGATTTCAGAGGACATTACTGCTGAAAGCCCCATCAAGCAATACACATTCGACCTGGCCGACTATCAGGGCCAAGAAGGTTATGTGGCCATCCGTCACTACAGTGTTACCGACATGTTCCGCCTGAACATCGACGACATCATGATTGGCGAGTGGGCTGGCGAAACCGAGTGGATTTATGTGAACGACATCAACGAGATGAACTACACCATCGAGGGCCTCACTCCCGAAACCACCTATGAAGTTCAGGTTCAGGGTAATGACGGAGAAGAAAGCAAGGGCTTGAGCAGCTGGACCGAGTCGGTTGAATTCACCACCCTCGCAGCTCCTGAAGAAGCCAAGTTCTATGTAGTGGGCGGCTTCAACGGCTGGAATGCCGATACTCCTCTCGAAATCACCGAGAATGGCGCAACCTTCGATGTGGTTGAAGATCCCGAAGATGTGGAAAGCAAGGAATTCAAGATTCTCACCGCTGGTGAGAACGACTGGCTGTGGCTCGGTGGCGAAGACGCTAATGGCGTTGGCTACTTCGAAGTGACCGACGGCATGATGACCGACGGAACCGAGATCACTCTCGACGACGCTGGTGCTAACTTCCGCCTGCCCGGCTCTGGCAACTACACCATCACCCTCGTCAAGGATGAAGAGGAGTCTAAGGCTCCCTACGAAGGTGTGGCGATCGTTGTGAAGCAGAACAACCTCACTCCCACCGCTGTTACCGACGTGAACAGCAAGACCGTTGCCGGTGTGAAGTATGTGAACATCGCCGGTATGGAGAGCAATGTGCCCTTCGACGGTGTGAACATCGTGGTTACCACTTACACCGATGGCACCAAGGCTGCCGCTAAAGTTATCAAATAAGAATTCACTTATTGAATAACACCTTATTTAAAACTCTCGCCTCACCACTGGGGCGGGAGTTTTTTTCATCGACCAGAAAAACTATTAAAAAAGGCTGATTCATTGAAAGCCCTCACTTTTTTTTCAGATTTTTCTTCACTTTTAGTGTGGATTCATGATAATAATGACTATTTTTGCAGTACTGAATCACAACTATCATTCACAACTATTTTTATTTTAATATCATTATGTTCAAAAAATCACTACTTCTCATTGTAGCCTTAGCGGCTACACTGCAAGTGTCGGCAGCCGACGTCAACTTGGCTACCGCACAGAATGTGGCACGGTCATTTTTGACAAGGCAGGTGGCAAACGGTCACCTCAAAGCCACCGCAATCAACAACCTCACGCTCGTGAAGGCCGAGGCATCGGTAGCGAAACCCGAAGCGGTTGACTACTACATCTTCAACTCCGACAAATCCTATGTCGTTATTGCAGGTGACGACCTTGCCCCTGAAATCCTCATGTACGGTGTGGAAGGAACTATCGACCTCAACAACATCCCCCCTGCCATGCAGTGGATGCTCAACAAATACAAATATCAGATCGACGGCATCAAGGCCGGCACGCTTAAAGCCACGGGCTTTTCTCCCAAGGCAACAACTCCGGTTGCTCCACTGGTGACTGCCAACTGGGACCAGAGCGCCCCTTACAACAACCAGTGCCCCACAAGTGGCGGCTCTCGTGCTGTAACAGGTTGCCCTGCCACCTCGCTGGCCATGTGCTACTACAAGTGGAAATGGCCCACGACATTCCCTGCTTGTGACGCAATCAATGGCAGTGTTACTGAAGGATATTCAGCTCCCGCTCTCCCGGAACGCGAGGCCGATTGGGACAACATTATCGATGAGTACACTGGTCCCACCAACTACAATTCAAACGCAGAACAGAAAGACGCTGTAGCATGGCTCATGCGCTATGCAGGTCAGTCTATCCCCGATTACTATTACAGTTCAAGCGCCAGCGGTGCCAACGACCCCGAAATCTATCAAGGCGTCCTCAATATGGGCTATACCGATGCCCAATATCTCTTGCTCACCGAATTAATAGGGTCGGGATGGAGTTATACCAATGGCCCGCAGCAGTACACTGATGCTGAATGGAACGAATTCATGCTTAATGAGCTGTACCATGGCCGCCCCATCGAGTATCTCGCCTATGACTGCAGCGGTTGGCAGCCTGCAGGTCATGCCTTCAATGTGTTCGGTTGCGACAGCAACGGAAAGTACTACGTGAACTGGGGCTGGAGTGGCGACAGCAATGGCTACTGCACCCTGCACAACTTCACCACCGCCACCGGCTCTACAGGCCAGTCGGGTTCTTACGTGTTCAACTATGGCGAGGCCATGATCATTGGCATTGAGCCTCCTGGCGGCATCAAAGTGAACCCGACAGAGCTTGAGTATGATGGTTATGTGGGCGAGACCTACACGAAGACCATTACCGTGATGGGCAGAAGCCTGGAAAGCGATATTTCTCTCACTTTGAGCGGTGACGCCGCTTACAGCATCAGTCACACCACCATCACTTCAGCACAGGCTGCTGATGGTGTTGATGTGACCATTACATACGCTCCAACTGCTGCTGGCAACCACAATGCCACCATCACCCTCAGTTGTGACAGCGAAGAGGAAGAGGATGTTGTTGTGACCATCACTGGCGTGGCTCATCCACGCGTTCCAACTCTCGTTGTCGAGCCCGCGAACCTCGAGTTCAGTGCAGCACTCGGCAAAACCGTGACCAAGACCTTCACCCTCACCGGACCGTTCCTGACTCACGATGTTACCCTCACCCTGAACGATACCAAGGGCGTGTTCACCGTCAGTCCTACCACCATTTCGCAAAGCAGCACCGATGTCAACACACCTGTTACCGTTGTCGTGTCGTTTAATTCGGCCGAAGAAGGCAGCTTCAACGGCTCCATCACCATTGCCAGCGAAGGCGCCGAGAGCAAGACGGTGAACCTCACAGCCATCGCTCGTGATGGCGGCGCTGCTACCGACCCCTTCCTCAACATCGCTTATTACGAGACAATCGACGAGGCTGGAGCTAATGTGAGCGGAATGAACACCATCTATAAATACACCGAGTATGAAGATCAAGAGTGCGCATGGCTCACAGTCTCCAACTATGGCGCCCTGAAGGCCGATGATACTCAGAACTGGATCACCAGCTCATCGCTTTCAACCTACAATAACAGCTGGTCGGCTACTGATGTGTTCCCGGGCCAGAACGCCTACTTTGGCAGCAGTCAGGCTTATTCAGTGTATGGAAACAATTATCAGTCGTTCTATGTCACCAACTGCACACAGGTCAAGGCCTATGTGAAAGGCGGCAGCTACAGCAGTTCGTCGGCAACACTGGCAATCTATGAGTGCACGCTCAATGCCAACGGAAGCATCACACCTTCAAGCACAGCAGTCGACACCAAGCAAGTGAGCAGCGGTGTTGCAACTTCAGCTGAACTTGATGCCTCCAAGATCTACATGGTGAAACTGACTGGCGGCGGCTCTTATCCCGACCTTCTGGAGATTGGCTTCCAGACTCCGCTCAGCACCATCGAGGTTCCTGTGGCACTTCCCGCAACCGAAGTTGCAGCCAATGGCTTTACCGCCAGCTGGACTATTTGTCCAAGCGCCACAAGCTACACGCTGCGTGTCGTTCCCAAGCCTGCAGCCACCCTGCTCATGACTGAGACATTCGAGAAATGCGTCAGCGCTGGCGGACAAGACATCGGCGGCAGCCTCAACAACTATCTCGACAATCCCGGCTGGACTGGCAGCAAGGTCTATACTGCCGTGGGTGGCGTCCGTTTGGGCACAGCCAGTGGTGTAGGCACCCTCACGAGTCCCGCTCTCGACCTGTCGGCCGACAACAAGGTGAGCATCAGAATGAAAGCTCAGACCTTGAACAACGACACCGACTGCGGCCTGAAGGTTTCCTGTGGCGAAGCAAGCGAGACCATCACCGTGCCCAATAACGAAACGGGTGAATACACCATCGTGCTCGACTGCACAGCCGCCAACCAGAAGGTGACATTTGAAACCACTACCAATAGCAAGCGCGTGATCATCACTGATGTCGAGCTCTACTCGGGCGATGTCACCAAGACCACGGCCAAGGGCTTCGACGAGACCATCTTCACCAATATCACCGACCTTAATTACAAGGTCACCGGCCTGCAGCCTGGCACCACATATCTCTACGATGTGAAAGCCGTGAACGCCGACTCGCAGAGCAAGTGGTCGAACAAGATCGAGGTTGTCACCTTGAGCGGCACTCCTGGCGATGCCAATGGCGACGGCGCCGTGGATGTGAACGACGTGACCGCAGTGATCAGCTACATCCTGGGCAAGAACCCCGAACCGTTCAACATCGGCAACGCCGACTTGAACGGCGATGGAGAAGTGAACGTGAACGACGTGACCCTCATCATCGGCATTATTCTGGCTGGCAAGTAATCACAACAGGAATTCATTCCCTGACCCTCTCACAAGCCCTGAGCCTCTGAACGCTCAGGGCTTGTTTTTTACCCACCCCTGCGGCGGTTCAGTTCTCAAAGCCGCCACCCTACAAGAATTAATAGAATCAATATTTTTGTCGAATAAACACTTTAATCATCTTGCTTTTTTCACAAAAATTAAGTACTTTTGTCATGTTTTTTAAACAAATGTTTTACCATTAATAATTTTAATTTATGAAGTTTAAATTTACCGCGCTGATGTTAGCTGTAGCACTCGCTATTCCTGGCATCGCTCAAGTGAAAGATGGAGCACAACTGTTCCGCACAAAAAAGAGTACAGTGGCCGTTAATCCCACTATCAGTACTCTTAAAGTTGTAAAAGTAACCTCTCAGCTCAGAGAAGACATTCCCGCCGACCAGGCACGCATCACATTCGTTGTTCTGGATTCGGAAGATGAGGGTGCAGGCGTATGGGGCGATGGCTCTGGCTACCAGATGCTCCTCGATGCCGATGCAAACGCTTATGGCAGCATCATTCCCGAAACCGGTGCTCTTACCACCGGTGGCGACGTCGATGCAGCTACCTATGCCGAGTTTGAGTACAAGATTCCTGAGGCTGCTGACGGAGCGTTGGCTACCACTAACATGATTGTTTCGGGCACTGAAACCGCTATGATTCCTGCTGGTGTTTATGACTGGTGCATCACTAACCCCACTCCAGGCGATCGCATGTGGATTGCTTCGGATCAAGGTAGTGTTGGTGGCCGTGCCGATGACTTCGAGTTTATTGGTGGCTGTGGCTACACCTTCACCATTTCATTAAACGAAACAACTGGTAACGACCAGACCGACCTCGAAATCTTCGACCCCACTGCTCCTCAAGTTCCCACCGCACTCACTGTTAATCCTGCTGCCACCAAAGCCGATGCTGCTTGGACTGCTGGCGATAACAACAGCGCATGGAACCTGCGCTACAGGGAGTACACTGAAAATCCTGCCCAAACAATCACTTGGGATTTCGAAAAGGATTCAGACTTTGAAGGCTGGACCATCTATGATGCTGACGGCGACGGATATAATTGGTGGGCTAACCAAGGTTCCTCCTATTATGCTCATTCCGGAACTGGATCTCTCTATTCGGCAAGCTACTATTCTGGAAGCCTTACCCCCGACAACTGGCTGATTTCAGATACATATCCCATGAACGGAACACTCACCTTCTGGGCAGGTCCATATTCATCATACTGGCCCGACAACTTCGGAGCATTTGTTATCCTGGGCGAGGATTTGACAACAGAAAGCTTCGCAAATGCTGTTCAGGTTCTTGATGACCAAGCTCCCAGTGAATGGACCGAGTACACCATCGACCTCAGCCAATTTGAAGGCCAGAAGGGACACTTCGCCATCCGTCACTACAACTGCACCAACCAGTACTATCTGTGCGTTGACGACATCACTCTCAACATTCCTGGCGACCCACTCAAAGAATGGATTCCTGTTGAAAACATTGCTGAAGCTCAATATCAAATCACTGGCCTCACTCCCGAGACCACCTATGAGGTTCAAGTACAGGGCGTGAGTGAAGATGGACGCGTTAGTGACTGGACCGAGTCAACTCTCTTCACCACCCTTGCCGAAGAGCCTCAGGAAGAAGCCAAGTTCTACATTGTTGGTGGCTTCAACGGCTGGAATGCCGATCCTCCTCTCGAAATCACTGAAGAAGGTGCAACCTTCGATGTGGTTGAAGATCCCGAAGATGTGGAAAGCAAGGAATTCAAGATTCTCACCGCTGGCGAGAACGACTGGCTGTGGCTTGGTGGCGTTGACGAGAATGGCGTTGGCTACTTCGAAATCAGCGAAGGCATGATGACCTCAGGCACCGAGATCACGCTCGACGACGCTGGTGCTAACTTCCGTCTGCCCGGTAGCGGTAACTACACCATCACCCTGGCTAAGGAAGAGAGCAAGGCTCCCGTAGAAGGCGTGAAGATCGTTGTGAAGCAGAACAACCTCACTCCTACCGCTGTTACCGACGTGAACAGCAAGACTGTTGCCGGTGTGAAGTATGTGAACATCGCTGGCATGGAGAGCAATGTGCCCTTCGACGGTGTGAACATCGTGGTTACCACCTACACCGATGGCACCAAGGCTGCCGCTAAAGTTATCAAATAAGAATTCACTTATTGAATAACTGATAACCCTAACAACTCTCGCCTCACCACTGGGGCGAGAGTTTTTTTTGCCCCAACCCGAGTTAAACCAAATTTTAATCGGGTTAAACCCTGGGCTGTTATTCGAGTCAAAAGGGGTGAAAGAGGCTTGGAAACGCAATTCTTTCAAAAAAATTGTGCCCAAAGTGGTTTTTTTTCAAAAAAAAGATGTAATTTTGCCTGTTGAAATGAAGAAGATTGTGTACATATCGCTCATCTGCGCATCGCTGGCAGCCGTAAATGCCTGGGCAACACCCTGGCCTGCAGGCAATCAGCGCATCGAGAATGTGCAAGCCACTGCCTCGGTACGAGGTGGCGACGGCCGCATCGTTCTCACGGCAGGGAGCGAGGACGCCGTCTTCCAAATCTACTCCATCACAGGTCAGATGGTGAAGCAGGTGAAGGTGAACGCCGAGTCGCATGTCTCGGTCGAGATGCCCAAGGGCTTCTACATCGTGAAATTTAACAACCAGTGGTCGAGAAAAGTGGTGGTTAACTGATCCCGGGCTCCGGAATCTGTTGTCACCTGAAACGCTATCATTACCTGTGCCATGAGCTTGGAATGATAGTTTTTTTGTTTGTTAATTAACTGATTTTAAACCATAAAACCAAGCCTATGTCGGTTCTTGCCCAGTCGGTCTCTTACTCCTATGTGGTGTTCATCATTTTCACCATACTGTATGTGCTGACCATACTGGGACTGATAGGCGTGGTCATCTCCGAGAACCGCAATCCCGTGAAGTCGCTTGCCTGGGTGGCCGTGCTCATCTTGCTGCCGGTGCTGGGCGTGTTCCTCTTCCTGCTGTTCGGCCGCAGCCTCAAGGGTGTGCGCATGATTTCGCGCCGCAAGAGCAACAAGCTGCTGGGCGATGTGGCCAACGAGAAAATCGACCTTGACCAGACAGGAATCAACGACGAGAGCAAGCAAATCGCGCGCCTGGTGAACTCCATCGTCGAGCCGCACTTCTTCACCGGCAACGAAATCGAGATTTTCACCAGCGGGCAGGAAAAATTCGACGCCCTCAAGCGCGACATGCTCGCCGCCAAGGAATACATCCACCTCCAGTACTACATCTTTGCGCGCGACAAGATAGGCCGTGAGATTCGCGACATCCTGGTGCAGAAGGCGCAGGAGGGCGTGAAGGTGCGGGTCATCTACGACCACATCGGCTCCTTCCTGCTCAACATGTCGTTCTTCCGCAAGATGCGCAAGGCGGGCGTCGAGGCATATCCCTTCCTGAAGGTGACCATCATGGAGTTTGCCAACCGCCTCAACTGGCGCAACCACCGCAAGATGGTGATTATCGACGGCAAGGTGGGCTACATAGGCGGCATGAACATCGCCGACCGCTATGTGACCGGCTCCAAGCACAAGCTCAAGCACAAGCAGCCCTGGCGCGACACGCACCTGCGCATTGTGGGCAACGCCCTCAAGGGGCTGCAATACTCGTTTGCTGTCGACTGGAACTTCATGAAGCGCGACCTGCTCACCGAGACCACCGCCACCTACAATGCCGCCCCTGATGCCCCCGACGCCATGCAGATTGTGAGCAGCGGCCCCACTGGGCGTTGGAACGCCATCTCGCATGTGTTCCTCAAGGCCATTGCCAATGCCAAGCGCTCGGTCTTCATCCAGACGCCCTACTTCCTGCCCACCGACGGTCTGCTCAAGGTGCTCCAGTCGGCAGCGCTGGCCAAGATTGATGTGCGGCTCATGGTGCCGCGCACCCCCGACTCGCGCCTGCTCAAATACTCGTCATACTCCTACATCAAGGAGTGCCTCCAGGCAGGCATCAAGGTTTATTTCTACGAGAACACCATGATGCACTCCAAGTGCGTGATTGTCGACGACGAATTCGTCACCACGGGCTCCACCAACTTCGACTTCCGCAGTTTCGAGCACAACTTCGAGTGCAATGTGATGGTCTATAGCAAGCAGTTCAACGAGCGCATGAAACGCATCTTCATGGCCGACCTCAAGAACTGCACGCGCATCATCCTGCCGCACTGGCGCCGCCGCCCTGCGCAGCAGCGCGTCCTGGAGTCGCTTGCCAGGCTCATGAGTCCCATTCTCTAACCTCACCTCCTCGCCATGATCGTATTCCCCAACGCCAAAATCAACTTAGGGCTCAACATTGTTGAGCGCCGCCCCGATGGCTACCACAACATCGAAACCGTGTTCTACCCCATCCCGCTGTGCGATGCGCTCGAGATTGTGCCCTCCCACGGCACCGATGCCACCCTCACCTGCTATGGCAACGAGGTGAACTGCCCGGTGGAGAAGAATCTGGTGATGAAGGCCTACCGTCTCTTGCAGCAGAGGCACCAGCTGCCACCCGTCGATATTTTCCTATATAAGCACATCCCTGACGGGGCTGGGCTGGGCGGAGGCTCAAGCGATGCCGCTTTCACCCTCTCCACGCTCAACCACATGTTCAGCTTGGGCCTCGGCAGCGAAGAGCTGGCTGCTCACGCCGCCACACTGGGGGCCGACTGCGCCTTCTTTATCTACAACACCCCCATTATGGCCACGGGCATCGGCGATGTGATGTCGCCCATCAGCGTGAGCATCGAGGGACTCACCCTGCTGCTCATCAAGCCGCCCGTGTCGGTACCCACCAAGGCCGCCTACGCACAGGTCACCCCCAAGCCAGCCCAGGTGCCCATCCCCAGCATACTTGAGCAGGAACCGCAGCAGTGGCGCGATGCCCTCGTCAACGACTTCGAGGCCAGCGTCTTTGCCCAGTACCCCGAACTGGCGCACATCAAGCAAAGCCTCTACGATGCCGGCGCCCTCTACGCCGCCATGTCGGGTTCAGGTTCCTCCATCTTCGGCATCTTCCCGGGCACCATCTCCCGCTCACAACTCGAGCGCCTCCCCCTGCTCACCCACTACCCCACCCACTTCCTCCTCCCCCTCTAAACCGCTGATCATCTGATACTACGGATAAATCAGACAATGAATGACAACGAATGACAATGTTTTTCATTGATGACAATTGTTGGAGGACGCCCTGCGGGCTTAAAATTTGATTTTTATTAATGTACGGTAAAAAGTCCGTTAGGACTGTCAAGAACTTAGGCAGGGGTGAAGCCGCAGGCGAGAACCCCTGTCAATTTAGATGTGCCTCGCATTTAGTCCCATCGGGACGACAGAATGTGAACCAAGTTCTTATCTGTCGCCCCTAATGGGGCTAATTATATTGAATACCGCCCTAAAACAGGGGTTGCGCTTCGCTCCACCACCTGTCTATTATCTGCCCAGCCCTATCGGGCTTCATGCGCCGGTGGTTTTTGGGGGATGGAAGGGAACGGTGGGAAGCATGGGAACGATGCAACTTTTGGGAAAAATGGGAAAAATGCAGTTGCGTTTCGTAACTTATTGATTTTAAGCTATGTGAATGTTTTAACATCATACTGCGTTCGTTGTTGATCGTGTACTATCGTTAAAGTTCATGTACTACCGTCGGAGGACTCGGAGTACTCGGAGTACTCGGAGATCTCAGAGGACTCGGAGTACTCGGAGATCTCAGTATGAAAGATGAAATGATGTCAAAGAGCGCGTGTACGCAAATGCGTGTGGCAAAAATAGAAACAGGAGGTCATAGTAAAAATGGTAATCACGCAGATTTTGTGTGTCAATGTGTCAGTCGACGACGAGAGCATGAGGTTAATTTGTCACTTTCAGCGGCATTGGCGACCCGTGGAACCACAGATGGCAGTTTGGCAAAGTTTTTGATATAAAAAACAATGCTATCCAGAACAACTGGACGAGTCCAAACATCCAATGAAACTTAAATTCAGAACAAATATGTCGAAGAAAGAAAATAAAGAGAAGAAGGCACTCGACGAAGAGCAGCAGGAAATGCAGCCCGACGAGAACCTGAATCAGGAAGAACAGGAAGCTACCGAAGAAACACAAGAAGAAGTGCACGAAGAGACCGACGAAGAGAAAATCGCCCGTCTCGAGGCCGAACTTGACAAGGAAAAGAAGGAATATGTGTTCCTGCTTGCCGAGTTCGACAATTTCCGCAAACGCACACTGCGCGAGAAGCAAGACCTCATCAAGAACGGGGCCGAGAAGGCCATGCTTGAGCTGCTTCCCGTGATCGACGATATGGAGCGCGCCCTGCAGGCCATTGACGAGGGCAGTGACCTCGACAGCCTCAAGGAGGGCGTAACACTCATCCACAGCAAGTTCATGAAGTATCTTGAATCACAGCAGGTGAAGCCCATGAACAGCACTGGCGAAGACTTTGACAGCGAGGTTTTCGAGGCTGTGACCATGTTCCCCGCCCCCGACGAGAGCCAGCGCGGCAAGGTGATTGACACCGTGCTCAAGGGCTATATGATTAACGACAAGGTTTTGCGACACGCCAAGGTGGTGGTCGGACAATAAACAACACTGACGCAATATGGCAAAAAGAGACTACTACGAAGTGCTGGGCGTTAACAAGAACGCTACCGACGATGAGCTCAAGAAGGCTTATCGCAAGATGGCTATTAAATACCACCCCGACCGTCAGCAAAACAAGTCGGAAGCCGAGAAAAAGGAAGCCGAGGAGAAATTCAAGGAGGCTGCCGAGGCCTATGATGTGCTCAGCGACCCCAACAAGCGTGCCCGCTACGACCAGTTCGGCTTTGCCGGCGACCAGATGGGCGGCGGCTTTGGCGGTGGCATGTCGATGGACGACATCTTCTCGCACTTCGGCGACATATTCGGCGACTTCTTTGGCGGTGGCGGCGGCTTCGCGAGCCGTGCCAGCGGCGGGGGCTCCCGCGTGAAACGCGGCAGCGACCTGCGCATTCGCGTGAAGGTGAACCTGCACGATGCCGCCCATGGCGTGGAAAAGAAACTGAAACTGCC
>JAFZSO010000061.1 GCA_017619355.1 Muribaculaceae bacterium
CCCGAAGGGCTCGAGGCGATGTTGAAGCACGAGTCACGCTTGCGTGGCGTGCGGTGCCCAAAGGGCATCAACACTCGACTCAACATTAGCAGTATGAACTTTGACGAAAGTATATAATAAATAACGATAGTACACAATCTATAACCAATTCGGTACGATAATAAAACAATCAAATGATTTAAAATCAGTAAGTTATGAAATGTAGCCGCAAATTTCCCGCTTTTCCCGCGCTTCCCACCGTTCCATGATTTCCACTGTTTCCACGATTTCTCGCATTTCCCCATGTTCCATCCTCCCACACACTAACGGCCCTTTTATGTAATGAAGTAACTTTTCTTGGAGGGGAAAGCATTGGAATCTTGAAAATAATGTGTATATTTGTAGTTTGTAGTGAAACTCTTGAAAACTAAAAAATCACGAAATATGAAAAAGCGCAGTTTATTCACATTATTGATGATTGCAGTGCTGGCTATGGCCGGCTACGCAAGACCGCAATATTTGCGGCCTGACTACAAAACCATGAGCATGACCGACGAGGCACGCCAGCAGACCATTACGGTGACCGCCATTGAGCACGACATACTCAAGGTGGACGTGGTGCCCATCGAGACATCTGCCCGCAGTTTACCCTCACTGGTGGAGTACAAGGAGGACCCTCTCGTGCCCGATGTCGAAGTCTTGCTTGCACATGGAACAGGCATACAGGTGATGAACACAATGGCCGGCTTGCGTGTGGTGCTCGATGAGCAAACCAAAAGCCTTACCGTGAGTTGTAACGGCTCCCACATTATCACCGACCTGTGTAATAGAGATGGAGGTATCAGGCTGTTGCATCAGGCTGGCGAATCGTTCTACGGCGCGGGTGAGCGCGGCTACTCGCTGAACCTCGCGGGCGACACGCTCATCAACTTCAACAAGCAGAACTACGGCTATGTGAAGGGTGAAGCGCGCATCAAGCAGATGGGCATCACCATGCCGTTTGTGATTTCATCTAAAGGCTACGGCATTTTCTTCGACGACTTTTGCAAATCATCGCTCTATCTGGGCGAGGAAGGCATCGAGTACAAGACCACTTCGCCCGAACCCGTCACCTACTATATCATTGGCGGACAAGGCAAGGTGGAGAATGTGGTGAAGAGCTTTACCTGGCTTGTGGGTCGTCAGGACCTGCCGCCTCTGTGGACGCTGGGCTACATCACCTCGAAGTATGGCTACCACGACCAGCGCGAGAGCGAGGGTGTGGTGGACACGCTCAAGCGTGAGGGTTACCCGCTCGACGGCATCGTATTCGACCTCTACTGGTATGGCAAGGAGCAGGATATGGGCCGCCTAGAGTGGGACAAGGACCAGTGGCCCGACCACCTGGGCATGCTGCGCCGATTCAAGGACATGGGCGTGAATGTGGTGACCATCTCGCAACCCTATGTGCTCACCAACGGCCGCGCCATCGACAACTACCGTGAACTCGACCCCAAGGGCATGTTCTGCAAGACCGACGGCGACACCACGCAGACGGTAACCATCTGGGTGGGCCAGGGCGGCATGTTCGATGTCTCGAACCCCGACACACGCAAGTGGCTGCGCAACCGCTACAAGTGGCTCACCGACCAGGGTGTGACAGGCTGGTGGGGCGACCTGGGCGAGCCCGAGGTGCATCCGCTTGAAATCCGCCACCACAACGGCCTCACTGCCGAGCAGTACCACAACTTCTATGGCAACGAGTGGAGCCGCATCATCTACGATATGTTCAAGGAAGAATACCCCAACCGCCGGCCCATGATCATGATGCGTGCCGGCACGGCAGGACTGCAGCGCTACTCGGTATTCCCCTGGTCGACCGATGTGTCGCGCTCGTGGGGAGGTTTCCAGCCTCAGGTGACCATTATGCTCAATGCGGGCCTGAGCGGACTGGGCTACATGTCGCACGATGTGGGTGGCTTTGCCCTTGACCCCGACAAGAAGCGCGACGGCGAACTCTACATACGCTGGCTGCAGCTGGGTCTGTTCTCGCCCATGCTGCGCACCCACTCGCAGGATTTGGCCGAGCCCTATAACTACAAGGAGTTTGGCGACCTCACGCAGCGCATCATACGCCAGCGTTATAACTGGCTGCCCTATAATTACACCCTCGCCTACGAGAATGCCAGCAAGGGCCTGCCCCTGGTGCGACCGCTGGGCTTCTATGAGAGCGACAACAACATAGCCCGCTACGAGACGGTGACCGACCAGTATCTGTGGGGCCGCGATGTGATGGTGGCGCCGGTGATGCAACAAGGCGCCGTGAGTCGCGAGGTCACCTTCCCCGAAGGCACATGGGTGGACAAGAACAATCCCACTCGCCGCTATCAGGGGCACTCCACGGTGAGTTATTCCGCCCCACTCGAGGTGCTGCCGCTCTTCGTCAGAGCAGGTGCCTTCATCCCGCAAGCCACTAACAAGATGCAGAATGTGGGCGACTATAACCCCGACAAGCTCGACATCTGCTACTACATGAGCGACCAGCCGTCGGAGTACAGGCTCTTTGACGATGACTTGCACTCTACAGGCACACTGCGCCGCGGTTGCCACCGCCTCATCAACTTCACCGCCACTCCGCAAGGCAAGTCGTGTGTCATCACCATCCAGGGTTTAGGCAGTTTCGACAATGCATCGCCCAAGAAGGACTACCGGCTCGTTTTGCCCGGCATCACAGTCAAGCCCAAACAGGTGAAAGTGAACGGCAAGAAGGCTGGTAAGGTGAACTACGACAAGCAGCGCGCCGAACTGGTTATTCCGCTCTCTATTGCCGACATCTCGATAACTACTACCATCGAGATTCTGCAATAGCATTGTTTATCCCGAATTGGGTGAAATGAAAAAATATGCTTACTTTTGCAGTGATAAACCTATTTAACCGAATTACAATACTCTAAAATAACTTATTTACCTATGAAATTAATCAAATTATCTATCATGGCTGCATTACTTGCAATGACGGCTACTACAGCATGTTCCAAGGCTGGCTCGGGTGGCAGCAAACCCGATGTGAAAGTGGAAAACGGGGAGTTCACTCCTGAGATTCTGAACTCATTTGGTCGCATTGGCGACGCTCAGGTTTCGCCCGACGGCAAGAAGATACTGTATGGCGTGACCTACATGAACATCGAGGAAAACCGCGGCAACCGCGACCTGTGGGTGATGGACATCGACGGCAAGAACCCCATTCAGATTACCAACACTCCCAACTCTGAGAACAACGCTGTGTGGATTGACGGCGGCAACAAGATTGCCTTCATGTATCGCGACGAGTCGAAGGACGATGCTGCTCCACAACTGTGGGTGATGGACGCCGACGGCAGCAGCCGCAAGTGCGTGAGCGACATGGAAAACGGCATTGAGGGCTTCGTGATCTCGCCCGACGAGACCAAGGTGGTGCTCATCAGCACCGTGCCCTACGGCAACAACACTGCCGAACTGCATCCCGACCTGAAAGAGGCCAAGGCCCGCATCATCGACGACCTGATGTATCGCCACTGGAACGAGTGGGTAACTGAGGTTCCCCACCCCTTTGTGGGCGATTTCAACGGCTCGAAGGTGGAGAACATCAAGGATGTGCTCGAAGGCACCGAATTCGAGTCACCCATGCGCCCCTGGGGCGGCGTGGAACAGCTCGCCTGGACGCCCGACAGCAAGCAGCTGGTGTATGTGTGCCGCAAGAAGACCGGCAAGGACTATGCCATCTCTACCAACAGCGACCTCTATGTGTATGATGTTGCAACCAACAAGACCGTCAAGAACCTTACCGAGGGCATGATGGGCTACGACAACAACCCCATCATCTCCAAGAACGGCAAGCTGGCATGGCTCTCGATGGAACACGACGGCTATGAGGCCGACAAGAACCGCATCTTCATGATGGACATGGCCACCGGCGAGAAGAAAGACCTCACTGCCGACTGGGACTACAGCGTGGACGAAATCGCCTGGTCGCCCGACGAGAAGTACATCTTCTTCATCTGCCCGTTCCAAGGCACGATGCCGCTGTTCCGCATGGATGTGGAAACGCAGAAGATTGATACCATTGCAGCAGGCCAGTATGACTACACCGGTCTGTGGCCCATCGATGCCAACACCATTGTGACCCTACGTCATTCCTATCTGGAACCTAACGAGGTGTTCATTGCCAAAGCAGGCGAGAAAGAGGCTACGAAACTCACCAGTGTGAACGACGAGATCCTGGCCAAACTGAACAAGGTGACTTGCGAGAAAGTGATGGTTCCCACCACCGACGGCAAGCAGATGACCACCTGGGTACTGTTCCCGCCCAACTTCGACAAGAGCAAGAAGTATCCCGCCATCCTCTTCTGCGAGGGTGGTCCGCAATCGCCTGTGAGCCAGTTCTGGAGCTATCGCTGGAACCTGCGCATCATGGCAAGCAACGGCTACATCGTCATCGCTCCTAACCGTCGCGGTCTGCCTGGCTTCGGTACCGAGTGGAACGCCCAGATCAGTGGCGACTACGGAGGCCAGAACATGAAGGACTACATGAGCGCAGTCGACTTTATGAAGAAGGAACCCTACATCGATGGTGAACACATCGGTGCCGTGGGTGCAAGCTATGGCGGCTACTCGGTCTATTGGCTGGCAGGTAACCATCAGAAACGCTTCGCCACATTCATTGCCCATGCCGGTATCTTCAACATCATGGCTCAGTACCTCGAGACCGAGGAGATGTGGTTCGTGAACTGGGATCTGGGCGGCGCCTTCTGGGACAAGGGTAACGCAGTGGCTCAGAAATCGTATGCCGTGGCCAACCCTGCCAACTATGTGCAGAACTGGGACACCCCCATCATGGTGGTGACTGGCGAGAACGACTTCCGCATCAGCTACACCCAGACGATGATGGCATTCAACGCAGCCAAACTGCGCGACCTGCCCGCACGCCTGGTACTCTTCCCCGAAGAAGACCACTGGGTGCAGAAACCGCAGAACTCCATCTTGTGGCAGCGTGAATTCTTCGGCTGGCTCGAACAGTGGCTCAAACCCGAAACCAAAGCCTACAAAGACGCTCACGCCGCCCTTGCCGCCAAAGAGCAAACCAAGGAGCAACCTGCCGCACAACCCAAATAACCAGTGTTGCCCAGGCAATGCAACCTGACATCAATTTCACGAAGCCGTTACATCTCTGTAGCGGCTTCGTTGTTGGTTGAGGGGGGAATTGGCATGGGTTTTGCAATGTTAGAGAGAAACGGATTATTCACAAATAAAACTTGAGAATTATGGAAAAGAAACTCTATCTGTCGATGCGTGACCGCAAAATCGCTGGAGTTTGCGGTGGTATAGCAGAATTCTTCGGGCTCGATTCCTCGCTGGTGCGATTGGCCTACATCGTGCTCACCATTTGCAGTGCCGCATTCCCGGGACTGCTCATCTATCTGCTTGCATGGTGGATTGTGCCCAAGGAACCCACTAACCAGATTCCCCGATAACCGATTACGGTAAATTGGCGAATAGCACTTTTTTATCAGCCGAGAATGTTGTATCTTTGCATCAATTGATTCAAAGACTACAACACATTTACCGATGATAAAATTCAACTGCGACTACATGGAAGGCGCGCACCCCGAAATCATGCGCCGCCTCAACGAGATTAATCTGGACAAGACCGAGGGCTATGGCATCGACCCCTATAGCGCTCATGCCATGGAACTGATTCGCGAAGCATGCCAGGCGCCCAAAGCCGAGGTGCGCTTTCTTGTGGGCGGCACACAGACCAACGCCGTGGTCATCGACAGCATGCTGCGCTTTAACGAGGGCATCATCGCGCCTCAGACGGGCCACATCAATGTACACGAAGCCGGCGCCATTGAGGCTTGCGGACATAAGGTGATTCCCGCCAAAGCAGTGCTAGGCAAGATTGATCTGGATGCGCTGGAGACCTATCTGGAGACCTTCACTGAAGAATTGAACGCCGTGGGCTGGGAACACTATGTGGTGCCACGCGCCATCTATGTGTCGATGTCGACCGAACTGGGCACCCTCTACTCGCTGGCCGAACTCACGCGGCTCCGTGGCCTGTGCGACCGCTTCAACCTGTATCTCTACATCGACGGTGCCCGACTGGGCTATGCCCTGGCGGCCCCTGCCTGCGATGTGACCCTGCCCGATGTGGCTCGGCTTGCCGATGTGTTCTACATTGGCGGCACCAAGGTGGGCGCACTCTTCGGCGAAGCGGTGGTAGTGACCAACCCCGCCATTCAGGTCACACGCGGCCACATCAAGGGGCGCGGCGCCATGCTTGCCAAGGGATGGCTGCTGGGCGTGCAGTTCGAGACGCTGTTCACCGATGGGCTCTACTTCAAGATTGCCCGCAATGCCGTGATGCAGGCACTCAAACTGCGTGATGGGCTCGTTGAAAAAGGCTATGAAATCTACCTCGATTCACCCACTAATCAGCAGTTTGTGGTGATGCCCACCAAGCGGCTTGAAACTCTCTCGCAAAAGGTGGGCTACGATGTGATTTGCACCCTCGACGCCCAGAACACCGTCATCCGCTTCTGCACCAGCTGGGCCACCACCGACGCCCAACTCGCCCACCTCATCTCCTGCCTCTAAACCATAGAAAAAATAGTTATTACTTGCTGCGGGTAATGCCACCTTCCAAATCATCGTTCAGGATAGTGGTGCCAGTGGTTTTAACCTTGGTTTTGAGCTTGCCGAAGCGGAATGAGACGGAAATCCTGAACGAACGATTATTCTGAGCATTGATGAAGTCATCACACCCGAGAATGTCGCCTTGCGTAGTGCGGACCTTGTAGTGCATATTCTTGTGGAACGGTGCAGTGGCACTCAATCGCACAGTAAGGCGGTCATCACTCAAGAATGAGCGCTGCAGGCTAAATGAATAGCGGTTCCAGGGTTCAACTATTGAATAGATGTCATCGCAGGAACGCCCTATTTCTCCATAGGTATAGGCAGTAGCCTGAAGTTTCCACGGCAGTTTTTGAGCAACGTAGAGATAATAGTACATCGATGTTTGGTTTTGCTCCAATCCCTGTTCAGGATTCTGGTATCTATTATGTGACAGGTTAAGATTGGCTACAAATGTCGTTTTGTCAAATAGTTTCCACTGTATGTAGCACTCAACCTGCCAGCGGCGTTGGCGCAGCACATTGTCAAAAGTTCTATAGCGGGTATCACCCTCGGCATAGACAACCTTCCCGAGGGCATTATTGACAAAACGGTATTGTGGCCAAATCTGGACAGTAAGATGCTTACCGGTGTACATATAGGGCAGACCTATCGACTGATTGCGCACGCTACCCAGATGAGCATTACCAAACTGCACCGAACCTGGGAAACTGTGTACGGCAGGGTTGAGATAGGAGATGCCCGGGCGATTAATACTGGTTGTATATACCAGTTTAAGTGACTGCCGGTCATTGATTTGGTATTTGATGCTGGCCTGAGGAACCCAGTCGCTCAAGTGTTTATTGAAATCGGCGCTCTTGCCATCGGGATAGTGCCCTAACATGTAACTATACTCGTAGCGAAGTCCAGCACGCGCACTCCAGCTGTTGTGCTTCCACATGTAATCGGCATAGAGAGCTGCAATCCGCATCGTGTGGTTGAAATCCTCTTTGCTTGTGGTGAGGGCATCATCATAGAACTGTTGCGAGTTATCACTGCTGTTGTGACGGTCAATGTACTTCGCACCCACTTCCAACTTGTGTTCTTCCCACAAGGGCCGCACATAGTCGAACTGGAATGTGTGTTCAGTGAAACGCTCTCGGGAGCTCAGCAAAAAACCATTGTAGTCGAAGGGTACTTCCTGCAAATCATCATAGGTACTTTCCTGCTCAGTGTTTTGCCGTGTTAATGCAAGCATATAAGAAAATGTAAACTTTTCGCCATGTCGACGGGTCTTGTGTTCATAATCAAATCTACCGTTCCATGAATGATGACTATAACTCGGCATCCAGTAATGTTCGTTGTAATGGTAGAGCAGGTTACCCGCAGGGTCAAACATTGAAACAGGAGTTCCTCCCTGTACATTTATATTATAGAAATAACCTCCGAATGAGGTCGACAGCAAGTTAAGTGTGTCTATATCATAACTTGCATTGATATTAGCATAATGAACATGACCCGGATTGGAGGACTGGCCATCTACCACTTGCGAGTCGCCTGTAGTCATGTAGGTACACTCTCTATAACTATGGGTAGTAGTGGCTTCCTTCGACATATAATTAAAGCCATAGTCCACACTCACGATAGCCTTGCCAAACTGTGATGCGAGATAAGTGCTGAGTGACGGAAACTTCAGGGTGCTGTAGGAAGCATTTACCGAACCCGTTATGCCCTCCATGCGTTTGGTATCCATCATCACAATATTGAGGATGGCATCCACCCCCTCGGCATCTTCACGAGCTCCAGGGTCGGTGATGACCTCAATGCGCTTGATTGCTGAAGCGGGCATGGCCTTGAACATATCCTTAGCATTTTTCGTAAGGCTCGGATCAAGGTGTCCATTCTTGTAAATCTTGTAGTTCTTGTTTCCCTTTACAAGAATGTTCTCCTCTGCATCCACAGTCACCATAGGCACTTTGCGCAACATATCCATTACTGTTTGCGTCTTGGAATCGTTGTCGGCCTGCACATCATAGGTTGTACGGTCTATTTCCTGCTTAATCAACTGGCGCTGAGCTTTCACTTCCACCCCATCAAGCTTGAGATTCCACAAGGTGGTGTCGGATTGCTCTACTGATGTTGTATCTGAGGGTGTTTGAGCACTGCCCACAAGTGCAAAGAGTGTTGCGATAGCAACGGCGATACTTTTTTTCATGATTTTCTTTTTTATTGAAGACGGGCATCATCAAAAAATGTGGCAAACTTTGTTCTATTTTAACATTCGATGTAGGAGAATAACCCGCTCTATATAAAAAAGGTTAAAGTGCGCAACAAAAAGGGGGGCTGTGCGTCTATGTAATAAAAGAAACTCGCCTGGTTGCGCCATATCGGGCCACAGGCGACAAAATGACGATGACTGAAGCGACATTCAAGCACATAGCAGCACCTTTGCGGGAAACGGCCCGCACCACAGCCTTGGCATTTGGGATTAATGAGTCACAGGCCGAGGACCTGGCACAGGATGTAATGCTCAAATTGTGGATGATGCGCGACGACCTCGACCGCTACCGGTCACTCAACAGTCTTGTGATAGTAATGACTCGGCACCTTGCCACCGACAATCGCCGCAGGAAGCAACCCACCGCCCTGAATGTTGAAGCCTTTCAGATTTCCAACTCCTTTTCACCTCATGAACAACTCGAGGAAATTGAGAATGACCGATGGCTGAGACAACACCTAAAAAACCTTCCCTCTCGACAGCACAGCGTGCTGATGATGCGTCAAGTGGAACACCGAAGCTATCAAGAGATTGCCAACTTGCTGGGCATCACCGAGACATCGGCCCGGTCACTCATCGCAAGAGCACGCAAATCGTTATTTGAAGAATACAAGAAAAGAATGTGAAACAACTGATGGAAACAACTCATATTCACATAAGCCAGCTCATTGAGCGTTTCATGGAAGGGCAAAGCACACTTGCCGAAGAGCAGGAACTTGCCGAATACTTCGCCACGCATGAGATGAGCGAGGAATGGAAACCGCTGCAGGCCATGTTTGCCTATTTCGATGCCGGAATGCCGCTTGAAGAGAAAACTACCCGCATTCGTGTGCCATTGGCAAAACGCCTATGGTGGCGTGTAGCGGCAGCCATCTTGCTTGTGGGAGGCTTAGCGGCGGTGTTCATTTTCTCCCAGCAGCCCACGAACCGCATGACACAAAAATATGCCGAAGCCTCTCAACACAACATTCCACAAAGCATTGACACAACGGAGCAAGGCTCTCCTGATGCATTGCCCGCCAAGCCCCTTGCTGTCGAGCATATCGCCACAGTGCAAACCACTAAACCGCAACCTGGCAAACGCAAAGTCACCCCGCACGATGAAGGCTCCCAAAGTGAGGAAGACAGCATTGAAATCACGCGAAAACAAGGACAAGTGGAACTTGCACAGCAAGAATTGCTTGCCGACCGCATCATCATAGAACAAGAACGGGAACAGATGAGACGAGAGCAAATGGAAACACGCTCACGAATGCTCTCTACCCGTGAAGCGATGAACTATAACTACAACAATCAACCACAAGCCACAATGGTGGTATTCAAATAATTACGACAACAAACAATAAAAAACAATGGATATGAAACATTTAATTTTCAAAACCAGTCTGGCAATGGGTATCATCATGGCCACAGGAGTGACCGATGCTTTTGCGCAAGAGCATGTGATTGAGGCATTTGCTCAGTTCTCAGATGCCATCGCAGCTGATCACGACATGATAACCATGAACAAAAATGTGAACTATCGCGACAAGGAGTCGGGGGTGATTACGGGTTCGTGCTCGGTGGTTGAGTTTGATTTAGACAGCCACGAGTTCCAGTACATCCGCAACATCATCAGTGCCATGGATCAGGACCGCAACGAGGCCTATCACAACGCATCGGGCACAGCTGGCAGCCAAGGTGTAACTTATGCCATCGCCTATGGTTCAGGCGAACATGACTATGAACTGATTGGAGCCGACAATTCTATGAATTTCAACATCTATTGCTTCAAAGACCCCAAGAAGGAAGACTATCGCACCAGTTATGCCGTGGAGTGGAAGCAGGATGCTAACGGCAGTTTTATTGGCAAGGTCTACTGTATCTATGGAGAGAAACCCGGCGAGGCTCAACCTGGCAAACGGAAAGGAAAAGTCTTCACCTTCAACAGCGATGACCTGGGCGATTTGGGCAATTACTCACTAAACATCGACAGCCTCATCGACATGTCACAAGACATCAAGAAACTCAAGGCAATAGGCAAAGGTTTGAACGGCAACTATAGCTACAGTTTCAGTACGAGCAGCAGTCGCAAGCATCACGACGACAACGCCAGTTGGCTCACCGACTTTGGAATGCTGTGCAACTCGTTCAAAGAAAAGGCCAAGAACTCGCCCAAGAAATGTGCTGTATATGCCACCGAGCTGCTCAAACTCTGCAAGAGGGCCGATGATGCCGAACTCACAGAGAATGAAGAGAAACTATGCATCAAGATGCTCAAGCAGTTACAGAAACTCACCGACGACGCATTTGTCAACGGCCTGCTCGACGAGGCTATTTCCTACATAGATTAATGTGCATAAAAAATGCTATTGCCACGGGGAGGTGGCAATAGCATTTGGGATTCGTGTGATTACAAAATCAGAACTGGCGGGCGACCAGAATCAGAACTGGCGGGCGACCAGGGTTAGAACTGGCGGGCGACGGTGAGGACGACCTCGCTGAGTGTGGGGTGTCCGTGGATGGAGCGTGCCAGCACATCGACGGTGACATCGGCATTCATCGCCATCACCACCTCCTGGATGAGGTCGGCAGCATGCGCGCCGCAAATGTGGCAACCGAGAATCTTGCGCGTCTTGGCATCGACAATCATCTTGATGAGACCGTCGGTCTCACCCATCGACACTGCCTTGCCATTGCTGCGGAAGAAACCTTTCTTCACCACCACATCAAGGCCTTGTGCCTCGCACTGCTCCTCGGTGAGTCCCACCATGGAGAGTTCGGGGGTAGTGAACACCGCACTGGGCACCACATCGAGTTTCATGTGGTGATTCTCGCCCAGAATAGAGTTCAACGCGCATTCGCCCTGTGCTGTGGCAGCATGCGCCAGCATACACAGCCCGTTCACATCGCCAATGGCATAGACGCCACTCACATTGGTCTCCATCTCGCCGTTGACCTCAATGCCACGACGGCCCACAGTCACACCGATGGCCTCAAGCCCTTCGGGGATGACCGGCTGACGGCCCACCGACATGAGGACTTTCTCGCACACAATGCTCTGCTGCTTGCCTTTGCTCTCGTAGGTCACCTCAAGACCTTCGTCGGTCTTGGCAATCTTCTGCACGCCAGCACCTGTCACAATCTTGATGCCGCGCTTGCTGAGCACTGATTTCAGGCGCTTGGCCACATCCTTGTCGAACGGAGGCAGGATTTCCTTGCAGTACTCGACCACACTCACCTCAACGCCAAAACTGTTGAAGATGGCGGCGAACTCCATGCCAATCACGCCACCGCCCACAATGCACAGGCTCTGGGGCAGCGTGTCCATGGCCAGAATGTCGTCGCTTGTCATCGCCAGGTCAGCACCCTCAATGGGCAAGCCCTTGGGAGCCGAACCAGTAGCAATCACAATGTTCTGGGCAGTGTACTCGTCGTCGCCCACCATCACGGTGTGAGCGTCCTTGAAGCGAGCCTCGCCGTTGACAACGGTGATGAGCGGATTGTTCATGAGCATCGCCACGCCATCGCGCAACTGCTTGACCACCTCGTTCTTGCGGGCAAAGACGGCAGCATAGTCGACCTTGACATTCTCGGCAGTGATGCCAAAGGCTTCACTCTCCTTCATGTTGTTGAACAACTCGGCATTGCGGCACAGGGCCTTGGTGGGGATGCAACCACGGTTGAGGCAGGTGCCGCCCAACTGGTCCTTCTCGATGAGCGTCACCGAGAGCTGGCATTGTGCTGCCACAGCAGCCATCTCATAACCACCGGGGCCAGCCCCGATAATGATAATATCAGATTTCATAGAGGTTTAGAGTTGAGTGTTTAGAGTTTAATGTGTTATAAAGCCTCGGCTTGTAATTCACGATAAGTCACGATGGGGTGCAAAGCAGCCTGGGTATCGTCGAGACGACGCACAGGCGTGTTGTGCGGAGCGCTCTTCACCATCTCTGGATCTTCCTTGGCCTCGCGGGCGATGGTCTTCATCACCTCGATAAAGCCGTCGAGAGTCTCCTTGCTCTCGTTCTCGGTGGGCTCAATCATGAGCGCTTCATGGAACAGGAGCGGGAAATAGATGGTGGGAGAATGGAAGCCGTAGTCGAGCAGACGCTTGGCCACATCGAGCGTGGTGACACCCGTTGACTTGTCCTTCAATCCGTCGAACACAAACTCGTGCTTGCACACGCCGCCGATGGGCAGTTCGTAGCAATCCTTGAGCGATTCCTTGATGTAGTTGGCATTGAGCGTTGCGAGCGGTCCTACATTCTTGATGTTGTTGTAACCCAGCGTCAGGATATAGGTGTAAGCGCGCATCATCACGGCAAAATTGCCCAGGAAGCCCGAAATGTAGCCCAGCGACTGTTCGCCATCTTCAATGAAGAAGTGGTCCATGTCGTCCTTGACCACGCGGGGGTTAGGCAGGAACTGCTCCAAACCCTTGCGCACGCCCACAGGGCCACTGCCAGGACCGCCACCGCCATGAGGCGTGGAGAAGGTCTTGTGCAGGTTGATGTGCATCACATCGAAGCCGATGTCGCCCGGACGCACCTTGCCCAGCATGGGGTTCAGGTTCGCACCGTCGTAGTACATCAGACCGCCAGCCTCGTGCACCAGTTTGGCAATCTCGGCAATGTTGTGCTCAAAGATGCCCAGCGTATTGGGGTTGGTCATCATCATGCCGGCAATGGTGTCGTCGAGCAGAGGTTTCAGATCTTCCACATCAACGGTACCGTCGGGACGGCTCTTCACCACCACCACCTGCAGGCCGCACACGGCAGCACTGGCAGGGTTTGTGCCATGGGCGCTGTCAGGCACGATAATCTTCACGCGCTTCTCGTCGCCACGGCTCATGTGATAACTGCGGATAATCATGAGACCCGTGAGCTCGCCGTGAGCACCGGCAAAGGGGTTGAGCGTGAATTCGCTCATGCCGGCCAGTTCGGCAAGGCTCATCTGCAGGTTATAGTAAACCTCCAGGGCGCCATCGACGGTTCCCATGGGCTGCAAGGGATGCAGACCCGTGAAAGCGGGATGGGCAGCCATGTCCTCGTTGATCTTGGGATTGTACTTCATGGTACAGGAACCCAGAGGATAGAAACCGGTGTCGACACCAAAGTTGTTGTTGCTCATGTTGGTGTAGTGACGCACCACGGTGAGTTCGTCCACCTCGGGCAGCGCGGGAGCCTCGGCACGCATCAGGTTAGCGGGCAGCGCCTGCATCTTATAGTCGGCACATTCATTCTCAGGAAGAGAGTAACCACATCGTCCTTCCTTTGACAACTCAAATATGAGTTTTCCATAATAAGCGTTGTTCATGACTCAATCCTCCTTTTTAAACGGTTTCTTCAATAGTTTCTTCATTCTCAGCCTCTTCGGGAAGCGGGTCAATCAGCAGGTCGGCGAGGTCATCAATCTCATCCTTGGTGCGCTGTTCGGTCACACAGATGAGCATCGTGTCGTCGGCAATCTTCAGACCCACATTGAAGCCTTCAAGTGCGCCAATCGTCTGGAGCATGTCGATGTCCTGAGTGGTCTTGACGGCAAACTCGTTGAGGAAGGGCTTGTCGGGGAAGGCCAGTTCGAACTTGCCCGATTTCACCAGTTTCTCGGCCAGATAGTGAGCGCCGCTGTAACCCAGTTCGTTCACCTCACGCAAGCCTTTCTTGCCCATGAGCGACATGTAGATGGTCACATAGAGCGCCATGAGGCTCTCGTTAGAGCAGATGTTGCTCGTAGCCTTCTCGCGGCGGATGTGCTGCTCGCGTGCCTGGAGGGTAAGCACAAAGGTGCGCTTGCCGTCGGCATCCTTGGTAGCACCTACGATGCGGCCCGGCATCTTGCGGATAAGTTTCTTGCTGGTGCAGAGGAAGCCCACATAGGGACCGCCAAAGTTCATGGGAATACCCAAACTCTGGCCATCGCCCACAGCCACATCGGCACCCCACTCGGCGGGAGTCTTGATCACGCCCAGCGCACTTGCCACGCAGTTCATGATGAGCAGAGCCTTGTGCTCGTGGCACAGGTCGGCCCAACCGGTATAGTCTTCGAGAATGCCATAGAAGTTGGGAGTGGCGACAATCACGCCAGCCACATCGTCGTTGGCAATCTTGGCCTCAAAGTCGGCCCGGCTAGTCACACCGCCTTCGGCAGCAATCTTCTCGACCACCACGCCATGGAACTTGGCGTAGGTCTCGACCACGCGAATCACGATGGGGTTCACAGTCTCAGAAATGAGCACCTTGTTGCGCTTCTTGGCGTTAGCCACAGCCATCATCATGGCCTCGGCGGTAGCGGTGCAACCGTCGTACATCGAGGCGTTGCTCACTTCCATGCCGGTGAGTTCGGCCATCATGCTCTGATACTCGAAAATGTACTGGAGCGTACCCTGAGAGATCTCGGCCTGATAAGGGGTGTAGGAGGTGAGGAACTCGCTGCGGCGAACAATGTCGTTCACCACCGAGGGCGAATAGTGGTCGTAGCAGCCAGCTCCCATAAAGCAGGTGAGCTTGGTGTTCTGCTCACCCAGATAATCGAAATACTGACGGATTTCAATCTCGCTCATTGCCTCGGGCAGGTCATAGTCTTCCTTGAAGACCAGTTCGCTGGGAACATCGCTGTAGAGGTCGTCGATCGACTTAGCCCCACAGGTGTTGAGCATCGAGCGGATATCCTCGTCGGTATGCGGGAAAAATTTATATGCCATAATTTAAAGTGAGTAGAAAAGTCACAAGCATCTTGCCTGACAGCAAACCATCAGGCAAAACGCCTGCGATCGTGTTTGTGATTATTCGCCAATCATAGCCTTGTAGGCTTCAGCATCCATGAGGTCGTCGAGTTCGCCCTTGTCGCTGAGCTCCACCTTGATGATCCAGTTCTCGAAAGCATCCTTGTTGATGAGGCCGGGCTCGTCTTCGAGGGCTTCGTTCACTTCAACCACGGTTCCGCTCACGGGGCTCATGAGGTCGCTTGCAGCCTTCACGCTTTCAACAGCGCCGAATTCTTCGCCAGCAGCAACTTCGTCGTCCACTTCGGGCATATCTACATAGACCACATTGCCCAGCTCGTGCTGTGCATAGTCGGTAATGCCGATGTAACCAAACTCGCCATCTACTCTCACATACTCGTGTGATTCACTGTAATACAGTCCGTCGATAATCTTACTCATTGTTTCTAAGTTGTTTAAAAGTGATTATAATGTTAATTGTTTTTATTTCTTGTAACTGGTTGTGTAGAAGCGTTTCTTCACCACGGTAGCGGGGAACACTTTCTTGCGGATGCGCACGCTCAGTTCGTTGCCCAGTGTGCCGGCAGCACGGTCAACGAGGGCAAATGCGAGGCTCTTCTCGACCGAGATACCACGATAACCGGTGGTCACATAACCCACCACGGTGTCGCCCTGCAGCACTTCGTAGCCGTGGCGAGGAATGGCCTTGTCGTGCAGTTCCAGACCCACGAGTTTCTTGGCGCTGCCCTCGGCCTTTTGCTGAGCGCAGGCATCGCGACCTATGAAGCCGCCTTCCTTGTCGAGCTTCACAAACATGCCCAATGTGGCCATGATGGGTGAAATCTCGGCAGTGAGTTCGTCGCCATACAGCGGCAGACCCACCTCAAAGCGCAGGGTGTCGCGGCAACCCAGTCCGCAAGGCTGAACGCCTGCGTCCATGAGCAGGTTCCACATTTTCACGATGGCCTTGTGGCTTGCATAGATTTCGAAGCCGTCTTCGCCGGTGTAGCCCGTGCGGCTCAGGATGATGGTCTCGCCGTCGTATTCCACCTTTTTCACGGTGTAGAAAGTGAGGTCGCTGCCATCCAGGTCAAGCACATTCTTGATGGTGTTCTCGCCTTCAGGACCCTGCACTGCAAGCTGAGCGTAGTAGTCGCTCTGGTTCTCGACTTTCACATCGAAGTTCACTGCCTGCTCGTTGATCCAAGCCACATCCTTGTCGATGTTGGCGGCGTTGATCACCAGGAAGAAGTCGTTCTCGCCCATCTTATACACCAGCAGGTCATCGACTGTGCCGCCGTCGGGGTAGAGCATCATGCCATAGAACACCTTGCCCGGCTCGGCACCCTTGATGTCGTTAGTAAAGATATAGTTCACAAATTTCTCGGCTTCGGGACCCGTGACGGCCACTTCGCCCATGTGAGAGACATCGAACACGCCCACATTGGTACGCACTGCGTTGTGCTCTTCAACGATGCCCTTGTACTGAATGGGCATATCGAATCCTGCAAAGGGAGTCATTAAGGCACCGAGTGCCACATGATTGTCATGAAGACAAGTTGTTTTGATTTCTTCTGCCATAGTTGTTTTAATCGAATAAAAGGTTTATGAGTTGTTGATTATTTAAGTTCACGATAATATCGCCCACATTCACACCGTCGAGGGCAAGCTCCACGGCCTCGCGCGAGTAGTTCACGCCCGTGAGGCGGTTCAGGATGCCATCGTCGAGATTACCGAGCAGGAAGAAGTCGCCTGCCAGATTGATGTGCTGAATCATGTTGTGGTTCAGCTCCATGTTCACCTGCAACTCCCCTACTCCCTCGATGCGGCCTTTCTTGACCAGGTTGCAGCGGGGATTACTGCCATAGATGAACTGTGGCGTGAGATAGGATTGCATGATGGCCTCGATTTGCGCCACATCGGCGTCGGTGAGCACAATCTCGCCGTCGCACATCGAGCGCACCACATAGTCCTTGAACTCGTCGATGCCCATATCAAGGTGCTGGCTGAGCGTGGTGATGCGGCTCTTGACCGACTCCACTCCCTTCGACTCGAGTTTGGCATGCGAGGGGGTGATGGCGTGGAACATGTGCTCCATATTGGTATCATAGAGCATGGTGCCATGCACAATGCTGCGGCCAGGGATGTGATAGAAAGCGTTGCCGCTCACCTTGAGGCCGCCCACCAGAATGTCGTTGCGGCTGTTGTCGCTCGCATCCAGCCCCAGACTCTTGAGCACCTCCACCACAGCGTGGGTGTAGGTCGAGAATGTTTGCTGCACATTGTCGCTGCGGGTGATGTAGCTCAGCATGATGTTGTCGCGGTCGGCATACACGCAGCCACCACCGCTCTTGCGGCGATAGGTGGCAATGCCATGCTCACGGCAATAGTCGAGGTTCACCTCGTTGTCGATGAGCTGGTTGCGACCAAAGATGACGGTGGGATTGGGTTGCCACATGAAGAAGATATCGTCGTCGGCCATGATGCGAGCAGCATACTCCTCCATAGCGAGATAGAAGGGCAGAATTCTCGTGGCATTGTCCGGCAGTTTGAGATATTTCATCAGTGTTTAAGATTTAATCTTCAAAGGTACGATTTTTTTCTTATTCCATAATCACATTTAAATACTTTTCACGAAAAAAGTAATGTGATGATGGATTAGGGATGAGTGAACCTAACATTGACAACGAACAAAAAGGGCTGGCGATGATGCCAGCCCCCTAGATTATGATTATTGATAGAGATATTAATAAGTTATTTATTCAGCGATGCCGAGGATCATGTTGATGATGAGGGTGACATCCATCACATTGATGTCGGTGTCGCCGTTCACATCGGCATTACCTGAATTGAACGGATCGGGATTCTTGCCCAGGATGTAGTTGATGACCGTAGTCACATCGTTCACATCCACGGTTTCGTCGTTGTTAGCATCGCCTGGCTTGCCGGGAGTGGGCTCGACATAGGGGTCGCCAATGTAGAGCTGATACTGTGCATAGCCATTACCTTGGCAGTACTCATAGACATAGCAGTGATTGTCGTCGATGGGTTCAATCTTGAACCACGCACCCACCGAGGGATTGGCATAGTAACCACCTGCACCGAGCACAGGCACCGAGAGCAACGGAGTGCAATTAGCGCTCATGTCCCTGACGGTGAAACCACCGTTATAGTTCGTGCCTGAAGAGTGGATGAAAAGCTTGTGGCCAGCGAGCACGAAGTAGGCACCACCACAGCTTGTGTTGCGTGCCGGAGGCGTGGTACTGGAAGAACCCGTGATGTAAGTTCCCTTATCGCCGTCCTTGTAGTAGTTATAGCCGTTACCACGCACCTGATAGACAAATTCCCAGGGGTCGGTGGCAATGGGATAGACGATGCCCGCTGTAGAGCCGGCAAAGGAGAGTTCTCCGCTCGAATAGGTTTCTACGAACTCGCCATTGGCGATATAAACCATATCGACATAGGCCTGGTTATTGGGAAAATGATAGACATAGCCGCCCTCTTCAGAGAAGATATCGCCCGATGCAGTGATGAAGTGCACACGGCCGTCATGATTCAGACTGAAGTTGATTTCGACGGGTTCGGTAGAACCATTCTTGTAAGCACGCATCTTGTTGGGGGCATTGGAGAGTCCGTCGCAGCGCAAGATGAGGTTGCCGGCATCGTCGAAGCAGATGCCTTGGCTGTTGGATCCCTGATAGGGATTATCGATGCGGCCCGTGCGGTCGTAGGTGAGCAGTGTGCTGGTCGAGTAGTCGTTGGTGTAGAAGATGCCGTCTTTGATAGCCGCCTGCTGAGCCTGCTTGTAGGGGGACTCGTTTTCAAGGTTTGAAGGGAAGCCTTCGGGCATCGTGCCGTTGGCGCGGCAATATCTAAAAACCGTGTCACACTTGAGTTCGAGCGGGTCGAGCACATCCTCCACAGCATCCCAGTCGATGTCAGGAATGTCAGTAGCATCGGCCGAGTTGAAGGAGTTGGTGGTAATCATATACACACCCATGTTGCCATACTTCTCATAGTTGGCCTTGCTGTCGACCGTCCACACAGCGCACTGCAGGCCCAGCAGGTGGAAGCGCTTCACGGTGTGAATGTCGAAGCAGCCTGCCTCGATGCTGGGGTTGAGTCCCCACTGCTGGCACCACTCCACATTGCTCTCCCAGTTGGCATTGCAGAGCCACTGGCACTTGAAGTCAGGGTAGTTGGTGCGGATGTACTGCAACGTCTGCTTCATGGAGGTGAGGAAGATGACCTTGTCGGCCAGGCCTTTCTCGGTGACCAGAGCTGCCAGTCCCGGGAAGTTGCTCATGTCGTTGTTGTTGATGCCAGTAGTCCACTTGAGTTCCATCACGGGGAACACATTCTTCTCCGCGCAGATGTCGAGATACTCGGCCACTGTGCAGATTTTGCCGGTGTAGGTGACGCCGTTGCGGGTCTGGGTATAGTCCTCGGCCTGCAGTTCGGCCAGAGTGGCTTCGGCCACGGTGAGGTTGCCACCCACGCGGCTGGTAGTCTCGTCGTGACTGATCACATAAAAGCCATCGCTGGTGACGCGCACATCACATTCCAGTCCGTCGTAGCCATACACATCCACGCCATTCTGATAGGCCTGAACAGTGTTCTCAACACCCAAGTTACAGCCACGATGCCCCACAAGGAGGGGCTTCCATGCCCAGGCGCTCAATGCGGCACCCAAGCAAATAGTCAACAGTAGTAGTTTTTTCATAACGGTTAATATTAAAGAGTTAAACAATTCCAAGCAGTAAATTGACCAGTTGCGTGATGTCGCTCACATTCACGCGCCAGTTGTGGTCGATATCGGCCCGCTCCACACGCACAGGGGTGACACCCAGAATCATGTTGATGAGGGCGGTAACATCGCTCACATTGAGGTGGCCATCGCCATTCACATCGCCAGTGAGCGGCATAGGCACCGGGTCGCCAATGTAGAGCTGATAGGCGGCATAGCCGTTGCCCATGCAATACTCGTAGAGGATGCTGTGATTCTCGTCGAGTGAATCGACGGCAAAGAACTGGCCGGTAGCGAGATTGGCGGCAAGACTGCCGTTGCCCAGCGGGTCGATGTTGAGCACATCGATGGAGTCGCTGCTGATGTCGCGAATGGTGAAGCCGCCATTATAGTTGACTCCCGATGGATGCACCACCAGGCGATGACCAGCCACCTGCAGCTGCGCTATGCCCACACTGGTGTTGCGGTTGGGAGCATAGTTGCCGCTGCTGCCGGTCACAATCTCGCCCATGTCGGCATCGTGATAGTAGTAGATGCCCTGAGTACGCATCTGGTAGAGAAACTCGTTAGGGCCGTCGCCAATGGGATAGACCAGACTGGCATAGTTGGCGGTGGCCGAGAGGGGCTGGGAAGCAGTGGTCTCGATGAACTCGCCATTGGCTAGATGCACCACATTCACCACATTGTGCCCCTTGGAGTAGAAGAAGACATAGCCGCCCTCCTCGCCCATCACATTGCCATTGGCGCTGATGAAGCGGGTCTCGCCCTCGTTGAGCAGGGTGAATTCGACATCGACGGGCACGGGGTTGCCGTGCGGATAGATGCGGAAGCGGCGAGGCTCCGAGCCCTGGCCGTCGTTGAGCATGATAAGGTTGCCGACGCGGTCGGCAGCAATGCCAGAACTGGTAGTGCCCTCGAGCACGGTGCGCACATGACCGCGATTGTCGAGTGCCAACAGTGTGGTGGTCTCATAGTCGTTGGTATAGAACACGCCATCGATCACAGCCGCCTGCATGGCGGTGTTGTAGATCGACTCCTTCTTGGCGCGCGAGGGGAAAGGCTGCGGCAGATTGCCCTTGCCACGGCTGTAGCAATAAATGGTGTCGCACTTGAGCGGCAACGGGTCGGGGATGCTGTCGACGGTGCTCCAGTTGATGCTGTCGAGTTCGGGCATATCACTTGGCATGAGCGAGTTGCAGGTCATCATGGCCACGCCCATGTTGCCATATTTCTCATAGTTGGCCCGAGTATCGACGGTCCACATCGCCACCTGCAGGCCCAGGCGACGGAAGCGATTCACGGTGTTGATGTCGAAGCAACCGATCTGAATGCTGGGCGTGAAATGATTCTGGCGGCACCACCCCTCGCTGCCACTCCAGTTGCTGGCACACAGCCACTGGCAGTTGAATGAGGGATAGTGGGCGCGGACATACTCGAGCGACTGCTTCATGGAGGTGAGGAAGATGGCCTTGTCGGCCAAGCCCTTGTCGATGACCATCTGCGCCAAGCCAGGGAATTTGCTCATATCGCCGTTATTGATGCCGGTGGTCCACTTGAGTTCGATGATGGCGAACACATTCTTCTCCACGCAGATGTCGAGATACTCCTCGACGGTGCATATCTTGCCCGTGTAGGTGACGCCGCCGCGGGTTTGGGTATAGGTCTCGGCCAGGAGTTCGGCCAAGGTGGCACTCGCCACGGTGAGGTTGCCGCCCAGGCGGGTTGTGGTCTCGTCGTGACTGATCACATAGTAGCCGTCGCTGGTAACGCGCACATCGCATTCAAGGCCGTCGTAGCCATAGTAGTCAACACCATTGCGGAAGGCCTCGACGGTGTTCTCAACGCCTCTCAGGCAGCCGCGATGCCCCACAAACAGCGGTTTCCACGCCCAGGCCTGCAGGCTGCACAGAGCCAATGCCAGGGCGAGTATGATTCGTTCTTTTTTCATCTGCTTTGGTTTTCAGGTTTTTCATCGAAATTCCAAGAGTGCACAAGAAATTTTGGAATAATATGCGAATATAAGAATAATAAACCACATATCAAAGTTCTTGACACAAAAAATGTCATATTCCATCAAAACAATGGGGCTGACCCCATATTTGGCCAGCCCCAAAAGAATGCTAATAATACTAATAATTTACATCAACTATGGATGACTCCGAGGATGATGTTGATGAGGTAAGTGACATCTGAGACATTCACATTGCCATCGCCATTCACATCGGCCCTTTCCTGATCGACAGGAATCACTTTCAGAATCATGTTGATGAGTGCAGTCACATCCATCACATCGACCTTGCCGTCGGCGTTCACATCGCCCTTGAGAGCGGGTTCAGTGCTGCCCTTGCGATAGAAGAAGATGGCATCAAAGTTGAGTTTGGTACCGGCCACGCCACCGCTCAAGAATGAAATCACATTGCCCATGTAGTTAGACGGATTGTCGAAAACGGGATTGGCGCGTGCCATGATTTCGGTGTAAGGGATGTCGAAGTTATACCACTTGCCATCGCGATAGTAGTCGCCGAGGATACCGAAGACGGTGCCGTTGTCAACAAAGGGAGTTGCACCCATCGTGAAGTGAGCATCGCCCACGCCCACAGCATGGCTTGCATGGGCCTGCTCGTCGTTCGCCTTCATAGCCAGGTGCAGATAGAAGGTTTCATCGAGCATCGAGAGGTCCTTGCCCTGATTCTCAGAAGCAAATCCCAGGCCCGACCAGCCGCCTGCACCAGTAACCGACTGTGCAACATAGCCTTCATTCAAGCCAAATGAGTTGATGCTGTCGGGTTGTGACGCCATGGCATCGGCATAGGTTCCGCTCCAAATCCAGAGGAAGTTGGTCGTACCGTTGGGGCGATAGTCGGCAAGAATCTTGTCACCCATTTGAGCGGCCTCCTGGGCGCCCAGATACACGAGCACATAGTCCTTGTTGGCAGAGATGTCGAAGGTGGGATTGCCATCCTCATCGAGGGCAGGACTTCCATAGACGCCGAGCACCTCGTCTACAGGGGGTTGTTCGCTGTCGCTGTGTTTCTTGTAGAAGAACACATTGTCGAACTGCAGCAGCGTGCCTTGTGAACCGCCGCTCAACACTGCAAACACATTGCCCGTGAAGGCCTCAACACCGCCATCACCAGCGAACGGAGCACCGGCGAGCGACTTGATTTCGCTGAAGGGGATGTCGAAGCTGTACCAGTTGCCGTCGCGCTTGTAGTCGCCAATGATGACCGGTCCAGTAGTGGCGTTACCCACCACAAACGAGGCACTGCCCACGCTAATGGTGTGATTGCTGTGAGCCAGCACATCGTCGCCCTTCATGGCGAAGTGCAGATAATAGCTGTTGTCGAGCATCGAGAGGTCCTTGCCATGGCCTGCGGGTGAAGCATAACCCAGACCTGACCAGCCCTTGTCGGTCACCACATAGGCATTCCAGGGCTCGACGAGACCAAAGGAGTTGATGCCCGAAGTAGGCTGTGCCACATAGGTGCCTTCCCAAACCCAAAGGAAGTTGTTCACATCGTCCACACTGTAGTTGGCAACGATGTTTTCACCCATCTGGTCCACCACGCCGCTGCTGGCGCCAATCACCACATAGTCGTAGCCATCGGTGAAGTCGAAGGTCGAATGGCCGGCACCGTCGAGCGAACGGGTCACATACTTGCCCACAACGGTAGTGGTATCCTCAACAGGAGGATTCACATCGATGTTGTCGTTCTTGTAGAAGAACACATTGTCGAACTGCAACTGGGCACCACCCACACCGCCGCTCAACACGGCAAACACATTGCCCATGAAGGCCTCGGGGGTGTCGAAAAGCGTGCTACTCAGGTTCTGGAGCACACTCACGGGAATGTCGAAGTAGCACCAGCGGCCATCGCGCTTGAAGTCGCCCAGCACGGGGAGCGAACTGCCGTTGTCCTGGAAGGGAGCCGAACCGATGGTGAAGTGTGCGTCACCAATCCAGATGGCGTGATTGGTGTGCATCAGCTGGTCGGTGCCACGCATGGCGAAGTGCAGGATGTAGGTCGAATCAATCATCGACAAGTCCTTACCCACATTGGCCGAAGCATAACCCAGACCTGACCAGCCAGAGTTCCCCACAATCAAGGAGTTCCACCCTTCCTGCAAACCGAAGGAGTTCACGCCGCTGGTTGCGACTGAAGTGTAAGTACCTTCCCAAACATAGAAGTGGTTGTTGACATCATCCACGCTGTAATCGGCCACAATCTTGTCGCCCATCTGGGCCATCACACCACTGCTGGCACCAATAATCACATAGTCGTAGGAGTTCTCGAAATCGAAGGTCGAAGCGCCGTTATTGTCGAGCGCGAGCGAGCCGTAATTGCCCAGTTGAGTAGTCTCGTCGGGCTCAATGTCGGGGGTATCGTCGCCTTCAGAGCCGTAGGGCGTGATGTAGTTCTCCTCTCCTTCCTTCTGATAGACGCGGATGTAGTCAACCGACATCACCTTGTCGCCATTGTTCATGGCTGTGATGGCGTTGGCGTCGTAGATGCCTGGCACCGAGCCACCCACGGCAAGGTTCAGCAGGAGGAAGAAGCGCTTGTGGAAGTAGTTGCCGGGCGAGTTGTTCTGCGAAACATCGTCGATGTTCATCTCAAAATAAGGCGTGGCGCTGGGATACTTGTCCAAATCCAGATACATCGACACCTTCTGCTCGTCCCAAATGAGGGTGTAGAGGTGGAACTCGCCATCCTGCACGCTGTAGGCAGCGGTGTAGTCGGCTGCATACATGGGGTGGTTGCCGTTGTTGTAAGGTCCCCAGTGCATGGCACCGGCAAAATAGTGATCCTGGGTGCCATTGGCGATGCCCGTGGCACCACCCGCCTCCATCACATCCATCTCGCCGCAATAGGGCCACGAGATGCCCTCGGCCATGTCGTTGCCCATGAGCCAGAAGGCGGGCCACAAGCCGTTGGCAGTGGTGGGCACCTTGATGCTGGCTTCAATCTTGCCATGCTTGAAGGCAGCCTTGCCCATGGTGTTAATGCGGCCTGAAGTGAAGGACTTGCCTTCATAATTCTCTCTCTTGGCAGTGATGTTGAGCACACCATTGCTCACGGTCACATTGCTGGCAGTGTAGTATTGCAACTCGCCGTTGCCACCGCCATTGCCGTTGACCTCCACATTCCAAACCTGGGTGTTGAGCGCCGTTCCGTCGAACTCGTCGCTGAACACCAGTTTGTAGTCGCCAGCAGCCGCGAAGGCGTTGAAGGCCATCATAGCGGCACCAGCGAGTAAAAGAAATGATTTTTTCATTTTTTGAAGAGTATTAAAGTTAAAAAAATATTTTGCGATGGTTATTTATGAAACTGTTGCAAATTTATTACTATTAAAGATGTGCGTCAAGTTTTGAGCGCCACAAAAAACTCACAAAAAACTCACTTTTTCCCACAAAAACACCAAAAGAAGAAATATATACCACTGAATAACAGCATATTTATATAAAAATGCAATAAAGTGGCAAACTCACACAAGGCCATGTGATCTCGGAGAACTCAGAGGACTCGGAGAACTCAGAGGACTCGGAAATAGCTGCGACAAAATCGCAGCATAGAGGACCCCGAAATGGATTTATGATTTACGAGTTATTATCGGGAGTTTTCAATACTGTGAGGGCTGGCGGTGAGGCCAGCCCTGTCCTATTACCCTGTGGGGAACAGGTAGGGATCAGTTATTATCGTAGGGAGGATCAGGCACATTGTTCAGCTTGGAGTACAAGCCGGCAGTGCTCTCGTTGCGGCCATAGTAGCGAGTCATGCCCTCGTATTGTGAAATGGTATTGCGTATTTCACGTTTCTTGGCGGGAACATTATCGTAGTTGCGATAGTTGCGTGCAAAGGTATTGACCGCAGCAGATACTTTCGAGTAGTGAGAATGACCTATCTTGGCGGGCAGGCCCTTGAGTTTTTCGACCAAAGCAGGACAGTGGCTGAGATAGGTGTCGCTCCTGTAACGATTGGCCTCGCTGATGCGGCGTTTTGCATCGTCGACCGAGCTGTAAGAGGTCTTGGAGGCTACCGATGAAGCCTTGGTGTAGTCAGTGTTGACCTTGTTGATGATGGAAAACTTGGAGGTGACATCGGAGTCGACAATAACCTTGTCGCCCTCACTATAGGTGAGCGAAGAGAGGAGTTTAACGCGGTTGATGAGGCGCTTGAGGTCGTCGTAGGTCCAGGAATTCTGGAGCATTGACAAGGCATTGCTGGCAAACTGGGGAGCATAGGCCTCAGTGAGTTTGCGAATCTGCTCATCGCTCATACCCGAATCAATCAGATTCTCGTTGCGTAGGAAGGAGAACTCATCGAAGGCCCGCTCGAAAGCCTTGTCGAGGTCGTCACCATTGTTGATGGCGGCAATGTGCTCCTTGAGCTGGTTATAGTTCACATTGTCGGGCGAAGGGTTCTGGGGCGGCTCTACCTGGGTCTTCTGCCAATAGAGGACACCAAACACGGCACCGGCCAAAGCCAGCAAGAGGAGAAGTATTTTGATGCTCGTTTTCATTCTTGTTTTTTAATTATAGTTTCAGGCGAACCACTTCAGGGTTCTTGCATGGTCTTAATCATGAAGTTAGGGCTGCGACCCGTCGGAACCGACGATGACCTCTTGGGGTTGGTTTTTCTCGGCCGACGGGGCTTTGGCTCCAGGGGTAGGGCCAGAAGAGACGCCTTGGCTCAAATCTATTTTATTTGAGAGGGTGTTCTTCTGAATTTTCTTGATATAGTTGTCGATGGTGATGTTTTCGTCGCCTGCGTCGACATACTTGCCCGGAATAAGCGCATTACCCGTCGCCTTCATTTGCAGAATGCTCTCGACCAGCATTTTCCACTGCGGCATCTTTCGGCGTATTTCGGGATAATCAGTGTCGAATTTCAGCACTGTGTCGAAGTCATAGGTATTGAGAGCATCCCAAAGGCCAGTGAAACCTGCATTTTCAAGCGCCTGCCTGTTCCATACGGGAGCCTCCAGTGCCTCAAACTCGGGCAATGGCTTGGGTTGAGGCTTGACGGGTTTTTCGACAGAGACCTCAGGAGAAACCGAAGCCTGATCGGCCGGCTTGGGAGAGCCTCCAAACAGAGAGAGGAGCAACCATGCCGCGCCCACAAGCAGCGCACCAGCGGCAGCACCAATGAGGAGCGACTTGAGGTTGAGTCCGCCCGGCATAGACGATTTTTCTATCTTGTGGAGTCGGTTCTGCCCCGGCACCAGGCTATTGTCATGATTAGCGGTATAGCCCTTGAAGGGAGACTCGGTGAACGACCTGTTTCCCGAAAGAGTCACCTTGTCGCCATCGGGGAAGATGAACTCATAACGCTGCGTGAGTTTCTCCAGTTCCACCACCAGAGGTTTCCCCTGATAGTCGACCACCGCCTCGGCATAGCCTTCTTTAGAGACTTTTGCGCGCACGCCACGTTTGAGCTCGGCAAAGGGAACATCGGTGGGTGAAGCGGGTGAGAGAGGTTTGCCATAGATGGTGATGGTAGGGTTAGGCACATTGCGACCGGTGTCGTCAACCACACTGAAGTGTGCATAGGGCACAATACAGCGCAGTTCGTTCTCCTGCAGGTCGGGCAGATACTGCGGGTCAGACTTGAGGGTGACAGGCTTGACCACGTCCTTGAAGCCCTGCCTGCGCCACACGAGCTGGAGTGTGGCTCCCTGATAAGCCAGCATAGGCCCTACAAAAGGCTGATTGCCAACGAAAGGCGTGAAACCAAAGGTATCACCCTTTGGAGGCAAGACGGTAATGGTGCGGGCCAGTTGATGCATCGTGATGTCGTCGGCACCGCGACAGAAGAGTCCTGAACCCTTGTCAACAAGGAACACCGCCTTATACTTGGTATACTCGGGCTGATAGATGTCGTGCCCCAGCAGGTCGTCGAGGCTGAAGTCGGTGCCACGGCCATAGTAGCGCACGGCATAGCCTGCCGAGGGATTGGAATTGGCATAAACGGGCGAAACGGGACGGTTAGGGAACTCGCGCAGGAAGACGTCGTTGAGCCGCTGCTCGTTGATGAGCCCACCGGTCATAACCTCGCCATCGACCACCTCAATGAGTTTCTTGAGTTGCGATGCGGGCAAATCGGCCTCACGGGGCAGGTAGAACCAGGTGGCAACATGGTCGCCGACACGGCCTGAAGAAGCCTTGAGGGAGCAGAGGTAACAGCCACCCGTGTCGAAAGTGAGCATATAAAGAGGGGTGGCCTGCGCTTGCGGACTGACAAGGAACTGAACGAAATTGCCTGCAGCGTCGGGAAAGCCCAAGTTACTCAAGTCAACACGCGTGTCGTGGGTTTTGGAAGCCCAGTTACTGATGTTGGTGTTGGCCTGATAAGCTACCGCCAAGCCTTGCGAAATATTGTTGATTTTGATACCTATCTTGCTCATCGTCTGAAAATATTAAAGAAAGAACCTAATTTACCTGCTTTAGTCTTACCGGTGCGCTCGAGAATGAGTTGCACCACCGAGGTGGCGGCATTGGCGTTGAAACGGCAATAGTCCTGGAAGCAAACCTCACCGAGCGAGAATGGAATGATGCCCACCTCTCCCCCATTGATCTGGTTTTGCTGACAAATGGTCTGCACACCGTTGTAGAAGCCCTGATAACGGTCGGTGATGTAACGGCGCAGCTCCTGCTGGAGTTCGGCACCATGCAGTTTTGCCTTATCGACCTTGGAGATGAGCAGATAGATGCCGTCGGTGTCGCGCTGGAAAATCTTGGTACGCCCTATATACTGGAGGGCGGCATCGAGATATTGCCGCTGTGCCAGCCCCTCGTACAAGCGGTCGTCGGCACCATATTCGATGACGAAGAAGTGAATCTTACGGTTGCCGGAGCGGTTGTTAATCATCACATCGGTGAGGGTCTGGAGTGCCGCCGACTCTTCCTGGGTGAGAGGTTCGTGCGCATCATACTTAAACATGCACCGCACCAGCTCGCCTGCCAGGTCGATGCAGGTGATGGGATGCACATAGTTGTCTTTGGTGTGCAGGTTGAAGCCCATCTCGTAAGTCGAGTAGATGGAGGTGCCCTCGGGCAGCACGCCAATGTTGCCGTCATCCTTGAAGAGTGTAGCGAGGCGAATCATGTAGCCATAGCCCTGACAGGTGTTGTCCTTCGACATGCTCATCGCCACCCTGCCGTTGTCGGCCACACTGAGAATGGCTCCCAGCGCGCAGCTCTTGCCGCTGGAGGGAATGCCCCAGAAATAGATTTCAGTGGACTCGCGATTGATGCTCGATATGGGAATGGGCACCTGGAACTGCTGCGGCATGTCGTGCCTGAGCATGGCCTCGATGAAGGCCCTGTCGATGCCTATGGTCATGAAGTCGTCGATGGTGATGAAGTTTCTCTCGAACAGCGACCTGATAACGCCAGAATTCACGAGGTTGTGGTCTTGCCTGAGCGCTTCAAAGAAATCGTCCTTGGTGATGTGCTTCTTCTGCTCCTCTTCGAGAATGAGGTTGACAATGGTGATTTCCTTCTGCATCACGCGCTTATCGGTCTCGATATTCTTGATGCGGGTTTTGAGTGCTTCGATGCCCACGCCCATGAAATCGTCAAGTTGCAACTGGAGAAGCACGTTGCGCGCCTCCTCGGCAAAGGGAGTGTCGGGATAATTGTCGACAAACTGCTTGAGCGCGTCCTTATTGCTCCTGTCGACCACTGCCCAAGCCTGCTCGGCCTCGCCATAGACCTGCTGCTGAGCGCGTTGCACCTCAAAATTGGCCTGTTCGGCCATAAGGAGCTGCTTGCGCTTGCGAGCCTCTTCGCGATGCCGGCCGTCCTGATGGTCGTTGAGATAGGTCTGATAGGCCTCGATGGTGTTGGCCGTGCAAGCCGCCTCCCAGTCGGGCTCATCGCTGTTCTGCATGATGTCGAGCACAAGCTTGCGCTTATCGGCCGAGAACTGTCCGTAGGTGTTGGAGGGATTGCAAAGCCTCTCATAAGAAGTGATACCCTCGCGAATGTATCTCACAAGATCTTCGGCGGTATATTGGTCGATGTTATCAAAAATCGCTTGTTCTGAAGGCATTTCGATATAATGTTAAGGGGTTGATATTCTAAAGTTTAAACATTCCAAAATCGTTGTCGGTGCTGTCGGTTAAGGGAGAGTCGGCCTCAGGAGTGATGTCGACATTGACATCAGTTTTTTGAGGTGATGACTGCTGCGGAGCCGCCTCGGGAGCAATGCTCATGCCCCCCAGCGACTTGCGACGACCCAACAGGCGATACACGCTCTTGCTGTGGCGAGTCTGCAACAGGTAAGGGAAAAGCAACAGGCAGAAGATGGCAATGGCAAAGCCGATGGCAGCGGGTTTAGGTGCCTCCATCGAGGAATAGTAGGAGTCGAGCTTATCGAGGATGCCCACGGCATTGTTGATGATGCCACGGTCGTCGTCGAAGGGCTTGACATCGGTCCCCGCCAGCTGCTCCACCTTGAGCACGGGCGAAGAGAAGTCGACGAGCAGGTCACGCCAGGCCTTCATCGACTCCTTGATTTCCCGGATGTTGCCGAGCAGGAACACATTCCATGTGCTGGGTTCCTGGTTTGCCTCCTGAATCCATTGTGCCGATTTCTCCTTCAGTTCAGTGAAATTGGAGCCCAGCAGCTTGTCGGCCAGGCACTGCGTCATCACCTCGCGCTGCACATCCTTGGAGCTGATGCCAGCATAAAGGGAGGCATTGCCCGAGGAGCTCTGGAGAAACTTGCCGAAAGCATCGACACGCTCGTTGGCATAGTTCTCATAGAGGTCGAAGAGGCCCGTAGAGGCATTGATGCCGTCCTTAAAGGTCGTCACAATCTCATCGTTGTGGCTGTGCACATTCCAGAAATGGACGAGCGGCCCTAACGAGAGGATGAAAATGACAGGACAGGTGAAAATGAACACACGCTCCATAACAATGGACTTCTTGAGTTTAATGAACTGGCCTGAGGTTCCCTTGAGCATCTGCGGGGTCACAAACCAGAAGATGAGGAGCACCACAATCACCGCAGTGATGATGCCCGCCACAAAGAAGTTGCCGTGCGTCCAATAGGAAGCACCCAAGAAGGAGAAATACGCCATGAGAATCACCGCCAGAAAGGTGAAGATGTGACTCCAGGAGAATTTTAGGAATTTGTTCATCTGTGATACAACTAAAAAGCTAAAAAGATGAATGTTATCGTAAACTTATGCCGCCTTGCGCTGAGTGGAGGAACCAGACCGGGTAGCCGGGGTGCGAGGCTGCGTGGCTGCTCCACCCGACTGCGGTGCACGCCGCGGTGGCGTGGTGGCCTGTGGCGTGCGGTCGGCAGGCAGGTTGCCACGCTTGACGGTGAGCACAGCCTTGTCGGCCTGAATCATGGGCCCGGCATTGGTGACCATGTTCTTGCCGGTGGAGCGCAGCACTGAAAGGGCCTGCGAGACGGTGATGTCGCGATTGATCGACTTCATGAGTGCGACGGTTCCCGTCACAATGGGAGCCGCCATGCTGGTGCCATCGGCCACCTCATAATTCTTGGGTGCGGGGAAAGCGCTGATAATGTCCTCGCCCGGTGCCGAAACCGATGCGCCCACCATGTAGCCACTGCTGCCATAGTTGGAAAAGAATGAGAGCTTGCCATTGGGATTTATCGCCGCCACATTGATGGTGGCCGTTGAGCGAAGCTGCGGATAGACTGAAGCCAGCAGCGACTCGTTGCCCGATGCGAAGACAATGATGGATTTTTGCTCACGAGCCACTTCAAAGATGCGGTTCCACACCTTTTGTGCGGGTTTGAACATGGTGCGTGCAATCTCCTCGAGTTGACTTGCGGGCTGTCCCTGCAAGGGAGCCATGCTGGGTCCTACCGAGACGTTGACCACATCGGCACCCTTGTGCACAGCATACATGATGCCGGCAACGAGCGACGACATGGTGCACATGCCATTGTCGAAGACCTGCACAGGCATGAGCCCACACTTGGGAGCTACCCCTGTAACACCTTGCGACACCTTGGCATCGCTACCCACTGCCAGACCTGCGACATGGGTTCCATGACCTTGGCCCGTAGAGAGCCGGTCGTCGCGACGGAACACATTGTAGGCATTGATGATGCGGCCTCTGAACATTTCATGATTCAAGTCCAGGCCATCGTCGACCACAGCCACCTTGACTGCGGGAGTGCCCTTGGTGACGGTCCAAGCCTGCTTGAGGTTGATGGCATTGATGTGCCAACCTTCGCGGCCACGGATGGGTTGCTGACGCTGTTGCAGCGTAGTGAAATCGACGCGCATCATGATTTCCTCATCGAAGGCGATGCAAGCCGGGTCGGGAATTTTCTCGGGAATTGCGGTGCACATGGCTTGAACCTCGTTGACAGGCACCTGCACTTGTAGCCAGGGTACGTTCTTGTCGATTCCTATGATCTTATACTTGGTGGAATCGGGGAAGTTGCGCTTGAACTCACGCACAAACTTGTCAAGATCGGCCCTGGCATCCTCGAAAAAAACATTGACGCGATTGCCAATGATTTGACGTCCGTCGGGGGTGCGGATAATGGGCAGATCCTCACCGCCATCGCCCAGGTTGGGCGGCGCCACAGGATAGTCGGGCAAAGAGCCATCATCGCCAATAATGTCGACGGGGCCAGTGCCTTGCGACGGATCGGGACGGTTGTCGTCGATGGGTCCGTTAGGCCCGTCGATGCGCTCAATGGGTCGTCCAGGCCCGCCGGCATAGATTGTGTCGGCATAAACGCCACCAGGCAGTCCGGCGCGTGTGCAGGAGTTGCACCCCTTCAGGCACAGGAGTATGAGAAGCGCCACCAGGATACCGAGCAGGACAGCAAGCAGCGCCCAGAGCCAGTTGAAGCCGCCACCCTTCTGGTAACCAGCACTGATGGTCATATCGTGGTCCACAATCATGTTGACGGGATTCACGCTCCAGCCAGTGAACTTGTAGCCCTTGTTAGGAGTGATGACGGGCACCTCGTTAGGCTGAATGACCGAACCCCGCTGCTTCCTGATGAAGCTTGGCCCCGAGAGCACACCATTAGTGCCGGCATCGAAGAAGATGGTGCATAGCCCATCGTCGAGAGGCACATCGGGCGGTAGCACAGGAGGTGTTTCAGGCGGGACTTCATTCACCTTGAAACGCGCCACAAAGGTAAGGTCCTGATTGACGACAGAGCCTTGTGGATGAGGATCCCAGCCAAGGAACTCACAATTCTCGTTGACAATGAGTTCGGGCAGGTCTTCAGTAGAAATAATAGTGTTTTCGCGGCGAGTGAGTGTGCTGTATTTGGGCACACGGAACGAAGCCATGGTGGGATCGCACACGAAGTGCACCTTGTAGAAGTTGGCCTCCTTGCCCACATGCACGGTGATGGAACCAGTGGGACTGTAGAGTTCGGGATCGGGAGTCATACCCCAGGCCACCAGCACCACCTTGTCGTCGAAGCAATAGATGAACTCATCGCTCACATATTTAATGGCACTCTTGAGAATGCGGCTGTCCTCGCCACGCATCTCCTGAATGTGACGCTGGTAGTGCTCAACCGTCTTTCTCTTGATTTCGAGATATTTAGCCTTTTCGTGAATGGGCAAGTCGTTGAGACAGATGGGCTGTTCATTCCAGGGATTGGTGTACCACTCGATGATGTCGTCGTCGATCTGATAGACCGGCATGGCTATGAACGAGCGATAGTCGGGAGCAATCTCTCGATTGATGATAGCCGAAACGGTTTCGTAGCGCATATAGAGCGGGTCTTTACCGATGCCTTGAATGTCGGTAAAGGCGGCCCTATCGGTCGTACAAAGCAAATTCTTATCGTGAGGTCTCATAATTGCTATATAATTAAAAGTTGAGAGAAATCAAACTAACGGTATAACGAGTCACAGTTGTCGATGATCTGTTTCAGGCGGTTGTTGGCCTCCTTGTCGTAGGATGGCACTTCGCTGATGAGCATGAGTCCCACCATGACGCGGTTTTTCCATCGCATGAAGTTGTCCCACCAGGGCAAGCGGCGCAGGGTGCCCACATCGTTCATGGTGTAGCCAACGCCCTGCATGATGCGCGACGACATATCGAAGGCGTCGAGCGCCTCGCCCAGGGTCATATCAACCTCGCTGGCAGGAGGTTCGTTGACGTCGACCCTAATGTTGAGTTCATTGGCATTCTCAAGCGCCTTGGTGTGATGCTCGGGAGTCATGAAGTCGCGACCCACGGTTGCCACAAAGTTATTGAGCATGACTGCGGCGCAGTCACCTATCACGTTAGGCTGCAGTGCGGTGTCGAAGGCGTTCAGGTAATTGGCCACTTTCTCGGTGAGGAAAGCCTTGAGCCCCAGCTGGGTGTAGAGCACCTGCAGCATGACGGCGATGCGGTCGGCATGATTCACCTTGCCCTCGAGGTGTGAAGCGGCCTCATTGAGTCGGCCATACCACAGTTGCGAGATGTGCAGCATGATGACGTCGGCCCAAGTGGTAGGAATGTTCTCGTTGCCCTCGATAATGTCGTCGAGGGCCATGCCCTGTGCCTGGAAGTTGTCGGCCAGCGACTGCTCGTCGAGTCCGTAGTAATCGACGAGTTTCTCGAGTGCCACTTCCCTTTCATCGTTGGGCATGATGGCAGCATTGAGGCGAATCATGTTGATAGCCGACATATCGACGGGCATATCGGAATGGAGTTCGACAATGCTATACACAATCTTGCGAATCTCGACGGGGTGCACCATGAACTCGTTGATGATGTTGCCCAGCGCCGAAGAATCCTTGCCAAAGAGGGTGTCGAGGCTCAGGCGCACCTCACCCGCCACACGCTTGGCATAGTTCTTCTTGTTGACCTGGTCCTCAGGAATGTGATAAGCCTCAAGCTTCGACTTCATGCTCGACTTAATGGCCTGCAACTCGCTGTAATACTTCTTGTAGCGGGCCTCATCGAGCGATGACGAGATGCGGCTCAGGTCGTCGATAATGGCTTTCGAGCCGTCGTTATTGAGGGTAGCGGCATCGTTCCAGGCCTTCTCAGGATCGGCAAAATGCTCCTGGACAAACGGGAACTCGATGAACGAGCGTTTGAGATGGGTGCGATAGGCGGGATACTCGTCGGGAATGATTTCCTCGAGCTCGTCGCTCACGCCCTCTTTGTAACCGCTGAAAATTTGCTGGTCGCGCGACCAGAAGAAGTCACGCAGCATGTAGATGCTCTGGAAATACTCTGAATTGAAGCCGGCACTCGGATCCACCCACTTGTTGAACCAGCTGTAGGTCTTGGGTTTCACCACCTCGTCGCTCAAGGTCTTGAGGAATCGGGTTTTCCAGCGGTCGCTCAGCTGCGATTTTCCCTCAAACTCGTTGGTCCACTTCAGGTCGGTATTGAACTTGGTGGCTACGATGAAGAAGGGAGAAACGCCATTGGTCGACTTGATGTAGGCACCGCGTTTCTCGGGCGTATCGCCCACGTTTTCCTGAATCCAGTCGTTGAGCGACTCCCCTATCTCGCTCTGCCCCGTCATATCCTGATGCTGGCAGAAGAGCACCACATTGATGCGCAACGAGCGCGAATACTTGTTGAAGAGATAGGCCACCTTGCCACGGCGCAGCATGTTGCTGAGTTCCTTGCCCACATTCTCCTCATGAATGCTCTCGCGACGACGCGCACCGGGGAAGTCGAGCAGGTCGAGCTTCTGGAGGAAGGGCTTGCTGTCCTGAACCCCATCGGGCAAAACGAAGGTCAATTCGGCAGTAAGAGCCGAGAGGAAGGCCTTGCTGAAGTTGGCGTCGAGCATGTTGCCGTCGGGGTCATAGACCTTAGAGGTGAGCTCCACATTCTCTGACGGGAGCCTGTTGGGGTCGCAGACGCTATCGAGCCAGCTGACGCTGAGAATGGTGCCCTTGTTGCGCAGCACGGCATCGAAAGGAACATAAATGATGGGCTCGAAGTTGAGTTTCTCAAATTCCCTGATGATGGCGTTGAAGAGCTTGGTGATTTGCTCATTGCGGTTCCACAAGAGGCTGAATACCGCACCCCAATTCTCGACCGCCACATACTTGATGATAGGACTCACCATCTTGCAGAAGTCGGAGTTGATGACGTTGACGGCATTGTTACCGATGAGGGAGGAGAAATAGTCCTGAATGTCGTAGATATCGTCCTCAGTAATGAAATACTGCGGAGTAGTACCCTTGAACGAGAGCACCGCCTGCATCAGCTGCTCGTTGATGTCGTTCTTGTCGAGCACGGTGCTGGTGTTGATTTTCACGTCCTTATAGTAGGCATCTGACAGGAACAGAATGATGTCGACAATGGAGAGAGTGCGAATCTTCACATAGTTCTTCATCTTCTCGTTGTCGTTGTGTGCCGTGAAGCGGGTGATGACGCCTGTCGACTCTTCCTTGCTGGTGTTGCCTCCACTGGGGTTCATATCGTCGATGAAACTGAACACGCCGCCGGCACCGTCGGAAATGCGCAACTGGTCTTTGTTAGTCGAGAGCAAGCTGCTCATGAGGTAGGATTTTCCCACCTGACTCTCGCCATAGGCGGCTGCCGAGCAGTTCTCTTCGAGCGCAAAATGAATCTTCTTGAGGCTGCGCCGTTTCGACTTGAAGTCTTCGACAAAAGTGGCCGAGGGATAGAATCGTTCAGCCCATGCGATCGCGTCGTTGACAACAGAGATTTGCCTTTCAATATCTTTGATTGTTGTATCTTTTTCCATCTTCTTGAAGATTAATGATTGTTAGAAGTTAAATTCACCCGAATCGAGCCAGTAACAGTCGTCGGCACCGAGGCTCTGAATCATGATTTCGATGTCGCGCGGCGGGATGTCGTTGCCATTGACATCGGTAACAGATGAAATCTCGATGTTCTCTCGGTCGTTAGGATCACGCTCGAGCGTGACTCTGAAAGGCATGCGGTGACGCAGCCGGTCGCAATCCTCGTTGAGTTTTGCCACCACAGCGGCATCAATCACGTCGCGTCCCTCGTCTTCCATGCGTCGACGAATGCCCTCCATCATCAGATCGTGGTTGAAGTTGATGGCATAGAGCTGACGCGAGGGATAGGCGTCGATGTCTACCTGCTTCACGCTGAGATAAGTGGGCAGAGCCTTGATAACGATTTCGCCATTGTTCTTGTTGGGCTGCACCACATATTTCTCGTTGTTGAGCGGTGGCGTCTCGATGTAGTTGACAACCGACTTGAGCTTGGCTGCCAACTGCGACGAGTCGAGCACAAAGTTCTCGAACATGGAGCCGTCGGTAGCATAGTAGCCAATAGCGGCTCCGAGCACCACCACGGTCTTGGTATCTTTGATGTAGCCCGTATTCTGACTGGGATACCAGTCGCCGGCATAGTAGTCGTTAAGGGTGATGAGGCGGTCGGGAGCCACGGTATAATACTTGAGGAAGATGTCGCGAATGGGCTTGAGAGCTGTGGGTCGGCCTGAGAGGATGACGATGTCGCAACGATAGGTGAACATGATGGCAGCCACCTTCTTGAGCAACTCGTCGAATGAACGGGTCACAATCTGTGCCACCTCGTCGGCCACATAGCTCCACTCCAATTGCTTGAGGTCGAGCCCGAAGTGTTCGGTGAAGCGGTCGAGCACCATGGGATTGGGCTCGTTGCCCTCCCACACGTCCTTGTAGTGCACGGTGCAGTCGGCACTGCCGTCGGCCAGCAGTTGCAAGAAGTGATACATGAGCGGTACCGACACCTGCAGGTTGAAGTCGCGGCGCATGATGCGGTTATGCATCGACTGCTCGGCATAGTCGTGCCCGAAGAAGTTCTTCATGAGCTGACGGAACTCGTCTTCATTCATCTCAGGCAAGTTCTTCCTGATAGCCGAATTCGGCCCCTCGATGATAAGGCCTTGGATCAACGACTTGAGCATATCGTCGCCAGCATAGTAGAAGCTGTCGTAGAACACCGGGTCGGGAATGAGTGTGGTGACGGGGTCCTTCTTGAAGCTATAGTCGCAAATCATGAGATCGGAGGTACCGGCACCAATGTCGAGCGAACCCACTGTGAGGCAAGGCTTTCCATTCTTTTCCTTGCCATAGAGTTTAAAGAACTCATCGCAGTTGCCCTTGTACTTGTAGCCCACCTCGGCATACATATATACGAGTTGCGAGCAGGTGGCCTCGTCGTAGTACCACACGGGCTCGTCGTCGTTACGGTTCTTGTAAACGGGAACGATGTCGACGGGCTCGGTGTCGCCATAGAAGTTGGAAATGAGACTCTGAGCATCGCGAGCGCAGTTGACGAGCGCAAAACGCTCGGTCTTCGACATGGTGGTGGGGCAAGTGATGATGATGCGCCTGATGCGCCTGGGCATCAAGGCTTTGCCGTGATAGGTGCGATAGTCGGGGCTATTGATCTGGTTGCGGGCCTGAGCGAGCATCTCGAGGAACGAGAAGGTCATGAGCGAGCGACGGGAATAGTAGTGTGTGCCACCACCGCGCTCGAGGTCAACCCGACCATCGTCGGTGAGGTGGTCGGTAATGCCTTTGAGTTCCAGAATGTGCTTGTTTTTCTCACCTTCGAGCACCAGATACTCCCACTCCTGCTTGTTGCGCTTGCCGTCCCACAGATAGCGCTTGGGACTGGAGTAGGTGGAGAGGGTGTCGCTGGTGAGCTCGGCCTCTACCGTGGCATGAATCAGGTAGTTGGCCTCCTGACCCAGACGCAACAGACTGGGATAAATGAACTGCTTGCTTTCCTTAATGCCGCAATCACCGAAGTCGACCTTGCGGAAGGCAACCCGCATGTCGAAGGCGCCCTCATATTGCAGCAGCTGCGGATTCTCGCCATCGGTAATGAGGCGTGTGTAGTCCTGAAGCCGCAAGCGGTCGATTGACTTGAAGTCTTGGCGGCGCGGTCCCTCAACAAGCAGTGCGGTGGTGCGCGAATTGCCTATGTCGACAATCATATCCACATTAAGGCGTTCCACCTCATTGTCTCTAAGGAGCTTGAGCTTGGGGAATTTAGCCTTATGGGCCACATAACTCATCAGGAAGAAGTAGGACGAGATATACGACATGCGATGCTTCTCGTTGCGAATGGCGCCCACACTGCGCACGCCCGGATGCACGAGTCGACGCAGGTAGTCGTCGATATAACTGCACTTCTCATTAGAAGCCGAACAATATTGCGTGAGCATGATGTCGTTAGAGCACACCTCAAATTCGAGTTCGCTCTGGAACTTGTCGGAGAAGATAGGAGACTCGTCATATTTTCCCTTGCTGTAGTCGACTCGAGTGTCGATGGCAAGAATCACATGAAACTTGAGTTTGCCCTCTTCCTCTCCCCTGGGTATGAACTTGCAACGCACCCAGTTGAAAGGTCCCATCTCAAACTTGCCAGCCGTGCGCAGTTTGAAGTAAGGAACTGGCAGCCACTGGTTAATGAGACTCGAAAGCTTGTTAGATGTGTCGGAAAACGACATCTTGTAGATTTCTTCGGTCAGTTCTCCTGTGCCATAATCGATGGCAATGGGCTTGATGAAGCCGTCGCGCTCAATTTGGGCGGGATCCAGATTCTTAGCACCTTTGGCGAGATAGCCATTATCGTAGAGGTCCTTCTGCGAATAGAAGATGGAACGACCCTCGTCGTCGATGCACTCGAGCACATCGAGATGATAGAGCCCGAGGTCCTTGTCATACCATTCACGGAACCACTTCTTGAAGATTTCTTGAGAATCAATCTCAACAGGAAAAGAGATGAGCTGAATGCCCGAATTAGCAATATAAGAGTACTCCATGATGAATTAGTTCATTAAAATCATTAAGAATTGCGGTAAACTACACATTATTTATAATAATAACCACAAATATAGCATGAATAATTCACATTTTTATGAATTGACACTCATAAATTGTTGTAATCCACGTTAAAAAAAACCAAAGGCCCTCGCCTGATGGCGAGAGCCTTTATATCACATGTAACAGATGTGTTACTTGATGGCCTTGGTGGCGATGCGGGTGCCGTCGGTGTAGGTGGTGACCACCACATTCACGCCATCGAAGGGCTGTGTGCTTTCTACACCCGCCAGATTGTAGTAGAGCACGCCTGCCACGGTCTTGTCGGTGCGCAGGTCATAAACGGGAGTGGAAAAGATGTTAAAGGTGAAATCGTCGATAGCGCCATCGCCTTCAAAGTCGGGGTTGCCGGTAGAAATCCAGATGTCGCGCACAACAATGTCGGTATCTTCACCCGGATCTTCAGGAATTGCCACGGCAAACACCAGCAAGGCATCGTCGCCCACGGCAATGTGCCGGCCTTGCGCCTCGCTGTCAGAAACAAAGAGACGGAATGAGGCATCATCGGGCTCAGTTGCCAGCACCGTGAAGGCATTGTATTCGTCGGTCTCGTCGAGACGGCCTTCAGGCACGAGAAGGACAAACGACTTCTTCCCCTTGGTGCCTATACCGGCATCATCGGCCGAAAATTTCTCGGGAACCCAACCATAGGGATAATCGAAACTACACTCAATGGAGACATACTCCACCAAGGGATTAGTGAGAACGAGTTTCACATAGGCTGTTTGACCAGGTTGTACCGATTCCGGGTCAATCACTTCAAATGAAATCTTGGTAGAGGAATCCAAGTTACCCTCAGCAGCAAATGCCAGTTTAGCAGCAAATGCAAAAACAGCAAGCAGGAGTAGTGATTTCAGTTTCATAATGGTTGATTTTAAAGTGGTCAAAAGGTATCTATATTATATATAAATAGGTGTCGGTGTTTTATACAATGGCAAAGATAAACATAATTTTCACAAAATCCAAAAAAAAAGACCCTCGCCATGTGGCGAGAGTCTTTATGGGTTGATCAATAAGAGTGATTCTTATTTGATAACTTTGCTGGCAGCCTTGGTGCCATCGGTGTAAGTAGTAACAACTACGTTCACACCGTCGAAGGGCATCTCGCTCTCAACACCAGCCAGGTTGTAATACTTCACACCGGCAACAGCCTTGGTAGCGTTCACGTCGTTAACAGCAACTGCGATAACATTGATGGGGAAAGTAGTATCGGGAATTTCGCCGTCACCGATAGCTACTTCATTCTCATCAACGTCACCAGTTGAGAACTGCTGGCCACTTACCATAACAGTGTTTTCACCAAGAACGGCATCTTCAGGAATCTGGATAGCAAACACGAGAACTACATCGTCACCTGTTTCAACCTTATCGCCGTCCATGTTCACGAACAGCCAACCATAAGCGTTGGGGTTCTCAGAAGGAATAGCACCAGTCACAGAGAAAGCATTGTGGTTGTCAGTTTCAGCAAGACGTCCTTCGGGCATCATTTGAACCAGATTCTTTTTGGTCTTGGTGCCGATACCAGCATCAGCCTGAGAGAATTCAACTGCTGTCCAGCCAGCAGGGAATTCATAGTGAGCTTCTACTGAAACATAACCAGCATCGGGGTTGGTCAGAGTCACGCCCACATAAGCAACTTTACCAGCTTCAACGCTACCGCCCTCGTTCAAGAGCTGGTGCGACAAAGTGGTAGTTTCGGCGAGCTGAGCCGAAGCAGCCATTGAACATACTGCAAAAGCAGCAAAGAGTAAAGATTTAATTTTCATAATCAATTGATTTTAAAAAAGTTAATAAATTTATTAGTTAATTAAATTAAGTTACAAACATAAAGAATAGTGCGAATATCGCCTAAAAAGCCTAAGCATAACACGCCTATTATTTGACAAAGGTAATAATAAAATTTTTAATAGAGCAAATTTTCAGTCTTTTTTTTCAATTTTTTTTCGATTTTTTTTTCAACAACCATTTTTAATAGCGGTTCCATCTCTCAAAAACTCCTCAACTCCGCAGCGAGAAAATGCTCTAAGGAGTCCGGGAGTTTAAGAGTTTTGACGGCGCTGTACAGCGGCGTCAACCACCCTTTTCTGCCCTCACCTCCTTCACTCCTCAACTCCGCAGCGAGAAAATGCTCTAAGGAGTCTAGGAGTTCATGAGTTTTGAGGCATCATTCAGTAGACTCTTCTGCATAACGATTAAAGACAGTATGTATGCCGTCGCGCAAAGACTCCACGTTAAAGTTCACGACATAACCGATTGAACAACCGGTAAGGCGCAAATATGTAAATAATTGCTTTTCAAAGAGCTTCTTATAATCAGTAACACTCTTGATTTCAAGTATCACACGATTGTCTACAATAATATCAAGACGCAGATCATTCTTGATTGCTTCGCCTTTATAAATGACAGGAACATTGACTTGACGTTTTACATGAAATCCAGCCATTGTTAATTCTTTTACAATAGCCTCTTCATAGATGCTTTCAAGAAGTCCTGGTCCTAGTTCTTTATGAACTTCATATAGGCATTTAAGTATGCTAAATGTATATTCTCTATCAATCATTTCAGTGACTCTTATCTCCTTAACTCCTCAACTCCCTAGAGAGAAAATGCTCTAAGGAGTCCGGGAGTTCATGAGTTTGACGGCGCTGTACAACGGCTTTTACTATCAATATCTGCTCTTATCTCCTTAACTCCTTGACTCCCTAGAGAAAAAGGCTCTAAGGAGTCAGGGAGTTCATGAGTTTGACGGCGCTGTACAACGGCTTTTACTATCAAAATCTGCTCTTACCTCCTTAACTCCTCAACTCCCTAGAGAGAAAAGGAATTTCTCGGCATCGAGGGCAGCACGGCACCCGGTACCGGCAGCGCTGATGGCCTGACGATAACGTGGGTCGGCAACATCGCCGGCGGCAAACACCCCCTCCACGCTGGTGGCGGTAGTAGGTCCATGGGTGACAATGTAGCCCGCCTCGTCGAGTTGCAGCTGGTCCTTGAGGAAATGGGTGTTAGGCTGATGGCCGATTGCCAGGAAGAAGCCGTCGATGGCAATGTCGAATTCCTGTTCCTCGGGGGTGCCCATGAACTTGACCAGATGAGCGCCCTCCACGCCGTTGTCGCCAAAGAGGCCGCGGGTGTTGGTGTTGAATAGGATTTCGATGTTTTCTTTTTCCATCACACGCTTTTGCATTGCGGCCGAGGCACGCAGATAGGGCTTGCGCACAATCATATAGACCTTCGAGGCCAAGTTGCTCAGGTAGTCGGCCTCCTCACAGGCAGTGTCGCCACCGCCCACCACGGCCACCACCTTCTTGCGGTAGAAGAAGCCGTCGCAGGTGGCGCAAGCCGAGACGCCCATGCCAGCATATTTTTTCTCGTCGGCGAGGCCCAGATACTTGGCCGAGGCACCAGTTGCCACAATGAGGGTGTCGGCTTCCAGATGCTTCTCTCCATCGACAGTGACGCGGAAAGGCCGCTGCGAGAGGTCAACGTCGGTCACCACGCCTGTGCGCAGGTCGGCACCCACATTCACCGCCTGCTGGCGCATGAGGTCCATGAGGTTGAAACCATCAACACCATCGGGGAAACCCGGGAAGTTCTCGATGGCAGTGGTCTGTGTGAGTTGTCCGCCTGGGAGCGGCCCGCTGTAGAGCACGCTTTTCACGTTAGCACGAGCCAAATAGATGGCAGCGGTGTATCCGGCAGGACCGGAGCCAATGATGAGGCATTTGATTTTTTCGATTTCCATATAGTAGTTTCTTAAAAGATTCTTGCTCTCGGAGTTCTCAGAGAGCTCGGAGAACTCGGAGTAATAAAAACAGTTAGCGAAGGTCAACGACCTCAGTGCCGGCGGGCACAAGCTTCTTGTCGAATACAAAGGTGGAGGCAGGATAGTTCTGCTTGGTCTTGTAATTGGTGAGTTTGAGGTTGTAGGTACCGTTGTTGGTCACATAGTCGGCCGCAGTGAGCACATAGGCCTTGGAGATATAGAGCGTGATTGATTTCACGTTGCTTTTCTTCTTGGGAGTGAGCTTGATAGCATACCCCGTGGCCGCCTTGAGCGAAGTCATGCTGAAGGCGTCCTTGAGCGATTTGGCGGCAGCCAGCGGGTTGGTCATCTGCAATTCCTGAGCGGTGGGGTCAACGATGTTCACCTCGCCCGTCTGGTCAGAGTAGGTCCACTGCGTCTTGCCGTTGAACCACGACTTGATGTCGTTGGCCAGAATGCGGAATTTGGCTCCCTGCATCACAATGGTGCCCTTGGAGCCATTCATCGAGTAGTTGGCGCTGATGGTACCGCCTGCCTTGAAGGCTGCCACCATCTTGTCGAAGACGGCAGTGGCGTTCTGTGCCTGGGCCGAACAGGCCACAAGCACGAATATGAGTGAAAGAAGTTTCTTTGCCATAATAATAATTTTTACACCCTATTAGACTGCTAAAACAGGGAAAAGTTACATGAAGAGCTGGTCAATGTCCATGGGAGTGAGCAGCACCCTGCGGGGCTTGCCACCCTGCGAGGGCCCTACGATGCCGGCAGCCTCCATCTGGTCCATGATGCGGCCGGCACGGTTGTAACCAATCTGGTAACGGCGTTGCAGCGATGAAGTGGAAGCGGTATCTCCGCTCTGCACAATCCACTTGGCGGCCTCCTCAAAGAGCGGGTCGCGGTCGTTGAGGTTGCCGCCCTCGCCCGAGAAGTCGCCTCCCATCCCGCTGTCATCGTTGGGCACGACATATTCAGGCAGTTCATAACAGAACTCGTGATTAACATTGATATCGTTGTCTTCCTGTTTCTTGATAAAGTCGCAAATCTTGACCACTTCAGGCGTATCAACAAAGGGGCACTGCAGGCGCGTAACATCGCCGTCGACCATATACAGCATGTCGCCACGGCCAATAAGGCGCTGGGCACCTGAGCGATCAATGATGACGCGGCTGTCCTGCATCTGAGCCACCGCAAAGGCAATGCGGCCCGGCACATTGCTCTTGATGAGGCTCGTGATGACTTGCGACGAGGGACGCTGGGTGGCGATGATGATGTGGATACCCGCCGCACGGCCTTTCTGCGCCAAGCGAACAATGGGGGTCTCCACCTCCTTGCCGGCAGTCATGATCATATCGCTGAACTCGTCGATGACACACACGATATAAGGCATATACTGATATTTCTTGTTGCCGTCCTCATCTAACTCGTGACGCAACTGCTCACGCCAACGCTTGTTGTAATCGGTCACCTTGCGCTCTTTTAGGCCCTCAAATACCTTGTAACGGTTCTCCATTTCCTGCACCAGGCAATTGAGCGTGTGTACCACGCGGCTAGTGTCGGTAACAATGGCACGGTCCTCGCCGGGAGCCTTGGCAAAAAAGTATTTCTCTAAGTCAGAGAACACACTGAATTCCACGCGTTTGGGGTCGATAAGGATGAACTTGAGTTCTGAAGGACCTTTCTTGTAGAGCAGTGAGGTGATAATGGTATTGAGTCCCACCGACTTGCCCTTGCCGGTAGCACCCGCCACAAGCAGGTGGGGCACCTTGGCAAGATCGGTGACGAACACCTCGTTGCTCACCGTGCAGCCCAGCACCATGGGCAACTCGTAATGAGAGTTCTGATATGCCTCCGATTCCAGCACCCGGCGCATGGGCACCACTTGCGGGTCACGGTTAGGAATCTCAATGCCAATGGTACCACGACCCGGCATGGGCGCAATAATGCGAATACCAATGGCTGACAGGCTCAAGGCAATATCATCTTCCAATCCACGAATCTTGGAGATGCGCACGCCATCGGCTGGAATAATCTCAAACAGGGTCACCGTGGGACCTACATGAACATCAATTTTCTTGATTTGTATGCCATAGTTGTTGAGTGTCTCTGTAATGCGCTGCTTGTTAGTCTCTTGCTCCTCGACATCGACACTATTCTTATTCATCTTGATATCCTCTAACAGACTGAGGGGAGGGAAACGGTAGTGAATGTACTCGCCCGTCGGGTCTTTGGGATTAGTGATGTTCTTGGCGGCATCAATGTCGTTCATCACAGCAGCCTCAGTGGTGGCAGCGGCGGCAACAGGTCTCTTTTTGATGACAGGTTTTCTGTCGACTTTAGGCTTGTCGGCAGGCAGAGGTTCTTCCTTCTTGACTACAGCAGGACGGGCATTGCGCTCGTCGCCAAGGAAATCAGACTGCTGGTTGGCATTGTCGCCCATGTCGTTCTCCACCTTTTCACCCGAGAAGGTGCGAGTGGGAATCTTGCTTTTCACGTTTTCATAAATGGCGCGAAGCGACTTGTAGCAGACGAGCACCCAGAGCAGGGCCACCACCACATTAACAGCAATCATGCCATAGACCCCCATCAGCCCAAGCAAATTCTGATTGGCATAGTAGCCGAAATTGCCGCCAAGCCTGTAGAAAGTGGGACTCCAGTTATAGGTACAGGCCCCTATCACAAGCGAGAAGGCGAAGAGGCTGAACAGGCACACGAGCGAATAGGTGTAGAAATAGACCTTACGGTCCTTTTTGAGCAGGCGAATGCCAATGGTGACCGCCCAGAGCACAATGATGAAGGCGGCAAACCCGAAGCCATCGGCAATGAAGAATTGCGACACCTTGGCACCGAGTGCACCCACGGCATTGTGGATTTGCTCAGGATTGCGCGCATTCTCCATGGCGCTATAGTAGAGTTCGCGGTTCTGATCCTGCGCACCTGCGCCGAAGATGAATGAGAGGAAAGCAATGAGCAGATAGATGCCAAAGAGCAGGAAAATGATGCCCAGGGCAAAGCGTGTGCGGCCGTTGGTGAAGAAATTCACAAAGCGTTGCCACGCCGATTCATTTTCTTTTTTTGCTGCTTCCTCGCGTTTGTAGTTTTCACTCTCTTTTACACTCGAAATATCTGGGTTAAATATCACATCTTTGTTCACTTGAATTCTCCTTTAAGGGTTAAAATACGTTTTAGCCCATAAAGTTAGTGAATAAAATTAAGATACAAATAAAACGAGGGAGAATTTTATTAATCTTTAACCCAGAAACTCCGTGAGAACACCACAAGCACTGTGAAGAGTTCCAGACGGCCTATGAGCATCTCGAGCGAGAGAATCCACTTGGCGGCATCGGGCAGCAACGCCCACGAGCCTTCAGGACCAGTCATGCCGTAACCCATACCCACATTGCTGATGACTGACATCGACGAGAAGAGGGAGTCGAACAGGGGTATGTCGAAGGCGGTGAGGATAATAGCCACAACGAAAATAATGATCATATAGATAGAAAGGAAGGCGGTGACCTTGTTGATGCGTGCCTGCGGCATGGCCTTGCCATCGACCCACACGGCGGTCACGGAGTTGGGATGCAACACCTTGTAGATTTCGTTCTTGCAATTCTTGACGAGCACCACAAAGCGGTCGAGTTTGGCACCGCCCGAGGTAGAGCCCGCCATACCACCAAAGAACATGAGCACCATGAGCAATATGGAAATGAACTCGCCCGTAGCCTCATAACTGGCCGTGGAATAACCCGTTGAAGTAATGGCTGAAATTGTGTCAAAGACGGCAAACAGGGTCGGTTCTGACAGGTTATTGAAAGAACCCTGATAGATCACCCTGAGCAATATCATCGAGGCACAAATGATGATAATGACTACATACCACTTGAAAATGCTCGATTTCCACAGCCGCTTGAACTTGCCCCTAATGGTGAAATAGAGTAGCGAAAAATTGACACCACCCAGAAACATGAAAAGCATCACCACATAGGCAATATAGAAAGAGTGATAATGAATGAGACCGTTATTCTTGGTCGAGAAACCACCTGTTGAGATAGTTGAGAGAGCATGACAGGTGGCATCGAAGCCGCCCATGGCGGGATAGAGCAGCAGGCCCAGCAGGATTGTGAGCGCTAAATAAATAGACCACAGGCTAATGGCCGTCTGGTTGACTCGGGGCCGCATTCGCTCGTGCGTGATGCCAGTAACCTCGGCATTAAACAGCGCAATGCCACCCTTAGAGTTGAGCATAGGCATAACCGCCAGCGTGAACAGGATGATTCCCAAACCTCCAATCCACTGCATGAGCGAACGCCACAGCAAGATGCCATGAGGCACTTTATCAAGGTCGGGGATGACCGAACTGCCCGTGGTGGTGAAACCCGCCATGGTTTCGAAGAAGGCATCGGTGACTGTGTTGAGTGCTCCTGTGGCAAGGAAGGGTATCATGCCGAAGATAGAGAAGAAAATCCACACCAGCGAGGTGAGCAACAACCCCTCACGCTTGCGCATGGAGCGCGATGCAGGTTTGATGCCATAAGCCATGGCGACACCCGCAACAAGGGTGACAAGCAGCGTGATCAGGAAGACGATAGCCTCATGATTCTCACCATAATACCATGACACGCCCATGGGCAACAGCATGAACAGCGACTCAATCATGAGCAGCCATCCCACTAACCTCAGGACGATGGGGAAATTGATATTTTGTGAGAGCGTAGATGACATCAACTGAAAGCTTTTTCGATTTTATGAATGGAACCTGCCAGGCAGAAGACCACCACATGGTCGCCAGCCTGGAGGCGAGTGTTACCACGGACGAGCTGCCCCACCCCGTCGCGCACAAGTCCGGCAATGGTCATGCTGTGAGGCAGGTGCAGATCCTTAATGTCAGAACGCGTCACCTTCGACTTTTCCTTGATGATGAGCTCGGCCACCTCGGCATCGTGCAGTGCCAGACACTTGGCATTGTCGAGGTCGCTGTCGAGCATAATCTGGACAATGCGGCTCGACGCCAGCAGTTTTTTGTTGATGATGGAGCCAATGTTGAGCGATTCGGCCTCGTTCACATACTGCAGGTTCTCGACCTGCGCCACCGTCTTGCGCACACCATGTTCCTTCGCCATGGTGCAACCCAGAATGTTAGCCTCGCTACTGGGAGTGAGGGCAATGAACACGTCATAGTCACTCAAGCCCTCTTCTTCGAGCAGATCGACATCGCGCGGATCACCGTGCACAATGTTGCAGTGCGCCAGACGCTCGGCGAGTTCGTTGCAGCGTTCCAGGTCTTCTTCAATGATTTTCACATGATATCGGTCACCCACCTGCATCACCAGTTGCTCGGCTATTTCACTGCCTCCCATCACCAGCAGCCGCTCGGCATTGAAAGAGACTTTGCCACAGGCCGCTATCACATCGTCGACACGATTATGGGTTGTAACGATATAGGCAATGTCGTTCTCGAGCAAGCGGTCGTCGCCACCCGGGATGATAGTCTCGCGGTTGCGGCGGATGGCTGAAACATGCAGATATTGCGAAAAAGCACTTAATTCCTTGAGTCTCTTGCCAATAATAGGTGCATTGGAACGCAATTTCACACCCACCAGGATGAGCTCGCCATTGAGCAGCTCAAACCAGTTGCGCACCCAGGGTCGTTTAATGGCAGCAGAAATCTCGCCGGCGGCCAGGAACTCGGGATAGATGAGCTCGTTGATGCCCAACTGGGCAAAATAGGCCATGTGCTTGCGGGCCAGATACTCGGAGTTGTCGATGCGCGCCACCGTCTTCTTCGCGCCCATGCTCTTGGCCATCTGGCAAGCCTGCAGATTGCGCGCCTCGTAGGGCGTAACGGCGATGAAAATGTCGGCATTTCCCACTTGCACGTCTTTCAAGGCGGCAAACGAAGTGGCATTGCCATGATAAGTGAGCAGATTGTAGTTCTCGAGCGCGACGAGCTTTCGCTCCTCGGTATCCATGATAACGATGTCCTGCTCCTCGTTGCTGAGCATCTTGGCCAGATGTGTGCCCACTTCACCGGCACCGGCAATCACGATTTTCATAACGCTACTATGCTAATTATAAATTCTTTAGAATCAATTCAACAGCATTGGCAAGCGACTCGGCATCGATGCCACATTGGTGATAGAGTTCAGGCACGGTTCCGTGCTCCACAAACAGGTCGTCGATGCCCTTGCGGGTGAGGGGGATGTGCGGGGCATGGTCGGCAAGCCACTCGGCCACGGCGCCTCCCAGACCACCCACGGTAGTGCCGTCTTCAACGGTAATCACCACCTTGTAGTTTTGGGCCACTTCCTGCAAAATGTCGCTGTCGATGGGCTTGAGGTAAATCATGTCGTAGTGACCCACATTGATGCCTTTCTCGCGCAACGCGGCCACTGCCTTCGTCACCTCGTTGCCGATGTGTCCTATTGAGAGGAACGCCACCTTGTCGCCGTCGGCGAGCTTACGCCCCTTGCCCACAGGCAGTTCGGCGAATTCACATTCCCAGTCGGGCAGCACTCCCCTGCCTCTCGGATAACGGATGGCGAACGGGCCGGCATTCTTGTCGAGCTGCGAGGTGTACATGAGTCGGCGCAGGTCGTGCTCGTTAATAGGCGCCGACACCACCATGCCAGGGATGCAGCGCAGGTAGGCAAGGTCGAACAGGCCATGATGCGTCACGCCGTCCTCGCCCACAATACCGCCACGGTCGAGGCAGAAGGTGACCGGCAGGTGCTGGATGGCCACATCGTGAATGATATGGTCGTAGGCACGCTGCAGGAACGAACTGTAGATGCAGCAGAAGGGGTGACGCCCCTCCTTGGCGAGACCGCCCGAGAAGGTCACGGCATGGCCCTCGCTGATGCCCACGTCGAAGGTGCGCTCGGGGAAGGCTTCCTGCATGAGGTTCATCGAGGTGCCACCAGGCATGGCCGCGGTGATGCCCACGATTTTATCATTAGCCTTGGCAAGCTCCACCAGGGTCTTGCCGAACACATACTGATACTTGGGCGGCTTGCCGTCGCTGCTGCCGGTGAGGCGCTCGCCCGTCTCCTCGTCGAAGGTACCCGGGGCGTGCCAGGTAGCGGGATCTTTCTCGGCTGGTTCATAACCTTTTCCCTTCACGGTGTGCAGGTGCACAATCTTGGGACCGGTCATGTCCTTGACATGCTGGAACACCTTCACAAGCTTCTTCACATCGTGGCCGTCGAAGGGACCGAAGTAACGGATATTCAGACCCTCGAAAATGTTCTGCTGACCCGTAATGAGCGACTTCATGGAGTTGTTGAATCGCATGATGAGGCCCTTGCGGTTATCGTTGATGATGTTGTGCTTCTTGCAGAACTGATATATCTTGTAGCGGCGGTTGTTGTAGCCGCGCGAGATGCTCAGGTTGGCGAGATAATTGCCCAGAGCGCCCACATTGGCGTCGATCGACATATCGTTGTCGTTGAGCACAATGAGCAGGTTGTTCTTGAGGATGGCGGCATTGTTCAGACCCTCGAAGGCGAGTCCACCACTGATGGAGGCATCGCCGATTACCGCCACCACCTTGCGGTCAGATTCATTGGCAAGGTCGGAACCAATGGCCATACCCAGCGCCGCCGAGATGGAGTTGCTGGCATGACCGGCCGTGAAGGTGTCGTATTCGCTCTCCTCGGGGTTAGGAAAACCGCTAATACCGCCCAGGGTGCGGTTGGTGGGGAACTGGTCGCGACGGCCCGTGAGAATCTTGTGGGCATAGGCCTGATGGCCCACATCCCACACCAGCCGGTCGTAAGGCGTGTTGAAAACATAGTGGAGCGCCACATTGATTTCTACTGCCCCCATGCTCGAGGCAAAGTGGCCCGGGTTGCGCGAAACCTCGTGAATGATGAAGCGCCTGAGTTCGTCGCACACTTGCGGCAACTGTTCCACATCCAGTTTCTTGAGGTCGGCCGGCGAGTCAATCTTGCTCAGCAGCGGGAAATTCTTTTGTATGTATTCGGTATCAGGCATTGCGGTTATGGGTCTTTTTTAATGTATTTCTTATACATGGGCACAAATATGATAATACCCGAAGCAATGATGGGAAAGAGGCCGACCAGGGTCACCCGCTGCATGCGCGAGAGGAACAGGTAGCACAGAGCGAGCCACACAATACCCACCAGTCCGAATCTTATGATATTAGCTGTGCTCATCATCAAAAAGCATTGTTACCAACTTGCAAAATTATAAAAAGAATTGAAATATCACCAATTTTTGCACATCTTTTTATTGAGCCGAAAATGGAAATTACGGTGATTTTGTGTGCAATTTTTGGCAAAGCCAAAGCAAATCACTAACTTTGCCAAAAAATATAGCAATCATAAAAATGGCAAAGTTTCAATTATTCGATAATTTCAAGGCCAAGCACCCTGTGCTGTTCCACAGCATTCTGGCCTTCATCGTGTTTCTGATGGGCATCTGCACCTGCCTGCTGCTCACCGACGTGTTTACCAATCACGGAGAACAGGTGAAAGTGCCCGACGTGAGTTTCCTGCCACTGCAGCAGGCCATCGACAAGCTCGAGGCAGCCGGCCTGGAATATGAGGTTGACTCCATTTATAACGAAGACTACAAGCCCGGCATCGTGATCGACCAGGTGCCTGTGGCCAACTCCATGATCAAGGCCATCAGGCCGGTGATGCTCACCATCAACATGGTGAACCCGCCCAAGGTGCAGCTGCCGCTGGAGTTGACCGACATGGCAGGCTCCGACGGTATTACCACACTCAAGTCATTAGGATTCAAGAATGTGACCACCGACACCGTACCATCAGACAAGGCCGGACTCATCATCTCTGTATCAGTGAACAACCACCAGGTGATGCCCGGCACCAAGGCTCCGCTTAATGCCCGCATCAAGCTCACCATTGGCGACGGCAGCATGGACATCATGGAATATGACCCGCTGAGCGACATGGACCGCGACTCACTCATCCAGGACCAGATCAAGCGCGGCCTCATCCAGATTGAAGACGACAGCGACGAATAATCACGCAATGTAATGACCGACGAAGAACGCGACGAAATCTTCCAATCCGACTTCAGTGACCCCGATTTCACCGACGAGAGCGGGCGGGATTACTGGGAACACTACCGCTATGAGGTAGAGAAGGGCCAGGTGCTGCTGCGCATCGACAAGTATCTGGTAGAGCGCATCAAGGGCACATCGCGCAACCGCATTCAGAACGCCGCCGAGGCGCAGTGCATCCGCGTGAACGGCACCCCCGTGAAATCGAACTACCGCGTGCATCCGGGCGACATCATCAGCGTGGTAATGGACCGCCCCCGCTACGAGAACGAGATTGTGGCGCAAGACATACCGCTCAACATCGTGTATGAAGACGCCGAACTGCTCGTGGTGAACAAGCCTGCCGGCATGTGCGTGCATCCCGGTCACGGCAACTACGACGGCACGCTGGTCAACGCCCTCGCCTGGCATTTCAAGGACAACCCCGACTATGATGTGACCGACCCGCGCATGGGTCTGGTGCACCGCATCGACAAGGACACCTCGGGTCTGCTCGTGGTGGCCAAGACGCCCCGCGCCAAAACCTCGCTGGGACTGCAATTCTTCAACAAGACCACCAAGCGGCAATATGTGGCGCTGGTGTGGGGCCAGATGAAGCAGACCGACGGCACCATCGAGGGCAACATAGGGCGCAGTCTGCGCGACCGCCTGCTCATGTGCGTCTATCCCGACGGCGAGCTGGGCAAACACGCTGTGACTCATTACCATACCATTGAAAACTTTGCCCACACAGCCCTCGTGCAGTGCCAGCTCGAGACGGGCCGCACGCACCAGATCAGGGTGCACATGCAGTACATTGGCCATCCGCTGTTCAGCGACGAGCGATATGGTGGCGACAAGGTGCTGCGAGGCAACACCTCGAGCAAATATATGCAGTTTGTGCAGAACTGCTTCAAGATTTGCCCACGGCAGGCCCTGCATGCCAAGACGCTGGGCTTCGTGCACCCCGTCACCGGCCAGCAGATGGACTTCGACAGCCCCGTGCCCGACGACATGACCCAACTGATAGAAAAGTGGCGCAATTATAGTAACAGTTAACTATCAACCCTAAACACTAAACACTCAACCCTAAACCCTAAACCTCAACCAGCCTGCTCGCAGGCTTTTTTCTGGAATTTCATCACATTATTAGAAAAAATAGTATAAATCTTAAAAATTTTTTATATTTTTGTAGATTTTACACACAGGTTAGAATGCTTGCGCGATAAATCTAGACATGCTAGATTTGCTAGATATGCTAGAATTCATAAACCAGATTTTTTTATAACTAAAACGAAAAATACTAATCAAAAATAAAACCATTATGAAAAAGACAATTACTTTAATCTTGGCACTTTTAGCCCTGACGGCAAGTGCTCAAACCACGTTCAACGACGGGACGTTCAAGTATAAGCTTATGACGCTAAGCGCTACAGGTGAAACTGTTGCCATGATCACGAGTTGGTATTCGATGCCTACGGGCACCAATGTGTCAGTTTATGTGCCTGGCTATGTAACCTACAGCGGCACTCGCTATCGTGTTAATGAAATCGATGTTACAGGTCTTGCTGCAACCGGTTCATCATCTAATACCAGCATATCTTCTATAACTGTGGGATATGGTGTTACCCGCGTCAATAATTATGCTTTCCGCGATTTAACTAACTTGACCATGGTTCGACTGCCAAGTTCCATCACTTATCTGGGTTATGACATTTTCTACAACACCAAAGTGGCTTATGTGGTTTATGCAGGAGAAACTGTGCCATACGTCAGCAGTGGCACTTTCAGGAGCGGTGCCGCTACAAAATCATGTTCTACATCAACCTATCGTGCAGCTAACATCTTGAAGGCCAACAGCGACTGGAATGCGGCTTTTGCTAATATCGGACGGCATTACGCTTATTATTCCTACGATTTCATGGCCTACAATTCCGATGGAGGGTGCAATCAGTATTATATTATCAGGAATGGCATCCCCTATAACTATAGCGGCCCTACTGGTCGCTCTTCATGTGTGCTCGTGGGAGCAAGTTCTTCCAACTCAACCTATGGCCTGAGATTAGAGCAAAATGTATCTAACACCACAAACAATGCGCCTGGCTACTACCATTTCTATGGCGTAGCCGACAGTGCTTTCATGAACAACACTTATCTCACCAAGATTGTGGACAACAGCACCCTCTCAGAGCGCATTGGCCGTTACGCATTTTTCGGTTGTTCCAACCTCACGAGCGCTCAGGTGCGTTCCGACTCTATCATGGCCTATGCGTTCTATAATTGCTCCAAACTCTCCTCAATCGATTTATTTAACTCCAATTTAGGACAAGGCGTCCATAATATAGGTAATTTCGCCTTTGGCCAAACGGCAGTGACATCTGTGACACTCCCTAAAACCCTGGACACCAACTTAGGATATGCGCCATTCTACAACTGCCAGTCGCTCAAGACCATCACGGTAGATAGCAACTGTCCCTCCTATTGCTCCTACTACGGTGCACTCTACAACAAGGGCAAATCTAAGCTCTATCAGATTCCTGGAGCCTGGAACTATTCCAACACTACCGATTATCTACCATCCGAACTTACTTCAGTGCTCATGTATGCTGGCTATGGTAACACGAGCATCGTGACTTTGAAGTTGCCTTATGGCGTTACCTCAATCCAAGACCAGGCTTTCAGTCTCATGAGCAAACTCGCTACAGTACACCTTCCGTCATCGGTTACCAGCATTTCGCAGAATGCCTTCCGCTCATCGCCTATAACAGCTTTCATTTGTGCCGGAAGCACTCCACCAAGCTACACCTTTGGTGGAGTGTCTAACCTCTCAAGCATCAAACTCACAGTGCCCTACGGCGCATGGGGTGCCTACAAGAGCGACAGCTACTGGAAGCAGCTCAGTCTCGTCACCTCTCAAGGCTCATGGTGCAACGCGTGGGATTATAAATCGGCCGATGTGTGTTACCGCGTTCTCAACAGCAACGAGGTGGCGGTCGTAAGTCTGCACGACGGGACCAATAGCATTTTGTCCACCCTCTACTTACAGGGCAAACCCTATACCGTGACCGAGATTGGTAACTGGGCCTGTTACAACTGCAGCAACAATCAAGACATGACAATTAACGGCGCAGACAATATCAAGCGCATCATGGGAAGGGCGTTCTACAATACGCGTCTCACTAATTTCCCCTTCGGGTCAAATCTTGAGGCTATCGAGGATTCGGCTTTCATGAACACTTCAAAGATGAATGCGCAAATAGCTTTTGCCGGCAGTGCGCTGAAGACCATCGATCCCTATGCCTTCTACAACTCGGCAATATTCGCATTTACGGCAAGCGGATCGCTTTATTATATTGGCAACAACGCTTTTGCCAATACAAGCAGTCTTTCAAACGTAAACCTGAGAATTTGCAAAAATCTCACCTACATACAGAATTATTGCTTCAAAAACAGTCTTTGCTATATGGTGCAACTCCCCAACAGTGTCTTGGGCATTGGCAAGGAGGCCTTCCGCAACTGCAATTTGGCTACATTTAATTTCCCCTCCAAGTTGAAGACATTGGATTACTATGCGTTCTACCGAACTGGACTAGGAGCATCGGGCGATATTGAACTACCATACGGCATCACCACGCTTCAAGAAGGATGCCTGGCAAGCTATGCGGCCACCAAGATTGTGCTCCCTGCAACGGTGACCTATGTGCACAGCCGCTTCTATATCCCCACCGAACAAACCCATGCTCTCAAATCGGTGGTGATCAACACCCCCACACCGCTGGGATTCATCAACGATAACGAAGACATCAACTATGATTGTCAAACTGCCGACAACATTAAAGACGCCACCATCTATGTGCCGGTAAACCAAGTGGCCACATGGAAAGCCGACCCACATTGGAAGAAAACCTATTTCAATCTTGTCGAAGGCTCCTACGACTTTACCAATACCACAGGCAGCAAACACACTGTGTTGAGCTACACTGATAGTGGCACAGGAACTTGCCGCATTGTTTACAATCCCGACACCTACAACATGTTCTCAGACATTACTATCTCCCAAGCCACCGATAACTGGGGGCGCAATTTCTATACTACCAATATTGGAGAAAGATGTTTCTACAATTCCAGCAAACTCAACGCTGTTTATCTTGGCGAAATGGTGCGCGTGATTGAGCCTTATGCTTTCGCTGGTAGCAGTCTCGCCAAGATTCAGAACGAAGAAGTGCTCCAAGGAGCCACCTCACCAAGCAACGGATTTATCAGGAATGGCGTGAACACCATTGGCGCTTATGCCTTTAACTCCTGCAAAAATCTGCATGAACTGTTCCTGTCACACATCTACACCAGAAATTCTATCAATTGCGGTAACCAGTTCTTTGGCAATAACGCTGCCGATTTCAAGCTGTGGGTCGACTACCGACGGTTGAGCGAATTTATCGACTTGCCAGCAACCCGATGGGATGAGAGCAAAATCTACCCCCACCTGCTGCTCGACAGCAAGTGGCAGTCGTTTGCCTGCATCAAACCCATCAACTTCCAGGGCACCAATGTTGAGGCCTATACCGTGACCAATTTCCACACCATTGACAAAATAGCCACTTTAACCAATATCGCCAGCCTCGGCGCCAAGCAAGGAGGTGTGGTGCATGGCGAGGCCAATGGTACCTTCTACCGGCTCAACTATGACACCAGTGGCAGCACTACAACATGGCTCGATGGGGTTACAAGCGGGTCACAAACGATTAACTCCACAGCATCTTTGAGCTACTTCAAACTCAATAGCGTTAGCCCGAAGTTTGAAAAAATTACCACCAACACCACATTCTACAGTGGCTATGCCTATCTCAAGCTCAACAGCAGCTTCGCTGGCAATGCAACCACCATCTACACCAATTTGAGTGACTCGAGTGGCATCCAGGGCGATGTGAACGGCGACGGCAAGGTGAATGTTTCCGATGTCACGGCGCTGGTGAACATGATTCTGGGCGTCATTCCCAAAGATGAGGCCCGTGCCGACATCAATGGCGATGGCAAGATTAACGTGAGCGACGTCACCGCCCTCGTCAACATCATCCTGGGCACCAGTTGATAACTAAACTGAAACATAATACTTACAATGATGAAAAAATATATTTTTACTTTAGTTGTGGCATTATTTGCCGCCAGCTTATTGCAAGCGGCTCAAGTGAGCGAGAGCGCGGCACGCAACATTGCTGCACAGTTCATGCAGGCGCGAGGTATGGGCGCTATTGCTCCCTCACAACCCATGAAGGCACCACAACATGGCGGAGAACAGCTTCAGACCGACGACGCAGCCTACTATGTGTTCAATGCCCAATCGGGGCACGGCTTCGTGATTGTGAGTGGCGACGACCGCACCCAACAGCCGGTGCTGGGCTACAGCAACGAGAGCAGTTTTGACCCCGACAATATGCCCGAAAACATGCGGTGGTGGCTCATGCAGTATGCCACCGAGATTGCCATGCTCAATGCCGGAGTAATACAGACCGATATGGAACCCGCAATGGGCGACATCCCCATGAAGGCTGGCGCCGCCATACTACCCCTCACCAAGAGCCAATGGGGGCAAGGTGCGCCCTTCAATTTGCAGTGTCCAAAAGTTGGCAACGAATACTGTGTGACCGGTTGTGTGGCAACAGCCATGGCGCAAATCATGTATTACCACAAGTGGCCTACCTCTACAAGCACAACCATTCCTTCTTATACTGTCGAAGGCACAACTTATTCGGCCCTTGCAGCCACCTCTTTCCAATACGGCAAAATGAAGAATTACTACTCTCGCACCGACACTTCCACCACTAATGAGGCCAATGCTGCCGTGGCCAAACTAATGCACTATTGCGGTCAAGCCGTGCAAATGGAATATGGGACTAAAAGCTCAAGTGCCGTGGCAGAGTGTGAAGCCATGGTTGACTTTTTCAAGTTCAGTTCTAAATCCCGATTCCTATATCGTTGGGATTACTCCGCCTCACAGTGGCAGAATTATATCCTCACCGAGCTTCAGGCCTCGCGACCTGTCATTTATTCGGCAAGAACACTTTCAGGTGGACATGCTTTTGTATGCGACGGTTACGATGGCAATGGCTATTTCCATATCAACTGGGGATGGTACGGTAGCCAAGATGGCTATTTTCTGCTCTCAGCACTCACACCTGGTGGTGGCGGCATAGGTAGCAGTGATAGTCCAAATGGTTATATGCTCAATCATCGAATTATTATTGGCCTGGAACCCAACACAATATCGACCACAGAAAAGAATGCGGTCATTGATTGTATCGATCTGGATGTTGATAAAACCACTTACACTCGCAGCAGTTCATCCGATCCCTTCGTCATTACAGTCACGGTGGAGAACAAGAACAAATCGGTGCGTCCACGCACCTACGACATGGGTTGGGGTGTGTATAAGTCCGATGGTTTCACACAATATCAGATCTATAACAGTCTGTCAGGAAAACTTGTAGAATCAACTGCATCCGTTGCATTCACACGCACACTGAACTTCGGCAAAGACTTTGCCAACGGCACCTATTATCTGCGCCCCATCTGCCGTGAAAAAGGTAACAGCACATGGTTCCCATGTCACAACTCAGGTAGGCGTTATATCAAAGCCGTAGTCAATGGCAACAATCTAACGCTAACAACACACAAATTCACTGAATATCCCGAGGTAACAGGCAGCATCTATGCTTACAGCACGCTAAAAAAAATATATCGACCTCTCACTGTAGATGTAATAGTCACCAACAACAGCATCACCGAATTTCTGCCGATTTACCTCTATGCCAACGATGAATTGGTGGCTGGCAACTCCATTATGCTCACCAGAGGTTCTTCAGGACATGTACAATTAACCTATACTCCCTATAAGTCTGGGACCCATAACCTCAAGGTCTGTTGCAGCAACACGCTGATATGTACCGGCTCAGTCAGTGTGGCAAAGGCATCGGAATCTAGTCTGACCATTACCAGCACCGTGCCTGCAGCCAACTCCAGTAATCAGGTAACAGGCCAATCGCTTAGCTTCAAGGTTACTGCAACCAACAAGCTTACAACCACCTACAATGATTACATCTATTGCAAGCTATACCATGAATATTCGTCCGGGGAAAGTGCACTAGTTGATGAGAAGTATTGGCCTGTAAATATAGCGGGAGGAAACTCTAATACAACTACTGTCACCTTCAATGACTTATCACATGGAAAGTATTTCGCAGCTTTTTATTACTATAGCTACTATAGTGGTGTATTAGCATCAGAATCTAACATCTATGAAGTTGGATACCCTGCCAATCTCAGCGTCACCTACAACATTCCTGAAGCTAATTCAGACCATCAAATCGTTGGGGACAAAATCACCGTCAATGCTAAGGTGAAGAATAATCGCACAACAAATTACAACTCGGATTTCATCGTAAAACTTTATTATAAAACGCTTTTAGGTAATGTGGTAACTGCAACCAAATCAATTCCACTTGATATACCCGGTTCTAGTTCTGTAGATGAGACTTTTACCTTTAATGACATTAGTAAAGGGAATTATTTTATAAAATTCTTTTATTATGATTACGATAATCAGAAACTTGCACTGCAAACGGCCACTTACGAGGTCCTGGGTACAATCAAGGGCGATGTGAATGGCGACGGCAAGGTGAATGTGAGTGATGTCACGGCGCTGGTGAACATGATTCTGGGCGTCATTCCCAAAGATGAGGCCCGTGCCGACATCAATGGCGACGGCAAGGTGAATGTTTCTGATGTCACCGCCCTCATCAACATCATCCTCGGCACCAGCTGATGATTCAAGTTGCCCAGCAACTTGAGGTTGAGAGTTGAGGGTTTAGGGATTAGAGAAAACTTAACCCTCCATATGTAGGGACAGCGCGTGCGGTGTCCGCAGTGGAGCAGGTGCGATGGCAGCGCCTGCTCTGCTTGTTTTAAATTAGTCAAGGAATTAGTCACAAATAAGATAGAATTTAATATTAATTAATTTTGGTGATTTGTAAAATATTGTTTAATTTTGTAACATACTATAGACTTTGATATTCCAAAATCAAATAATTAACATACTAATAACCAAATAAAACAAAGATTATAAACATCCTTTTAATACATTAAATTATGAAAAAGTTTTTAATCCCATTCCTGATTGTGCTGTTCACATCAGTAGCAGCTCATGCCGCCACCAAGTACGAGATTAATGTGGGTGGCATAGAGGTCACATCCGACAATTCCAGCAATGTGACTGGCGGTAATATTACGGTAACCAGCGGTTGCAGTTCTGGCTATGTACAGTATTCAAAAAGCTCTAACACGCTCACTCTCCACAACATCACCATCAAGCGAACTGGAAGTAGCAATTACGCCATCCACAACCGGAAATGCGATGATTTGACAATTGAGCTTAGTGGATCTTGCAAATTTAACACAGAGGGACCAACATTTAAAATTCAACGAACCACCACGATTGAAGCAGATTATTCTAGTTCGACTACAGCTGAGACATCAGGTAATTATGCAGTAATTGATGCCGATGACAGCAATGTGAGCACTTTAACTTTTAAAGGCAGTGGAGTGTTATTTTGCGATAATTCTTCAAATTCCAAGTCAACACTTAATTGTCGTGGAGGAACATACTTTAAAGGTGGAAAAGTGACTTTACAAAATAGGAATGGATATGGCGTATCAGAACAAGTTTTGTATTTTTATAGTAATACAGATTTGCATATTAACAGCAACACTCAGGCCATTAATAATTGCATTTTGAGCTTTAATGGCAACAAAGTGGCCATATTGAAACCGTATCTCGGATCTGTGGTAAGCACTTCCTCAGGTTTAAGCACCATACTGGATCCTTCAACAAACTCGTATGCCAAAAATGTTTACATTAGCGACAATTATGTGGCAATTAACAATTCCACCTACTTCCCTGATGCCAATTTGCGTACCGCCTTGCTTGATATTGGCTATACTTACATCACCAGCACCGATGTGGCTAATAGACTAGTTTTAAATTTGAGCAATAAAAACATCAGCAACCTCCAGGGCATAGAGATCTTTACTGAACTGGAAAATTTTGACTGCTCCTATAACAATGTCACTTCAATACCCTTTACGACATATAACAAGCTCAAATATTTGAAATGCAACAATAATAAGATAACACAATTGCTGGGCGGGTATAATTGGATATCCTATTTTTCAGTTCTGGTTGAACTAGACTGCAGCAATAATCTACTGGAAGGGCTTAACCTGCCTTCTTATAACACATTGACTAAAGTAAACGCATCAAATAATAGATTTACTTCTTTTAGTTACAACAGCAGCAAAAAGCTTACTTATCTTGATCTAAGCAACAACCCGAATCTCAAAACAATTAATTGCGAGTGGGATGCCTTAACCACACTTAAGGTAGCCAACTGTCCATCTTTGACCTATATTACTTGCCGTGGTAACTCATTGACTAGTCTCGACCTGAGTGGATGCACTAATCTGAAAGAACTGAATTGCTCAGATAACAAACTTACCTCAATCAACAATTTAAGCTCATGTGCCTCCTTAGAGTACTTGTATTGTAGTAAGAACCAGCTCACATCTCTTACTGGTCTTTCATACACATTGAAAGGTCTTAATTGCGATGAAAATAAGTTGTCAGGGGCATTCCAACTGTCAGGCAGAAATAATTTGAATTATTTAAATTTATCAGGCAATACTGGTTTGACATCGGTGAATGTCAATAACAACAAGTTGAATGAAATACACTATGACAATTGTCCCAATATTTCAGAATTAAATCTCAGCAATAACCAGTTTACCTCAATTGATGTGAGCAGTTTGAGCAATCTGTTAAGTCTCGTGATAGATCATAACAAACTCACATCTTTAAATTTGTCAAATAACACAAAACTCAAGACCTTATATGCCAACTCCAATCAATTGACATCCCTGAATGTGCAAGGATGTGCTGCATTGACTACGGCTTATTGTCAAGACAATAAACTCTCCACAGTTTTGTTCCAGGGCTGTAACTCATTGAGTTATGTGAATTGCTGCTTGAATCAAATCAAAGAATCGGGAATGAGTACATTGGTCAACAGCCTGAGAACCATTCCATCGGGCAGTTCAGGCACATTGGATGCAATCATTACATCTAATTCGGCTGAAGGCAATGTCATAACATCTGCTCAAGTTCAGACGGCTCGCAATAAGCGATGGATACCCAGGAAGAATGTGAACGGTTCGTGGGTGGAAATCACTACTACAAACCTCAAGGGCGATGTGAACGGCGACGGCAAGGTGAATGTGACCGATGTGACCACCCTGGTGAACATGATTCTGGGCGTCATTCCCAAGAATGAGTCCCGTGCCGACATTAATGGCGACGGCAAGGTGAATGTTTCCGATGTCACCGCCCTCGTCAACATCATTCTCGGCACCAGCTGATAATTCAAGTTGCCCAAGCAACTTGAGGTTGAGAGTTGAGGGTTGAGAGAGACCTGAACCCGCCAAATGTAGGGACAGCGCGTGCGGTGTCCGCAGTAGAGCAGGGGCTGCCATCGCCCCTGCTCTGCTTGTTCTAAATAGCCCAAAAATCTCAAAAAGGTGTAAATGAGTTTTTACTGAGGGCATTATATCTTAAAGCGATTGAAGTGTAATATGCTCACAAGTCGATGTACGACGAGACGCAGTCTCGTTCGAAACAGTGAACAAAGTCGTGAAAAAACAAAAACCACATGAAAAAAGAATGGAAATGTGATTTTGAGTTGACATTTCAGCATTTAATTGTTAACTTTGTAGTTTGCAATGAAAACCCACGAATCAGAACATGCATAACAACAGCAATATGGAGAATAAGGAAATCAAGATTCCGGCTGAATTTGCCGACATAGCACCCATCAGCGACAAGGACTTTCACAACGAGATGTCGATACTGGTCGAGGAACCCATGTTCAAGCACATCATCAGAATGGTGCTGCCCGACTACAAATATAACCAGCTCAAGCACATCTTACTGGCCCTCAACACCAAGCAGGAGTTTCAGGTGAAGGTGATGCGGCCCTTTGTGGAAGGCATCGTCAAGAAAACCTCTTCAGGACTCACCACAAGCGGCCTCGACGACCTCGACAAAGAGACGCCCTACCTGTTCATCACCAATCACCGCGACATTGTGCTCGACTCGGCTCAGCTCAGCTACAGCCTAGTGACTGCGGGACGCGACACCTGCGAGATTGCCATCGGCAACAACCTGCTCGCCTACGACTGGATCAACAAGCTGGTGAGGCTCAACAAGAGCTTCATCGTGAAGCGCAATCTGGGCCGTCTGCAGACGCTTGCCGCCGCCATTCAGCTGTCGAGTTACATTCACTTTGCCATCCAGCAAAAGAAGAGTTCGGTGTGGATTGCCCAGCGCGAAGGCCGTTGCAAGGACAGCGACGACCGCACACAGGAGAGTCTGCTGAAAATGCTCACCTATGGCAACCGCGAAAAGTCGTTTATCGAGAGTCTGAAGGAACTCAACATTGTGCCCATCGCCATCAGTTATGAGTATGACCCCAACGACTACCTCAAGGCCAAGGAGTTCCTCTACAAGAGTAAGGACCCCAACTTCAAGAAATCGCAGGACGACGACCTCGAGAGCATGCGCACGGGCATCATGGGCTTCAAGGGCCAGGTGCACTATGCCTTCACGCCGTGCATCAACGAGCAACTCGACAAGATTCCTGCCGACCTCGACAAATTCTTGGTGCTCAGGCGTGTGTGCAACATCATCGACAACGCCATTCACTGCAACTACAAGATTTTCAAGACCAACTACATGGCGCACGACATGCTCTTCGACGACAAGCAGTTTGCCGACAAATACACGCCTGAAGACCTTGAAGGTTTCAAGAAATACATCGGTGACCAGATCAGCAAGATACGCACAGACCTGAACGACTTCGACCGTTACTATCTGTTCTATCGCATGCTTCAGATGTACTCCAACCCGCTCACCAACCAATTAGAAGCACTCAAATAAACCACACAAGGTCATGAAAATCTTTTTTGTTCCGCTCATCGTTGCGTTGCTGGTTATCATAGCCATCGACTGGTTCATTTACCGCAAACTCAAGAAATCTCAACGCTGGAAGAAAGGTTGGCGCCGTGCCCATGTGGCTACCGCATTGCCCCTGACCGCGGGAATGGCCAGCCTCGTGTTTATTCCTCACGACAGTGCCAGCAACGATGTGCTGCGCTGGGTGATGTGGTTCCTCTTCATCTTTTATGGGTTCATCACCGTCAAGGTTGTGGCCCTTCTCATCTATTCGCTCTCGTGGGTGAAGTCGCTACCCGAAAAGGGGAAAAAGTTTGTGCGTTTCGCGGCAATCGCTTCGGCAGTGATTCTTGCCGTGATTCTCATCTTCTCGATGGCAGTGACCCCTTACCGCTACGAGGTGAACCGTGTGACACTCACATTTGAGAATCTGCCCAAGGCATTCGACGGCTACACCATTGCACACTTCAGCGATTCCCATGTGGGCACCTATGGCAGCGACACGGCCTTTGTGTCGCGCTATGTGAACGCCATCAACGAACTCAAACCCGATCTCATCTGCTTCACGGGCGACCTGGTGAACCGACGCACGAGCGAGGCCGAGCCTTTCAACGACATATTCAAGCGTCTGCATGCCACCGACGGTGTCATATCCATTCTGGGCAACCACGACTACGACGACTACTCGGCCTGGGAAACTGCCGCCGAGAAAGAGGCCGACCAGCAGGCACTGCGCCGTCTCGAGGACATTTATGGCTGGACGCTCATCGACAACAGTCACATCTTTATCACGCACGATAACGACAGCATTGCCGTCATAGGCATGGGCAACTATGCCGGTTCCAGCAAGCACAACCCCACCTACGGAAAACTGGAGGTATCCTATCCCAATGTAAACGATAGCTGTTTCAAGATTCTGCTCCAGCACAACCCCGAGGCTTGGCGCGCCCAGATAACGGGAAAGACCAACATCGACCTTACACTGTCGGGGCACACGCATGCCATGCAAATCATGTTCAACATCTTTGGGCATAAGCTTTCACCCGCACGATTCAAGTTCAAAGAGTGGGGCGGACATTACACTGAGGGCAAGCAGCAACTCTATGTGAACATTGGCATGGGCATGGTGGGCGTACCCATGCGCATAGGAGCCACACCCGAAATCACCCTCATCACACTGAAACGCAAATAACCCCGATTTTCCCACATTTCCCATTTTTCCCATATTTCCCACGCTTCCCAAACATCCCAACATTCCCTCTCGTCCCGATGAAACAAGTTTCCACATTGCCAGCAACATTCAACCGCTCGCTGAGTTCGCTCAAGATATTGGCTATTCTGGTAATTGTGGCGGGGCACTTCTACCTGCAGGGACACGACTACATGCTGAGCACCGCCGTGAGCCTGTGCTTCGTGTGCAGTGGCTACCTCACCGCCCTGCACCACCCCTTTGAACCATACAGCTTCAAGGGGCACCTGAAATTCTTCGGCAGGCGGGTGGCAAGGCTCTACCCGATGCATGTACTGGCCGTTGCACTGTGTGTGCTCGCCATTCATCATGCCATCAACTGGAAAGTTGTGCTCTCACACCTCTCCATGCTGCAGAGTTTTGTTCCCGATGCGAGATACTACTTCGGTTACAATCCCGTTTCATGGTTTGTGAGCACGATCCTCTTCCTGTTTTTCATGGCTCCCTGGCTCATCAAAGCACTTCGCCTCCTTGCTCCACGCTGGCAATGGGTGATGCTTGCAGTGCTGCTGGTGCTGCAATTTGTGGGCGGTTATACCGAGGTTCTTAACCGCTACCACCTCTATCAGTTCCCGCCTATGCGCCTGCTCGACTTTGCAGTGGGCATAGCCATCTTCAATTTGAGCCAGACACAGGGATTCCGACAGGCACAGCAACGACTCACGACCCATGCGGCTTCGCTGCTCGAAGTAGGTGCTGTGATGTTGTTCATCATCTTCTATATCGTGGGATTGAAACTGCTGCACCCTCACTGCTTCAGGGCGTGCTGCAGTTCGTTCTTCCAGGTGTTCGTCATCATCACTGTGATGGTATTCACCCAGAGCAACAACGGCATCGTGAGCAAGGCCCTGCAATGGCGCCCGCTCACCTGGCTCGACAACATAGGGATGGAGATTTTTCTGCTGCAATTATCGGTGTATCTGCTGCTTGCGGTAGTCATTTCTCACATAGGCATTGCCTCAATGTCAATCGGCAAATGGCCCGTCTGGGCTGTCATGCTCGTGCACTTCCCTGCGCTGCTGCTGGCTGCCTGGCTTGCTAAACGCTGGTTCAGCGCCCCCCTCTACCGTTTCTATCTCACAAAAATTGAACCCAAACTAACTGGCTCCAAAGCCACTTAATTCCACTAAACCATTACACTATGGCCGATAAAATCTCAACTCTCATCTCGCAGGAACTGAACTTGCCGCTGAATCAGGTGGCAAACACGGTGAGCCTGCTGCGCGACGACAACTCCATCCCCTTCATCAGCCGCTACCGCAAAGAGGCGACCGGCGGACTCGACGAGATTGCCATCCAGTCGATTGAGCAGACGCTGAAATACTACGAGGAGCTGCAAAAGCGCAAATCCACCATCATCAAGACCATCGAGGAGCAGGGTAAACTCACCGACGAACTCACCACTCGCATCATGAACTGCTATGATGCCAATACGCTCGAAGACATATATCTGCCTTACAAGCCCAAACGCCGCACACGTGCACAGGTGGCCCGAGAGCACGGACTGGAACCGCTTGCCAAAATCATCATGGCTCAGCGCGAGAACCATGTGGAGGGCCGAGCCGAGCAGTTCATCAACGACGATGTGCCCGATGTGGAAGCCGCCATCAGCGGAGCGCAGGACATCATTGCCGAGTGGGTGAGCGAGAACGAGAGCGTGCGCAACAGCGTGCGACGCAGTTTCAGGCAAGAGGCCATGCTCATCTCGCACTTCGTGAAAGGGAAAGAGATTGAAGGACGCAACTACGAGAACTACTACGACTTCAAGCAACCCTTGCGCCGCGTTTCATCGCACCAGCTGCTTGCCATCAGGCGTGGCGAAAGCGAAGGTTTTTTGAAGGTGTCCATTGAAATTAACGACGAGCGTGCCATCGACAATGTGTGCCGCATTGTGGTGAAGGGAAACAACGAGGCCTCGAGACTCGTGGAGGAAGCGGCTGAAGACTGTTACAAGCGACTCATACGCTCTTCCATCGAGACCGAGTTTGCCGCTCAGTCGAAGGGCAAAGCCGACGATGAAGCCATCGACATGTTTGCCCAGAATGCCCGCCAGCTGCTCTTTGCACCGCCGCTGGGACACAAGCGCATTCTTGCCATCGACCCAGGCTTCCGCACAGGCTGCAAGGTGGTGTGCCTCGACGAGCAGGGCAATCTGCTGCACAACGATGTGATCTACCCCACCGCCCCCACCTACGACACTGAGGGTGCCACCCGCAAGATGCACCATCTCACCGAGGTTTACAAGATTCAGGCCATCGCACTGGGCAACGGCACGGCAAGCCGCGAGACCGAGCGTTTCCTGAAGCGTATCCGATTCCGCACCCCGCTCGATGTGTATGTGGTGAGCGAAAATGGTGCCTCCATCTACTCGGCATCGAAGATTGCCCGCGACGAGTTCCCCGACAAGGATGTGACGGTGCGCGGAGCCGTTTCCATAGGCCGCCGACTGCTCGACCCGCTTGCCGAACTGGTGAAAATCGACCCAAAATCAATAGGTGTAGGCCAGTATCAGCACGATGTGGATCAGGGCAAGCTGAAAGATGCGCTTACCTTTACCGTAGAGAGTTGCGTGAACAATGTAGGCGTGAACATCAACACCGCCTCGAAAGAACTGCTCACCTATGTCTCTGGTCTTGGTCCTGCTCTGGCTCAGAATATCGTTAAATACCGGGCTGAAAACGGCGACTTCACTTCACGCGAAGCCATCATGAAAGTGCCCAAACTGGGTATCAAGACCTTCACACAGGCTGCCGGATTCCTGCGTGTGCCCGAGAGCAGCAATCCGCTCGATAACTCGGCGGTGCACCCCGAGCGCTATGCACTGGTGGAACAGATGGCGAAAGATTGCGGTTGCACGGTGGGCGAACTCATCAAGAACAAGGAGAAACAGCAGACCATCGACATCAAGCGTTATGTAAGCGGAGATGTGGGCATGCCCACACTCATCGACATCATGAAGGAACTGGAGAAACCCGGACGCGACCCGCGCTCGAGTGTGCAGGTGGTGGAGTTTGACGAAAATGTACACGAAATCAAGGACCTGCGGCCCGACATGGAACTGAACGGCATCGTTACTAACATTACCCAGTTTGGTGCCTTTGTCGACATTGGCATCCACGAAGATGGACTGGTGCATGTGTCGCAAATGAGCAACAAGCGCGTGGAAAGTCCCGCCAAGTTCTTGAAGATCAATCAGCATGTGCGTGTGCGTGTAATAAATGTGGACTTGGAGCGCAAACGCATCTCGCTCAGTATGAAAGGCGTGGAGCAACCCCATTAAGCATAGCCTGTCATGGTCATCACCTGTCTGGGACATAGTGGATTTGCCATAGAAACCGAAGAGGCCACGCTCATCTTCGACTACTTCCATGACGAGCAGCATGTGCTGCCCGCCATTCTGGAGCGTGCCAAGCGCATCTATGTCTTTGTCACCCACGGACATCAGGACCATCTGAACCGTGACGAGATTCTTGATTGGCACAAGCAATATCCTGTAGAGCAATACATTATGGCGAACACATGCCGACACAAAATCAGGCATGCCATGAAATCCAATCCCATCCCGGCCACCTTCATTCATCATGACGAGGACTACTGCTGCCCCTTCATGGATGTGCACGCTTTCGACTCTACCGATGCCGGTGTGTGCTTCATAGTGAAAATCGACGGCAAAACCCTCTTCCATGCCGGCGACTTCAACTGCTGGCACTGGAAGGACAGCTCCACACAGCAGGAGGTGAAGAAGGCAGTTGGCGACTTCCGCGCAATCCTGAACACCATAGCGGCACACACGCAAGTCATTGATGTGGCATTGTTTCCAGTCGATCCCGCAATGGGCACCGACTTTGGCATGGGCGCACGCGAGTTTGTGCATGCCATCGATGTGCGCCTGTTCATCCCTATGCACATGTGGGGCCGTGACGATCAGGCCACCCAGTTCCATCTCTATCGCAATAACGAGCGCGGCGAGTATCTGCACCTGCCCGCAGGCCACAGCATTACCCTCACTTAGAAATCAAAAGCGGATTCATTATTTCACCACCTCATCATAGTCGACCGACATCTGGACGAGGCGCTTGGTGGGCTTGTAGTCGGGGGAAATCAGGTCATGTTCAGGCTTGTAATAGGAATTCCTCACACGCCCAAGGTCCATGAGCAGGTGCGGCAGGTCGTCGAGCACACCCTTGCGACGGGCAGCTTCCTTAAGCCGTGCCACGCACTCGGGATAACGCGCTATGAAAGCATCAGAGCACCACACCATGAAAGGCACGCAATACTGTAACTTCATGGCAGGAGCTGGTTTTCGGGCGCCTTCGTCACGACCGCTGAAATCGCGCCAGTCAAACATTTCCTCGCCATGGTCGGAGAAATATACCATCACGACACACGAGTTGCGCATAGAATCGAGCAACTTCCCGATCACATAGTCATTATAATAGGTGGCATTGTCGTAGTGGGCAATGTCCTGTTTCTTTTCTTGATCGAGCCATGGCTCGGTGCGCTTGATGCTGTCGGGGGTAAAACGCATGAACTGCTGTGTTTTGGGATAACGACTGCCGGCATACATGTGCTGACCCATCAGGTGGAACAGCGAGAGTGAAAGGCGATGGTCCATCACCTTGCCATGAGCCTCGTGCAGATAGGAGTCGAGCAACTCATGGTCGAAGTCGAAACGCTTGCTGTTCTCCAAATCATAACTGTAGGGAACCATGCGCTTGTTGTGCACAATAGAACCCAACGAGAAGTCAAAGATATCCACCTTGCGGGCATCCCACTGGTTGTCCCAGTAGGTAACATAGTAGCCCGCCTTCTTGAAGAGCGACGGGAAGAAGGGATAGTCGAACCAGTGCTCCTGGCAGGCATCGCTATTGGTGCTGAAAGTGCGCTTGAGGGCATCGCTGGTGGTATTGAAGGGCGCTATCACATCGTGGAAAAGGAAGAGGTGACCCGAGTCAAGTTCGGCCTGCAGACGTGGTGTGGTGAGTAACTGATAGCCATACACACTGGCATGTGGCTTGATATACGACTCGCCGATAACCACAATCAGGTGCAGCGAATCAGTTTCCTCACACACACTGGTGGCATGCATGGCCCTCTCGGTAACCTCATATTCGCGTTCTGCCTCCTTGCCCACATGATTCACCGCAAGCACAGCATAGACAATATTGGAGAGCGCATCGGTGGGGCCATACTTCTGATAAGCATAGGCCTCGTCAACAGTGACCGAAGGACCAAACAGCATAGCTTGCTTGGTGACCTGCATCACGCCGTAAGGCAAAAGAACAACCAGAGCCAGTGCCATGAGCGTTCGCTGCCAGCCGTAGTTGAACCAGCGCTTGAATCGGGGCATCCACCGCTCACCGGCAAGAATCAGCGCTACGGCAACTGCTATATAGATATAGGCCCTGATGGTGCCTCCCGAGAACGCATAGATGCTCAGGAACTCGCTGGTTTCGGCAGCATCGGTCTCGGTGAGGGCCTGCAACATGACCGGATTAAATTCGGCCATGAAATTGTATTTCACAAAGATGGTGACGAACTTCAGCAAGAGAGCAAGTATATAGACTACCGGTTTGAGCTGTTTTACCCATGCCACAAGCAGAGTGAGCACATAGACAACAAAAGTGACCACCGCCAGCGACTTTGCCCCTTTCCAGAATGCGATATCGTTGGCAATAAGAGCATTGTGCCCCACCTGCATCAAAGGTCCTATAGCGAAGAGCAGCATCAGTATGACGAAGAAGACAGGCTGACGCTTGAGAGGCCACAATAGCCACTCACGCGCTGTCTTGAGCCAGCCGAGCACCTTATTTAAAACCTGTGTCATCTTGAGGGTGAGAATTGTCGTGTGATGGTGAACTGCTGTTTGCCGTTGAGCGAAGCCACTGCCTTCACCCAAGCCTTGGAATCGTTAAGTTCATACACATAGGTCCACTTGTCGGTCTTGTTTCCTTTCACGATATCGATCTCGGTAGCGCGGTTATCGTCATATTTCAAGAACTTCATGGTCTGCTTCGGTCCCGTCTCGGTGCGGATTTTGCCGCTCTTGTAGGTGGCTGTGACCACTTTACCCGAGGCATCGGTCTGGCGGCGCTCCACAATTCGCCCGTTCTCGTCAAAGCTGAACTCCACCCGTGTGCCGTCGGTGCACTTGATGGCATCGAGCCGCTTGGTGCGCACATCGTAGCTGCAGCTGTAGGTAAAGGTCTTGCCGTTAGTGGTGCGCGACACAGGATAGAAGCCATGCGTCGCATCAAAGTCGTAGCGATAGGTGGTCTTCTGGTCGAGATAGCCGTCATAACACTCGGTGAGCAGTCCTTGAGTATTGAAGTTGTAATAGTTTTTATAAGTCTTGCCCTTGACCTGTTTCACCTCTTCGTCGACCCTTGAAGTAGCACCGCCAAAGTTGAGTTTCAGACTCATAAGGCGATGGGAGTGCATGGGCAGATTAATGAGGTTGTCATATACGGTAAACACGGGGTTCTCCAAGGAGCGCTTATTAGTGCTGGCATAGTCATCGAGCGCCTGCAGAGTCACTTGCGGGCTCACCAACTGCCCCTGCTCGAGGGCAATCAGGTTGCGCTGCGCCTGCGCCACCTGTTCCTTGGCTTCGGGTCGGCTGCCATAGGAATTGATGAACCGCTTCCAGGCTGCGACAGTGCCCTCACTTTCGGCATCCTCATAGTCAAACTTGAGTGTGAGTGCCTTAGCCTTCTCCACCATTGGCGACTCGGGATAGTCGCGCATGTAGTTGCGGCAACCCTGAGCACTGGTGCAGCGTGCGGCAAAGTCAATCTCTGCCAGTCGGTTGCGAGCACGTGCATAGGCGGGGTTATCGGTATCGATCACAGTGAGCAGTCGCCGGTACTCCATCTCCTTGTCGTGCTTGAAAGTGTCGTCGATCAGGCGTTTCTCAATCAGCTTTTCAATCATGTCGACCGAGAGTTCTATGCCGTCGGCCGAGAGGAATTCGTTGGCCTGCTCAATGCCTTCGCCACGCACGTAAATGTTGCGCACCAGCGTCATCGCATGCCACGGGTCGCGTTCAATGGTCACGCTCGAGCCCGTCTCGGCGGGTCGTGCCAGAATCAAGGCATCACTCAAGTCAAGCAGCACCTGTGTCTCGGCATCGGGGTCAGTCACCTTCTGGCGCAGGTTCCATGCCTGGTTGAAATCGTTTTTCACAATGGCGCGAAACACCTTTTGCATGGCACGGGCCGACTGCGACTGCGCATAGCCCGGCAGCATTGCGCATGCCATGCACACCAGCAGCAACACTCGCGTTATTCTTTTGTATGTCATCATGCTTCTTACTTTTCTTTTAACGACGCAAAATTACGCCAAAAAAATAACGTCACAAAATTACACCCGCCAAAAAATAAACCCTCCACCCAGCTGAGGAGTGTGTGAATAATGGGAAGAGAATGTTAAGATTTAACATTTCTAACTTAAAATTGAAATAATTAACTCCAAAAATTATCGCGGTTATGGTGCAAAAGCATAATTTTGCATATCCCTTTGCGGGGATAACTTGCGGAGCATTGCCATCATTGCATGAAACGAAGCAAAATGCACCACTAAGAGATTGAAACTAAAAACATTAAATGATAAACATTTTTGATTTATGGCAGAGTTTGTTAATATCAGAGAACTGAACGATTTGATTGCCAGCAAGAGCAATTTCGTGAACCTCATTACGCAAGGCATGGACAAGACCATTGTGGGTCAGAAACACCTTGTCGACTCGTTGCTCATCGCGTTGCTGGCAAATGGCCACATCTTGCTCGAAGGCGTTCCCGGCCTTGCCAAGACGCTTGCCATCAAGACGCTCGCCCAGATTATTGATGCGCGCTACAGCCGCATCCAGTTCACCCCCGACCTACTTCCCGCCGATGTAGTGGGTACCATGGTCTATAGTGTGAAAAAAGAGCAGTTTGAGGTGAAGAAAGGCCCCGTTTTTGCCAACTTCATTCTCGCCGACGAGATTAACCGCGCTCCCGCCAAAGTGCAGAGCGCACTGCTCGAAGCCATGCAGGAACGCCAAGTGACCATTGGCGACAGCACTTTCAAGCTCGACGACCCCTTCCTGGTGATGGCCACGCAGAACCCCATTGAACAAGAAGGCACCTATCCCCTACCCGAGGCCCAGGTGGACCGCTTCTTGATGAAGGTGGTGATTGGCTACCCCAACAAAGAGGAAGAGAAGCAGATTATCAGAATGAATATCACCAGCGACCGTCCCGCCGTTCAGCCGCTCATCACACCACGCGACATCGTGGAGACCCGCGACATCGTGGAGAAGATATACATCGACGAGAAAATCGAGAAATACATTGTCGACATCGTGTTTGCCACCCGTTACCCGGGCGACTACGGTCTGAATGACCTGAAGAGCATGATCGACTTCGGTTCGTCGCCCCGCGCCTCTATCAGCATGGCACTGGCAGCAAGGGCTTACGCCTTCTTGCGCGGCCGTGGTTATGTGATTCCCGAAGATGTGCGCGCCGTGTGCCACGATGTGATGCGTCACCGCATGGGCCTGTCGTATGAGGCCGAGGCCAACAACATCACGCCCGACGAGGTAATCAACAACATCCTCGACAAGATTCCGGTGCCCTGATGACCTCAGCCCTAGGCTGAAACATGAACGAAACCTCTATTTCATGAATCTCTTTTCACAATGGATTCCAACGAACTTTTAAGCAAAGTCAGGAAGATTGAGATCAAGGCCAAAGGCCTGTCGCAAAATGTGTTTGCCGGAGAGTATCACTCGGCATTCAAGGGGCGCGGCATGACCTTCAGCGAGGTGCGCGAGTACCAGTATGGCGACGATGTGCGCGACATTGACTGGAATGTGACAGCCCGCCAGAACCGGCCCTATGTGAAGGTCTATGAGGAGGAGCGCGAACTCACCGTGATGCTACTTGTGGATGTGTCGGGCAGCAAGAACTTCGGCGCTGTGGGCGAAATGAAGCAAGACTACATCACCGAGGTGGCCGCCACACTGGCATTCTCGGCCATCGAGAACAACGACAAGGTGGGCGTCATCTTCTTCAGCGACAAGATCGAGAAGTTCATCCCGCCCAAGAAAGGCCGCAAGCACATCCTGCTCGTGATTCGCGAATTGCTCTACTTCAAACCCGAGAACAAGGGTACCAATGTGGGGCTGGCACTGGAGTACCTCACCAGCGTCATCAAGAAGCGCTGCACCACCTTCCTGATTTCTGACTTCATCGACGATAACGACTATTACAAGCCACTCTCAATAGCCAACAGCAAGCACGATGTGATGGCGCTACAGATCTATGACCAGCGCGAGACCCAACTACCCGATGTGGGCCTGATGCGCATCTACGATGCCGAGACAGGTGCCGAGCGCTGGATCGACAGCAGCAGTTCCCGTGTGCGCAAGGCCGTGGACCGCTGGTGGTATGAACAGCAGCGACGGCTCAACGACACTGTGCAGCGTGCGCGCGTCGACCTCGTGTCGATGGCCACACACGAAGACTATGTGAAAGCCTTGCTGCTCATGTTCAAGAAACGCGCCGTGACTCGCTAAACCCTCAAGTTGTTCAAGAAATGAAGAAATTACTCATATTGATAATAAGTCTGATGACTCTGACAGCAGCACAAGGTGCCAACGCCTTCCTGAAGGCTCGCATCGACAGTGCCGTGCTGCTCATGGGCAAGACCACATGGCTGCATCTGGAACTGGTGACCGACAAGGGTGTATCCTATGTTTTTCCTAACGATCAGGTCGACACCCTGCACAGCATGGTGGAGATTGTGGAACGCCCCACCGCCAAAAAGGTGGATTTGGGCAACAACCGCGTGCAGGTGAACAAGGATTACCTCATCCAGTCGTTCGACTCGGGCCTGTGGGCCATCAAGCCTATTGTGTGTCTGGTGGGAGAAGGCGACACCGTGCTGTCGAACGCCTTGAGCCTGAAAGTGGTGCCCGTGGAGGTTGACGAGAAAGGCGACATCCAGGACTATGCCGCAGTAGAGAAGGCACCGTCGAAGTTTTTCGACTGGGTGCCCGACTTCATCGTCGACCTGTGGTGGCTGTGGCTCGCGTTGCTCGTGCTGGCAGCACTCACCTATGCCTACTTCAAGTGGTGGCGCAAGGGCAAACTGCCCTTCAAGCACGAGAAGAAGCGCCTGCCCCCCTACGAGGAGGCCATGCAACGCCTGGCTCAACTCAAGGAACAGCAACTGTGGCAACAGGGCATGGAGAAAGAATACTACACTGAATTGACCGACATATTGCGCGAGTATATCGACCGCCGTTTCAACATCAACGCGGTGGAGATGACCACCACGCAAATCAAGGAAACACTGCTCAACAACGAACAGACAATGCCCGTCAACGACCAGTTGAACGAGATACTGGAGATTGCCGACTTCGTGAAGTTTGCCAATCAGCATCCGCTGGCCGACGACAACGAGCGCTCATTGCAGCGTGCCATCAACTTCGTGGAGCACACCCGCCCCGTTGAGGAAGAGGCCAAAACCGCCGAAGAAGAGAATCCTGCCGCACAGGAGGGCGGAGAAGCATGAATTTTGCTCATCCATCACTGCTGTGGCTGTTCCTGCTCTTCATCCCGCTCATTGCATGGTGGGTGTGGAGGCAACGACATGGCGACCCATCGTTACGCATGTCATCGACCCAGGCATTCGAGAAGTTGCCAAGCAGCTGGCGTGTGTATCTCAGGCACATCTCCTTCGCCTTGAAACTGGGAGCGCTGGCCTGCCTCATCATCATCCTGTGCCGTCCGCAAATCTACGACCGATGGGCCTCGAGCGATGCTGAAGGCACCGACATCGTCATCGCACTCGACATTTCGGGCAGTATGCTTGCCAAGGACTTCAAGCCCGACCGTTTCGAAGCCGCGAAAAAAGTGGCGGCCGACTTTGTTGCCCAACGAGAGAACGACAATGTGGGCCTGGTGGTGTTTGCCGGCGAAAGCTTTACAATGGTACCAATGACCACCGACAAGTCCATAGTGGTAAACGCCATCAACGAACTGGAAATGGGCCTACTTGAAGACGGCACTGCCATAGGCGACGGCATTGCCACCGCCATCAACCGCATCAAGAGCGGCAAAGCCAAGTCGAAAAGCATCATCCTGCTCACCGACGGCACCAACAATGCTGGCGTGGTAGCTCCGCTCACTGCTGCCGAGATAGCTAAGGCCGACAGCATCAGAATTTACACCATCGGCGTAGGCACCACGGGCACCGCCCCCATGCCCATTGGCTATGACTGGGCTGGCAATCTGCAATACCAGAATATGCCCGTCACCATCGACGAGCCCACCCTCAAGCAAATAGCCTCGATGACCGGCGGCAAATACTTCCGTGCCACCGGCAATGGTGTGCTCGAAAAGGTGTTCAAGGAAATCGATTCGCTCGAAAAGACCAAGTTAGATGTGAAGAAATACTCTAACACACAGGACAACTACATGCCCTGGGCATGGCTGCTCCTCTTGCTGGTGATGCTCGACATTATTTTATGTTACACTCTGTTGCGGCGATTCCCGTAGTCATTTTTAAAAGAGAAACTCGATTATGAACTTTGCATATCCACAATATCTCATCCTGCTGCTTTTGCTGCCCGCCATAGCACTACTCTATTGGATGGCACGCAAAGCGAAGGCACGCAAGGTAACTAAATACGGACAAGAAGAGAAGGTGAACCAACTCATGCCCGAAGTGTCGCGCTACAAGCCCTGGCTGTTGCTCGGCCTGCAGTTGCTGCTCGTGGCACTGATTGTCATCATCATTGCCCGTCCCCGAGGTGCCGCCACCACACAGAGCGGCACCGTGCACGGCATCGAGGTGATGGTGGCACTCGACATCTCCAACTCGATGAACGCTGCCGTGAGTGCCGACGAAGAAGGCGTGTCGCGCCTGCAGCGTTCCAAACTGGTGCTGCAACGCCTCATCGACAAGCTGCAAGGCAACAAGGTGGGTCTGGTGGTGTTTGCCGGCAATGCCTACATGCAGATGCCACTGACGGGCGACGCACAGTCGGCCAAGATGTTTTTGGAGCAAATCAACACCAATCTGGCGCCCACACAAGGCACCGCTATAGGCACCGCCATCAATATGTGTGCCCATGCCTTCTCTGAGAATCCCAAAATCCGCAAGTCAATCATCGTCATTACCGACGGCGAGAACTTTGAGGACGACGCACAAGGTGCGGCAAGCGATGCCAAGCGCGCCGGCATTCAGGTGAATGTGGTGGGCATAGGCAGCACCGAGGCCGTGACCATTCCCACCGGCAACCCCGGTGAAGTGATGCTCGACGATGAGGGCAATGTAGCTTATACCAAGCTCAATGAGGAGATGGCACAGAGCATTGCCGACGCTGGTGGTGGTGTGTATGTCGACGGCTTGGCGACCGATGCCGTTGCCGACCTGCACGAGGCACTAGATAAACTGTCGAAATCCAATCTGGGCACTTACACTTTCTCACAACATAGCGAACTCTTCCCGGTGTTCGCGTGGATTGCCCTGCTGGTGCTTTTAGCCATCATGTTGCTCACGCCCCGCAAAACACCGTGGCTCAGTAAAATCAATTTTTTCACTAACGATGATGCAAACAAGGAATAACATACTCGTCAAAACCGTTGTCGCACTCCTGTGCGTGGTGTTTCCTGTTGCCGCTCTGTCTCAGACCAAGACGCAACAACCCGCAACCGTGAAGAAGGAACGCAATGCCATCAGTGCCGGCAACAAACTGTATAAGGACAAGAGGTATGCCGAGGCTGAGGTGCAATACCGCAAGGCGCTCGAGGCAAACCCCAACAGTGAGATTGCACAGTTCAACCTGGCCAGCTCGCTCATCAAGCAAGACAAACCCATGCCACAACTGCAGCAAGGTGGTGGCGAACAACAGCTGAGTCAGCCCATGCAAGAGGCCACAGGACTCCTGCAGAAGATAGCCGAGTCCAGCCGCAACAAGCAGCTTGCTGGCAAGGCCAGCTACGACCTGGGCAACATTGCCTATCACCAGCAAAACTTTGCCGAGGCCATAGCCCACTACAAGCAGGCATTGCGCAAGAACCCCGACAACAACGATGCCCGCTACAATCTGCGCATGGCCCAACTGAAGAAACAACAGCAGGATAAGAACAAGGATAATAAAGACAATAAAGACAATAAAGACAATAAAGACCAGAATAAGGACCAAAATAAGGATCAAAACAAAGATCAGAATAAGGATAAACAAGATCAAAACAAAGACAAGCAAGACCAGGACAAAAAGGACCAGGACAAGCAGAATCAGGACAAGAAAGACCAAGACAAGCAGGAGCAGCAAAAACAGCAGCAACAGCAGCCTAAAGACGGCATCAGCAAGCAGAACATGGACCGCATCCTGCAGACCATGCAAGACAAGGAACGAGAAACTCAGCAGAAGATGAATATGCAGAAAGCCCGCATGCAGCGTAGCGAACGGGCCCGCACAAGAAACAAATGGTAATGCTCATGAACAGGACTATCCATCACATAATGCTCTTGCTCATCATTGTGCTGCTCGCGCCCGTCACCGCTCTGGCGCAGACACTCAAGATGGCCGGATGGGGCGAAACGCACGACGACAAGTTCCAGATAGTGTATCTGCTCGACGGTGCTCAAGATGGCGGCACCTTCACCGAGCCCACCATCGAGGGTGCCAAATTCCTGCACAAGTCAAGCCCCGTGAAAATAGGCGAATCCACGCAGGTGGTCATCTCCAACGGGCGTCAGGTGGAGAATTCGGTGAGCAAGACATTCAAATACACCGTTACCTACAAACTCAACAAGACCGGCAATCTGCAGGTGGGACCTGCCTCGGTCATGGTAGGCGGCAAGAAAATCACCGCCAACGGTTTCCGCATCAATGTGAGCAAGGCGGCGCAACAACAGCAGTCGCCTTCAGCCTCGCGCACCTTGCCTGGACTGGGGGGTGCCGTTGACATGAACGACCCCTTCACGCAGACGGCCGACAAACCCATCAGCAGCAACGATCTGTATGTGCGCATCGAGATGTCGAAGCCTCAAGTCTATGAACAGGAGGCGGTGGTGTGTACCATCAAACTCTACACCAAGTTCCCCATTCGTCCCGGCGTGATACCGCTCGAACAACCCTCGTTCGACGGTTTTCTCATCGAGGAGCTCAACACCACGGGGCAAGTGAATGTGGAACGCGTGAATGGACAAAACTATTACACCGTCGTATTCAAGAAGTGCATTCTCTATCCACAAAAGTCGGGCAAACTCACCATCAAGTCGGGTGTGTTTGACATCACTCCGGTGCAGCGCGACATTTATGTGGGCATCAACAGCGCCATTGCCGTGCCTCACGACACGAAACTCACTGTGAAGTCTAATTCTGCCACCGTCAACATTCTCCCCTTGCCCGAACCCCGACCGGCTGGTTTCACTGGGGCTGTGGGCGACTTCAAGGTAAGCGCTTCAATCAATCCGCATCAACTCAAGACCTACTCGCCTGCTACCTATAACTATGTGGTGCAGGGCAAAGGTAACATCAAATATGTGAAAGCCCCCGAGGTGAACTTCCCGAAGGAATTTGACACCTACGACCCACAAAGTAACATCAACACCAAGAGCGACGGCACCGACGTATTCGGCAACGTCACCTTCGCTTACTCGGTCATCCCGCAGTTTGTGGGCAACTTTGAATTGCCTGCATCGCAATTTGTCTACTTCAACCCGGCAACGGCAAAATATGAAACCATCGACATTCCCGCCATGCCTCTGCATGTGGAAAAGGGCAAAGGACAGCCGTCGAGCCACTACAAGAACAGGCAAAAGGCCATGACCGATGTGCATGCGCTCAAGCATGGTGACTTGAATCTGGAGAAGGAACACTCCTATCTTGTCGATAATATGGGCTACTGGCTAGCCTACTTGTTGCCATTACTCGTCTTGGTGGGTGTAATCATCTACAACCGCAAACGGCTCAAGGAGATGGCCGATGTGAAGCGCATGCGCACCAAGCGGGCAGGCAAGGTGGCACAGAAGCGTCTCAAGCGGGCCAAAGCATTTGCTACCGCTGGCAAGCGCAATGAGTTCTATGGCGAGGTTCTCACCGCCATGTGGGGATATATGAGCGACAAGCTGGGCATTCCCGTGTCGGACTTGAGCAAGGACAACATTGCTGCCGAACTCGAGCGCTATGGCGTCGACGAATCGCTCCGTAGCGAGACGCTCGATCTGCTTGAGCAATGCGAATTTGCACAGTATGCGCCAGAACTCGCAGGCGACGACATGATGCCCCTCTACGACAAGGCGGCACAAGTGATGGAGAAGCTCGAAAGTGTTAAACCTCAAGCAAAAGATCCAACGATGAAAACTTTATTGATAGGCATCATTGCCCTGTTAGGCAGTAGCGTGTGTGTGCCATTGCACGCTGCAACGGTGACTGCAGCACAGGCCGACTCGGCCTATGCACAGGAACGCTATCACGATGCGCTCAATGACTATCAACTTATGGCACAGGAACAAGGCACTTCGGCCGAACTCTATTATAACATGGGCAACACCTATTATAAAATTAACGATTTTGCCCATGCCATCATCTGTTATGAGAAGGCGCTCATGCTTGACCCAACCGACAAGCAAGCTCGTGAGAATCTGAATTTTGTCAACCAGAAACTCAAGCTGCCGGTGGCCACTGGTTCACGCTCGTTTGTGACTCAGGTGGCACAATCGGTCGCCTTCCTGTTCTCGAGCAACGGCTGGGCAGTGGTGGCTCTCATCCTGTTTGTGCTGTGTCTGCTGGCCATTGCCCTCTATGTGTTCAAGCGTGAAGTGTTATGGCGCAAAGTGGGTTTCTTCTCGGCAATCGCACTGCTTGTGCTCACGGCTGTTGCGGAGACCTGTTCTCTGTATCTGCGCAATCGCGCCACGCAGCTACATTCGGCCATTGTTGTCACTCAGAGTGCAACCCTGAGCACGGCGCCACGCACCCCATCACAAAGCGAGGTAGCCTTCAAGTTGCCCCTAGGCAGCAAGGTGGAAGTGAACGATTCTATCGCCACCAAGTCAGAGGGCGAGCAGCACAAGTGGTATCAGGTGCAGGCCGCCAACGGACGCACCGCCTGGATTGTTGACGATGATGTTGAACTACTCAAGATATAAACACCCAACACTACGACCACCCTACTATGATTGAATTCTTTCAAGACTTAGACGCACAGATACTGCTCTTCATCAACAGCCTTCATGTGCCTTACTTCGACCGATTCATGTGGCTCGCCACCACAACCGTGTGCTGGTCGCTCATGTTCATGGTCTTGCTTTATGTGCTGGGCCGACGTGGATGGAAGCAACTGCTTGCTGTGGTGGTGGCTATAGCCCTGGTGATTCTGATAGCTGATTTAGTGTCGGCGTCGGTCATCAAGCCGCTTGTGGCCCGCTTGCGTCCCACACACGACCCCGACTTGAGTTATATGGTTCATGTGGTGAACGGGTATCGCGGCGGTCGGTTCAGTTTTGTGTCGAGCCATGCCGCCAACACCTTTGCAGGAGCATTGTTGCTATCGCTCATTTTCAGAAAACGAAGAGTAATCATATCGGTGTTTTTGTGGGCTTTCATCGAGTGCTACAGCCGCATGTATCTGGGAGTGCATTATTTGGGCGACCTCGTGTGTGGTGCCCTGTTGGGTTGCGCTGCCGCATGGCTCGTTTATGCCTTGCTGAAGCGTTACTGGCCGCTGTTTCAACAAACCTGCAAGGAGTTACGCTCCTCCGATTCTGATTCTCGGCTGGTGAGTGCGGGCATGTGGATTAACCTCGCTGTGCTCGCCATCATTGCCATTTTTTGAACTCAAAATCATCTTTTTTGAAAAAAAATGCCCTAAAATTTTTTTTATCGCAACTTTGTTAATAATTTAGCATAATATTTGAATATTAACCCCCTAAATGACATATAGCATGCCCAAAATCATTACTTTTAATGAACTTAGGCGAATTAAAGACAGCCTGCCAGATGGATCAATTCACGACATTGCCGACAAGTTGAATTTAAGTGTACAGACAGTGAGGAACTACTTTGGCGGTGCAAACTACGATTTCGGGACAAACTTGGGCGTACACATCGAGCCGGGACCCGACGGCGGCATTGTGGTGCTCGACGACCCCGAAATACTGGAAATGGCTCTCGAGATTCTCGAGGAAAACAAATGATGTTGTTTTTCTATTAAAAACACTTTTATAAGCAATGGACAAAAATAATGACCCCAATCGACTCATAACGCTTGCCATACACAGTTATGACTTCGCTGTTTCGCTCAAGAACGAACTCGAGAAGGCAGGGATTGAGGCCGTTCTTCACAATGTGAACCTCGAGTTGCCAGTGGTCTCGACAGGGGTGCGCGTGCGCATTCACGAGAAAGACCTGCCTGCGGCCCTGAAAGTTGTGGAAGGAACCGTTAAAACCCCTAAACGCCATGCCATCAAAAACAGGGTGGTGATTCCCGTCGACTTCTCGCCCTATAGCCTGAAGGCGTGCAAGGTGGGGTTTGCCTTTGCGCTCAAGTCGGGCACATCGGCCATATTGCTCCATGCTTATATGAGTGACCGATATCGTTTCATTATGCCCTTTGGCAGTGACCGATATGACAACGGCGAGCGTGCCGACGAGGAGTCGGTCAAGACCAAGGCCATAGAGCAGATGAAACTGTTCCGTGCCAAGGTGGAAGAAGAGATATCGAAAGGCACTCTAGATAATGTCATGTTCCAGACCAAGGTGGTAGAAGGCTTGCCTGAAGAGAAGATTCTGGAGTGTGCAGCTGAAAACGATGCTAAACTCATTGTGATGGGCACGCATGGCAACAACCGTCGTGCCATAGCCTCGCTGGGCAGTGTTACTGCCGAGGTGCTCGATGCCGGCAAGTTCCCCATCTTCACCATACCCAAGAACCTCTCTATCGACGACCTGTCGTCCATTCACCATGTGTTGTTCTTCAGCAGCCTGAATCAGCGCGACATCCTCTCGTTCGAAAGGTTCGCACGGCTCATGCAGGTCAAGGGCATGAAAGTGTCCATCCTGCCTGTTGTCGACCGCAAGAACAAGGCACTTGCCAAGCGGGCATCAAGACAGTTCCTGCAGTATTGCGACGAGCATTATCCTGAGAACGAATTCACGCTGGAAAACATATCCATTGAAGTAGATAATCTCACGGAATTTGAAAATTTCATGGCCAACAACAAGGTGGACCTCATCGCAATTCCCAACAAGAAGCAGAGCATTTTCTCGCGCCTGTTCAATCCCAGCATTGCCCACCGCGTGTTGCTGCAGAGCGAGGTGCCCATGCTCGTTGTACCCCTCTGACCTGATTTTTTCAGTAGCCGACCATCATTTGCGTCATGACCGACCGAATGACACCCGAACAGCGTCATCGCTGCATGAGCCGCATCAAGGGCAAGGACACCAAACCCGAGATGCTTGTCAGGCGTTGGCTCTGGCATCAGGGTTTCCGCTACAGGTTGCATGTGCGTCGCCTGCCAGGCACCCCCGACATTGTGCTGCACCGTTATCACACCGTGATTAACGTAAACGGCTGTTTCTGGCATGGCCACGAGAATTGCCGCCTCGCAACACGCCCCAAGACCCACAGCCAGTTCTGGCAAGAGAAAGTGCGCCGCAACCGCGAGCGTGACGAGAAGAATCGAGCAAAACTGAGTGCTATGGGTTGGTATGTGATCACACTCTGGGAGTGTGACCTCGCCAAGGCAAAACGAATGGACACCTTGCAGCAGCTGTCGCTCACCTTGAGCCGCATCCTGCTCAAACTCAATGCGCCGACATCAGAACAAACGGCTCACACCTATCAGTGGCCCGAAGACGATATTTCCATCGCCGCCGAACCTGACAATTCTTAAGCTTTTTATTGCGTCAATGCCCCTTGTTGAGTTCCATTGACTTGAGTTGTGCCTGCTTGATGCTCTCAGGGTCTTTGGGGTCGAAACCATACTTCGAGGCAAGCGGAATAATGACCTCGGTGCCTGGAGCAATGTTGTTCACATCCTTAATGCGGTCCTTGTTTTCTTCATAGATATACACATAGAAGAACTCATTGCCATAGTGATGGCGGGCAATCACTGTGAGTGGCCGCTTGGCGGTCACGGTGTCGCGTATCACGGGTATCTCCTTCTTGGGCTCTGCCGGCTGCGGCTTGCTTGCCTTGAAGATAGCTGGCGTTGCCAGTTGAGTGCCGGCCGTGTCGGCAGTTACCGTCTCAGTCTTATTTGTTTCACTGCCAGTAAACACCCCTTTGGGGCCAAACAGTATCCACAGCAGCGTAGTGAGTAACAAGGCGCCCAGCGCACCCACCACGATGCCCTTAAGCAGACTGCTCTTCGCCACCTTTCGCACATCGGCCTCATTCAATGAGGGTGCTTGTGGTTCGGTTGGTTCAGAGGACTCAGAGGACTCAGAGGACTCGGAGGGCTCAGAGGGCTCGGAGGACTCGGAGGGCTCTGAAAGTGCAGCAGCTACAGGCTTCACAGGTTCCTCAACTACCGCCTCGGGTTCAAACTCTGGTTCTGGTTCTAGCTCCACAGTTGGAGCAGGGGTTTCAATAACAGGTTCTTCTGGAACAGGTTCCTCATCAAGAGCAGGAGTATCAGGAGCAGGCTCTATCTCAATGAGTTGCTGCAACTGTTCGGGGGTGATGTCGTCGCTCAACTCCAGGGGTGTGAATTGGGCGAAGGGCTGATTCACTGCCTCGGCTACCGCTTGAGCTGGTGTGAAATCAACATTCGGTTCATCGGCACCATTGCCCTCGCTCAACACAAAGTTGCCCAGACTCTTGATTTCCACATTGTGGCCCTCAATGAGTTCCTGTGCCACCGTGGCAAACAATTCTTTCAAGAACAGTTCGCCCATGCGGTTGGTGGTCTGAGCCTTGGCAGCCACCTGTTCGGCAAGTTCTATGATTGTCAACTTCTTGTCCATAGTCGTTGTGCATTAAGAGGGGTTCAACTCGTTTTTCAAACGGTTCTTCAGCACATGACTCATGGTGAAGTTCAGTTGCACCTTGGGGGGCATGAGTGTGCGGCGGCCTGTTTCGCTATCGGTCACCACACATTCGTTCACTTTCTCGCCCGTGAAAGTGCCGAAACCCGGCACTGCAATGCTGTCAAGTTCGCCGCAACGCTCTGCCAAAACGGCTGCCAATGCATCGAGCAGACGGTTCACGTCGGTGCGGTTTCGTCCCAACTTCTGGGTGAGATGCGAGAGGAGTTGTCTGTTATCCATCGTTTTCTTCAGTTTCTTGTTTCATACATGCGGCAAAGAGCCATCATTGTTTGTCGAAGGCATTCCAGCCCTGTGCCTTGAGCGGCAGTTCATTGTCGTCGCGGGTTACAAGGCAGGCGCCCAACTCGGGCTTGGTAATGCGACCGATGAGGCGTGCGGTCTTCATTTGCTGCACCTTCTCATGGTCGGTGAGCGGAACGGTGAAGAGCAGTTCATAGTCTTCTCCGCCGTTCATAGCCGCCGTCACAAGGTTCATATTCAATTCCTCGGCCATGATTGCCGTCTGGTAGTCGATGGGAATGCGGTCTTCATAGATGCGGCATCCCACATTGCTTGCCTTGCAGATGTGCAGCAGTTCGCTCGAAAGCCCATCGCTCACATCCATCATGGCGGTGGGCTGGATGCCCAGTTCGCGCAATTCGGCAATCACATCGCGGCGCGCTTCGGGCTTCAACTGGCGTTCGAGCAAATACTCCTTGCCAGCAAAGTCGGGCTGGAAATCGGGGTCGTCTTTTCCCACCATCCGCTCACGTTCCAGCAGTTGCAGACCCATGTAGGCGGCACCCAAGTCGCCGCTCACGCACACCAGATTGGTGTCGGTCGCACCGCTGCGATACACGATTTTGCCTTCCTCGCCCTCACCAATGCAAGTGATGGAGATGAGCAATCCAGTAACCGAGGCACTCGTGTCACCCCCCACCAGGTCCACACCATATTGCTCGCATGCCAAACGGATGCCAGCATAGAGCTCGTCGATGTGCTCAATGGTGAACCGCTTGGAGATGCCCAGCGACACGGTTATCTGCCGTGGTGTGCCGTTCATCGCATAGATGTCGCTGAAGTTCACCACCGCAGCTTTGTAACCCAAGTGCTTCAGGGGCACATAGGTCAGGTCGAAGTGTATGCCCTCGAGCAGCAAGTCGGTTGTCACAAGTGTTTTTTTGTCGCCATAGTCAAGCACTGCGCAATCGTCGCCCACAGCCACCTGCGTAGAAGCGTTTTTGATGGGAAGGTCTTTAGTCAACCTGTCGATGAGACCAAACTCACCGATGGTGGAGATTTCAGTTTCGTTGATAGGCATTTTGCTGGCTTTAGAGTTCCTCAAACTGGTTAATGATTTCCTGCATCACATGACTCATGATGGGTTCGGCCATGGCTGCAGCCTTCTGCACCTCCTCGTGCGACACATCCACAAAGATACCCTCGCCGCCCAAGTCGGTGATCACGCTCATGCCAAACACTTCCATGCCACCATGGCGTGCCACAATCACTTCGGGCACAGTGCTCATGCCCACGGCATCACCGCCTATGCGGTAGAAGAAGCGATACTCGCTCGGCGTCTCGAAGGTGGGGCCTTGTGTGCCCACATACACACCCTCCATGAGGCGGATGTTCTCGTTTTTGGCAATCTCGCGGGCCTTCTCGATGAGACGGCGACTGTAGGCCTCGTTCATGGCGGGGAAGCGCGGGCCCAGTTCCGAGTGATTCACACCACGAAGCGGGTGGTCGGGGAACAGGTTGATGTGGTCGGTGATAATCATCAGGTCACCCACCTTGAACTCGGGATTCATGCCACCGGCAGCATTCGACACAAAGAGCGTCTTCACGCCCAGCGCCTTCATCACGCGCACCGGGAAGGTGGCCTGCTTCATGCTATAGCCCTCATAGTAGTTGAAACGGCCTTGCATGGCCATGATGTATTTGCTGCCCAAATTACCGAAAATCAGACGGCCAGAATGACCCTCGACCGTCGATACAGGAAAGTTAGGTATCTCTTTGTAGGGAATCGATTCCTTGATGTCGATATGAGTCACCAGTTCGCCCAGTCCGGTACCCAGGATAATAGCGGTCTTTGGCATTTCGCCGCCCACACGGTTCTGGATCCATCGGGCTGTTTCTTGAATCATTTCAAGCCAGTTTACGTCTTTTTTCATAGCGAGTATGTGTTTTTTTAGTTAACTTGATAAGCGAGAAGGCTGCCACCATCACGCATTGATGCGCTTCACCAGTGTGGGGATAAAGTCGTGATCGTCGTTGTTGTTCAGGAATCCCACTTTGATGGGTATGTAATAGATATATTCACGCATCTCAATCGGGAAATAGGGGTTGTTCAGGATGCGCACAGCATCCTTCTCGGTGGTGATGATGAACTTCCTGCGGCCCTCGAGTTCATTGAACACCTTGAAGATGTAGCGGAAGTCATCGCGCGTGTAGTCGTGATGGTCGTCATAGTGAATCACCTTCACCTTGCACTGAAACTGACGCAGATACACCACAAAGGGCCGCTGATTGGCGATACCTGTCAAGCCCAGAATCAGGTCATCGGGCTGCAACCAGGTCAGGCTCGTAAGCAACTGGTTCTTGATGGGGAACACCGGCACGGGATTGGCATAGCGCACATTGGAGTAGAACAGGTCTTGAGCCGGGAACAGTTCAAGCTTGTCCTTCACCAGTTTCACCTCAATAGGCTTGATGTCGCTCGGGCATTTGGTCACCACCACCATATCGGCTTTCAGAATGTGATCGTAGGGTTCACGCAGTGTGCCCAGAGGCATCAGCTTGTCGTTATAAGGGGGCCGGTTGTAGTCGACCAGCACAATGTTCACCTTGGGTTTCACATAGCGGTGCTGGAAGGCGTCGTCGAGCACAAACAGGTTGATGTCGGGGTTCACCTTCAGCATCTCCTTGATGCCCTTGCGGCGGCTCTCGCACACAGCCAGTGTAATCAGTCCATTGAATTTCCTGTAAATCTGATAGGGTTCATCGCCCAAGTCCTTCGATGTGAGCGTGTCGCGAGCCATGATGAAACCTTTAGTCTTGCGCTTATAGCCACGACTCAGCACGCCTATGTTATACTGCTGACACAAAGCCTCAACGATATACTCCACATGCGGTGTCTTGCCAGTGCCACCCACCGTGATGTTGCCCACGCTCACCACCGGCACATCAAAGCTCTCCTGTTTCAGGATGCCCAGATTGAAGGCCGTGTTGCGCAGCCACACACCTGCACCGTAGAACCATGAGAAGGGAGTAAGTATCCCGTTCATGATGCTCTTGCGCTGCTGGCGGTTCAATATTTTAGAAAAATCAAATCTTTTCTGGCTCATGTGGCAGTTGTGAATCTATCTGTTGGGTTTTGGTATTCCTTTCTATTGGGAGTTATTTGATTTCAGAATACTCCATCAGGCACAGCACATGCCGACGGTTCAGGATGGCCTGCAACTGATGGTAGTACTCATAGAACACACCCATCTCCTCTTTGAGCCTCGTCTCCACCTTCATCGAAGCAAACGATGTGAGCATGGTGCGCCAGTTCATCTCAATGGCGGGTGCGGTTATCACGCCAAAATTGTCGGGACTGAGTCCGGCCTTCTGTGCCACCCAGGCAATGGCATCGTCAAGCGAACCGTAGGCGTCAATCAGCTTGCGTTCCATTGCGCTCTTGGCATCCCACACACGGCCCTCGGCTATCTTCTTGATGCTGTCCTGAGGCAAGTGACGGCCATCGGCACAGCGCTTGGTAAACAGTTCGTAGGTCTGGTTCACATAGTTCTGCATGGCTGCCAGCTGCATGGGAGTGAACTTCTTCGACAGCAAGCCCATTGAAGCCATCTCGCCATTTTTGTTGGTCTTCACCACACTCACATTCACGCCCAGCTTGTTCTGCACCAGTTCCTCAAAGCAGGGTATCACGCCAAACACACCTATGCTGCCGGTGATGGTGGTGCTGTCGGCAAAGATGCGGTCGGCTCCGCACGATATGTAGTAGCCACCCGATGCGGCATAGTCGCCCATCGACACGGCCAGGGGTCGTCCGGTTTTCTTGAACCGTTCGAGAACTTCCCAAATCTGTTCAGAACCAAAGGCGCTACCACCAGGTGAATTGACACGGAACACCATGCCCTTCACGTCATCGTCCTTCATGAGATTCTCTACGGTCTCTATGATCTTCTCAGAGTCGATGCCGCCGCTGCCACCATCGATCTCACCCACGGCATACACCACGGCAATGTCACCGTCGCCGCCTTTCTTGTATTCATAGTTCGAAGCAAGGGCACTGATGCTCACCAGACGCAAATCGTCGTCTTCGTCCAAGCCGCACAACTGCTTCAGACGGCTGTCGAGTTCATGCCTGTAGCAAGTACGGTCAATCAGGTGGTTGGCTATGAGTTTGTCGGTCGTCATGGTAAGCAGCACGCTGTCGGCAAGGGCGTTGAATGAACTCAACGACAACTTGCGGCACGCGGCCATCTCGCTGGCCATGGTAGTCCAGATGTTACCCAAGTACAGTTCCTGCTGTTCACGGTTGGCGGGGCTGATGCTGTCGAGCATATAGGGCTCAACGGCACTCTTATAGGTACCTACACGCACCACCTGCATCTCCACTCCCACCTTGTCGAGCAGTTTCTTGAAGTAGGGAGTGACCGATGCCAAACCATGCACATCGACAAGGCCGATGGGGTTCAACAGAACGCTGTCGGCAATCGAGGCCACATAGTAGTCGGCCTGTTCATAGCCCTCGTTGGCATAGGCATACACAAATTTGCCGCTTTTCTTGAAATCACGCACGGCCTGACGCACCTGGCGCAGTGTGGCGGGGGCTGCACTCACGCCATTGCACTCGATGAGCACACCCTCGATGCGGTCATCAGTCTTAGCCACGTCTAGAGCCTGAAGGGTTTCCTCAAGGCTCATGTAGGTCATGCCACCGCCCTGTATCAGGTCCATGACTCCCAGTTGCTCCTCGCCGGCACGCTCTTCAATTACGCCCTCAAGGCACAGATGCAGCACCGACTTGTCGGTTACCTTGTGGCCTTTACCCATGTTCATCATGGCCACACTCAGCAACACGGCAGTCAGCATAAACACCATTAATGCCAGAAATGCGCCCACGAACGAGCCACAAACTATCAATATAAAACGCTTTAACATATCGTTCTAGTTTAGCTTCTTTCTATCAAATTTACAAAATTAATCATTTATTTCATATTTAGACTACATTTTCCAAGAAATAATTCAATTATTCATTTTATGGGAAATGTTTTTCAGTTTTTTCTATGATTTTACTATTTTTGTAATTTGAAATATACATCACTTCGGTTTAATGCCGATATGAGTTTAACTGCAACTCTTAAGAAATATGACTGTGGCAACTATCATCTATATTTTGTTTCTGGTAGCTGGACTCGCGCTGCTGGCTTTCATGCTGGGTGCCGACCTGCTGCAGATGGAAAAACTTGACTTCGACAATCAGCGCTTCTACGACTGGCTCACCAACAACGACGAGTATCTCACTGTCAAGCGCATCTTGGCACTGGTCATTTTCATTGCCTCAGTAACCACCATGGCCATCGACTCCCCATTCGTTGTGGCGGCACTGGCACTGGGACTGGCGGCACTGGCCGTTGCCCTGGGCAAGAAGACCCCTGTCAAACCCGTGCTGCAGAATCCCCGAACCAAGCGCCTAATGAGCATCGTGCTCGCTTTCATGCTCATCGTCATCATGGTGGTAACATTCACTGCCGGACTCTACTATGCAGGCGTTACAGCCGTCTTCTTCGCCACATTCTCTTATGCTTTCACCTTAGCATTCAACTGGTTGCTCGGTCCTGTTGAAAAACGGCTTGGCAACAACAGTCCTGAAGACGACGCCTGAACACCCTCTCATTTCCATTCACTATTCACAGCACACATCTCATGAAAACAAGTCGATTTCTCCTCACTGCCTCCCTGGCAATTCTCCTCATAGTGGGCAGCACAGCAACCGCCTCGGCTCAATATCAGTCACAGGTCTCGACCAATGTCAAACTCCCCTCCCACCCCAGGCTCCTCATGCTCAAAGGCGAGGAAAAGCCTCTGCTCAACAACATCCAGAACGACCGCACCTGGAGCAGTGTGCAGGCTTTACTGGGCATAGAGGCCGAGAAAATCATCCAAATGGAGCCCAAAGAGCGGGTTCTTTCGGGTAGGCGACTGCTCTCTGTCTCACGCGAATACCTGCGCCGCCTCTTCATCATGAGCTACATTTATCGCACCACAGGCAACGAAGAGGTGCTGCGAGGCCTCAAGAAAGAGGTGCTGGCGGCTTGCGACTTCAGCGACTGGAATCCGTCGCACTTCCTGGATGTGGCCGAGATGACCCTGGGTGTGGCCATCGCCTACGACTGGATCTACGACAAACTGAGCAAAAACGAGCGCAAAAAAATACGCAACGCCATCATCAATAAGGGACTCAAGCCTTCTTTTGATCCGCAATACGAGAAATCGTTCAACAAGATGTCGAACAACTGGAACCCCGTGTGCCATGCCGGCATGGTATATGGCGCACTCGCCGTGTGGGAAGACGACCGCAACCTGGCGGCGAGCGTAGTCAACCGTGCCATCCAGAATGTGCCCATTGCCATGAAGGAGTATGCCCCCGATGGAGTTTATCCTGAGGGTGTCATGTACTGGGAATACGGCACCGACTTCACCGTGCTCTTCATCGAAGCTCTGCAGAAAGCCCTCGGCACTGACTATGGACTTAGCCAATCGCCAGGATTCATGAACTCGGGCCAGTATCACCTGCACATGTTCACCCCCACCCTCAATCCGTTCAATTACAGCGACAACGACCAGACTGCGGCTATCATGCCCGTCAAGTTCTGGTTCTTCAAGCACACCGGCGACACCACCCTGCTCTACAACGATATCAAAATCATCAAGCAGCGCACCCCATCGCACCTCAGGAGCAATCGACTGGCTCCCACCATTCTGCTGTGGGGTTCTTCAGTACCCACCAAGCAGGTTCCAGCACCCACGCAGCTCATGTGGATGGGTGGCGGCAGCAATCCCGTCGCCGCCATGCGCACCTCCTGGACCGACCGCAATGCCCTCTTTCTGGGCGTGAAGCTCGGCAGACCTTCTGTCTCACACGGACACATGGATGCCGGCAGTTTCATCATCGAGTCGCAAGGCGTCACGTGGGCGGCCGATATGGGCATCGAGAACTATTATACCCTCGAGAAAAAGAAAGTGAATGTTTGGAACTTCTCGCAAAGCTCCACCCGATGGGACATTTACCGCTATAACGCCAATAACCACAATCTCGTCACCTTTAACCAGGCCAAGCAAGTGGTGTCGGGCACTGCAACCATCGTCGACTCGGGCAACGACCCCATGAACATGTGGCTCATGGCTAACCTCAAACCCGTCTATGGCAACCAGATTCATTCCTACACGCGATCTTATGCCCTCAAGGACATGAGCCAAGTGGTTATCACCGACCACATCACGACCGACGATGCCACCATCATGACCTGGAACCTCATCACTAAAGCCACCGCCACACGCGTCAGCGACAAGGAGGTGCTCCTCGAGTCAGGCAAGAAATCGATGCGGCTCAAGATGGACTTCGACGCACCCGTCACCTGCGAGATAAGCGATGCCACACCGCCCACCGACTACGAGTACAAGAACAAGGGTTTCCAGACCGTACGCTTCACCAGCAAACTCAAACCCAACACTACCTACACCATTACCACCACTTTTGCCCACGATCCCACCCCTGAGTAAGCCCCGTCATTTGGAACGATTTTTGCTATGTTACTGAACATAACATAAAAACAGTAACAACTATGAACAATTTTCAGCAACTTATCTCAGGCGATAAGCCCGTACTGGTCGACTTCTATGCCACCTGGTGCGGACCGTGCAAAATGATGCACCCCATTCTCGAAGACGTGAAAACCAAGGTGGGCGACAGCGCCACCCTCATCAAGATCGACGTGGAACAAGCCGAAGAACTTGCCATGCAGTATCGCATTCAGGCAGTTCCTACCCTCATGATTTTCAAGAACGGTGAGATGGTGTGGCGCGGTGCCGGTGTCCAGGATGCCGCCACCCTCACCGCAACTCTCCAGCAATTTACTTGATTTGTTTTTTATCACAGGGGTTTTTCATTCACTGGTCATTTATTTTTGGTCAAGTGACGAAAAAGTATTAACTTTGCAACGCTTTTTCAGAAAGATGCTTGGTTTGGAGAGTTATCTGTCACGATAACAGTCAAATGCAAGGAATCTGGTTCCGTAGCTCAGCTGGATAGAGCAACAGCCTTCTAAGCTGTGGGTCCCGGGTTCGAATCCCGGCGGAATCACAAAAAAGAGATGGGAAAAGAGACTGAAAGCTTGCTTTCAAGACTCGAAGCCCATCTCTTTTTTGATTGAATAGCCCGTGGCAGGGCAAGGGATATTCAATCCCGGCAAGAATCCCACCAAAGCTCACAGTATTTCAGTTTCGATGCTCGCCTCTTTTTTTGATTGAATAGCCCGTGGCAGGGCAAGGGGGTGTATC
>JAFZSO010000062.1 GCA_017619355.1 Muribaculaceae bacterium
GCTGACCACATCGTCTGTTGCCCTGTAAATAATCTGGGAGTCTACGGGATGACGGTCAGCATTATTTTTCTGTCTTTTGTCATAAGAAACATTAGGAGTAAGTTTGCCAATAGAAACCGAAAACAATTTTTATATGGCAATAAAAAGTCACTTCAACGATGGCTATTTTTATAGTTACTTCAGACGCTTGCGGTACTCGCTGGGCGAGCAGCCAAAGATTCGCCTGACGTAGCGGCTCAAGTAAGATGGCGACGAGAAATTCAGTTCGTATGCTATGTCGATGAGCGGTTTTGAACAGTCATTCAGTTGGTGAGCAATCTCTTGTGTGATATAATACTCTATCCAACTGCTGGCATTGTAGCCACTGACGGCGACACAGGCTTCGCTCAGGTATTTGGGGGTGATAAAGAGGCGTGAGGCATAGTACTCGACGCTTCTTTCCTTTTTGTAAAGGCCATCTTGCAGCAAAGTGACAAACCGTTGGAGGATGCGCGATGCCTGGCTCACGCCCTTGATGTTCTGGTGGGTCATTCGTGCGTGAATGTCGTAGAAGTCGAGAATCATTGTCTCTACGGCACGACGCATCACGTCGGCGAAGAAGTTGTGATAGGGCTGATCCAACCGACGGCGGATTTCCTCAAAGTTCAGCAGACAGCGGTCGAGGTCTGCTCTTTGCATAGGCATCACTGGGTTCTGCGATGTGGAAACCGCCCCAATAGTGTTGTAGCTACTCTGCGGAGTGTTGGCATACAGATAAGTCCACGAGATTAGCAAGGCTTTGATGCTGAAATCTTTGGAACAGTGGATGATGGTAATTGGCTTTCCTGATGACTTAATGATGGCGTCACCGCCTATCACGTTGAAGATGGTCTCACCTTCGGCAAATCTTGCCGCACCTTTCAGGCACAAAATATGAAGGCAGTAGTCGGCATATTTCTCACTGCAACATTCAGCGAAATCTTCGGTGAAAACGAAGTCGCTCTGGCTTATCTCTTGTCTTTGCATGGCGCAAAATTAGGGCATTATTTCGTATCGGACAAGTAAAAACCGAAAAAAGTGAAAGTTTTACCCCATTTTGGGTTGTTTTTATTTCTAAATTTCGCCATAATTTTGCAGTATCAAAAACATTAATCGAAAAAAATATGAACATCAAATCAATTATCCTCGCCTTTTCTGCCTTGCTGACTGCAACGGGCTGCAACGCGCAGAACAAACAAGAAGTCAAATCATCAAATAATAAAACAATGAACAAATCAATAGTAATTTTCTTTTCCCATGCTGGCGATAACTATGCAGTGGGAAATATTGAAGTGGGCAACACGAAAATCGTTGCCGACTACATCAGTGAAATCACAGGTGCCGACCAGTATGAAATCGTCACCCACAAATATGACGGGATGGCCTACAAACCGCTCATTGAGTTGGCGCAGGAAGAGGCCGACAATGGCGAGCTGCCTCCCTACGAAGGTGAGGCACCCGATTTGTCTCAGTACGACACCGTCTTCATTGGCGGTCCTGTGTGGTGGGGCACCTATCCGCAAGTGATGTTCACTCTGTTCCGTGACATCAACCTCGACGGCAAGACGGTGATTCCTTTTACCACCCATGAGGGCAGTGGACTGGCATCATGCGCACGCGATGTGAAGAAGGCTTTCCCAAAAGCCACCGTAAAGGGCGAGTTTGCGATTTATGGTCATGAGGTACGCACAGGCAGGGCCAAGGTAGAAAAATGGCTTAACGGATTAAAATAAGACAAGAGCAATGAAAGAGGTAGTATTAAACAACGGCGTGCGTATGCCAATTCTTGGCTACGGAGTGTTTCAAGTTTCGCCCGATGAGTGCGAACGATGCGTGAGCGATGCGCTAAGCGTGGGATATCGGCTTATTGATACGGCGCAAGCCTATGCCAACGAGGAAGGCGTGGGCCGTGCCATAAAGAAAAGCGGCATCAAGCGCGAAGATATATTCCTTGTAACAAAGGTGTGGATAAGCAACTCAGGCGAGGAGAAAGCGGCCCGTAGCATCGACGAGAGTCTGCGCAAGTTGCAAACTGACTATGTGGACTTGCTGCTCATCCACCAGGCCTATGGTGATGTGTTCGGAACATGGCGTGCTATGGAGAACGCCTACCGCGACGGCAAGGTTCGGGCTATTGGCGTGAGCAACTTCCAGGAGGCTCGTTATTTCGACTTCCACCACTATGTGGATGTGAAACCCATGGTGAACCAACTGCAATGCAACGCACTGATTCAGCAGCGTGGCATTGAGCCGCTGCTTGCCGAGACGGGCTGCAACATGATGGCTTGGGGGCCGCTTGGCGGACAAGGCGTTGACGGAATCATCAAGAGCGAGCTGCTGGCAGGCATCGGCGCGAAGTACGGCAAGACTGCTTCGCAGGTGGCTCTACGCTGGCTCACACAGCGTGGCATTATTGCCATCCCCAAGAGCACCCACAAAGAGCGCATGGTGCAAAACCTTGACATCTTCGACTTCCAACTGACCGACGAAGAAATGACACAAATCTCCACAATGAACCAGCACGACACTGGCACCGTCAACTTCAGCGACATGAATTTCGTGAAATATCTGATTGAGACTTACGGATGATAAAATGAAGCGATACCTATTAATACTGTCCGTTTTTTTGCTATTGGCAGGATGTAGCGGAGATAAACAAAAACAGAATATGTCAATCACTGTAAATTTGCGATACACAGGTACTGATGGCAATGCCAGAAAGTTTGTCGAAGAGATGATTTCCAGTGGCACTGTAGATGCCATAAGGGCTGAAGAAGGCAATCTTAGGTATGAGTATTATCAGTCGATGGATGACCCTGAAACTATCTTGCTCATTGACAGCTGGGAAAGTCAGGAAGCTATTGACAAGCATCACGCTTCGCCTATGATGGAAACCATCACAAAGCTGCGTGAAAAGTATGACCTTCACATGACTGTGGAACGTTACTCAAGTGCAGAGTCGCCTGAAAGTGAGAATCAGTACATCAGAAAATAGTGATGGAAATCATGCGGAATATAGATAATAAAAGTCTAACTATAAAAATAAAAATTATGAATATACTTATTTTACAAGGCTCGCCACGAGCCAACGGAAACACCGCTTGGATGGCGGAAGAGTTTAAGAACGCTGCCGAGGCAGCAGGTCATCAGGTAACACTGGTTAATGTGGCAAAAAAGAAGATTGCAGGCTGCTTGGCTTGTGAGTACTGTCATACTAAAGGCAATGGCACATGCATCCAGAAGGACGACATGCAGGAGCTCTATCCGCTGATGGCAGAGGCCGAGGCGCTGGTGCTTGCTGCCCCCATCTACTATTTCACTCTCTGCGCCCAGATTCAGGCCCCCATCCAGCGCATGTACTGCGTAAACGCACCAGCTAAAGTGAAAAAGATAGCATTACTGATGTCGTCCTATTCGCCCAATGTTTATGACGGTGCAATTGCCGAGGTTCGTGATATCTGCAATTACTGGCAAGTGGAGAATCTAGGCTTTGTCTCAGCCAAGATTGATGAGCAGAAAACCGATGCCATACTCAGCAAAATTCAAGAATTGGTCAATAAGTTTTAATGTTTACAATACAATAATAACATCATGAAGAAGATTTTATCATTAATCGCAGTGTCGCTGCTGGCAGTTTTGAGCCTCAGTGCATGCAACTCCAATAAGGAGGGGGCAAAGAAAATTGAGACTAACAAGAAAATCCTTGTCGCTTACTTTTCTTGGAGCGGCAACACTCGTGAGGCGGCAAAATATATTGCCGAGAGGCTTGGTGCCGACATGTTTGAGATTGTTAGGGAGAAACCCTATTCAACCGAATATGAACCTTGTACCGAAGAGGCCAAGGCCGAAAAAGAGGCAGGAGATCGTCCTGCAATTAAGGGAAAGGTTGAAAACATGGCGCAATACGACGTGGTGATTGTTGCGGTGCCCGTGTGGTGGTACACAGCGCCAATGCCAGTTTACACCTTCCTTGAGAGCTATGATTTTAAGGGTAAGACCGTAATTCCCTTCTGCACCGCCTATAGCGGTCCATCGTCAACACTTGATGATATCGTGAAAGCCACCCCCAACAGCGACCACTGCGACGGAATATGCGTAGTCACTCAAGAGCAGGGTGGTAAAGACATGGACAAGAAACATGACGAGATAGACAAATGGCTGAGTGATATAGGGTTTTAATTTTTGTCTTCCCTACGGATTTGATGCCTAAGTATGACATCATATATTTGCTATACAGATGGACTGGTGTGGCTCAGGATTATTTATTGGGACGCAGGGGGATCTCGTCTGCTCGCTAAGAAATAACCTATAGTCGCTTAATGACCGATTTGGATTAAATAACATTCCGTAATCTGTGCACATTTTTCCGTAAAATGGTCACAACACACGTTGATGATTGTCTATAATTTTGCAGTTGTAAAAACATTGCAAATCATGAAAAAGATAATTCTCACAACAATTTTAATGGCGGTTTCGCTTGGCGTCGCCGCACAAAACCATCAGACTATGGCTAACAGTATTGTAAAAGAAAATCTGCAACTGGTTCAGGAATGGGACAAGACTTTCCCCAAGAGTGACAAAGTTAACCACCGCAAGGTGACTTTCGTAAACAACTACGGCATCACGCTGGCAGCCGATTTGTATATGCCCATCAACGCCGAGGGCAAACTCCCAGCAATAGCAGTGAGCGGTCCGTTTGGTGCCATTAAGGAGCAATGCTCAGGACTATACGCACAAACTCTTGCCGAGCGCGGTTTCCTCACCATCGCCTTTGACCCGTCGTTCACTGGCGAGAGTGGCGGGCAACCACGTCGCACCGCTTCGCCCGATATCAACACCGAGGATTTCATGGCTGCTGTTGACTTTCTAAGCACCTTGCCCGAAGTGGATGCCGAGCGCATAGGCATCTTGGGTATCTGCGGATGGGGAGGCATAGCACTGAATGCCGCAGCAGCCGACACTCGCATCAAAGCGACTGTGACCTCGACCATGTACGACATGAGCCGTGTGAGCGGCAACGGCTACTACGACAGCGAAGACAAAGAGGAGTCTCGCCATGCAGCACGTGAGGCAATGAGCCGTCAGCGACTGGCCGACCCAACTGCAATGGCCGGAGGAGTAATCGATCCGTTGCCCGACGAGGCACCACAGTTTGTTAAGGACTATCATGCCTATTACAAGACACCGCGCGGCTATCACAAGCGCAGCGGCAACAGTAATGACGGTTGGCGCGTCATAGGCGCACAAGCTTATGCCAACACTCGCTTCCTTTACTACATCAACGAGATTCGCTCTGCAGTCCTTGTCGTGCATGGAGAGAAGGCGCACTCACGCTACTTTGGCGAGGCGGCCTATCACTACATGGTTGACGGCAAGTCCGAGGGCTACAACACAGTGGGAAAACCCAACCCCGTGCCCGAGAACAAAGAGCTGCTCATTGTTCCCAACGCCACCCACTGCGACTTATATGATGGTGGAGAAGGCAACTTCATCCCATTTGATAAAATCACAGACTTCTTTAAAACCAATCTTAATTAACGATGAAAAACTCAATTCTAATACTTGCTTGCCTCATACTTACGGCTGTGACTGGCCACTTCGCACAGGCGGCAACCGTACCTGCCGCCGAAGCCCGCTGCATGGTAGTGTATTATTCTTACAGTGGTGTCACTAAAACGCTAGCTCAAGCTGTTGCCGCTGACTGTAACGGCACTTTGATTGAGGTGATAGACCATGGTCAGTATCCTCGTCCCGAATCTTCAACCACCTATACCTATGCCAACAATGAGCGTAGCCAAATCGATGCGGGAGTATGGCCCGAGATTAACACTGCTGTCGACAGTTTTGATGACTATGATGTCGTCATCATTTGCACCCCATTGTGGAATGGCAAGATGGCAAACCCAATGCTTACGTTTCTCCACAACCATGCCGACATGCTCATCGGCAAGCAGGTGGCATTGGCTGTGACCAGTTGGAGCAGTGGCATCACCAATGTTGTGACCGATGCTCATAGCCAATTGCCTAACAGCACTTTTGTGGGAACTCCATTACACATCGATTATAATAATCGTTCAAATATCAATGCTATGGCCAACGATTGGATAAACTCGCTAAACGTTGAAGTGGAAGAATCAGGAAATGACCAATCCATCAATGTGATTGTCGGGAACAAGACCTTTGAGGCGACTGTTGCCGATAGCGAGACAGGACGCGCATTCTACAATATGCTGCCCCTCACGCTCAACATGAACGAGCTGAACGGCAACGAGAAATACTGCTATCTCGACACCTCACTGCCCACAGACTCCTATAGCCCCGGTACCATCAATGCTGGCGACATCATGCTCTACGGTTCATCGTGCGTGGTGCTATTTTACGAGACATTCACTAGTGGCTATAGTTATACACGCATCGGTGCTGTTGATGACCCTGAAGGATTGGCTCAAGCACTCGGCAGTGGCAACGTGACGGTGAAATTTGAGAAGTCAAGTTCGGCAGTGACAGGAATTTCGTCGTTTGATGGTGAAAAGACAATAGTGGCCATTTACGACCTAAGAGGCATAGCAATTCTACATAACAATATTGCCCAGTTACCCAAAGGCATTTATGTTGTCAAGTACAAAAACGGTGAAACCAAGAAGATTGTCAAATAAAACTTACTTATTTCTCGTTTATTCAATAGATGATGTTCAAAGTTGACAATATTGACCAGTATAACCATGCCTTGGGCATAGAGACTCTCCATCCGCTTGTGACGGTGTGCAATCTCAAAGACGTGCCTAACCGTGATCTCATTGACAATGAGACCACGTGGCACTATGGCGTGTATGCCATGTTCTTGAAGAACACGCGCAGCTGCTTGCTGGCCTATGGCCACAAGGAATATGACTACAGCGACGGCACGGTCACGAGCTTCGCCCCGATGCAGACGGTGAAATCCACACCAATTCCAGGCATGGATCACGACGTGGTGGCATTGCTTTTCCATCCCGACTTGATTCGTGGCACGTCACTGGGGCAGAACATCTGCGACTACAGTTTCTTCCAATACTCGTCAAGTGAGGCCTTGCACATGTCGGAACGTGAGCAGGCAATCTATCTCGACTGCATCAACAAGATTAGAACCGAGATAGAACGGCCCATTGACAAGCACAGCCGCAAACTCATCTGCCGCAACATCGAGTTGCTGCTGGACTACTGCATGCGGTTCTACGACCGTCAGTTCATCACCCGTGAGGACGACAACCGCAATGTGATAGCACAATTCGAGCAGTTGCTTAATGAGTATTTCCACAATCGTGAGGCGATATTCATGAACGGACTGCCATCGGTCAAGATGTTTGCCGACAAATGCTGTCTGTCACCGAACTACTTTGGCGACCTTGTGAAAAAGGAAACAGGCAAAACGCCTGTTGAGTACATTCAAACCAAAGTCATCGACATAGCCAAGGAGGAACTGCACTCCACCGACGACACCATCACCGAAATCGCCTACCGCCTTGGCTTCCAAAGCAGTCAGCACTTCAATCGCTATTTCAAGCGTTACACTGGTATGACTCCAACAGAATACCGCAAGCACAGCCGTCAGTCGGCGTGATGTAAATCTAATTTATTTGATAGCGGTAATCTCAAGGAGAGCAAGGCGTTGACAGTGCGGCACTTATTTGAACTTACGTATAAAAACAAAAGATATGAAAAAATCATTTTTAACCATCATTACCTTGCTGGTTGCAGTTACAGCGACGGCGCAAAGCAAGGTGTATGTTACTCGCGACATCTCTCCTGAGTCATTAGTGAGGATATATAAGATGCTTGGCGTTCCTGCCAAGGGGAGAGTAGCAGTAAAAATATCGACTGGTGAGGGCAGCAACCCAAATTACCTGAAGCCCGAACTCATCAAGGACTTGGTGTTAGAAGTTGACGGCACCATCGTGGAATGCAATACAGCCTATGGCAGCGGTCCAGGCAATGAGCGTGATGAGCGCAACACGTCGGCCAACCATTGGAAGGTCATTGAGCGACATGGCTTCCTGAAGTACTTCCCCGTGGACATCATGGACGAGTATGACGAGATACGCATTCCTGTGAAGGATCAAAAGAACATCAAGTACGACATCGTGGGAGGCCATATTGCCAACTACGACTTCATGGTGCTGCTGAGTCACTTCAAGGGTCATCCCATGGGCGGCTATGGCGGTGCGCTGAAGAACCTCTCTATAGGCTGCGCCAGTAGTAACGGCAAGGCATATATCCACTCAGCTGGCAAGATGGAGAAACTTGACATGGGCAAGCTCTGGACTCCCGAATACATTGGCAACCAGGATGGATTCCTCGAGAGTATGGCTGCCGCTGCACAGGCTGTGGTGAACTACTTCGAGAGGCAGCAGGGCATAATATTTATCAGTGTGATGAACAACATGAGCATCGACTGCGACTGCGTGGATCATCCCGCGCCAGTGAAACTTGAGGACTACGGCATTTTAGCCTCTACCGACCCCGTGGCTCTTGACCAGGCATGTGTTGACATCATCAACCAGCAGAAAGTTACTGCCACCAATGACCCTACCGACCTGCTCAATCGCATTAACAAGCAGCACGGCATCCACACTATCGAGTGGGCGGAGAAGATAGGCCTTGGAAGCCGCAATTATTCGTTGATAAGTATCGACCAATGACATGAAACGATTAGCAATACTTTTAATAGCAATATTGACTATGGCAACGGTATATGAACAGACGCTAACCGAGCGTCAGAAGGGATTGGCGGCGTGTGCATGCTTGATGGCGCAGGGCGACCTTGAACGGTTGGAGCCTGCTGTGCGCACGGCACTTGACAACGGTGTAACCATTAATGAACTGAAAGAGGCATTCTCGCAGCTCTATGCCTACACTGGATTCCCTCGTTCGCTGAATGCGCTGGGTGTGCTCAGCAAGGTTTTAGAAGACAAGAAACCCGAGTGGCAAGAGGGCAAACCTTGGACTCGCCCTGCTGCGTGGGATGATGCTAAAGCTGCCTATGAGTTGGGAAAAGAGACCCAGACCAAGCTCTCGGGCAGGGAATTCAACTACGACTTCTGTCCGCAGGATGACTATTATCTAAAGTCACACCTCTTTGGCGACATCTTCGCTGGCGACCAGCTCTCGCATGCTGACCGCGAAATAGTAACCGTAGCAGCCC
>JAFZSO010000063.1 GCA_017619355.1 Muribaculaceae bacterium
CAATCTTCTTGGCGCTCTTCACCGTCTTCACGATGCCGCGCTCAATGAGCTTGCGGATGATAAAGGGCTTGTAGAGCTCGGCGGCCATATCCTTAGGAATACCGCACTCGCCCATCTTCAGTTCAGGACCTACCACGATCACGGAACGTGCCGAGTAGTCGACACGCTTACCGAGCAGGTTCTGACGGAAGCGGCCTTGCTTACCCTTAAGGCTGTCGCTCAACGACTTGAGCGGACGATTGGCCTCACTCTTCACAGCGCTTGACTTGCGGGAGTTGTCGAGCAGTGAGTCGACAGCTTCCTGAAGCATGCGCTTCTCGTTGCGCAGAATCACCTCGGGGGCCTTGATCTCGATGAGTCGTTTCAAGCGGTTGTTGCGGATGATGACTCGACGATACAGGTCATTGAGGTCACTGGTGGCGAAACGGCCGCCATCCAGAGGCACGAGCGGACGCAAATCGGGCGGAATCACGGGAATGACCTTGAGAATCATCCACTCGGGGCGGTTGATATCCTTTGAGTCACGGAACGATTCCACCACCTGAAGGCGCTTGAGGGCGTCGGTCTTGCGCTGCTGTGAGTTCTCACGGCTGGCGCGGTCGCGCAGTTCATAGGAGAGGCTGTCGAGGTCGAGTTCCACGAGCAGGTCGTAGATGGCCTCAGCACCCATCTTGGCAATGAACTTATTGGGATCAGCGTCATCGAGCATGGAGTTTTCTCTTGGAACTTTTTCCATCACTTCCATGTACTCGTCTTCGTTCAGAAGGTCATACTTCTGGATGCCTTCGACGTTACCGGGCTTGATGACGATGTAACGCTCATAGTAAATGACCGAATCCAACTTCTTGGTGGGAAGTCCTAACAGGTAACCGATCTTATTGGGCAGAGAGCGGAAATACCAGATGTGAGCCACCGGAACAACAAGCTGGATGTGGCCACTGCGCTCACGGCGTACTTTCTTCTCAGTCACCTCCACACCACAACGGTCGCACACGATGCCCTTGTAGCGGATGCGTTTGTACTTGCCGCAATGGCACTCATAGTCCTTCACGGGACCAAAGATGCGCTCGCAGAAGAGGCCGTCGCGCTCTGGCTTATAGGTGCGATAATTGATGGTTTCGGGCTTCAACACCTCACCGAACGAATTTTCGAGAATTACGTCGGGCGATGCGAGACCGATAGAGATCTTTGAGAAGTTGCTCTTTATTTTATTGTCTTTCTTGAAAGCCATTTTTGTAGTATTAAAAAGACGTTATTATTCAAGTTTCACGCTTAAGCACAGGCCGCGCAACTCATGCAGCAGCACGTTGAGAGATTCAGGAATGTTAGGCACCGGCATGGGATCGCCCTTGACGATGGCTTCGTAGGCCTTGCTGCGGCCCACAACGTCGTCGCTCTTGACGGTGAGAATTTCCTGGAGCACGTGAGAAGCACCGAAGGCTTCGATAGCCCACACCTCCATCTCACCGAAACGCTGACCACCAAACTGGGCTTTACCACCCAGAGGCTGCTGCGTGATGAGGGAGTACGGACCAATGGAGCGGGCATGCATCTTGTCCTCGACCATGTGACCGAGTTTCAAGAAGTAGGTCACACCCACTGTGGCTTTCTGGTCGAAGGGTTCGCCAGTGGCACCGTCGAAGAGCTGCGTGCGTCCACCACGAGGCAGACCGGCCTTGTCGGTCCACTCGTTGAGGTCGTCGAGCGAAGCACCGTCGAAGATGGGAGTAGCGAACTTCACGTCGAGTTCACGACCGGCCCAACCGAGCACAGCCTCGAAAATCTGACCCAAGTTCATGCGCGAAGGCACACCCAGGGGGTTCAGAACGAGGTCGACGGGAGTACCATCGGCAAGGAAGGGCATATCTTCCTGACGCACAACGCGCGACACGATACCCTTGTTACCATGGCGACCTGCCATCTTATCACCGACACCAATCTTGCGCTTCTTGGCAACATACACCTTGGCCATCTTCATGATGCCTGCGGGCAGTTCGTCGCCAATCGACTTATCAGTCTTCTTGCGGCGCAATTCGGTTTCAAGCGATTTGCTCTTGCGCAGATAGTTTATCACGCAGGTGCGAATCATGTCGTTGATGTGCTCATCGTCGGTCCAGCGGCTCACGTTAATCGACTCGTAATCGATTTCCTGGAGCACAGATGCGGCAAATGCCGAGTCGGCAGGAATCACCTCGGTCTCGAGGAAGTCTTTCACGCCGAGCGACTTCTTGCCCTTGGTGAGCGTGAGCAGCTTGTTCACGAGCTGGTTGCGGAGCTCGGTCTGAAGTGCTCCGTATTTCTCGTCAAGCTCTTCGATCTCGGGATCGCCGCCCCTGGTGCGTCTCTTCTTCATGGCACGCTCAAACAAGCGAGTGCCAATGATAACGCCCTTGAGCGAAGGATTGGCCTTGAGCGAGGCATCCTTCACGTCGCCAGCCTTGTCGCCAAAGATGGCGCGCAGCAGTTTCTCCTCGGGAGTGGGATCGCTCTCACCCTTAGGAGTGATTTTACCAATGAGGATGTCGCCAGGCTGAATGTGGGCACCCACACGAATGATACCACGCTCGTCGAGGTCCTTGGTGGCTTCCTCGCTCACGTTGGGAATATCGTTGGTGAGTTCCTCCATACCGCGCTTGGTCTCGCGCACCTCCAGAGTGTACTCGTCGACGTGCACGCTGGTGAGGATGTCCTCACGCACCAGGCGCTCATTGAGCACGATAGCGTCCTCATAGTTGTAACCCTTCCAGGGCATGTAGGCCACCTTCAGGTTGCGGCCCAGGGCGATTTCACCATCTTGGGTTGAATAACCCTCGGTAAGGATGTCGCCAGCCTTCACGCGCTGACCCACCTCGCACACCGGACGCAAGTCGATGGTAGTGCTCTGGTTGGTCTTGCGGAACTTGGGCAGCTGGTAAGTGACCACGGGTTCGTCGAAGCTCACGAAGGCTTCGTCCTCGGTCTGGTCGTAGCGAATGCGAATCACATCGGCATCCACATACTCGACCACACCGGCACCCTCGGCCTGAATCTGCGTGCGGCTATCGTAGGCCAGACGCTCTTCAATGCCAGTACCCACAATGGGCGACTCGCTGCGCAGCAGAGGCACAGCCTGACGCATCATGTTGGCACCCATCAGCGCACGGTTAGCATCGTCGTGCTCCAGGAAGGGAATCATGGCGGCTGCAATAGAGGCAATCTGTTGCGGCGACACGTCCATGAGTTCCACACTTTCGGGAGCGACCACGGGGAAGTCGGCGTCGAGACGGGCTTTCACCTTCTGGTTGATGAAGGTACCGTTATCGTCGAGTTCGGCATTGCCTTGAGCAATGATCTTGCCCTCTTCGCTCTCGGCGGTGAGATACACGATATCATCGTTGTTGAGGTCGACCTTGCAGTCCTGCACGGTGCGATAGGGCGTCTCAATAAAGCCAAGCTTATTGATCTTTGCATAGATGCAAAGCGACGAAATCAGACCGATGTTAGGACCTTCAGGTGTCTCGATCGGGCACAGACGACCATAGTGGGTGTAGTGCACGTCACGCACCTCAAAGCCGGCACGCTCACGCGACAGACCGCCAGGACCCAGAGCCGACACACGACGCTTGTGCGTGATCTCGGCAAGGGGGTTGGTCTGGTCCATGAACTGCGAGAGTGCATTGGTACCGAAGAAGGTGTTGATCACCGACGATATGGTTTTGGCGTTAATCAGGTCGATGGGAGTGAATACCTCATTATCGCGCACATTCATGCGCTCGCGAATCGTTCTCGCCATGCGAGCCAGACCCACGCCAAATTGATTGTAAAGCTGCTCGCCCACGGTGCGAATGCGGCGATTGCTCAGGTGGTCGATATCGTCAACATCGGTCTTGCTGTTGATCAGGCCAATGAGGTACTTGATAATCTCAATGATATCTTCCTTGGTGAGCACACGCACGCTGTCGTCGGTGGTCAAGCCCAGCTTCTTGTTGATGCGGAATCGGCCCACGTCGCCCAGGTCATAACGCTTCTCGCTGAAGAACAGGTTAGTGATTACTTCGCGAGCGCTGGCGTCATCGGGTGGTTCGGCGTTACGCAACTGCTTGTAGATGTAGTTGATAGCCTCCTTCTCAGAGTTACAGGTGTCTTTGTTGAGCGTGTTGAAGATAATCTGGTAGTCGCCGGTGTTCACATCTTTCTTATGTACAAGAATGGTCTGCACACCCGATTCGAGGATTTCCTGAATGTTGTCTTCCTCGATCACGGTGTCGCGGTCGATGATCACATCGTTGCGCTCAATGGATACAACCTCGCCCGTATCTTCGTCGACGAAGTCTTCGTTCCACGACTTGAGCACACGAGCAGCGAGCTTACGCCCAACGGCTTTCTTAAGATTGGTTTTATTTACTTTGAGTTCTTCAGCCAGTCCGAAAATCTTGATGATGTCGTTATCGGTCTCAAGACCAATGGCACGCAGCAGCGTGGTCACCGGCAATTTCTTCTTGCGATCGATGTAGGCATACATCACATTGTTGATGTCGGTGGCAAATTCAATCCAGGAGCCACGGAAAGGAATGATACGGGCAGAGTAGAGCTTTGTACCATTAGAGTGGATGCTCTGTCCGAAAAACACGCCTGGAGAGCGGTGAAGCTGAGAAACGACGACGCGCTCGGCACCGTTAATCACAAACGTACCCTTGTCAGTCATATAAGGGATTGCGCCGAGGTACACATCCTGCACTTCGGTAGCAAAGTCTTCATGATCGGGGTCGGTGCAATACAGCTTGAGCTTTGCCTTGAGGGGCACACTATAGGTGAGGCCACGGTCAAGACATTCGTCGATGGTGTAACGAGGAGGATCAATAAAATAGTCAAGGAATTCGAGAACAAAGTTGTTGCGCGTATCGGCAATGGGGAAGTTCTCTGAGAACACCTTATAGAGTCCTTCGTTTTTTCTTTTCTCAGTTGGAGTATCTAATTGCAGAAAATCTCTGAAAGATTGTAATTGCACGTCAAGAAAGTCGGGATATGGATATGGATTCTTGACCCGTGCGAAATTTACTCGTGGTTTTTTTGAAACTGACATTGAAAAAATTTTTAAGTGAACTCAAAAGAAAATTATGACACAAAAGGTTAAGAATCGTCCTTTGGAGAGGATTCTTAACCTATTTACCTGATGTTCAGGCAATATTATTTAAGTTCAACTTCAGCTCCGAGCTCTTCAAGTTGCTTCTTAAGACCTTCGGCTTCAGCCTTAGCCAAACCTTCCTTCACGGGGCTGGGAGCCTTGTCAACGAGGTCCTTAGCGTCCTTCAGGCCAAGACCAGTGAGTTCCTTCACCAGCTTGATCACTTTAAGTTTGTCGGCACCGGGAGCCTTGAGGACTACATCGAACGAAGATTTCTCTTCCTCGGCCTCACCACCAGCAGCAGCGGGACCAGCAGCAACTGCAACAGCTGCAGCAGCGGGTTCGATACCATATTCATCTTTAAGAATTTGAGCGAGTTCGTTTACTTCTTTCACTGAAAGATTAACCAATTGCTCTGCAAAAGCTTTCAAATCTGCCATTTTAGTATGATTTAATGATTGTTTTTAATTATTCTTTGTTTGATAAGGTTTCCAGGATTCCGTGGAGCTTGTTACCACCGCTCTGGAGAGCGCTGATCACGTTCTTAGCAGGCGACTGCAGCAGAGCCACAACGTCGGCAATAAGTTCGTTCTTGCTCTTGATAGCGGTGAGGGCCTCGAGCTGATCGGCTCCGAGATAAACTGTCTCCTCAACGAAGGCAGCCTTCAGAGCGGGCTGAGCCTCTTTCTTCTTGCGGAATTCCTTGATAAGTTTAGCAGGCGCGTTACCCGTGTTGCTCAGCATCAGGGTAGTGTTGCCCACCAGTGCGGGATAAAGACCCGAGTAGTCGATGTCGGACTGCTCCATGGCCTTCTTCAACAAGGTATTCTTTACAACGAGCATCTTCACGTCGGCCTTGAAAGCGGCACGGCGCAAATCAACGGTCTTCTCGGCATTCAGAGCGGTAGTCTCGGTGAGATACACGCAGCTGTATTGTGCGAGGGTGTCCTTGATTTTCTCAATAAGTATTGCTTTATCTTCTTTTCTCATGTTGCCTTAAAGTTTTAAAATTAATCGTCGATGGATTTTGTATCGACCTTAATACCTGGACTCATGGTAGAAGAAAGATAAACGCTCTTGATATAAGTGCCCTTAGCGGTGTTGGGTTTCAGCTTGATCAGGGTGTTGATGAATGCCTGGGCATTCTCCTTGATCTGTTCAGGAGTGAACGAAACCTTACCGATCGAGGTGTGTACTATACCTTTCTTGTCGACTTTGAAGTCGATCTTACCTTGTTTCACTTCTTTCACAGCCTTAGCCACGTCTTGAGTAACGGTACCGCTCTTGGGGTTGGGCATCAGGCCACGGGGACCCAGAATGCGGCCCAAGGGACCAAGTTTACCCATATTCTGTGGCTGAGTTATGATCACATCAATGTCGGTCCAGCCGCCTTTAATCTTTTCGATATATTCGTCGAGACCTACATAATCGGCACCGGCTTCCTTGGCTTCTGCTTCCTTGTCGGCAGTGCAGAGAGCGAGGACGCGCACGATTTTACCAGTTCCGTGGGGCAGGGAAACCACACCACGAACATTCTGGTCAGCCTTACGAGGATCAACACCAAGACGTACGTCTATGTCGGCCGATGCGTCGAACTTAGTGAAAGTGACTTCCTTCACAAGCGCAGCGGCTTCAGCAAGGGTGTAGCTTTTCCCAGCTTCAATCTTCTCGTTAGCTAACTTCTGATTTTTTGTAAGTTTACCCATTGTCAATTGAAGTTTTAAATGTTTTCAGGGAATTGACCCTTTACAGTGATGCCCATACTTCTGGCTGTTCCTGCGACCATCTTCATAGCCGAGGCCAATGTAAAACAGTTCAAATCAGGCATTTTGTCTTCAGCAATCGCCTTCACTTGATCCCAAGTGACCGAACCCACCTTGTTACGGTTGGGTTCGCCAGAACCACTCTTGAGCTTGGCAGCCTCTTTGAGCTGCACGGGAACGGGAGAGGTCTTGACCACGAAGTCAAAGCTCTTGTCGGCATAATACGAGATAATGACCGGCAACACCTTTCCAGCCTTCGACTGAGTGCGGGCGTTGAATTGCTTGCAAAACTCCATGATGTTGATACCCTTAGAACCCAGAGCGGGACCTACTGGCGGTGAAGGGTTTGCAGCTCCACCTTTAATCTGCAATTTGATCTGTCCAGCAATTTCTTTAGCCATTGTTTTTAATTTAATAAGGGAATAACTAAATTGAGCTCAGAGTGTGTGAGTGCGAATGCGTAACCTATCGCACCGTGCAACACTCATTACTCGCGTTCAACTTGCGAATTGTCCAATTCGAGCGGGGTTTTGCGTCCAAACACCTTGACCGAAACCTTGAGCTTGCGCTTCTCCCGGTTCACTTCTTCGATTTCGCCGGTAAATCCGTTGAAAGGTCCGAAGGTCACCTTAACCGTTTCACCCACGATGAAGTCGTTGGCCACATCATCGGCGGCCGCGACATCGTCGGTCTGCGCTGCTCCAAGCATGCGTGAGATCTCGGCTTCACGAATGGGCTCCGGCTTGCGGGCCGCATCGCGTGAGCGCACGAAGTCGATCACGTTGGTAGTGTTTCGCAACAGGTCTTCAACCTCCCCAGTGAGATGAGCCTGGACAAACACATAGCCAGAGAAAAGGTTTTTCTCTTTGAGCACCTTTTTCCCGCCACGCGTTGCATAGACCTTCTCAGTGGGTATCAAAACTTGAAAAAGATAGTCACCAAGATGCGAATTCTTGCATGCGGCATCGAGCAGCTCTTTCACCTTCTGCTCTTTACCCGATATGGCACGAAGCACATACCACTGTTTCTTTTCTTCGTTCATCGATTGGAAGCTAAGATTGAAGACGTTAATTGATTATAGCGCTTTTTGCGGTTCGCTCCTGATTAGAAGTGAATGCTGTAAACGCCGTGCATCACCCAGTCGATAATTGTGTCGATCAGCCAAATAACAAGCGCCATGAGTATGGAAGCCACCATGACAATGATTGTGCTGTTGACCAATTCCGTTTTGGTTGGCCAGGAAACCTTATGAACGAGTTCGTTATAAGATTCCTCGATATCCGTAAGTATTTTGTATTTTTTCATCTCTCTATTTTAGATAATTAGCACGGGAAGTAAGACTCGAACTCACGACCTACGGTTTTGGAGACCGTCGTTCTACCAACTGAACTATTCCCGTGTATATCGGCTGGAGCCGCAAGGCCCCAGCCGAGCAGTATTTCAATCCTTCAGATTAGTCGATAATCTTTGTGATCTGACCCGAACCTACGGTGCGGCCACCCTCACGGATTGCGAAACGCAGACCCTCAGAGCAAGCTACCGGCTCGATGAGCTTCACATTGATTTCCACGTTGTCACCAGGCATCACCATCTCTACGCCTTCGGGGAGAGTGATCTCACCAGTCACGTCGAGAGTGCGGATGTAGAACTGAGGACGATAGTGGCTGCGGAACGAGGTGTGACGGCCACCCTCTTCTTTCTTCAGGATGTAAACCGAAGCAGTGAATTCACTGTAAGGCTTCACAACTCCAGGATGGCAGATCACCATACCGCGCTTGATTTCGTTCTTGTCGATACCACGGAGGAGCAGACCTACGTTGTCACCAGCCTCACCTTCGGGGAGAATCTTGCGGAACATCTCAACACCGGTAACCACCGACTTGAGGTCAGCGCCAAGACCCATGATTTGAACAGCGTCGCCAACTTTCACGACACCAGTCTCGATACGACCAGTAGCAACAGTACCACGGCCAGTGATTGAGAACACGTCTTCAACGGGCATCAAGAAGGGCTTGTCGATGTCACGGGGAGGAAGGGGAATCCAAGTGTCAACAGCTTCCATCAGTTCAACAACGGTCTTAACCCACTTCTCGTCGCCATTGAGAGCGCCAAGAGCAGAACCCTTGATGATGGGAGTGTTCTCACCGTCATATTCATATTCGTCGAGCAGTTCGCGAACGTCCATTTCAACGAGTTCGATCATCTCCTCGTCAACATCGGGAGAGTCGCACTTGTTCAGGAAGATCACCAGCTTGGGCACGTTTACTTGGCGAGCCAAGAGGATGTGCTCACGGGTCTGGGGCATCACACCGTCGGTAGCGGCAATCACAACGATTGCGCCGTCCATCTGAGCAGCACCAGTTACCATGTTCTTCACATAGTCAGCGTGTCCCGGGCAGTCTACGTGTGCGTAGTGACGGTTAGCGGTTTCATACTCAACGTGAGCAGTGTTGATAGTGATACCACGCTCTTTCTCTTCGGGAGCGTTGTCGATAGAATCGAACGAGCGAACTTCGGAAAGACCCTGCTTAGCCAGCACAGTGGTGATAGCGGCGGTCAAGGTAGTTTTACCGTGGTCAACGTGACCGATAGTACCGATGTTCACATGCGGTTTGGTTCTTACAAATGTTTCTTTTGCCATAACTTAGTTGTTTTTTATTTGAATGATAAATTTCGTTACTTATTTACACATTTCACTTCGCCCCCAAAGCGGCCAGCGGGCCAACTTTTAGCGGGCGAAGATCCACATTTATTTCTTTGAGCCGATGGCGGGATTTGAACCCGCGACCTCTTCCTTACCAAGGAAGTGCTCTACCCCTGAGCTACATAGGCAATAAAATCTTTGAGCGGAAGACGGGACTCAAACCCGCGGCCCTTAGCTTGGAAGGCTAATGCTCTATCGACTGAGCTACTTCCGCATTCCGTCCTGTGGGTAGAGATGGATTCGAACCACCGAAGCGATGACGCAGCAGATTTACAGTCTGCCCCATTTGGCCACTCTGGAATCTACCCAAGCCATAATTTTTTTGAGCCTCTTGTCGGATTCGAACCAACGACCCCGAGATTACAAATCACGTGCTCTGGCCAACTGAGCTAAAGAGGCGTTTGCTCGCCCGAAGCGAAGCCGTATTGCTTGTTAGCGGGTGCAAAGTTACGCATAATTTTTAAACCAGCAAACATTCGTACACTTTTTTTTCAAAAATTTTCTTTTGGGGCGAAAAAGGCTGGCCCCCACATGAGAGCCAGCCATGGCATCACATCTTTATTATTAAGTGTTATTTGTCCTTTTTGAGTTTCTCGAGCTGACGTTTCAGGGCGTCGCAGCACAGGTCGACGGCCTCCTCGAAGGTGTCGGCCACCTTGCTGGCAAACAGGTCTTCGCGCTGAGGCAGGGCGAGCTTGATGCTGGCCTCCTTGTTCATAGCGGTTTCAGGCTTCACAACTTTGAGTGTCACCTCAACTAGAGAGATTTCTTCATGATGCTTAATGAGTTTATCGGTCTTCTTGTTGATAAACTGGTTGAGTTTCTCAGTTGCATCGAAGTGGATGGATTTGATTTTAACTTCCATGGTTAACCTCCTTTTTTTTGAGCCCTGGGATGGGCGAGTTTGTAATTATTTTTCAGTTCACTAAATGTCACATGGGTATAGACCTGCGTGGCGGCCAGCGACGAGTGGCCCAGCAGTTCCTTCACGCTGTTGAGCTGAGCGCCGTGGTTAAGCATGCTGCTTGCAAAGGTGTGTCGCAGCACGTGCGGGCTCAGCTTGCTGCCGCCACCCACCTGGGCCAGCGACTCGTGCACGATGCGGTACACGATCGAGGGGTAGAAGCGGCGCCCTTTAGGTGTCACGAAGAAGGCGTCGGTCGAGCCGCACTGTGCCTGGCGCAGGTCGCGATACTGCTCGATGAGCGAGCCCAGCTCGGCGCCAAAGGGCACTATGCGGTGCTTGTTGCGCTTGCCCAGCACCTTGAGCGAGGCGGCACGAGTGTCGACATCGGCATCCTGCAGACCTATGAGCTCGGCGCGCCTGATGCCCGTCTCATAGAGCATCATCACCACCAGCCGGTTGCGAACGTCAACAAAGTCGGCACCGTCGAGCGGCGAGTCGAGCAGCGAGTCGAGATTCTTCTCGCGCACCATGGCGGGCAGCTGCTTGGGCAGCTTCGAGAGTTCCACATCGGCGGCGGGGTTCTCCTGCACCACCCCCTCGCGCTGCAGCCAGCGGAAATAGGCACGCAATGCCTGCACCTTGCGCCTGATGGAGCGCGATGCGAGGCCCTGCCGCGAGAGGTCTACAATCCAGGCACGCACGTCGACCGTCGTGGTCGACGCCACATCCCACTCGCGCTTGCCGTGGCCGGTGACAAAGTCGCGAAACTGTTCCAGGTCGCGCTTGTATGATGTCACCGTGTGGGGCGAGAGTCGCAGCTCATAGCCAATATATTGCAGAAACTTCTCGATTGTCATGTTATATATAAAATAGGTGTGTCGCTCATGGGCTACCTACACTCGGTTACGAAAATAGACATTTTTCGCGAAAAAAACAAGAAAAACACAAGAAATTTGCAAAAAATTATTAGCAAAATATGCTTTCACCCTAATTTTCAGCCACAAATGGCGGTTCCATGAAAAGCATAAAAAATGTGTGCCACACCGCAGGGCATGGCACACATTATTATTATAAAAAGGTGAATTCTTGCGAAGTCACCTCACGAGAGAAGCGAGATTACTGCTCAGCCTGACGAAGCTGCTGAACATACACAGCCTTCATCATCTTCTTGCGGTTGATCACCGAAGGTTTCTGGAAGGCCTGACGGGCACGCAATTCCTTCACGATACCGGTCTTCTCATATTTTCTCTTGAATTTCTTGAGGGCGCGTTCAATGTTTTCGCCTTCTTTAACGGGTACTACGATCATAATAGTGTTGTTTAATGAGTTGTTTGTTATTATTTTGTTTTGAATTTTTTTCGGTTTTTGTCCGTCCTTGCTCTTTAGAGGGGGCAGTGGCTACTCACTTGAGCGCACGCAGCGCCTCGCGTGAACAAGAACGGGTATATATAGAGTTGTGTGTAGTGATTGCCTGCTTCAGTTTTTTGCCCTCGAGCGGCACTCACTTTGTGAGCGCCTCAGGCACGGCAGTGCAGGCTCTGCTGCCTCTGCTAATGGGTGATATGTGTCCTTTATTGTTTCTCTTAAAATAGGTGTATCAAACCCCCTTTCAGTTTTTTAGCGGGTGCAAAGTTACAAAACTTTTTTCAAACTGCAATATTTCAGCGCTTTTTTTGAAAAAAAACGTCATTTGTCGTCCTGGGGGCCGTACCAGGTGGAGTACATGAGGTAGTTTTTGGCTATCTTCACGTTGATTTCCTTGGCCTGTGCAGGATCTACCATCTTCTTGAACTTGGCTGGACTGCCCGCCCAGAGTTCGTGAGGACCTATCTTGGTGCCGCCAAGCACCACACTGCCGGCCGCCACAATGGCGCCCTCGCCCACCTCGGCGTGGTCAAGGATGATGCTGCCCATGCCAATGAGCGCCATGTCGCAAATCTTGGCGCCATGCACCACCACATTGTGGCCGATGGAGACGTCGTTGCCAATCTCGGTGACCGACTTCTCGTAGAGGGTGTGTATCACGGCATTGTCTTGAATGTTCACACGGTTGCCAATGGTGATGGTGTTCACGTCGCCACGCAGCACAGTACCAAACCAGATGCTGCAGTCGTTACCCATGGTTACATCGCCCACCACTACGGCGTTCTCGGCAAGGAAGCAGCCCTCGCCTATCTTGGGGACGAAGCCCCGCACTTTTTGAATAATAGCCATATCTTGTTATTAAAATTTCGAGTGATTGAAAAACTACAAAGGTTGACATTTGTCCTTGAGCCAGGCAGCCTCGTCGTCGTTTAGCAGAGGTAGCAGTCGGTCAAGCACCATAGCATGATAGTCGTTGACCTGCTTCACCTCTTCGGGACTGAGCATCGACACATCGATGAGACAGCGGTCATAGGGGAAGAGCGTGAGCGTCTCGAACTTGAGGAAATCGCCAAACTGCTCGGTCTTGGGACCCTCGACGCAGAGCAACAGGTTCTCGGTACGGATGCCGTACTCGCCGGCGCGGTAGATGCCGGGTTCGTCGCTGGTGATCACGCCGGGGCGCAGAGGCGAGGGATTGAGGTCGAGGCGAATGCTGTGAGGACCCTCGTGGCAGCCCAAGAAGTGCCCTACCCCATGGCCAGTGCCGTGCAGATAGCCCAAGCCCTCGTTCCAGAGCGGCATACGGGCAAGTGCGTCGAGCTGCACACCACGAGTGCCCACGGGGAACTGCGCCCGAGCAAGCGACAGGTGGCCCTTGAGCACGAGTGTGTAGTCGTGAATCTCGCTGACAGTGGGATTGCCCAGGGTGATGGTGCGGGTGATGTCGGTGGTACCGTCGAGGTACTGACCACCTGAGTCGATGAGCAACAGGCCCTCGCCCTGCAAGGTGGAAGCACTATCCTCGGTAGCCTGATAGTGGACGATGGCGCCATGCTCGCGATAGCCGCAAATCATGGCGAAACTGTCGCCACGATAGAGGTCGCTCTTGGCGCGTTCCTCTCGGCCGCGAGTCCAAACGTCGATCTCGTTGATGGTGCCGGTGGGAGCGGTCTGCTCGATCCACATCATGAGACGCACCAGAGCAGCGCCGTCGCGCTCCATGGCATGGCGGAAGCCCTCGATCTGCACCTCGTTCTTGACCGCCTTGATGGCGATAACGGGCGAGGGAGTGTAGGTCTTCTGGCAGAGCAGGGACTGACCCAGCGTGTCGCTCACGCGGTTGGGGTCGAGGATGATGACTTCGCGCTCCTTGCGGTGCTCAAGGAACTTCTCCACATCGTCATAGTCCTTGATTTTCACATCGCAGTCCTTGAGGTGTTGCTTCACTTCCTTGGTAATCTTGTCTTCATCGATGAAAAGCACGCGGTCGTGCAGCGAGATATAGGCAAAGGCTATCACCACCGGCGTGAACTCCACATCGCTGCCGCGCAGGTTGAAGAGCCACGCAATCTCATCGAGAGCGGTAACCAGCAAGCTGTCGGCACCGACGGCCTTCACGGCCTGCATCACGCGCTGCATCTTGCTCTCGACATCCTCGCCGGCATACTGCACATCGTGCACAAAGGCGGGAGCCGAGGGCAGAGCCGGACGGTCGGGCCACACGCGATCCTCGGGATAAAAGTCGGTGACGAACATGAAGCCGTTCTCGCCACAGAACACCTCCAGGCGGTTAGCCTCGAGCAGGGAAAACAGACGACCGTTAATGGCAATCACGGCATCTTCTTCCATCTCCTGAGCGAGCCACTGATGTATGTCGGGTTCGCCTGCAATGCCCTCTTTCACCAGTTCAAAGCCGCTGTCCTGCAGTTGCTCGGCAGCTTGCAGAAAATAGCGGGAGTCGGTCCACAGGGCAGCCTTGTCGAGGGTGACCACGGCGGTACCGTAGCTGCCGGTGAAGCCCGACACATAGTCGCGGAACTTCCAGTGGGGGCTGGTGTATTCACTCTGGTGAGGGTCGGTGCCGGGGATGATGAAGGCATCGACATTGTTCTGGCGCATGAGGTCGCGCAGAGCTTCAAGGTGTTGATAGGTTTCTTTGCTCATAGTTTTATTGTTGTCAGTTATTGTTAGCGGGTGATTCGGTGATTTCGAGGACGGGGGTGCCGATACAGGCGCTGGGCATCTGGATGTGGAGCATGGCGCAAATGGTGGCGGCGATGTCGGTCATACCCGTGTGTCGAGCCGTTTCGCCATGAGGCACATGCCAGCCCATGAACACCATGGGGATGTGCGAGTCGTCGTTGCTCCAGGTGCCATGGTTGGAGCCAGGCTTGTCGTTCTCGCCGGCATAGCGACCAGGCTTGAGCACCAGGAAGAGTTCGCCGCTGCGCTCACAATGGAAGCCCTTGATAATGCGCTCCTTGAGAGGCTGCGGAACGGGCTCGTTCTGGATATTCTCGATATCTACCACACGGTCCACATAGTCATCTTGAAGCAGAATCTTGATAGCCTCTTTCTTCACCATCTCCCGGTCAAGACCGGCACTGTCGATAGCCTCGTTGTTGAGGTAGATACTATACTCGTTCACATCCTTGATAATCTTATTAAAGGGGAGGCCAAAGCGGCGCATCGACTCATCGTCCATCGACTTTTTCATGGCATCGGTCCAGTAGGCCCAACCGCCAGTGGGTATGTGGTGGCTGGCAGAGTATTGGTAGTTGTTGGTGCCTGCGTGGTCGGCCGTGAGGAAGAGCAAGTAATTGCCCTTGCCCACAGTGGCATCGAGGGTTTTGAAGAACTTGGCGAGCTCTTGGTCGAGACGAATGTAGGCGGCATCGGTTTCAGGCGAGCGGGTGCCGTAGGTGTGCGCAATCATGTCGGTGCCCGACACGCTGATGGCGAGCATATCGGTGGCACCCATCTGGCCCAGACGCTCGTTCTTGAGCACTTCTGTAGCCAGTTCAAAAGTGAGCGAGACGCCCTCAGGTATGCTATTGAGGTTATTTTTCATCACCTCGACATTGCGGCTGTTGAAGGCCTGCACATAGGGGGGCAGTTGCTGCATGTAGTAGTTACTGGTGATAAAGCAGCCGCCCTTGCGATCATACCAGAAAGCCCCGTTAGCCGAGTGGCCGGCGGGCAGAATGGCTGCACGGTCCTTGAGTGCCACGCCATAGACGCGCGAATTGAAAGAAGTCGCGAGCCGCAACTCATCGCCAATGGTGGTGGCGAGCAGGTTGCGCGGCGAACGCTTGCCAGCAGTAGTGGTTGAACCAACCGTGGCCACCTCGTCATCCTGCACGCTCGAAACGTGCTTGCCGTAAATGAAATAACTGTTGCCGGCAATGCCGTGGAAGGCTGGAGTAGAGCCTGTATATACCGAAGCATGGCCACAGGCGGTGACCGTGGGCACATAGTCTATGATGCAGTTATTGCAACTGTAACCCTCGGCGAGCAAGCGGTCGAAGCCGCCAGCGTTGAAGCGGTCTTGATAATAGAACATGTAGTCCCAGCGCATCTGGTCGACCACGATGCCCACCACCAGTTTTGGGCGGGCGGGCTGCGCAAGCGCTAAAAGGGTAGCGGCAACAGCAAAGACGAGTGAAGTGATTCGTTTCATCTTGATAATAAGTGTTATGGCGAGCCTCGATTGTGACTTCAAGTTGCACTCGGCTCGAGTTTCTGCACAAATTTACACATTATTTTCCTCACTCCCAAATCTGCCCCCATTTTACCCATCCCGAATTAGGTTTTATTGAAAAAAATATATAACTTCGCAGTCGTCAAATCAAAATCAAACCGAAACTCAAATTGCCATGCCATACTTGTTGCTTATATTGCTGATTGTGTGCCACTTCGTTGCCGACTACTGCCTGACTACGCGACAGATGCTGGAGGCAAAGGCGAGTGGTAAACGAGTGCATTACATTGCGCTTCACGCAGGTGTGCACGCAGTGCTCATGAGCGGGGTGCTCCTAGCCTTCAGAACTGACCTGCAACTGGTGGCGCTCCTCTTCGCCATAGAACTTGTTTCACACTTCATTATCGACTATGCGAAGGGGCTAGTAGGCAGGCGTTTTCCTGCGTGCGCCAATGTGCAGAAGAAGGCGTTTTGGGTGGTGTATGGCCTTGACCAACTGTTGCACATGCTTGTGATTGTAACCATGGTTTGGCTGGCAACCAGGCAAGGCTGATGCGATAATCGTCACTTGGGGCATGATTAAGCGGTAAAAAAACGTAAGCAAAAACGGCTGAATCACACCCGCTTGCGAAGCTTTTGACGTTTTTTGGCACATTTGAGAATGATTTTTCAGGAATTTTATCGTAAATTTGCACCCCTGAAAGAAGATAATGGCAGCGAAACTGAAACCATATAAATTCACACCCATCCTGAAACCGGTGCTGTGGGGAGGCGAGAAAATTGCCGCCCTGAAAGGCATTGAGTGCAGCATGAATAACGTGGGCGAAAGCTGGGAAATCTCGAGCATCGAGGACAATGTGTCGGTAGTGGCCACAGGCGACGAGGCCGGCACCTCGCTCGAAGAACTCATTGCGCGCCACGGCGAAGCACTAGTGGGTGCCAAGGTACTGGCACAGCATGGCACCCAGTTCCCGCTGCTGGTGAAGTTCATCGACGCTGCCGGCGACCTCTCGGTGCAGGTGCATCCCACCGACGAGATGGCGCTACTCCACGACGAGCCCAACGGCAAGAGCGAGATGTGGTATGTGATTGAGGCCGAAGAAGGCGCATCGGTTATTAACGGACTGAAGCAAAGCATCTTGCCCATCACCTTCGACGAGAGCGTGGAAAGCGGCAACATCACCGAACACACTGCCCAGTTTGCCACCCATGCGGGCGACGTGTTCTCACTGCCCGCCGGACAGATTCACAGCATCGGAGCTGGCAATCTCATTGCCGAGGTGCAGCAGGCATCGGTCACCACCTATCGCATCTATGACTGGGACCGCACCGATGCCAACGGCAAGCCCCGCACACTGCACACCCGCCTGGCCCGCGAAGCCATCGACTTCGACCGCAAGCACGACGGCGCCCCCATCGACTATGACCGTCACACCATCAACGAGTTAGTACCACTGGTGCGCAACGAGCACTTCACCGTGAGCCGCGTGGTGGTGGATGACCGTTTCGGAATGACGCTGCCGCAGTCGTTCGTGATTTTCATGTGCATGAGCGGCGAAGCAAGCCTCACCGACAACTGGGGCAACATCGTGACGCTGCATCAGGGCGAAACCGTGCTTGTGCCAGCCAGCACACGCCAGGCCTCGCTGCACGGCGATGCCACATTGCTGGTAGTATGGGTTGATTGATTTCCTATTTTTTTGGATTATTGACAGTTAAGACGCCCCATTGCTCAGGCTTTGGGCTCTTCGACTGCATTGTTGCGAGTTGTGTTGCGCAGCACAAGGCGGGTCTTGATGATGCGTTTCTCCACGTGATGAATGTCGTATTTGCCCTCAACCGTGTCGATAAGCACACCGGCCGCCTCGATGCCCACATCCACACCACGCTGTTCAACGGTGGTGAGGGCGGGGTCACAGGCACGGGAGTTGTAGCTGTTAGTGAATCCACACACCGATACCTCCTCGGGCACCTTGAAACCCATGCGCTTAGCGGCATAGAGTATGCCAATGGCGGTCTCGTCGTTCACAGCAAAGAACGCGTCGGGACGGTCGGGACGGCTGAGCAACTGGGGCGCCAGCGTCTCGGCATCGGAATGCGTGTCGCAAATGCAGATGAGGTCTTCGTCAACCTTCATGCCATGACCGTAAAGCGCGTCCTTGTAGCCGTTGAGGCGGTTCTTGCCTATCTCCATGTTCATGGAAGTGCCAAAGAATGCCACCCGCTTGCACCCCGAGTCAAGGAGGTGCGACACCGCTTTCATCGACCCCTGGTAGTCATCGACCACCACGCGGCTGGCATTGATACCGGCGCAAATGCGGTCGTAGAACACCAGCGGCACGCCATTGTCGAGCAGATAGCTGAAGTGGTTGTAGGTGGTAGTGTCCTTGGCCTGCGAGACGATGATGCCGCATACCTTGTTCTGGTAGAACGACTTGCATATCTGCACCTCGCGCTCGTGGAGCTCGTTGCTCTGCGCCACCAGAATGCGGTAGCCACGACGTGAAGCTTCCTGCTCAATGCCACTCAACACCGACGAGAAATAGTAGTGGATGAATTGCGGCACAATCACACCAATCACCTTGCCGGCACTCTTGCGGCTGTTGCGCAACTGCTCGGCAATGACGTTAGGGAAATAGTGGTGTTCCTGCGCAAATTTCTTGATTTTTTCACGTTGGGCACGGCTGATGCTCGGATTGTCTTTCAAGGCACGCGAAACTGTTGCCACCGACACGCCCAGCATGGCAGCTATATCCTTCATCGTCAGTTGACTCTTTGGTTCCATCTTTGATTAAAAAAATGTCGCCATTCACCGTTTCTTACATTGAAAACCATAGGGCTGGATTGCTGCATCCAACCCTATAATCTTACCCATCGCCCTACGGGTTCTGGCAGTTCTTTATGGTTAAAACATATTAGTTAGCAATCCGCGACAAAATTAAGCATTTTTCATGAAATACGCAAACGATTGCACAAAAATTAGCGAAAATTCGCAATAAAATAGGTGTTTACAAGTAAAAAAAAACTAATTTTGCAAAGTTAAAGCACTCCAAAGTAGTGTATACGTTGAAAAGCATACTTACTAACTAATTAGTTAAATAATTTAATTTTTAAAACAAACAAAAGATGAAACAGGTAAACTTCAGAATTCCCTCGCGGATTCTTGCTCTCCTGATGGGATTGTTTATCTCCATCGGAGCCTATGCACAGATTACTGTGAATGGTATTGTCAAGGATGCTACGGGCGAACCTGTTATCGGCGCAACAGTGCAAGTTGTTGGAACACAAAACGGCACTGCGACCGACCTTGACGGTCTCTTCGTTTTGAGGAACGTCAAAGAAGGTTCCCAGATCCAAGTTACCTATGTGGGTGCAAAAGCACAGACACTGACTGTGGCCCCCAACATGGAAATCACCCTTGAAGACAACACCACCGTTCTCGACAACGTGGTGGTAATCGGTTACGGTCGCGCCAAGAAGAGCGACTTGACCGGTTCTGTTACAGCCATCAACCCCGACTCCAAGAACAAGGGTGTCGTGGTGAGTGCACAAGACGCATTGGCAGGAAAGATAGCCGGTGTGAACGTTACCAACGGCGGTGGTACTCCTGGTGGAGGCGCTACCATCCGCATCCGTGGTGGCTCGTCATTGACCGAAAAGGGAAACGACCCTCTTATCGTGATTGACGGTGTGCCCATGGACAAAGAAGGTGTGAAAGGTCTTGCCAACGGCCTTTCGATGGTGAACCCTCAGGATATCGAGACCTTCACCGTGCTGAAGGATGCTTCGGCAACGGCAATCTACGGTTCTCGTGGTTCTAACGGTGTTATCATCATCACCACCAAGAAAGGTAAGAAAGGCCAGCCCATCCATGTATCTTACAATGGAAGCTTGACCATCAGCACCAAGAAGAAAACTATTGATGTGATGACTGGCGACGAGTATCGCGCCTACGTGGCCGACCTCTATAAGGACAACGACCGCTACGACGATGCCATTGCAGCTCTGGGCGACGCCAACACCGACTGGCAGAACGAAATCTACCGCACTGCCATCAGCCACGACCACAACGTGACCCTGTCGGGTTCGGTTGGCACCGTTCTGCCCTATCGCCTCTCTCTGGGCTACACCGACCAGCAAGGTATCCTCAAGACTTCAGACTTCAAGCGTTACACCGCTGCTCTGAACTTGAACCCCACATTCTTCCAAGAGCACCTGACCATGAACTTGAATGCCAAGTACATGTTTGCCAAGAGCCGCTACGCTGATGGTGGCGCCATTGGCAACTCGGTGCGCATGGATCCCACACAGCCTGTCCACAAAGATGGTGGCCTGTATGAGAACATGGGTGGCTACTTCGCATGGTTTGCCAGTGCCGATGCACTGAAGGATCCTGCTTGGACCAGCAAGCAGAACACCAATGCCCCCTACAACCCCGTGGCAATTCTTGATCTCAAGAACGACCGCGCACGCAGCCACGCCTTCATTGGCAATGCCGACATCGACTACAAGATTCATGGCTTCGAAGACCTGCGACTCCACCTCACACTGGGTGGCGACTTCTCAGGCGGTAAGCAGCTCACCGACGTGGACAACACCAGCCCTCTCGCCAACTACTACGGCAGCTTCGGCTGGACCAAGGAAAGCAAGGAGAACTTGACCCTGAGTGCCTATGCACAGTACTACAAGGACTTCACTACCAAGCACCACTTCGACATCATGTTCGGTTACGAGTGGCAGCACTTCTGGCGCAAGAACAACAGCGAGTATCGCGACTACTATCCTCTGAATTCTGGTAAATACTTAGAAGATGATGATGGCAACTATATTGATTTAAATGGCAATATTGTTGATGAAGAACATAAAGTTTCGATGGCTGGAATGGTTCACAACACCACGCTGCAGAACAACGGTCTCGGTTATCGCACCGAGAGCTTCCTGGTATCGTTCTTCGGTCGTGCCAACTACATCTACGACGAGAAATACTTCCTCACCTTCACCATGCGTGACGACGGTTCATCGCGTTTCCGCAAGCACTGGGCTCTGTTCCCCTCACTGGCATTTGCATGGCGCATCAAGAACGAAGACTTCCTGAAGGACAACAACACACTGAGCGACCTCAAGTTGCGTCTGGGTTGGGGTAAGACCGGTCAGCAGGAAGGCATCGGCGACTATTCCTATTTTGCCAACTACGTGATGAGCAATGGCGTTCAGGGTTCGTTCTACGACCTGCTCGGCGACGGTTCTATGGCTCGTCCTAACGCTTACAACATGGACCTCAAGTGGGAGACCACCACTACTACCAACGTGGGTATCGACTTTGGTTTCCTGAACCAGCGCCTGACCGGTAGCATCGACTGGTACTACCGCAAGACCACCGACCTGCTCAACTATGCCAACGTGGCTGCTCTGAGCAACTTCCGCAACCAAGTGCAACAGAACATCGGTTCGTTGAAGAACACGGGTATTGAGCTATCTCTGAACTGGAAAGCCATTCAGACCAAGGACTGGTACTGGACCATCGACTACAACTTCACATACAACAAGAATGAAATCACTGAGCTTCTCGACGATGACCCCGACTACAAGGTTCTCACCGGCGGTATCTCCAGTGGTACAGGTAACACCTGTCAAGTACACGCTGTGGGACATCCCGCAAGCTCTTACTATGTTTACCAGCAGGTTTATGACCAGAATGGCATGCCCATCGAAGACCAGGTGGTGGACCGCGATGGTGACGGTGTGATTTCTGAAAGCGACAAGTACTTCTACAAGTGCCCCATGGCTCCCATTACTATGGGTCTGGCATCTCGCCTGGAATACAAGAACTGGGACTTCGGCATGAGCTTCCGCGCAAGCATCGGCAACTATGTGTTCAACGATGTGATGAACAGCTACCACAACGTGGGTAAGGCCGCTATCTTCGAGTCGGTATCGGGTAACTACCTGAACAACCGCCCCGTTGAAGCTATCGCCTACGGTTGGCAGACCTACGACAACCCCGCTTGCTTGAGCGACCGCTGGGTACAGAACGGCTCGTTCCTCAAGTGCGACAACATCACGCTGGGCTACAGCTTTGCCGGACTGTTCAAGAGCGGCAATTGGGACGGTATGGGCGGCCGCGTTTATGCAACTGCATCAAACGTGTTCACCATCACCAAGTATAAAGGCATTGATCCTGAAGTTTACGGCGGCATCGACAACAACATCTATCCGCGTCCCTTCTCGTTCATCCTTGGTTTGACATTGAATTTCTAATTCTTAATATCGACTACAACAATGAATAAGATTTTTAAATATTTCGTGCCTGCAGCAGCTCTGCTGCTCACAGCAGGATTCACATCATGCGTTGGTGATCTTGACGTGGAGCCCATCGATCCCGGTCTGCAAAGCTCCATCGATGCTGAACAGCTCTTTAACAAGTGCTATGCCAACTTTGCCGTGGCCGGTAATGGCGGTGCCAACGGCGACAGTGACGTGGATGGTATCGACGGTGGTACGTCGGGTCTGTTCCGTCAAATGTGGAACTCGAATGAATTGACATCTGACGAGGCCATCTGCGGTTGGGGCGACGAAGGTATCAACACCTTCTGCTACAACAGCTACGATGCTTCTCATCCTATGCTGCGCGGTTACTACTACCGCTTGTGCGCCGGTATTGCATTCTGCAATCACTACATTGATGAATTTGGCGAATATAACGCTACCATGACGGCTGAGGTTCGCTTCCTGCGTGCCTTCCAGTACTACCTGCTCATGGATGCATTCGGAAATGTTCCTTTCGCAACCAGCGTGAGCACCGAGAAACCGGTTCAATATAGCCGTGCTGAAATGTACGAGTGGATTGAGAAAGAACTTAAGGCCGTTGCTGGTGAAGATGGCGAAGACAACGCTACCGTTCTGAACGAGCCTCAAGCCAAGAAGAAAGGCGATGCTAACTGGGGCCGCGTGGACAAGGCTGCCGCCTGGATGCTGCTGAGCCGCCTGTACCTGAACGCTCAGGTTTATATTGGCACTGCTCACTGGCAGGAAGCCGCCGACTATGCCAAGAAGGTGATTGACTCGCCTTATCAGCTGCTCACCGAAGGCTCTTCAAAGGAAGTGCACCGCAAAGAGGCTCTCGCCTACTGGGATGCCGACAAGAAGGAGAAAGTGCCCGCCGATCCCGCTATCTATGAAGAATGGGACGAAGTGTGGGATTTCACTCCCTATCAGATGCTGTTTATGGGCGACAACGCCAAGACCGACGCCGCCTATGAGGCTATCTTCCCGCTCATTCAGGATGGTAAGCGCACCACCTCTTGGGGTGTATCGCTCTTCCTGATGGCTTCGACCCACGATGGCGACATGCACCCGCTCGTGTATCGCACTACCGACTACGCAATGTCTCCACAAGAAGTTGATGGCGTTCTCTATGACCGCTATGTGGCCGATCCCGCTGTGAATGGTGTGGCTGGTCAGGCTTGGGGTGGTAACCGTGCACGTCCCGACCTCATCCGTCTGTTCTTCCCCGCCGACGATGCTCCCGAAGTTCAGGCCTATGACATGTATCTGGCTGCTGGCGACGACCGCGCCCTGTTCTGTTCTGAAGGCCGCTCGTTCGACGTGACCGACGTGACCGTGTTCAAGAACGGTTACGGCGTGTCGAAGTTCAGCAACTTCACCACCGACAACAGTGCTACAAGCGATGCAACCTTCCCCGACACGCACACCTTCCTGTTGCGCAAGGCTGAGGCTTATCTGACCTATGCCGAGGCTCTCACTCGCATAGCTGGTGGTTCTGCACCCGCCGAAGCTCTGAATGCCCTGAATATCATTCGTGACCGCGCTCACGCTGCTCCGCTGTCGAACGCCAGCCTGCAGACCATTCTGGATGAGTGGGGACGTGAATTCTACTTTGAAGGCCGCCGTCGTGTCGACCTGATTCGCTTTGGCAAATTTGGTGGCAACACCGACTATAAGTGGCAATGGAAGGGTGGCGTGTTTAGCGGCCGTGACTTCCAGGCTTACCGCAATGTGTTTGCCATCCCGACGACCGACATCATTGCCAATAAGAATCTGGTACAAAACCCCGGTTATTAATGAATTGATTGGTTTCACATTATTATAATGACAACAACGATTATGAAAAAGATAATGAAGTCAACATTGCTGCTGCTTGGCGCTCTCGTCATGTTCACAGCATGCTCCGACGACAGAGATTCGAACCCGACGCTCGTTCAGCCCGACTCGTTCGTGCTCAACGCTCCTGCTTTCGCAACCTCTGACATCGACCTGGCAAGTTCAACTGCCATTCCGTTCACATGGTCGCAGCCCGACTACGGCGGCTTCCCTGTGGCTGCTGAATATCAGTTCCAAATTTCGACTACCGGTAACTTCACCACCTCGGTGGAAGAAGCGATTGCCGACGAAACCGGCGAGACCGTGGCCGACTATGCCCTGCTTGAAGACGTGTTCACCGAGTGCAAGGGTGGCATACTTGCCGCTCACATTGCCAAGGCTCTGCAGCAACTCGAGAAATGGCCTGAGGGCGAAGTTCCTGCCTCTCAAGTAGTTTACCTACGTGCTGTTGCCAAGGCCATAGGTGCTCAGCCCGTCTATTCTAACGTGATTAAACTCGACAACGTGATTCCCTACTATGTGGAACTCAAGGATGCTCCTATCGTGCTGTGGTACCTCATTGGTAACTGCATTGGCGACGGTTCTTGGGGCAACTCTCCCGACAACGTGGGTACAGCTCTTATCCCACTGCTTCCCGACCCGAATGCCGAGTTCAACAAGGTGGATGGCACCGGCATCATCGTTTATGCCGGCTATTTCCCCGCAGGCGGTCAGTTCAAGCTGGTCAAGGTTCCTGGTTCTTGGGATGATGATAAACAAATGAACTTCACACACGTGAAGGGCAGCGACGGCATCGTGAGCGATGAAGAAAACCACAACATCGGCATCCTCAACGAGGGCTACTACAAGATCATCGTTAACACTGAGAAGAACGAGATTGAAGTAACTGCAATCGAATCGAGCGACGAGTATGGCACCATCAGCATGCCGGGTACTTACCAGGGATGGAATCCTGCTGAAAACTACATGACTCCTATGGCTGGTGCACGCGTGAGCGAGTGGATGGCAACCATAACATTCGACGCAGACGCTAATGTGGATGCAGACGAAGGTATGAAGTTTGCCGCCGACGGCGCTTGGGACACCAACTGGGGTGCTGAAGCCTTCCCGTTAGGCATTGGTACTCAGGGTGGCAAGAACATCCGCTACAAGAAGGGTACTTACACTGTGTTCTTCAACGACATTCTGGGTATCTACTACTTTATTGAGCAATAAACAATCATGATGGAGCGGGCTCCATCCCGTGGCAGTCCGCTCCTCATTAAAACGAAAAAATATTACAGACATGAAAAAGATATTTTCAATTTTCGCATTTGCATTGCTCTTGGCAAGCTGCACCGACGATTATAAAGACTGGGCCGACCCGCAGTCATATCTGCCCGACGACGCCATCTCGTTCGCCGGCTTCGCAGCAAGCGGAGTTGATGCCATCGAACTGGGCAAAGTTGAAGAAGACTCTGTGAACATCTTCACGCTCAGCAATGCAACGATTCCCGAAGGATACGAGCTCACTAACGCTCGCGTCTATGTGTGTCCTACCGAGATGACTGGTGTCGTGCCTCAAATCATCTCGACCGACCTTACCGGTAAGGCAAGCGTGGCCGACGTGCAGGCCTACATCCAATCAGTGTTTGGCGCTCGTCCCGAATTGCGCTCCATGGTGGGTCACGTCTATTACAATGCTGTGAAAGACGGTCTCTCGGTGCTGCTCGACGCTGGCGAAATTCCCCTGAACATCGCACCTGCAGCTCCCATCATCGACGACTACTACTACCTGGTGGGCAGCATGAATGGCTGGAGCTCCGAAAACACCGACTATGAGATGGCCAATGGCGGCGGCGATGTGTATGACGATCCCGTCTTCAACATCATCATTCCCGCTACCAGCGAAGACATTTACTTCAAGGTGGCTCCGAAGAGCGCTATTGGCGATGCCAACTTCTGGGACCTCATCATCTGCGCTGTGACTGAAGAAGACGATGATGCAATGGCAGGCACCTTCGCTGTGGGCAACAACGGTAAGGCATTCAAGATTCCTTCCAACCCCGCCTACGTACAGTATAAGATTTCGTTCAACATGCTCGACCTCACCTACGAGATTGTTGGTCTTACCGGCGACGCAGATATGTGGTACATGGTAGGTAATTGCATTGGTAACGGTTCTTGGGGAAACTCTCCCGACAATGTTGGTACAGCTCTTATCCCACTGTACCCCGATCCAGAAGATCCCACCATGCTCCACTATATAGGCATGTTCCCTGCAGGCGGTCAGTTCAAGATGATCCACACTCCTGGCGAATGGGATCCACAGATGAACTACAACAACATCATTAGTCCTAACTCTGACATCGTGAGTGATGAAGACGGTGACAACCACAACATTGGTATCATCAATGAGGGTCTCTACTACATCACCGTGAACACTGCTAAGCAATCTATCACCATTGAGGAGTACCCCGAAAGAGCATTGATCTACTCAACCATCACCATGCCTGGCACTTATCAGGGTTGGAACGTGAGTGGCAATGCTATGACAGCCATGAGCACCATGGTTGCCGAAAACCACGACTGGGTAGCTAAGGTGACCTTCGACGCCGATGCTAACACTGCACTTGCCGATCCTGAAGGCTTCAAGTTTACCAACGGTACTTGGAGCGTCAACTGGGGCGGCAGCGGCTATCCCTATGGCATCGGCACGCAAGATGGTCCTAACATCCCCTACAAGAAGGGTACTTACACCATCTGCTTCAACGACATTCTGGGCGCTTATGTCTTCATCAAATAAATGATGAAGGGATAAACCCATCCTTTTACAACATAGCGCGGGCTGCACTCCACACCGAGTGCAGCCCGCCTTGCTTTTCCACCCCCAGAGGTCTCTAACGAGGAATCCGAGATCTCAGAGAACTCAGAGAACTCGGAGTGTGCGGCATTGTTTCGCAATCGTTTGCGTTTATTTTCCATTGAAAAACGTAGCACCAATATTGTTTATTATAAGAATTATTCATATATTTACCCGTTCTATAACCAAATGCTAATTAAATAATAAACTATAAACTTGAACAACATGAAAAAGAAACTACTTACTTTAGCAACTGCCTTGATATTGCCACTGTTGGCAATGGCTCAAGGCTGGCCCGCCAACTATGGCGGCGTGATGCTGCAGGGCTTCTTCTGGGACTCGTGGACCCCGAACCCCATCAACAGCCCGCGTGGCGGTGCATTAAACTTCCTTGACGCCAACACCTTCGGGCTTCAAGACGGTTATACATGGGCTACCATATATGGTGCCGGATGGTCAACAGGCGAAGAGTGGCAAGTTCCCTTGACCACATGGAACAGCCTGATAGCTCACAAAGACGAGATTGCTCCCTACATCGACCTGCTATGGCTCCCGCAGAGCGGTTCTACCATCTGCCCGCCCACGACCAAGTTCAAAAAAGAACAGGATACCAGTGGACGAAATGCATGGCGTGCCTGGCGAAACGGTCAATACTATGAGTTTACCAACGACATGTACATCAACCAGCCCGACTGTATGGGCTTTGTGCCTGTGTTCTACTTCCACCACGGTGAACCTGGTGATGGAACCACCTATGACTACACCTACTATTTCACCGATAATGAAGGTTCACAGCAGAGAACCTTCGTACCCAAGAGCTACTTTGGCACTGAAGCCGAGTTGCGTCAGCTCATCAGCGAATACAAAGCTGCTGGCACAGGTGCTGTAGAAGATGTGGTGGCTAACCACCGTGGATGCTTCGGCACTTGGGATTTCGAATACACCAACAGCAATGGTGGGAACACGAAAATCTATGAGGCTTTTAAAGGAAACCTCGACTTCCCAACCGAGTATTACTTCGGACAATTCCGAGGCAAGAACTGGGAGCAGATTCGCAACGGCGAGACAGTTGCCGGGCAAGGTTTCTACCCAGGCGACTGCGAGGAAATTTCCTGGAACACCGCCGATGTGTGTAGCGATGACGAGAGCGCCTCTTACGGTGGCAACCCAACTGGCGGCCCCGACTGCGGCGGTCAAGGTGAATGGGCACGCGACATCCAGCACCATAACCCCGTAACCCGTGCCAAGGTGGTGAAATACCTCGACTTCCTGAGAAACGACTTGGGTTATCTTGGTTTCCGCTACGACTATGCTATGGGTTTCGAGGGCGTGCATTATGCCGAGTACAACACCACCCTGCGCCCTCCCTTCAGCGTGGGTGAATACTGGGGTGATATCGCAAACATCACAAGCTGGATTGGCAGCACCTCGATGGAAGGCAACTACCAGAGTGCCGCCTTCGACTTCCCGCTGATGAGCAAAATCAACGAAGCATTCAACGATGGACACTTCCGCTGGCTGAGAGACGCAGGACTTATTGGCGACCACGATATGCGCCGCTATGCCGTGACCTTCGTCGACAACCACGACACCTTCAAGGATCTGCCCACCGACGGTTCTAACTACAATTACCAGCACCGCACCAATCATAATATCGAAGAGGCCAATGCCTTTATCCTTGCTATGCCTGGCACACCCTGCCTCTTCTATCCGCATTTCATGCACCCGCAGTGGCATGAGCATATCTGTAACATGGTGAAAGCCCGCCGCGCTGCTGGCGTTCACAACATGAGCGAAATCCTGTCGGTTACCGAGTCTGGAAACAACGGCATCACCTGGATTGTGGAAGGCACTCATGGCAATGTATGTCTGCAGTTAGGCGATGCAGCTGGTGGCGACACTCCCAAAGATTATCAAGAAGTGTTCCACTCCAGCATCTGCCGTTACAGTATCTCCACTGGACTTGACTGGCAGAACAACAGCAAGTCGCCATTAATCACAGGTTATCCCATCATCAGCAGAGGAACCTGCGCCTTTAGCAACAATATCACCATTAATGTGAAGCCCTCGTTGAGCGATATCACCTTGGTTTATACCACTGACGGCAGCAACCCGACCAGCGCAAGTGCAACAATTCCTGCTGGCGGCAAGGATTTCACCTTCACTGATAATACCCAACTCAAGGTAGGTGTGCTCACGAACAATGTAGTACAGAGCATCGTGTCGAACACCTATTCCAAGACCGATGATGCCAACCTGGCTACTATCTATGTGCAGGCCTCTGATGCTCCCAACCTGTATCTGTGGAGCAACACCAAAGATTTCAAGCCTAACGGCGGTTGGGCTGGCAACAAGACCACCGAGATGAAGACCGTGAAGGGTATAAACTGGCATTGTAAATCTTTCCCATTACCCGATTATTCCAATGGTGAATACTACAACCTGATTATTAACTGGGACGGCGGCTCGCAGTCGCACCCCATTACGGGCATTACCAGCGACCGCTATTTCAAATATGTTAACGGTCAACCCGTCGATGTCACTGAAGAATACATAGGCACTGTGCTCAAACTCACTGCCGACAAAGAAGACGGCATGTACGACGGTCCCTTCGATGTGACACTCAAAGCCAATGACCCCAGTGTAACCATCGTCTACACCACCGATGGCAACGCACCCACTGCCAGCAGTGCAACACTCACTGGAGAAGGCAAGGTGACCATTAGCGGAGAAGGCAATCATGTGCTGCGTGCTGGACTTCTTGTTGATGGCCAGGTCATCAACGAGATTACACGCACCTATGTCATCCAGAATGTCGCCCACACTGGCACACACATCTTTGTGCGCAGCCAGATTGGAGCACCCTGGCTCTTCATCTATAATGCTGTAACAAGTGACCAAAGCAGTCAGAACTGGCCAGGTATGCAACTCACTGAGACCGTTCAAGACGAAGATGGTTTCACATGGTACTACTATGAAAATGATAATCTCCAATCTTGCGACATCGTGCTAAGTGACGGCACAACTGGACTCAGCAATGACCAGAAACCATATCACCAGACCGAGGACATTACCGGTGTAAGCGGCGACTGCTACCTCGTTTGGTACAATAATGAAGGTGCAGGAAACAAGAAAGGATACCTCAATGTCACCAATATGGTTGATAACTCTTACTTGTTATTCGAACCTGACAAAAACTCCTGGGACTCGGATGGTGCAATCCAAAAACTGTTTATATCAGGTGTAGGAAACTTTATGGACTTTACCCGCATTGGCGGCACCAATGGCGGTAATAGTGTGTATCTGTGGAAAAACAGTGCAACTGTGAACAATGGTACCGAGATTTGCTTCAAGCGCATGAATCCAAATAATCCGTCAAGCGACGCAGGCCAGTGGAACTGGTCAAGTTCTGCCAATGGTCAACCAACCCAAGGCTATGTCAAGGGTGGCTATTACTACAATGACCTTAGTGTAAACAATGGTCAATGGGACAAGACTGTAGTGCTTGGCACTGTAAGCTATAACAACTTCAAGTATCCCAGTGTTACTCACAAGATTGGCAACATCACGAGAGCATTGCTCGCTGAGGTGGAGAAGAATGGTACAACGGAGACCAACTACACCATCGACGAAAACCTCACCGTGGGTTACATCGACAATAATGTCATCTATGCTTTCAACGCCCAGGTTGATGCCAGTGAATGGCAGCAACCCAGCGATGGCAATGTCGACTATGTACAGCTCACTTGGGGTAATTCGGGTAAGACCACACAGCACAACTGGGTGAAGATTACAGGTTCTAACAACATCAACAATTATCAACCAGGCTCCGTGCTGAGCAATGTTACCGGTGAACTCACTGATGACATCAACACCACAATCAACCTGATGCTTGAACCTATCAAGGAGAGAGATGGTAGCGCACCCAATCTGAACATTTACACGCCTTGTAACTTCGGAGCTGTAGGAGAAAGCCAGACTCAGACAAGCACTCAGAACGGCCAGACCTACTTCTTCTACCATCCGCAAATCAATGAGATAGCACATATCAAGGGGGCTGTCTACAAAGGCAATGGTGTGTTTGAAGTACCCGCAAGAGAATTTGTTCAGAATGATCAGTATCCTGATGGACACTGGGTTAATGGTGCCGCACTCACGGGAAGCATCACGGTAGACCTTAGCACAAATAACATAGATCTTCCCAGTAGTGCCATTGGTATGGCTGTTGACTTCGATGTGCTCATCACCCACGAAACGAGCAAGGCAAGCGATAACTACGACATCACTGTCATCTCCGCTGGCACTCCTTACGGAGTCACTACAGCAGTGACTGATGTGAAGCAAGCTGCGAAAGTGACGAGTGTGCGCTTCTTCAACCTGCAGGGCATGTCGAGCGACAAGCCGTTCAGCGGTATCAACATCGTAGTAACCACTTACGACGATGGCAGCCGCACCAGCAGCAAGCAACTGTTCAAATAAAAAATTGTTGAACCCATAAAAACAGAGGGTGGAGGCTTCACAGTCCCCGCCCTCTTCTTCTATGACCCTGCAGCACCTCTCGACCCAATTTCCAGCCAGAAAGACGACTCGTTTGCGGGATTGTCACGCAAACGATTGTGTTTACTCCCCATTGAAAAAAGTAATGCAAATATTGTTAATTCTAAGAATTATTTATATTTTTACACGTTCTATGAACAATTTGCCAAAAATACATTAACAAAAAACCTCATAAAACTTCACATGGCATGAAAAAGAAATTACTTACTTTAGCAAGTGCCTTGCTGTTGCCCGTGCTGGCAATGGCGCAAGGCTGGCCCGCCAACTATGGCGGTGTGATGCTGCAGGGTTTCTTCTGGGATTCATGGACTCAGACGCCCATTAATGGTCCTCAAGGAGGTGCTCTCAATTACTTGATTAATCCCGAAATGGCTCCTGCTGAAGGCTATACCTGGGCAACTATGTACGGTGCCGGATGGCCCACAGGCGAAGAGTGGCAAGTGCCCTTGACGACATGGAACAGCCTGCTGGCACACATCAACGACATCGCTCCCTACATCGACCTGCTGTGGCTGCCACAGAGCGGTTCAACCATTTGTCCACCGACATCCCTATTTAACAAGAGTCAGGACACCAGTGGGCGTAACGCTATTCGTGCTTGGCGAAACGGCACCACATTCGAGTTCCAGAACGACAACATCATCAACCAACCCGACTGTATGGGTTTTGTGCCGGTATTCTATTTCCACCACGGCGTAGACGATGTGGACAATCCCTGGACCTATACTTACCACTGGGGAAGTTATACCGACGAGAACCCGACAAATGAGATTCGCACATTCACGCCCAAGTCTTACTTTGGCACTGAATCGGAATTGCGTGCCCTCATCAGCGCCTACCGTGTCGCTGGCACAGGTGCAGTTGAAGATGTGGTGGCAAATCACCGCGGATGTTTCGGAACCTGGACCTTTACCAGCGACGACGGCCAAATCACCTATGTTTCCACCAAGGCTAATCTGGATTTCCCCACCGAGCTGTATACTGGACAGTTTGCCGGATTGGATTGGGAGCAGATTCGTTCAGGACAAACCGTTGATCCCAACTCCAACGAGTACATCTCTTGGAATACCGACGACGTTTGTAGCGATGACGAGAGCGCTTATTTCGGTGGAAACCCGACTGGTGGCCCCGACTGCGGCGGTAAGGGCGAGTGGGCACGCGACATCCAGCACCACAACCCCGTGACACGCGCCAAGGTTGTGAAATACCTTGACTTCTTGAGGAACAACCTGGGCTATCTGGGCTTCCGCTACGACTATGCCATGGGCTTTGAAGGCGTGCATTATGGCGAGTACAATACCACCCTGCGCCCCCCCTTCAGCGTGGGTGAATACTGGGGTGACATCGCAAACATCACAAGCTGGATTGGCAGCACCTCGATGGAAGGCAACTACCAGAGCGCGGCCTTCGACTTCCCGCTGATGAACGCCATCAACCAGGCATTTAACTACGGCAATTACCGCTGTCTGGAAGATGCTGGCATGATTGGCGATAAAGACATGCGCCGCTATGCCGTGACCTTCGTAGATAACCACGACACCTTCAAGGATCTGCCCACCGACGGTTCTAACTACAATTACCAGCACCGCACCAACAGCAACATTGAAGAAGCAAACGCCTTCATCCTTGCCATGCCTGGTACGCCCTGCTTGTTCTATCCACACTTCATGCACGGTATCATTGATGGTGACAACGGCTGGCACCACAACATCTGCAACATGATCAAAGCTCGCCGCGCTGCCGGTGTGCACAACATGAGCGAGATTGTTGAGGTACGCAAACCGGGTAACAATGGCATCGCTTGGGTTGTACAGGGCACTAACGGACAAGTTTGCTTCCAGCTTGGCGATGCTGTGAGCATGGAGGGTGTTCCTGAGGGATTCCAAGAGATTTTCTGCACTAATGTAGGCCGCTATAGCATCACCAGTGGAATTGACTGGCAGAACAACACCAAGTTGCCATTGATTACAGGTTATCCCATCATCAGCAGAAGTACCTGTGGATTTAGTGGAGATATTACCGTGAATGTGAGACCCTCGATGAACGACATCACTCTGGTTTACACGACCGATGGTACCGAACCTGATGTCAATAGTGCTCAAATCACTGGTATCAATGGCCAAGATTTCAACTTTACCGAAACCACACAACTTAAAGTAGGTGTGCTCACAGGCAATGTGGTGCAGAGCGTGGTATCGAACACCTATGCCAAAACCGGCGATGCCAATTCGGTGACCATTTATGTACAGGCCGACGATGCTCCCAACCTGTACCTGTGGAGCAACAACAAAGACTACAAGCCTAATGGCGACTGGGCAGGTAACAAGACCACACAGATGAAAACTGTGGGCGGCATCCGGTGGCACTGCAAGACTTTCCCACTGCCTGATTATTCCAATGGCGAATACTACAACCTGATCATCAACTGGGACGGCAACTCGCAGTCGCACCCCATCACCGGCATTACTGGCGACCGTTACTTCAAATATGTTAACCACCAACCCATTGATGTGACCGAAGAGTTCATAGGCACAGTGCTCACTCTTACCGCTGACAAGGAAGATGGCATGTACGACGGTCCCATCGATGTGACACTCACAGCAAACGACCCCACCGTGGCCATCGTTTACACGATTGACGGGGCAGAACTCACTCCTGAAAGCCCGCAAGCGACCACAAACGACGGTAAGGCCACAGTCAGGATCACTGGCGATGGCGAGCATGTGCTGCGTGCGGGAATTCTCGTCGACGGACAGGTCATCAATCCCATCACATGCAACTATCTCATTCACCAAAGTGCATATCCGGGCACTCGCATCTTTGTGCGCAGCGCACGCAATGGCGCACCTGCTCCACACCTGTTCATCTGTGATGTGGTGGGCACTGCTCCCGACAGCACCTATACCACATGGAGCGGCAGAGTGATGGATCAGGCTGTGCAAGACGACGATAATTACACCTGGTACTATGTCGAATTCCCTGGTCTGGATTCCTGCACGGTTATTTTGAACAACGGCAACAGCGGCGATGCCAACCAGACCGAAGACATTACCGGACTGAGCGGTGATGTGTATCTCTCATGGGATAGCGACAACCGCTATATGAATGTCACGGGGCTCAAGAACCACAAGGCGTTCTTCTTCTTCGAACCCAGCAACAACAACTGGAACACATGGGTTACCGACGGTAACGACGATGGCGGCGTTGACGGCCGAGCCGACTTCCGCCTCTATGACAAGACCGTGAGCTTAGCCACTGGAGACTACTTCATGACAATGACCCGCATTGGTGGAATCAAGGGAGGTAACAGCATATACAAGTGGAGCAACGACGAATACAATGTCGAGAACAACGATTCCATTACCTTCAAGCGTATGTGTCCGAACAATCCCACCGAACACCAGTGGAACTTCAGCAACAATCTCTATACCTACGGCGGTTACTACTATACCGACGACAACTGGGGTGGAGACTGGAACAACGCAGTGCAGATGTCACCTTATGTTGACTTCTCTGACTTCAAGTATCCATTTGTGACACATCAGATTGAAGACATCACCAAGGCTTTGCTCGGCGAGGTTGAGAAGGGTGAAAAGAACAAGTACTACAATGTTGACGAAAACCTGACCGTGGGCTATGTGCTCGACAATGCACTCTATGCCTTCAACATCAGTGTTGACGCCAACGATATGCAGCATCCCAACAATGGTCTGCAAGGCGACAGCCTGGTTGTATATGAGGATTATGTGAACAATGTATGGGGACCCACCAAACAGCGCGACTGGGTGAAACTGACAGGTCTCACCAACATTGAAGACTATCCTGTGGGTTCAGTGCTGAGCAATGTGACAGGCCGACTCATCGACACTGCCAATCCTACGCTGGATCTGATTGTGAATCCCATCCTGGAAAATTCGGTTGACTCTATTGAATTCAACACCTACACGCCTTGCAGCTTCGCTGAAGAGCAGACGCAGATGGGTCCCGACAGCCTGATCTACTTCTTCTATCGCCCGCAGGTGAACGAGGTGGCTCACATCACTGCCACCAGGTATTTAGGCAATGGCATGTTTGATGTATCTGACAGAATCGAGCCGACATTTGAAGCCGGAATAAGGGTCGACATCAGTGCTGTAGATTCACTTCTGGCAACAGCCGTAGGTGAAATCGTTGACTTCGATGCGCTCATTACACGCGGTATTCCTGTCAATGGTGATGAAAACCCACGCATCACAGCCGACAGCTATTCCATCAAGGCTCTCAATGCCACTGTTATCCCGACGCTTCCTGGCGATGTCAATGGCGACGGCAAGGTAGATGTGCTTGATGTCACTGCCATCATTAATCACATTCTGGGCAACAATCCCACTCCGTTTGATTTGAGAGCTGCCGATGTGAATGATGATGACAGCATCAATGTGATGGATGTGACCTTAGTTATCAACATCATCCTCGGCATAGAGTAAAACGCCATCTCTAATTGTTGAATGCATAAAACAGAGGGTGGAGGCTTCACAGTCCCCACCCTCTTCTTTTATGACACGAACAGAAAAAAATCACACTTCCAATATCTTCTGGTCGCGGGCTGAGCGGAAGGTGTTGAAGGTCTCGAAAATGTCGGCCAGCGCTATGCTCGAATTGTCGGCCTGACTCTGGTAGAGCGAGGCACTGCCCGATGTGTTCACATTGCGGCCCTGCAACGCACCCGACACGCCCGAGATTTCCTCCAGCAGCTTCATCTGCAGCTGTATCATGTCGTAGGCACCAATGTTGGTAGCATTGGTCGAAATCTGCTCGGGCTTGGCATCGGTCATGCCGGGAGAGTATGGCAGCACGCCATTGCTGCTGCGCCACACGGCACGCACATCGTCCCATGTGAAACCATTGGGAATGGCGGTCTCAGGATAGAGGAGCACCCCCTTGGCGCTGGCATCCATAATGTGGTCGACAAGCGTAACGAGGCGATTCAGGTACTTCTGCTGGTCAATCACATCTTCGACGAAGCTGTGCACCTCGCCATCGGTCAGGGGATAGAACTTCATGATGAAGGGGTGAGCACCATGCGCAAAGGGCGACTCGTAGCTGTGGAGCAACTCACCGCTGGGCGCATACCAGCGGCAACGCCAGCAGTTGGCTATGTCCCAGTGCACCTTCACATCGGGCATATTTTTCAGTTTCTTGTAGTCGCTCACCGGCAGCACATAGAGTTTTGCCTCGCGGGTGTCGTGGCACACCAGCACCTCACGGCTCTCGAGTGTCCACACCTCAATGGCGCGGCACTTGCCCGTGCGGCAGAACCAGAAGTCCTGCCCCGACTGCGTGTCGGCTCCAATGCTGGCGACGAACGAGGCGGTGCGGTCGTGCAGGTCGCCGGTGTAGATGCGGCGCACCCACTCGGCCTTCTTGCGCGAATGCTGAGCCACACAACGCAGGAGGTCGGCGATGCTCAGGTCGTGCACCTGACCAATGATCTCGCAGTCGCGACACAGGGGGTCGAGCGGCGCATTCATGAAGAATCGGTTCAGGTTCACCTGGCTCACAGCCACTTGCCGCTCGCACAACTCCTCCTTGAGGTCGACGCGCTGTACGCAGTAGCCCGAAATCAGGAATTCCTCAAGAGTGCGACTGTCGAGTTCATCAAGCAGATTCTGCTGCCGCACCTGTTCAAGGCGTGACTCGACAGGCGGCTGGTTCATGTGCTCGGAGCGAAAGCGGCCCACGATGGTCTTGACCAACTGCCGCAACACATTATTAGTTATAGGAGCGTTCCGACCGTCGGCACAATAGCGTTGCCACTCGGTCACGGTGCGACCTTGTGCATCGAGCGTGGGGTCGGCCCACTGGTCGCCATAGGTAAAGCGCTTGTTGCGCAAACGGCTGCTGCGCAACGCATGGGCGGCACTCCATGCCTTGTAGGCGGCCTGCAGCACCGCTGCATTTTGGTTTTTCAAGTTGTTTTCCATGGGAATAGTATAATAGTAAACGAGTAAACAAGGAAACAAGCTAACGAGGGAACTATCGCAAGGCCAGGTAGTGGCGGCGGTGGCGCGGGCCGTGCGAAAGGTGAATCCAGGCAAAGTCGTGTTCGTTGATAGCCTGGTCAACTGGCAACTGTAATTGCATGAGCAAGTGATAAAGGCGGGCATTGTCGAGGCGGCTGCCTACCGTGATGTCGGCGGCCTCGCCACGCATGTGCTGGCTGTGAGGTGCTCCACCCACGGCACGGTTCAACGCCGGACTGCGATATCCGCTGTTCACATGAATGGGACCGCCCCATGCCTCGCGCAGGGGGTCAAGCACCTGCTCCACAAGGCGGTGCAGATTGGCAACTGCATCGGCTGGCGGGGTGTTGTCGATGCCCAGCCGGTGGGCAGTGGCCGAGCGAGTGAGTTCTTCAAGGGTAAAATGTTTCATGGTGTGAGTATTTTATGAGTTAATGCTTGATGCCACAAAGGTAGGCTCACAGCAGCTCACACCGCCATGTCAATTACACATATATCATGCAAAGCGACTATCGCCCGTAGCCCATCTCGCTGCGGAACTTGTTGGGTGACACACCCAGATGCTTACGCACATATTTCCCGAAGAACGACAGATTGTCGAACCCCATCTCATTAGCGATTTCCTTGATGCTCTTGTCGCTATAGAGCAGCAACTGCTTGATGCGGCCCACCACGCTCAGTGTGATGAGTTCGCTCGCCGTCTTGCCCGACTTCTCGCGGCTGATGCTCGTGAGATACTTGGGTGTGACATAGAGTTCGTCGGCAAACGACTGCACACTGCGCTTCACGCCCCGGTTCTCGGCAAGCATGATGATGAAGCGGTGAAACAGTTTGTCGGCCTGACGCAGCATCTTGCGGTCGGCCATGTGGCGACTGATGCTCGACAACAGGTCGAGGGCATAGCAGCGGAATATCTCCACCAGCGTCTCTTTGCCATAGTTCACACTGGGGTGCTCTATCTTGAAAATGGCAAGTTCGTAGTATCTCACCATCAGGTTTATTTCGTCTTCAGTAAACTGAATCACAGGATTTTCAGCCATGTGCGTGATAGCCTCGAAGATGGTCTTGCTGATGAAGTTGAGTCCGAAGTCGGCCGACACTGCAATGATCTTGCAGTTGAAGTCGGCACTGTGCTCAATGTCGCTCACCACGGTGTTGGTGCCCACAAACAGCGCATCATGCGCATTGAGCTCATAGGCGGTGCCATTGAGTTTCAGGCTCAGGCTGCCCTCCAGGCAGAACACAAAAGCCAGAAAATTGACCTTGAATGTGCTCTGCAATGAGGGCACGGTCATGATGTGGTCGGCAAATGCCACATCGCCATCAAAGTACTTCAACCCGGCAGACAGGTTGGGCACATCGGTCATATTGATTTCCTTGATATTGCTTGCCATCGCTTGTCTCCTGTTCTAACCCTGAGAGGGTTCTGCGTAATTATCTGTAAGACTGATAGTAGATGTCGATGAGTTCCTCCTTGTTCAGGAATCGCGGATCATAGTCAAACTTGGCTCCGCCTGTGGCAATGGCGCACTCGGTGAAGCGTCCGAAGTCGGCAGGAGTGATGCCCCACTCGCTGAGCCTTATCTTATCAACATTGCACTCGCGCTGCATGATGGCCAGGGCATCCAGGAAGTCGCTGGGACGGGCGGCCTTCTGCATGGTCATTTTCTCGGCCATCTTCATGTAGCGTTTCATGCTGTCGTTCTTGAAGGTCTTGAAATAGGTTTGCGACAGCGCTATCAGTGCTGCTCCATGCGGCAGTTTGGGATAGAAGGCGCTCATGGCATTGCCCAGCGCATGCTGTCCCGTGGTGCGGCTTGTGCTCTCGACCATACCCGCCAGACTGCTCGCCCACGCTACCTTGCATCGGGCGTGCACATCACTGCCATCGGCAACGGCGGCTGGCAAATACTTGTAAAGCAAACGGATGGCCTCGAGGGCATAGAGGTCGCTGATGGGTGTGTGGCATGTGCGGTTAATGTAGCCCTCGGCAGCGTGGAAGAAAGCGTCGAAGCCTTGGTAGGCCGTGAGCTTGGGAGGCAGCGAGAGCATCATCACGGGATCGACAATGGCGATTTGCGGTATGGTCTGCTCAAAGCCGAAGCTCACCTTCTCCTGCAGGTCCTCGTCGGTAATCACCGCCCAGGGGTCAATCTCGGTTCCCGTGCCTGCTGTGGTGGGAATGGCCACAATGGGCAGCGCATGGTCGAAGGGTTTGCCCTTGCCCGAACCGCAGGGCACATAGTCCCACAGGTCGCCCTCGTTACAAGCCATCACGGCAATGGCCTTGGCGGTGTCGATGGAACTGCCGCCACCCAGACCAATGACGAAGTCGCACTGCGCCTCGCGGCACATTTTAGCACCCTCTATCACATGGCGCTTCACAGGGTTGGGCAGCACCTTGTCAAACACTTCACATGCCACACCGGCGCTCCACAACTGCTCCTTCACGGCATCGAGATAGCCGTGCTTGCGCATCGAGCCGCCCGCCGAAATCACAATCAGCGCGCGCTTGCCGGGTAATTTCACCTTCGAGAGTTGACGCAGTTCGCCTGCGCCGAATATGAAACGCGTAGGGATAAAAAGCGAGAATTTTGTCATCATAGCTGTTTAAGATATTAGAAGACCCTTTGAGGGCAGTTAGTTTTATTATTTTGCGTAAAATTAGTGATTTTTACCCGCTTTTCCAAACATTCGGCCAAAAATCACACCAGCTGTGATGTGCCTTTAGAAAAAAAACTGTAAATTTGTACACTCTAAATCGATTATAATCACTCAATAACCTCATTTTTATATGGAAACTATCAAATTCGGAAAATATGTAGAGTTGGCCTACGAAATTTTCATCGTCGATGTTGATGGCGAGGCTTCAGTGTTCAAATTCACTCCCGAGCGCCCCGACGCCTTCGTTTTCGGGCTCGACCAGGGCATGATCGAGGGTTTCATGAAGCGCATCGAGAATCTGGAGCAAGGCGCCGCCTTCGACTTCGCCCTCGCCCCCGAAGAGGCCTTTGGACCCAAAGACCCCAACATGATTATGGAAATCGACAAGGACATCTTCAAGGTGAACGGCGAGTTCGACAGCGAGAAGGTGTTTGAGGGCGCCATGGTGCCCATGCAGACGGCCGACGGCTACCGCATCGATGGACTCGTGGAGAAAATCACCGACGACAAGGTGACCATTGACTTCAACCACCAGCTCGCAGGCGAGACCGTGCGCTATGCCGGCACCGTGGTCACGGTGCGCGACGCCACCCCCGAGGAACTCAATCCGCCCAAACACCACCACTGCGGCTGCAGCTGCGAAGACTGCAACCACGACGACTGCGATGGCGGCCATCACCACCATCACGAGCATGGCGAAGGCTGCTGCGGCGAAGGTCACGGACACCATCACCACGACTGCGACGGCGGACACCACCATCACCACGGCGACTGCTGCGGCCACGATCATCAAGACTAAACAGCGCCATAATTAACTGAGAAAGAACTATATAGGGCGGAAACCTCACACCGAGGTCCCGCCCTACTTTTCATATATCCATTAGTCCTTAGCCTTCAAGAGCCTGGAGCACATTCTGGTGGAGGATGCCGCCTGGGGCGGTGAGGCGCTCGTTGATGCGGTGGCCTATCATGTCGGTGGGCGGGAAGCGGTGGAAGGATGGGAACGGTGCAACTTTTGGGAAAAGTGGGAAATTTGCGGATAAATATCGTAATTAATTGATTTTAAGCGCATTGATTGTTTTAGCATTATACTGCATTCGTTCTAGATTGTGTACTATCGTTATTTATTATATACTTTCGTCAAAGTTCATACTGCTAATGTTGAGTCGAGTGTTGATGCCCTTTGGGCACCGCACGCCACGCAAGCGTGACTCGTGCTTCAACATCGCCTCGAGCCCTTCGGG
>JAFZSO010000064.1 GCA_017619355.1 Muribaculaceae bacterium
CGACTGCGAGATGAGCTATGTGCACCAAGACGATGTGCTGGCGATTTTCGAGGACATGGCACGCCACCTGTTCAAGGAGGTGCGCGGCGTCGACCTCCCCGAGAAGCTCCAGCAGATGACATGGCACGATGCCATGCGCCTCTATGGTAGCGACAAGCCCGACTTGCGCTTCGGCATGACCTTCGTGGAACTCATGGATGTGATGAAGAAAGGCAAATTCAGCGTGTTTGACGACGCTGCCTACATAGGCGGCATTTGCGTGCCCGGCTGCGCCGAGTACACCCGCAAGCAGCTCGACCAGCTCACCGACTTCGTGAAGCGTCCGCAAGTGGGCGCCAAGGGCCTGGTATATGTGAAATACAACACCGACGGCACCATCAAGAGCAGCGTGGACAAGTTCTTTGACCAGAACGACCTGCTCGAACTCAAGCAAGCCATGGGTGCCAACGACGGCGACCTGGTGCTCATCTTGAGCGGCGATAACGCCAACAAGACCCGCGTGCAGCTGTGCTCGCTGCGTCTGGAGATGGGCGAGCGTCTGGGTCTGCGCGACAAGGACAAGTTCGAGTGCCTGTGGATTGTCGACTTCCCGCTGTTTGAGTGGAGCGACGAGGAGCAGCGCCTCATGGCCACTCATCACCCCTTCACCATGCCCAACCCCGACGACATCCCGCTGCTCGACACACATCCCGAGCAAGTGCGCGCCAAGGCCTACGACTTCGTGTGCAACGGCATTGAGGTGGGCGGCGGCAGCCTGCGTATCCACGACGGCGAACTGCAGGCCAAGATGTTCAAGATTCTGGGCTTCACCCCCGAGAAGGCCATGGCACAGTTTGGCTTCCTGATCAACGCTTTCAAGTATGGTGCACCTCCCCATGCCGGACTCGCCTTCGGTTTCGACCGCTTCGTGTCGATCATGGCAGGCCTCGACAGCATTCGCGACTGCATTGCCTTCCCCAAGAACAACAGCGGCCGCGACGTGATGCTCGACGCTCCCAGCCCCATCGCACAGGAACAGCTCGACGAACTCTACCTCATCGTAGATGAAGCACGAGTAAAAGCGCTTGGCAAATAAAGAACAACTCATGAAAATAAGCGAAATCACTCAAGCCATCGAAGCCTTTGCGCCGCTCAGTCTGCAGGAAGATTACGACAATGCGGGCATCCAGGTGGGCAACCTCGACGACGAGGTGACCGGCGTGCTGCTGTGCACCGATGTGCGTGAGGAAATCATCGACGAGGCCATTGAGCGTGGTGCCAACCTCATCATCTCGCACCACCCGCTCATTTTCCACGGCCTCAAGAAGATTGCCGGCAACAGCTACATCGAGCGCATCGTGGCCCGCGCCATCAAGCACGACATCACCATTTACAGTGCACACACCAACATGGACAGTGCTCAAGGAGGTGTCAACTTCAAGATTGCCCAGAAACTGGGCATGACCAACGTGGAGGTGCTCGACCCGCAACCGCAGCACTCCGACTACGAGGGCACCAGCGGCCTGGGCGTGATTGGCGACATCGCTCCCACCCCAGCCATGCAGTTCCTGCAGCGCGTGAAGGACACCTTTGAGGTGAGCACCCTGCGCTACTGCGGCGACACCAGCCGCCCAGTGAGCCGCATTGCCCTGTGTGGTGGCGCCGGCGCATTTCTCGTGAAAAAGGCGCTCGAATTCAAGGCCGACCTCTTCATTACCGCCGACATGAAGTATCACGACTTTTTCGGGCTCGAAAACCGCATCATCATTGCCGATATAGGGCATTATGAGAGCGAACATTTCACAAAAGAGATTTTTTATGAGATAATTACGAAAAAAAATCCTAACTTTGCAGTCGATTTTGCTAAAAACGAAAAAAATCAAATCAAATATCTGTAAACAATGGCGACAAAACAAGACAAAGAACTCACCGTTGAAGAACGTCTCAAGATGCTCTACCAGCTTCAGACCATTCTCTCTGAAGTAGATCGTATCAAAACCCTGCGTGGAGAACTTCCTCTCGAAGTTCAGGACCTTGAAGACGGAATTGCAGGTCTTCAGACCCGTGTCAACAAGTATAACGACCTGATCAGCGAGAGCGAGACTACCATCAAAAATCAGCACGCTACCATCGAACAGGCCTCGGCCCTCATCGACAAATACACCAAAGATCAGGACAACGTGCGCAACAACCGCGAGTATGACTATCTGCTCAAGGAAATCGAGTATCAGAAACTCAACATCGAGCTCGCCGAGAAGAAGATTAACGAGGCCACCCGCCACATCGAGAGCCTCAAAGGCGAAATGCAAGGTGCTCAAGAACAGCTCGACGACAGCCTGCATGTGCTCGACGAGAAGAAAGGCGAACTCGACGAAATAGTTTCCGAGACCCGTCAGGACGAAGAGAAACTGCGCGAAAAAGCCAAGAAGCTCGAAGGCAAGATCGACGATACCCGCCTTCTCACGGCCTTCAAGCGCATCCGCAAGAATGCACGCAATGGTCTGGGCGTGGTTTATGTGCAGCGCAATGCCTGTGGTGGCTGCTTCAACCGCATCCCCGCTCAGCGACAGATGGAAATCAAGCTTCACAAGAAGATTATCGTGTGCGAATATTGCGGCCGCATTCTCATTGATCCCGAGATTGCCGGCATCAGCGATGTCGACGCCAAGAACCAAGCCTAAGGCGACAGTTCACACATCTCAATCATAGAGAAGAGGATTCATGTGACAATCCTCTTCTTTTTTTGCGCTCCCCAAGCATCTAGAATTTCTAGAAAATCTAGAATTTCTAGCCCATCTAGAGAGGCTAGAAAGGCTAGCCGGGCCAGAGTCCTGCAGGGCACAAAAACAAAGGGCCGTGACCGACTGGCCACGACCCTAATAGATTTCAATAAAGTATCTCTAGATTAGAGAGCGCCCCATGCCTTGGCAATCTTCACCAGTTTGAGAGCGCCAATGAGGGTGATGATCTGACCCAGAGCGTATGCGCCAAGCAGCACATAGTCGAGCGTAGTAGCCTCTTTCATCAGAGCCTTGTAGCTTTCGGGATCGCCCACTTTGTTCATCGGGATCACTGCCAGCACGGCAATGGCAAGACCTGCAATGCCGAGGATGAGGCTCAAAGCGCTAAATGCCGCACTACCGCATATAATCATGCCCACGAGATTCAACAATAACGCTAAGGCGAAATAGCCCACAGCGAGGAAGCCGAAAGGCTGGTTCTTTGACATGCGCATGATCAGCACCACGCCAATGGCCATTACGGCAAGCGAGGTCAACAGGGCGCCGAAGCCCAGCACCGGGAGGTTGAAGATACCGCCAAAATAGGAGAATGAGCCAATGAAGGTGAGGAAGCCACCCAGAATTGAGAGACCGAGCAGCACATAAAGAATGATTTTGAAGGTCTTTCTCGAGTCAGCGGGAGCCTGAGGAGCCTGCTGGTAAGGCTGCTGAGGAGCCTGGTAAGGCTGTTGGGGAGCCTGGTAGGGCTGCTGAGGAGCCTGGTAAGGCTGTTGGGGAGCCTGGTAGGGCTGCTGAGGTGCCTGATAGGGCTGCTGAGGTGCCTGATAAGGGGGTTGAGGCGCCTGCTGAGGCGGCTGCTGAGGCATCTGAGGTGCCTGAGGTACTTGATTGTTTTCCATATTCTTCATTTTTGCCTTCCCGCCCCTTGGGTCGGCTTTTAAATGTTATGCTTTGGGCGTGAGGAGCTATGCTTGAGAGCATCACACCCTTCTTGTTAATGCGTATAGGGTTTATTTTAAAACACAAATTTACAAAACTGTTTGCAATTAACAAAATTTTCATCCTATTTTTCACCATTTCTGCAATATTTTGTTAACAAAGTCACCATTTATAATTACCATTCCCTATCATTACCATCGCCGATCTAAAAGACTCACCAGGCAAAACCAGGCATAAGTCATCATGCCCCATTCCAGATATAAACACAGGGAACCACCCACAGATGGGCAGTTCCCTGTTATGGATTTCATCGGGTTGTTCAACTATTCACATCCAGAATCATGTTAATGATAGCGGTCACATCCATCACATTCACCTCACCATCACCATTCACATCGGCATTTTCTAAGTTGAACGGGCTGGGGTTTTTCTGCAGGATGTAGTTGATGATGGCGGTAATGTCGCTCACATTCACCGCGCCGTCTTCGTTAGCGTCGCCGATGATGCCAGAAACAGAATCTTTCAGAGTAAGGGTCTTGTTAACCAGATCGGCAGTTAATGTATAAGTTCCTGCGACGGCCATCTTGAAGTTTGCTCCAGGTGAAACCAGAGTGATTCCATCATTGTTGATCAGGCCTGCGTTGATCTCGAAATAACCCACGCCGTTTTCGTCAACGCCACCATACCACACATCATCCTGGTCAACCAGCTTGAACTCGTCACCTACTGCCATTTCTTTTGTGGCAGTCCACAGACCGTTCTCGCCCTTCACAAAGGCAACGCCTGTAGTCCAATCCCACGAACCAAACAGGTAGAGAGCCTCTGGAGTCTCACCAAGGTCACCAATCACGTTGAACTCCTTCCACTGGTCGGCAGTGCTATAGTATTCAAAGTCGGCGGGATAAACATGCAAGTTGCAGTTTGCCTGAGGCACATTAAGCCACACATTGGAGCCAAGAGTCACACTTCCACCTGCAGGATAGGCATAAATATCGGTAAGTGCGTCGCATCCATTGAATCCAAATAAGTCAATCTTGGTGAGCGTAGAGGGTAAGGAGACTGTCTTCAACGATTGGCAATAATTAAAAGCAGATTGTTCGATGGTTGTCACACCCTCAGGAATGACAACGTCGGTTATTGAGCAACACCTGAAAGCATTTTTCCCGAGGATTACCGAGGTAGGTATAACGGTTCCTTTACATCCATGAATAAGTCTGTTTGTGGCAGTTTCAACGATAGCGTTGCAGTTGTCACGCGAGTCATAAACTTGATTTCCTTCTTCTACCACAATTGTTGTCAGATTGTCGCAATGGAAAATCGGACTATTTAAACTATTGGATCCATCTCCATAGATGTTAGTTACTGAAGCGGGGATTGTAAGCGAAGTGAGTGATGTGCAGTACTGGAATGCACCAGACCAAATTATTTTCAGGCTATTTGGCAGACTGATGGAGGTTATATTTTCGCAATTAGCGAAAGCATTTTGATTGACCGAATGCACTGAATAGGTAACGCCATTATGGGTCACCTCGCTGGGAATGACCAAATCGCCACTCAAGGTGCTATAGTCAACTCCATAGTAGCTTCCTTTAACTATCGTGGCGATAGGAGCGTTTGTGGTGTTAACCTGATAACACACACCATCAACAGTGAAGGTGATGGTTTCGGCGCTGGCTGTTGCAGCCGCACAAAGCAAAACCAGCAGACTAAGTAAGGTTTTTTTCATTGTTGTTTTGAATTTAAAAGAAAATATAAAATTAATGTGTATTATAAAAATCGTTGTCAAATTGCTAAGCCTTGAGTTTTAGCGTTGCAAATTTATAATTTATTTTTCAAATTTTAAACAATCTGCTACTCAAAAAAAAGAGATTTTCAAGCATTTTCAACTTTTTTAAATCATAGCTCAGCAATGGGAAAAGGGCATAAACGGGTGTTAACTCAGTGAACGATTAGGCTCTAAAGCAATAAAGAGAGCCATCCCGACTGAGATGGCTCTCTTTGTTATCTTGTGCGTTGCAGCACGGAGCAGTAAAGAATGTAACCAAGAAGTGTAGCGTGGCTGCAACTGCAATATCAGGTCAATTATTCGTTGATACCCAGAATCATGTTGATGATGAGAGTCACGTCCATCACATCGACCTTGTCATCACCATTCACGTTAGCATTGTCGAAGTTGAACGGGGTGGGGTTCTTGCCCAGGATGTAGTTGATAATGGTAGTAACATCGTTCACGTCCACACTTTCATCTTCGTTTGCGTCGCCTGGTTTGCCAGCAGCGCCCTTCTTAGTGATGACGAGCTTCATGGTCTCGAGGTTCACGATGAAGGTGTATTCGCCATCAGCCAGCTTGAAGGCATTAGTGCCAGCCTGCAGACCAAGTTCAGTGCCCAGCATTTCTTCGCTCACGGCGAAGTCAGCGCCTTCAGCACCAAAGCGATAATATTCAATACCACTCCAGTCGCCGGGAGTCTCTGCAAGTTTCTTGGTGAAGCTGAAGTAGCCAAAGCCGTCGGTCTGATCCATACCAAGGTCGCCACAGATCACATCGGCAGTAAAGGTCACTTCATCTTCAGTGGCCATCTCAACGCCAACATTGGTAGCCCAAGTGTTGCCGTTCACTTCACCCAAGATGTAAACATGTTTGGGTTCCTGAGGTTCATTCCATTCGCCGCTCACAACCACAGTCATGTTAGTGGGGTCGAGAGTGAATGTCCACTCGCCAGCAACAGGAATCAGGAAGTTTTCGCCATCGACCAGAGTAATAGGAGTGCCGCTGGTCACAAGATCTTTGTTAATCTCGAAGTAACCAACGCCATTGGTGTCTTCACCACCATACCAGTTGCCGTCTTCATCCTTGAACTTGAACTGAACACCAGCATCCATAGCCTTGGTAATGGTCCACTTGCCTGCATCGTTCAGCGTCATAGCAATGGTCTGAGCCCAACCGTCCCAAGAGCCAATGATGTACATGGGGGTAGGTTCCACGCCCAGGTCGGGAACCACATTGAAGCGACAATTGCCCATGTCGGCATTTTCCCAAAGAGTTGCATTGGGAACAAGGTCATACCAGTTAGCATATTGGGGATAAACATGCAAATTAGTAGGTACATCCCATTCAGGATTATGAATAGAAAAATTCCACACATTTCTTCCTAATGTAACATCGGTCGGGCCAAAATATGCATATACATTCAACAGTTTCATACAATCTGCGAAAGCATTCTTGTTAATCTCGGTCAGCGTAGAGGGCAGTGTGAGCGACTCAAGGCCGGCAAGCACAAATGCATCCTCATCTATCGATGTAACACCTTCGGGGATGACAAGCGACTTGAGATTAATGACTGAACGGAAAGCCTTGTAGCCAATAGCTTTTACTGAACTGGGAATCACAGTGCCCTTGCATCCTACCACGATGGCATCCTTTGCATAGGCTCGATTCATTGTGTACCAGAACTCAGTGTACGAATCCCCAGAACCGTTACTATTAATTTGGGTATAAGAGATGTTCATATCATCCTTGGCAACAATGGCATTGCAGTTGTCACGGGAGTCATACACTGTATTGCCCTCGGCCACTGTTATAGTTTCAAGGTTATATCAATATTGGAAAGGATTAGGTTCTACAGTGGTAACCGAAGCGGGAATAGAGACTGAAGTGATTGCAGTACAACCCCAGAAAGCCTCTTGTTCAATTCTTGTCACCCTGTACATCTTGTTGTTGTTCTGTACTGTACCAGGGATAGAAACTGCGCCAGCAAGATTAGGATAGGAAGGAGAATAAGCATCTGCTCCCAATTCATCGTCCCATCCCAAATGTTTACATCTCTGTTCATAGGTTACCGACACCGTGTTGGAGCCATCATTGTTGATTTTGTAAGCCAAACCATTCGACATAAAGTCGTAGGTGTAGATGTCAGCACTGGCAGTTGCGGCTGCGCAAACCATGACCAGCAGACTAAGTAAAGTTTTTTTCATTGTAGTTTTGAGATTAAATTAAAAATGTATTATTGGTTATATAATAATTTGCTAACCGTATTTTTTAGCGTTGCAAATTTATAATTTATTTTTCAATTTTTAAACACATGGCCACTCAAAAAAAATAGATTTTCAAGCAATTTCAACATTTTTAAATCCAAACCCCACCCAAATGAGAATGAAACAAAAATCACAACAAACATCAATATTTTAGCAAAAACACTACAGAAATTGGTTGTTTTTCTAAAATTATTCGATTTTGCAAACTTTTTTCGTGATAAATATTAGGATTTTCAGTTTTTTTTCTTACATTTGCGAAGCGATTTACAAAGAATCGTCTTGTGAGAATCAATTTCAGTATATTTCTATTAACTAATTATACACTTTTCATTATGGCAAATCCAAAACTCGACAACCTGGATTACAAGATCTTGAAGATGCTCTCGCAGAATGCGAGAAAGCCTTACCTTGAAATTGCTCGTGCCTGCAACGTATCGGGTGCCGCTATTCATCAGCGCATTCAGAAGCTCTACTCCATGGGAGTAATCAATGGCTCAATCTCTCAAATCAATCCTAACGCTGTGGGATTCGACACCTGTGCTTACGTGGGTATTTTCCTGAACGACTCGTCGAAGTTCGATGAAGTGGTTGAACACCTCCGTCAGATGCCCGAAGTGGTTGAATGCTATTTCACCACCGGCAAGTACGACATGTTCCTGAAAATCTATGCCCACAACAACGACCACCTGCTCAACCTCATCCACAAGGAGTTCCTGCAGATGGGTCTGGGACGTACCGAGACGCTCATCACCTTCAAAGAAGTGTTCAAGCGCCAGATTCCCATTGCAGCCGACGACGAGTAATCGGCTACACCTCTTTCATTCATTAACGAAATCAAGCGGCATTGCTCTCATCGGTGCCGCTTTTCTTGCATAGTCCCATCTGCCACACCTGAACATTTTTTTTGGCGGTATCACGATTTATTTGTATTTTTGTTGATAAATCATCCACATCGCATGAAACAGAGAATTGCAGTTATTTTCGAAGGCAACATCTCCAACCGCCTTGGAGTGTTCAACGCCGTGGTCAACAGGGTGAAACACCTGCGCAGCATAGCCCCTTACGACATCGACCTGTTCATGATTCAGGTCTATGACACGGGGCTCACACGGCTCTTGCGGCGCTCCAAGAAAGTCGCCTACAGGCCTCTGAGCGTTGAGGCCGAGGGCGAGACCATCAACATGTGGTGGGTGAAGCGTTCGCTGTGCGACTCGCTGCTGCATCGCTTCATGGGCAAGAAACCTGCCCGGTTCTTGAAGCGGCTGCGCCAGCTTGGCAAAGGGCTTGAGGGCTATGCCATAGCCTCGGCTCACGACCGCATCGCCGGCCATGTGGCTCGGGCAGCGCATGAGGAGCACGGCATCCCCTACTTCATCACCTGGCACGGTGCCAGCATCTACACCGACCCGCCACGCGACCCTATGCTCAAGGCGCTCACCGTGGACCTGCTGCACAATGCCGACGACAACTTCTTCGTGAGCGAGGGACTCGTGAAAAAGGCAGAACTGCTCACCACCGGTTTCCCGCACCAGGTGCTCCTGAACGGCGCCAACAGCGATTTTCACCGCTACGACGAAGCCAAGCGACGCGAATTGCGTGAGAAATACGGCTTAGGCGACTCGCCTGTGGTGGCTTTTGTGGGCCGCTTCGAGCCTGTGAAGAATGTGACCATGCTCCCCGAAATCTTCACCACCATTGCCAGCAAGTATCAGAAACCAGTTAAGTTCTGGACCATAGGCAACGGCTGGCAGCACCCCACTGTGGAGAAAATGATGCAGGAAACTGGCATCGACTGCAAGATGTGGGGTGCACTTCCACCAGAGCAAATGCCCGAGATGATGAACTGCATGTCGGTGCTCATTCTGCCCAGCAGCCTTGAAGGCCTGCCGCTCGTTACCATCGAGGCACTCGCCTGCGGGGCCAATGTGACCGCAAGCAATGTGGTGGGCACTGCCGAGAGCATAGGCCGTGAAAACGCCTTTGACCTCGACGACAACTTCATCGCCAACATCACCGACCGCGCCGTGATGATGCTCAACGGCCAAGTAGAGCAGCAACTGCCACCCGAGGTGAGCTGGAGCGCTACGGCGGTCAAGGAAAACAACATTTATCTGTCATACCTTAATAAATAGTATTGAATATCGCCATGCCACAGTTTGCCGAAGTCCTGCTGCCACTTGCCATTCAAGGCTCTTACACCTACCGAATCACACCCGAGCTGCAACCCGCCATAGTGGTGGGAAGCCGAGTGCTTGTGCCCTTCGGCCGACGCAAAATCTACACTGCCATTGTGGTCATGGTGCACGACATTGAGCCTCAAGGCTATCGAGTGAAGGAAATCATTGCCGCGCTCGACCCCTTCCCCATTGTCCGACATCCGCAAGTCAAGTTCTGGCAGTGGATTGCCGACTACTACCTGTGCACCATGGGCGAGGTCTATAAGGCCGCTATCCCCAGCGGGCTCAAGGTGGAGAGCGAGACTTTCATCAGCGTCAACCCCGACTTCGAGGAGCAAGAGCCCGGACAACTCAGCGACAAGGCCCGCACCATTCTCGACTTCACCGCTCAGCGAGGCCGAGTGCAAATCAACGAAATCTCAAATGCAACCGGATATAAGCATGTGGAGGCCACCGTGAGCAAGTTGCTCGACATCGGCGCCATCCATGTCTCGGAGCGCGTGGTCGACAACTACCGCCCCAAGACCCGCACTTGTGTGCGCCTCACCCTGCAACGCGACGACGAGCAGGGACTGCACCAGTTCTTCGACGAGGTGAAGCGTGCCAAAAAGCAGGAAGCCCTGCTGCTCGCCTACCTCGACCTCTCGCATTGGCTACAGCATAGTAAGCCAGTGGCCGAGGTCACCAAAGAGGCTCTGCTCAAGCGGGCCGATGCAACCGCCGCCGTGCTCAGCGCCGCCTGCCAGCGTGGCATCTTTGAAATCTACAAGCAGGAAATCAACCTCTTTGCACTCGATGCCCGACAACTCATCGAGCCCCCCACCCTCACCGACGAGCAACGGCGGGCCTATGACGAAATTCACCAGTCGTTCCGCGACCATGCCATCACCCTGCTCCACGGGGTCACATCAAGCGGCAAGACAGCCATCTACATGCACCTCATAGCCGATGCCTTGAGGCAGGGCAAGCAAGTGCTCTACCTCGTGCCCGAAATCGCGCTTACCACCCAGCTCACACACAGGTTGGAACAGGTGTTTGGCGACAAGTTGCTCATCTATCACTCCAAATTCAGCGACAACGAGCGCGTGGATATCTGGAAGAAACTGCTGCACAGCTCCGAGCCCTGCGTGGTGATTGGCGTGCGCTCGTCCATATTCCTGCCTTACAGCAATCTGGGGCTGGTGATTGTCGACGAAGAGCATGATTCCAGCTACAAGCAGCAAGACCCTGCCCCGCGTTACAACGGCCGCAATGCCGCCATGGTGCTTGCCTCGATGCACGGCGCCAAGACGCTGCTGGGCTCGGCAACTCCTGCCATCGAGGTCTATCGCAAGGCGCAGCAAGGCGACTATGGCTTTGTGCAGCTGCTCAACCGCTATGAAGACATACAGATGCCCCAGGTCCAGGTCATCGACACCAAACGGGCACACAAGCGCCACGAGATGCAAGGCCTCTTCTCGCTCGACCTCGTGAAGGAGTGCCGCCACGCGCTCGAAAACAACGAGCAGGTAATCCTCTTCCAGAACCGCCGCGGCTATGCGCCCATGGTGCGATGCAAGGAGTGTGGCTGGGTGCCCACCTGCATTAACTGCGATGTCTCGCTCACCTATCACAAGCACACCCGCTCGCTCACCTGCCACTATTGCGGCCACACCATCAGCCTGCCCGACCTGTGCCCAGCTTGCGGCCTGCCTGGCATCGAGATTGTGGGCTATGGCACCGAGCGCATCGAGGACGACATCGACCAGGTGTTCCCAGGTGAGAAAATCTCGCGCATGGACCTCGACACCACCCGCAACAAGAACAGCTACGACCGCATCATCAGCGAGTTCTCGGCCCACAAGACCAACATTCTTGTGGGTACGCAAATGGTGACCAAAGGGCTGGACTTCGATGCTGTGAGCATTGTGGGCATCCTCAACGCCGACACCATGATCAGTTTCCCCGACTTCCGCTCCAGCGAACGCGCCTTCGACATGATGGAACAGGTGGCAGGCCGTGCCGGACGCGCTCACAAGCAGGGCAAGGTGCTCATTCAGACCTCCAATCCGCAGCACCCCGTCATAGGTTTCGTCGTGAACCACGACTATCAGGCCTTTTATGACCACGAACTCGCCGAACGCGAGAAGTTCGGCTACCCGCCTTTCACACGCATTATCAACATCTACATCAAGCACCGCGACGACAATGTGCTCACCGAGGTGGCCGTGCGCTACAGCAATATGCTGCGGCAAGTGTTCGCGCACCGCGTGCTGGGTCCTGAAGCCCCGCTCGTGGCAAGGATTCAGAACCTCTACATTCGTCAGATTGTGCTTAAAATGGAATTGCAGGCCTCGATGAACAAGGTCAAGAAGATTCTGCGCGACATTTACGAGCAACTCGTCGCCATCGACTCGCGCGCCAAATCAGCCATTCTCTACTTCGATGTCGATCCCGTTTAGAGCATCTAGCCTTTCTAGAAAATCTAGAACTTCTATAAATTCAAAGAATTCTATTACTCTGCTGGCAGTGTGAATCTCACTGGCAGCATATATCTCACATTCACTGGTTTTGCATCCTTCAGACCCGGTTTAAACAGTTTCAGTTTCTTCACGGCTTCAATGGCTGCCTGGTCACACTCAGGACTCAACGATTGCGCCACCTTAATATCTTCGATCGAGCCATCTTTCTTAATCACAAACTGCAAAATCACGCGGCCATCAATCTTGTTCCTGATGGCCTCGGGGGGATAAACCAGATTCTCGGCCAAGTCCTGAAGCAAAGCCTTATCGCCACCGGGATAGAAAGGCATACTGTAGGGGTCGCGGAAGACCGCCGTGTCGGGGTCCCATGTTTTCACCAGCTTATAATCCTGGTTTTGCTGGTCTACTGCGGCCGAATCATCATTGCAGGGAGGCAGGCCATTCATCAGGCCATCGTCGATAAAGCCGCCATCGGGGTTGTCAACACCATAGCCAACAACCACCTCTTTGACCTTGCCTTTCTTCTTTTTAACTTTCTCGGTCTTGGCCTTCTTGTCTTTGCGGAGTTCAGTTCCGCTGGCTTCCAGCGCCATCATGGGCACCAGCGCCATCAATATGATAATAAACAGTTTTTTCATAACAGTTTGCATTATTTCGTATTAGTTGTAGAAATCATTCAGGGCCTCCTGGTCTTGAGCCTGTGTGGATTCATGGTCATCGCTCTTGGTTTCGCTCGACCGTCGACTCGACCCCGTGCGCTCAAACGGCAACTGGTCGCCACACATGTCAAAGTCCTTAGGAATGGCAAACTGAGTCTTCTTGCTATAGGGCAGCGAAGAGTCGGCAAGCACGGCCTTCATGAAGCGCTCAAACATAGGCAACGCGGCAGCGGCACCCTGACCTTCACCCGTCGAGGCGAAGTGGATATAACGGTCTTCACCGCCTACCCACACGCCGGTCACCAGCTCGGGCGTGAAGCCCATGAACCATGCATCGGCGTTGAAGTTGGTCGTACCTGTCTTGCCACACACATCCACATCAAGATTCAGGCGGCGAGCCGTACCGCGCTTCACAACAGCACGCAACATGTCAATCATCCTATAGGCCGACTCGGCACTGATGGCCTGGTTCTTCTTGGGGAAGAACTCGGCGAGCACATTGCCGTGGTTGTCGCAAATGCGGGTCACCATCACCGGCATCACGCGGCTGCCGTAGTTGGCAAACGCGCTGTAGGCTGAAATCATCTCGTAGAGCGAAATCTCGCAGGCGCCAAGGCTCAGTGCGAGATTAGGCTGCAGGTCGCTTGTGATACCGAAGTCGTTGTGCATCACTTCCACCATCTTCTCAGGCGTGTAACGCTCCAGGATGCGGGGCGGAATCCAGTTGCTCGACACGGCAAGCGCATCGCGCAGCTGCGGGTGTGAGCCCAGACCATGACCACCACCGCCAGGAGCCCAGCTGCCATAACGCGGCTGTGAGTTCTCAAACTCGGTGCTGCACGGAGTCAGTCCGTTCTGCATGGCAAGCGCATAGACAAAGGGTTTCACGGTTGAACCAATCTGGCGCGTACCGGTCGACACCATATCATACTTGAAGTGCTTGAAGTCGAGACCGCCCACATAGGCTTTCACCTTGCCTGTGCGCGGGTCCATCGACATCATGCCGCAACGCAGGAAGGTCTTCATGTAGAGCATCGAGTCGAGCGGAGACATGAGCAGTTCCTTCTCGCCACGGTCGTAGTCAAACACGCGCAGATTCTGCTTCTGGTTAAAGGCCGTCATGATTTCCTGGTCGCTCATGCCTTGCGCCTTCATGGTGCGGTAACGCTCGGTCTTGCGTATGGAGCGCTTGATGAGGTCTTCCTTCGCCTTGGTGCTCAACTCAGCGGTGTTGCGGGTATAGGGATCCTTGTAGCTGCCGCGGCACTCGTTGCGGAAGAAGCGGTTCTGCTCGGCGATCATGTGGTCGCGCATGGCCTTCTCGGCATGCTCCTGCATGCGCGAGTCGATGGTGGTGTAGATGCGCAGACCATCGCTATAGATATCGTAGTCTGAGCCGTCGGCCTTCTTGTTCTTGTGGCACCAGCCATAGAGCGGGTTGTTGTCCCAGTTATATTTGTCGGCATTATAGGCATTGATATTGGAGTAGTTGCTGCGCACAGGCTCCTTCGCCATCATAATGCGGCGCAACTCTTCACGGAAGTAAGGCGCGATACCGTTCTCGTGGTTATCCACGGCATGGCGGTTGAGCATCAGTTCGCTCTGCTTGGCCTCGTCGCAACGCTCGGCGGTGAGCATGCCCTCCTTGTACATCTGGTCGAGCACCACATTGCGGCGGGCGCGCACACGGTCGGGATAGCGGAACGGGTTGTAGTACGACGGGTTCTTGCACATGCCCACCAGCGTGGCGGCCTCCTCGAGCGTGAGGTTCTTGGGCTCCTTGCCGAAGTACACCCATGCTGCACTCTTGATGCCCACGGCATTGTTCAGGAAGTCGAACTGGTTGAAGTACATCTTGATGATTTCCTCCTTGGTGTAGTAGCGCTCCAGTTTGAGCGCAATCACCCACTCGATGGGTTTCTGCAACGCTCGTTCAAAGATGTTGGCCGACTCGGGCGTGTAGAGCTGCTTGGCAAGCTGCTGCGTGATGGTACTGCCGCCGCCGGCACTGGTCTGACCCATGATGATGCGCTTCACAAACGAACGCATAATGGCGATGGCGTCGATACCCGAGTGCTCCTCGAAGCGGGCGTCCTCGGTTGCGATAAGCGCGTCGCTCAAGTACTTCGACATCTGGTCATAGTCGACATAGGTGCGGTTGCCACGACTGCGGTAGAACTTGCCCATCTCCTTGCCATCGGCGGTGTAGAGCGTCGAGGCAAACTTATCGGCGGGGTTCTTCAGCGCCTCGATGGGCGGCATGTAACCTATCACACCGTTATAGATGAGTATGAACACCACTATCAGCAGGGCAAAGAAACCGGCCAGCGACCACCATATCGTCTTGATGATGCGGTTGTTCCGGCGTGCTCGCTTGGCGGGGTCTACAGCTTTCTTGTTCGTTCCCATATCTTTATCTTATTTGATTATGGTTTCAGTTTTTAAATTTTCCACCTCGTTTTATAAAGAGGAATAAAGTGCAAAGTTAGTAAAAATTTTTCCCTTTTCACGCTTTTTTCAATAAAAGTTTCTATCTGCAGTTTTTTATCTTTTTATCGTAGGTTTTTTCCAGCTTTTTTCCCTACCTTTGCACAAAACGGCGAAACCTTCTCACTTGTGCGCTGCCTCTCTTGCTTCATGAGCCGTTTCAGCAAGCAGCATTTTCTTCATGTGAGGTATAGGGAGTTTTAAAGTGGTGCGCAACTGTGATGTCCAGGCCAAGCTGTTTTGTCAGCGAATTTTATCTCTTTTTTTAAAATACACTTATGGACAACAGAAGCTTAATTTCAATCTCCGATCTAAGTAAAGACGAAATTATGGCCATGCTCAAACGAGCTGCCGAGTTTGAAAAGAATCCTAACTGCAACATCCTTGAGGGCAAGGTGGTGGCATCGCTCTTCTTCGAGCCATCAACCCGCACACGCCTCAGTTTCGAGACCGCAGTCAACCGCCTGGGCGGACGAGTCATCGGCTTTAGCGATGCAAGCACCAGCAGCCAGTCGAAGGGCGAAACGCTCAAAGACACCATTATGATGGTGAGCAACTACGCTGACCTCATTGTCATGAGACACTACCTCGAGGGCGCTGCACGCTATGCGAGCGAACTCTCGAATGTGCCCATCATCAACGCAGGCGACGGTGCCAACCAGCACCCCACCCAGACGATGCTCGACCTCTACTCCATCTACAAGACCCAGGGCACGCTCGACAACCTCACCATCACCATGGTGGGTGACCTCAAGTATGGTCGCACGGTGCACTCCCTGCTCGAAGCCATGCGCTTCTGGAATCCCAAATTCTACTTCGTGGCATGCGACGAACTCAAGATGCCAACCAAGTACAAGAAGTTCTGTGACGAGAACGGCATCGAGTACCACGAGAGCGTTGAATTCTCACAGGAAATCATCAACAAGACCGACATACTTTACATGACACGCGTGCAGCGCGAGCGCTTCACCGACCTCATGGAGTATGAGCGCACCAAGAACCTCTACACACTGCACAACGCCATGCTCGCCGACAGCAAGCCTAACCTGCGTGTGCTCCACCCGCTACCCCGCGTGACCGAAATCAGCCAGGATGTGGACGACAACCCCAAGGCCTACTACTTCCAGCAGGCCAAGAACGGTCTGTATGCCCGCCAGGCCATCATTTGCCGCGCTCTGGGCATCGAGTAATTCACCCATTTTTCATTCACATTAATAATAGAAACAATTATGGAAAAACGAAATAAAAAAGAACTGGCTGTTGCCGCGCTCGAAAACGGTACCGTTATCGACCACATCCCCTCTGAATCGCTCTTCAAGGTTGTCGACCTTCTCGACCTCAAATCGCTCAAGGTGAGCGTCACCATCGGTTTCAACCTCGACAGTGCCATGATGGGCAAGAAGAGTATCATCAAGATTGCCGACACCTTCTACCCCGAGGACATTCTGAACCGCATCGCCCTCATCGCGCCACACGCTGTGATCAACACCATCAAGGACTATGATGTGGTTGACAAGCACCCCGTGACACTGCCCGACGAACTCATCGACATCGTGAAGTGCAGCAACCCCAAGTGCATCTCTAACAACGAGCCCATGCGCACTCACTTCCATGTCATCGACCACAACAATGAGGTGCTGCTCCGCTGCCACCACTGCGAGTGCACCATCAACCAGAAGGAAGTGCTTCTCAAATAATATCGTTTAACCCCTTTTTATATACACTCTCACGATATGAAGCAGTGCTGGCGACCAGGAAACATGATTTACCCCTTGCCGGCACTGCTGGTGTCGTGCGGGGCCACTCCTGAAGAATATAATGTGTTTACCGCGGCGTGGACAGGCACCATCTGTTCCGACCCGCCCATGTGCTATGTCTCCATTCGCAAGGAGCGTTTCAGTCACGACATCATCGAGCGCAACATGGCGTTCACCCTCAACCTCACCAACGAGGCACTGGCACGGGCCACCGACTGGTGCGGCGTGCGCTCGGGCCGCGACTACAACAAATTTGCCGAGATGGGACTCACCCCCGTCAAGGGCATCAAGGTGGCAGCCCCCTACATCGAACAAGCACCCATGAGCATCGAGTGCCGCGTGCGCGACATCATGCGACTGGGCACGCACGACATGTTTATAGCCGAGGTCTTGAACGTGATTGCCGACGATGCCTATCTCGACCCCGAAACGGGCCGCTTCGACATGGAGCGCGCAGGCCTCATCACCTATTGCCATGGCCAGTACTACACGCTGGGAAAACGCCTCGGACACTTCGGCTGGACCGTGAAGAAAAAATAAACCCCTTAAAAAAGCGGCTATTTCAAAAATAATTACTACCTTAGCACCGCTTTTTCAAATAAACCCGAAATAACCTTTTAAACACTTTATCTATATGCAAAGAGACATCGAAATTTTCAACATTATCGAGAAAGAACACAATCGTCAGTTGCATGGCATGGAACTCATTGCCAGTGAAAACTTTGTGAGCGACCAAGTGATGCAGGCAATGGGCAGTTGCCTTACCAACAAATATGCCGAGGGCTATCCCGCTCACCGCTACTATGGCGGCTGCCAGTGCGTGGACGAGAGCGAGAACCTCGCCATCGAGCGCATCAAGAAGCTCTTTGGTGCCGAGTATGCCAATGTGCAGCCTCACAGTGGCGCACAGGCCAACATGGCCGTGTTCCTGGCTTGCCTGAAACCTGGCGACAAATTCATGGGTCTGAACCTCTCTATGGGCGGTCACCTCTCACACGGCAGCCCAGTGAACTTCTCGGGTTTGACCTACACCCAGTGCGAATACAATGTGACCCCCGACACCAACCTCGTGGACTACGACATGATGGAAGAGGTGGCACGCCGCGAGCGTCCCAAGCTCATCGTGGGTGGCGCCAGCGCCTATAGCCGCGAATGGGACTACGCACGCATGCGCAAGATTGCCGACGAAGTGGGCGCCATTCTTATGTTCGACATGGCTCATCCCGCCGGCCTCATCGCTGCAGGTCTGCTCGACAACCCCTTGAAATATGCTCATATTGTTACCTCCACCACCCACAAGACCCTGCGTGGTCCGCGTGGCGGTATCATCCTCATCGGCAAGGACTTCGACAATCCTTGGGGCAAGGCCACCAAGAAGGGCGTCATCCGCAAGATGTCGTCGCTCATCGACAGCGCCGTGTTCCCCGGTGTGCAGGGCGGTCCACTCGAGCATGTAATCGCTGCTAAGGCTGTTGCCTTCGGTGAAGCTCTCCAGCCCGAGTTCAAGGAATATGCGCTTCAAGTCAAGAAGAATGCCGCCGTTATGGCACAGGCATTTGTTGACAAGGGCTACAAGATTTGCTCTGGCGGCACCGACAACCACTGCATCCTCATCGACCTCCGCACCAAGTTCCCCGAACTCACCGGTAAAGTGGCCGAGAATGCACTCGTGGCAGCCGACATCACCGTGAACAAGAACATGGTGCCCTACGACGACCGCAGCGCCTTCCAGACCAGCGGTCTGCGCGTAGGTACTCCCGCCATCACCACCCGCGGTGCCAAGGAAGAACTCATGCCCGAAATCGTTGAACTCATCGACACCGTGCTCCTCAATCCCGAAAGCGAGGCCAACATTGCTGCCGTGCGCGAGAAAGTGAACGGCATCATGAAGGACTATCCCATGTTCGCCTGGTAATAACAGCCAGTTCTAGAAATTCTAGACTACTGAAAAAAATGATATTGCTGCCGCTCCGCTAGCTATGTGGGGCGGCAGTTTTTTCTCAAAAAACCAAATTCTCAGCCTTATTTTGACCTAAACAGCTATTATCCCAAAATATTTTTATATCTTTGTAATTATTATAGCATTAGCAACTCAATCAATACAAGAACCCTAAAAGCGTTTTTTATGAGAAAATATATCCTAGCCCTCAGTCTATCTCTTTTCGCAACCTCATTTTTGCAGGCTGCCCAAGTGACCGAAAATGCGGCACGCACCATTGCCACCCGGTTCATGCAGCAGCGTGGCTTGGGCACCATTGCCCCCTCTGTGCCCATGAAGGCCCCACGGCAAGGCGATGCCAGTCCGCAGGCAAGTGTTGCCTACTATGTGTTCAATGCCCAGCCGGGCCACGGCTATGTTGTCGTCAGCGGTGACGACCGCACCCAGCAGGTGCTGGGCTATAGCGACAAGGGCTACTTCAACCCCAACAATGTGCCTCCAGTCGTGCAAGAGTGGCTCGACCAGTATGTCGACGAAATTGACATGCTCGATAAGGGTCTTATCGAGGCTGCCCCAGAGGTCAACATCCCCACCAAGGCGAGCAGCATTGTTCGCCCTCTCACCCAAAGCCAGTGGGGGCAGGATGCACCTTTCTATTTCCAGTGCCCAAAGATAGACTCTGAATATTGCGTGACCGGATGCACCGCCACCGCCATGGCTCAAATCATGTATTACCACCAGTGGCCCAGCACCACCAGCAAAGTCATTCCGGCCTACACCACAAAAACTAACAGCATCAGCATGACCCAACTGCCTGTCACATCTTTCAGTTGGAACTCAATGAAAGACTACTATTCCAGCGACGAGACTTCCACCTCTACCCCCGCCAATTCCGCCGTGGCAAAACTCATGCTCTGTTGTGGACAGGCGGTGCAGATGGACTATGGCACCGACGCCTCCTCCGGTCCTGACTGTGGCGAAGTTTTTGTCGACTATTTCCGTTATAGCACCAAGGCACGCAAATTGTATCGCTGCGATTACTCCTACTCCCAATGGGAAAACTATATACTCGCAGAGCTCAAAGCCAGGCGCCCCGTCATGTATGTGGGATTCAAGCACAAGGGCGGACACGCCTATGTGTGCGATGGCTATGACGGCTATGGATACTATCATTTCAACTGGGGCTGGTATGGCAGCTACGATGGCTATTTCCGGCTCTCGGCACTCTATCCACAAGGTGGCGGAACAGGCAGCATTCAAGGCAATAACGGGTACAACATGTCACAGCGCGTCATTATAGGACTGGAACCCAACACCATTTCCACCAGCGAAAAAAACTCGGTAACAGAGTGCTATGGCGTGAGTGTAGAGAAAACAACCTATACCCGCAGCAGCTCGTCTGATCCCTTTGTGGTCACACTCACGGCATGGCATTACAACAATTCGCTCGTATCAAGGACTTATGACCTGGGCTGGGGTGTGTATGACTCCGACGGCTACACACGCAAGCAGTATTATCAAACCCTCGACAATAATCAGCTGTTTGAAGCCGGTGCATACACAGGCATGACCAAAACCATCAATTTTGGCAAAGGTTTTGCCAACGGCACTTATTACCTGCGTCCTAACGGCCGGGAGACTGGCAATGCCACCTGGCTCCCATGCCATTACTCTGGCAGGAACTACATCAAGGCAGTCATCTCGGGCAACACCCTCACGCTCACAACCACAAAAACCGGCAATGTAAACGAGGTCACAGCCTCCATCAAGTCCTACAGTTCCATCAAGAAAGTCAACCGCCCCCTTGAGGTTACCTTGAATGTGACCAATCAGAGTTTTAACGGCGACATACCCTTCTACCTGTGGGCCAACAACAAGCTTGTGGGAGCCAACACCTTGATGCTCACACAGGGGAAAAGTGGCACGGTCGGGATATCCTTCACCCCCACTGCATCTGGAGCTCACAGCATCAAGGTAACTGCCGATTCTAAAGGCGAGAATGTTTATTGCACAGGCGCTGTCACGGTGAGCGACAGCAACACTCCTGGCGACCTTACTATTACTTATAGCGTGACTGGAGCTAACAGCTACAATCAAGTCAATGGCAACAAACTCACCTTCAATGGCCGCTTAAAGAACAACCTGACTACTGCCTATAACGACTATGTCATTCTTAAGCTATATAAACAGAAAGGCACATCAAACTCTTATGGCTACTTGACCCAGGTAATGAAAGCTGTTACTCTGACAGGTTCATCCACCGCTACACATTATTTCGATTTCGACAGACTGGAACCTGCCAAGTACTTAGCCGTTTTCTATTACTATAGCTACGACGATCAAGTGAGGTCAATCAAAACTTCCGTCTATGAAGTGTTAGGAGGCATCAATGGCGATGTGAACGGCGACGGCAAGGTGAATGTCTCTGATGTCACTGCCCTGGTGAACATGATTCTGGGCGTCATTCCCAAAGATGAGTCCCGTGCCGACATAAATGGCGACGGCAATGTGAATGTCTCTGATGTCACCGCCCTCGTCAACATCATCCTTAGCATCACCTAACTTTTTTCATACATCTATCTTGATTATTCAATCTCTTTTCCTAAATTTGCATCATAACTTCTAAAACCTTTACATAATATGAAAAAGATTCTCACACTTATTGCTGCTCTCACCTGCTTCGGCAGCATTTGGGCACAGAAGGCTATCGACATCATGCCCGTCAACGAGATTTTTGATGTCATCACCTATCGTTACATCACTCTGGCCAACGAAGAAGCCGATGCGCAAGCCGCTATCGACAACTACGTGAAGCACTTCACCGCCTATGGCTATACGCACGAACTCGTGGGCGAAGGCTATGGCGGCCCCTGTTCCATCATCGATGGTTTCTACAAAGATGGCACTAACGACACCGACAATTATGTTTTTATTCCCGACGCATATTCATACGAGTCGAATGTGGTAGTCATCACCGCTTGCAACAATGGCGGAGATGGCGACTATGGTTACCTCCGTATCTCATTCGACATCTACAGCGAGGATATGGCAGAAATCATGGTCCAGCAGCTCATTAAAGAAGGATTTGAACATGAAATCATTGAGGACACCATTATCATGCGCAAAGACAACAAGTGTGTGAGTATCAACGAAAGCGAAAATGGTGATTTTGTCTCGTTCCTCTTCGAGGTCAGTGAGTAACCATCAAGCTCAACATCATTACAAAAACCTCCGCCACTTCTCATGACGGAGGTTTTTATCTTTTAGCGGCATTAAGCCGTTAGGAACGGCAGAACCTCTATTACCTGAACGAGGTATCCATCTTCTTGCCGCCGGGCACTTTGAAACGGTCGCCTGTGGCCTCGCGGATGCGTTTCTTGGCCTTCTTGCTCATGCCGGGCCTTGAGAGCACGGGGCGGAAACCGCTCTTGTTGCGCTTGTACTTGCCGTTCTCCTCCTGACGCACCACACCGTCGTTATACTTCACTATCATGTGATAAGCCATCTCGCGCCAGCGCTTCACCATCTGCTCGCCCACTTCGTGGCCATAATTGCCCAGATAGGCATTGGCGCTATCACGGTCGGTTTTCAACAGTTCCAGCGCACGACGCTCCACCTCGGGTTGGTGGGCAAAGTAGCTGGCCTGCAACGAATCGCGCACCTGCTTGAGTTCAGGATAGAGCAGATTCCAGCGCGGATACACCATATTGCTCACCCAGTTGCACACCCAGTAGGCATTCTCGTCGCTGAAATGGAATGCATCGGCCCCTGGGGTATCGTAGCAGCGAGGCACACGGTCGGCACAGCAGTACACCGGCGTGTAGGCCACCATGCCGCTGTCGTCGTTGCCCCACCAGATCACGCCGCCCACCTCGCGCGGCATGAAGCTGCGCAACTGGCACACATAGGTGAAAGCAGAGTGCGCGGTAGCCACCGGACGCTCGTTGAACATCGAGGTGCCATCGTTGTCATAGCGCAGTGGCTGCGGGCGGAATGGACTGTCGTACAGCCCCGCGCCCGGATCGTTGTCCATGGCCAGCGCTGTACCCTCGAAGTGGTCACGCATGCACTCTATCACATCGTTCACCGTGAGTTTCTTGTCGGGAATAATCCACATGGGCAGCGGTTCCACCTCACTCATGGGCTTGATGCCCTCCACATAGGGCAGATAGCGGTCCATGCCACTGGTCAAATGACGATAAATGGCCCATGTACGCGTGTCGCCCAAGCGACGACCGCCGAAGGTGGGCGGATTATAGGCGTCGCAAAAACTGAAGTCCTCGTCCTTGCCCTTAAACCAGCCCATTTTGCGCGCAAAGCTGATGCAGTTTTTCGACATTATCACATTGGCAGTATCGGTCAGGTCCGCCTTGCGTATGCGGCTCTGGTTGGAGTGTGCCAGCACAGCATTGTCGGGCACTCGCACCGCCATCCACGCCACGCCTTTGCGGCCCTTGCCGCAGCCCACTAGTTCCAGCAGCCACGCCTCGTTAGGGTCGCACACGCTGAAACTCTCGCCTGTGCTGCAGTAGCCATATTTCTCCGCCAGACTCGTCATCACTTGGATGGCCTCGCGGGCAGTCTTCGAGCGTTGCAGTCCCAGGTCCATAAGGCTGCCGTAGTCAATGATGCCATTGTTGTCGAGCAGTTCGTCACGACCCTCAAAGGTAGTTTCCCCTATGCTCACCTGCCACTCGTTGATGTTGCCCGTCACTAAGTAGGTAACAGGAGCCTCAGGTATCTGGCCGTGATATATGCGCGTGTCGCGGTCATAAATCTTGCGCATGGTGCCTGCAGGGTGAGTTCCCGCCTCAAAGCGATACAGTTTGTGAAATGCACCCCACGAGTCAATGCAATAAGTGCACATCACGCTCCCATCGGCACTTGCATTCTTGCCCACGATGATGTTGGTGCAGGCCTCGCTCGGCAATGCCAGCAGCACGGCGGCACAGCAGGCCACCAGTATGATAGTAATCCGTTTCATCGTCATTCCTTCTCAGTGGGTATGGCAAACTTGTCGCCGGTGCTCTCCACCAGTTTTTTCGCAATCTTTGCGGGATAGCCCGGGCGGGTGGTCACGGGATGGAAACCAGTCTTGCTCATCTTGTAGTGGCCGTTCTCCTCCTCGCGCACAATGCCGTCGTTGAATTTCACAATCAGGTAGGTGGCAAGTTCCTTCCAGCGTGCCAGCATCTGCTCAGCCACATCGTTGCTATAGTTATTCAAGAACTTGAGTGCGGCTTTGCGGTCTTTCTTGAGCAATGCCATGGCATGGTTCTCGATAGCCTGCTGATTAGCAAAATAGCTTGACTCGAGCGAGTCGCGCACCTGCTTCAGGCTGGGATAGAGCAGACTGTAGCGCGGATACACCATGTTACCCACCCAGTTCTCTACCCAGTAGGCATTGTCCATGCTAAAGTGCACGGCATCGGCACCGGGTGTGTTGTAGCAATTGGGCTGCACCGTGTTGCCGCAGTAAATGGGCGTGTACACGGCCACATCGCCGTCGTCGTTGGCCCACCACAGCACACCGCCCACTTCGCGGGGCAGCCAGCTGCGCAGTTGGCTGATCCAAGTGAAGGCTGTCTGCATGGTAGCCACAGGGCGCTCGTTGAAGTAGTCCTTACCATCAACGGTGAACTTGAGCGGACTGGGACGGAAGGGCGACTCATACAGGCCCTGACCCATGTCGTTGTCCATGGCCAGCGCCGTGCCCTCGTAGTGGTCACGCAGGCACATCTGCACATCCTGCACGCTCAGTTTGCGGTTGGGAATGATCCACAGCGGCATGCGCTCCACCTTGTCGAGCGGTTCCTTGCCTTCCACATAGGGAAGATAGCGGTCAAAGCCCTCGGCAAACTTGCGGTAGATGGTCCACACGCGTGCATCGCAATAGCGACGACCACCAAAGTCAGGCTCGTCATAGGCATCGTTAAAGCTGAAGTCCTCGTCCTTACCCTTAAACCAGCCCTGGCTGCGGGCATAACTCACCACATTCTTCGAGTAGAGCACATTCTGCTTGTCCTTCATATTGAACTTGCTGATGCGGCTCTGATTGGCATGCACGCAAATGGCATCGTCGGGCACACGCATGGCCACCCATGCCACCTTCTTGCTACCGGGGCCGCAACCCACCATTTCCATGATCCACGCCTCGTTAGGGTCGCAGACGGAGAACGACTCGCCGCTGCTGCAATAACCATACTCATCGGCAAGGCTCGTCATCACCTGGATGGCCTCCCGGGCCGTCTTCGACCGCTGCAAGGCTATCGCCATCAGGCTGCCGTAGTCCAGAATACCCGTGGTGTCCACCATCTCATGGCGACCGCCGAAGGTGGTCTCGCTGATGCTCACCTGCCACTCGTTGATGTCGCCTATCACATTATAGGTCTCAGTGGCCTCGGCAATCTGACCGTGATACACGCGGCTGTCGCGGTCTATCACATCGCGCATCGTGCCTTTCTTGTGTTTCCCGGCCGCATAGTGATACAGCGGGTGGAATGTCCCGTAGGAATCACAGTTGTAGGTCGTCATCACACTGCCGTCGGCACTCGCTTTCTTGCCCACGATAATGCTCGTGCAGGCCTCACTCGGCGACATCGCCAGCAACGCTGCCGCCATCAATAACAAGATTTTCTTCATGCTTCTGATATTTTGTTTTTGTTTTTTTTCGGTCCTATATAATATAATGTGCAATCGCACAGTTCACAAAGTTACAACTTTTCCCCCACATCTCCAAAATCCCATTGTTTACCAGCACAATCAGTCAACCAGCTCTCCCCCTCCGTATAGTTCAGTTAGTTCTCTCCGCATAGTTCAGTTAGTTCCCTCCGTGCTGTTCAGTTAGTTCCCTCCGTGCTGTTTTGTAATCGGCGATAATCGCCGAGAAAAAGGACCCACCGTGCTGTTTTGTAATCGGCGATACCATCGCCGAGAAAAAGTGCAAAAACCCTTGCATGTTATGCTATAAAAGTGTATCTTTGATAGTTCAATGTATTTCTCAAAGAATTGATATGGCATTAACAGCAAAACAAAGGCAATGGCTTGATACCCATCCAGAATTAAGGCCTCGCTATTCCATGAAACGACGCTGTGAGTTTCATGACTATACCTCAAGAAGCATTTATATGATTACCATTGCTGTTGAAGGGAGGCGCCCTCTGCTCGGAACGATATGCGGCCCTGATGACAACCATCACATGCCACGTGTAGAACCCTCACCTGTGGGAAAGATAGTAAAAGAAATGTGGAACAACATATCCAGGTATTACCAACAAATCAAACCTATTAGACTCCAACTCATGCCCGACCACATGCATGGCATCCTTTTTGTTACTCAACCCATGAACAAGCATTTAGGGCATGTTATCAAAGGGTTCAAAGCAGGGTGTAACAAGGCTTTTAGGGAACTTTCGGCGACAATGTCGCCTATTACCACAACATCACAGCCCACACATCTTTGGGAAGAAGGCTACCACGACCGCATCCTTACTGGCGACAACCAACTGAAAAGGATGATAGACTACCTCATCGATAACCCACGCAGATTATGGATAAAACAAAATAATCCTGATTATTTCAGAACATATCACAATATTACGATTGCCGACCAACTAGTCTGTGCTATGGGAAACATTTTCCTCCTCCATGCTCCAAGCAAAGTTGCAGTAAAAGTCTCTCGAAACATCACCGACGAGCAACTTGACATAAAAACAACCCAACTAATCAAAATGGCGCAGCAAGGAGCCATCCTTGTCTCACCTTGTATCAGCAAAGGTGAAAAACACATTTTCCGCATAGCCTACGAAATGGGATACCCCACCATTGTAATTCAAGAAAATGGATTTTCAAAATTCGCAAAACCAACAGGAAAACGGTTTAATGCTTGCGCGCAAGGCAAATTACTTATGATTGCAACTGGTCAACACCATAACCAAACAATCCCACACACAAGAGAGATATCCAATAGACTAAATCATCTGGCAGCTATTATCGCCACCACCATATAGCCCGGTCCTTGTGTTCTCTCCGCACAGTTCAGTTAGTTCCCTCCGCATAGTTCAGTTAATTCCTTCCGTGCTGTTCAGTTAGGCCCCTCCGTGCTGTTTTGTAATCGGCGATATCATCGCCGAGAAAAAGCCTCGATGGGCATGATTCTGGTCCTCAAGGTACTTCACCACCCCCCTCCAATCGACCAACCGCCCGATTTCACCGACCAAACGGCAAAAAAAGATTTAAACGGATTTGATTTTTTTTGGTCAAAATGGCAAAGAAATCAATAATTAACGCTATTTTTGCATAACATTTAAAATTTTACAGCTATGAAGACTTTAACTCGTAATTCATTCCTGGGTGCAATGATGGCAACAGCACTTTTGATGTCGGTTGCCACAATGGCACAAAACAAGGTGACGGGTGGACGCCGCCCTGCCGGCACCACCACACAAACGACCAAATCTGCCAGCACGGTAAGCGAGCAGACCAAGGCCGCAAGCACTACCGCTACGACCACGGCCACTCCGAAGACTCGCACAACCGCTGTCAGCTCCAATAACAGCCAGAGCAAAGTGGCTTCGACTGCGACCGTTAACACTACACAGCGTCGCACCGACAACAACACCACCACCAGCGGCTCAGGTACTACCACTTCAGGACGCCGTCCTTCTGGCAGCACCAGCGCAGCCTCCACAAGCGGCAGCGTTACCCGCAGCACTGGCGCAACACACTGGCCCTCGAGCAACAGCGTGACCGTGCCCAGCACTTCGTCGAGCAGCAGCAAGACTTCAACCAGTGCAAGCAGCTCTCGAACCAATGTTGGAACCAGCTCTTCGAGCAAAACCAACACCTCGGGCAGCGGTAATGTGAGCGGCGGTCGTCGACCCACTTCGGCCTCGACCAATGTCGGAACCATTACCTCTAAAGAGAATGGTAACACCAAGATCGAAGGCGAAAAAAACACTATTGACTCGCGCCTGAACAGCGGCGGCAACTCTGGCAACAGCGCCAACGCCGGCAACATCAGCGCCAACAGTGGAATCATTCGCAGCGGTAGCGGTAACACTAACATAGGTGGCGGGCGTCGTCCCGGTGTCGACAACAGCAATCACAACGCTGCCAACTCGCACTACGAACTGACTAACCACCGCAACTACAACACCTATAACAACAACTACCGTAACAACGACTGGAGCCGTCCCATGGCACCTCCCGCAAGGCAGTATCGTCCTGCAGTGAGAATCATCAACAGGCCTGTGATGCCCTCAGGATTCGTGATCTACAACCGCGCTCCTCGCATCAACAGCATCCTGGGACTCTCCTTCGGTAGCTACTACAACTCTTCGCTCAACTACCTCTTCACGATGGGCTACGACATCGACGGTTACAACAGAGATGTCATCTATCTGAGAGATGTTCCCATGCTGAGATTCACCTGGTCAGATGTGATGCTGAGCTACGACTCCTATGGTCGACTCTACAATGCGCAGTTTGCTCACTCTACGAGCTATCGTGACCGCAGCCGCTTCAACCGTCTCTATCACGATCTCTACGCAACCTACGGAACTCCTGTAGCTACTCACATCACCGCCTACGAGGCATCGGTCACCTGGTTTGGTGGCAGTGCTGAAGGATATGTGACTCTCGAATTCGGTACCGACACCTACGGCCGCTACTACACAATGGTCATCGTCGGCTACTGATTACCTGAAAAAAAAGACATTCTAAACAACCTATAACCGAGAGGGGCTGCCCACCGCAGCCCCTCATTTTTTTCTTCCTCCTGGAGGTGTTGCATTAATCCCTTACTGATAGCGGCGTGCAGCCTCTCATGCGTTTGAAGAACTTATTGAAAGCAGCTGCGGTTGAGAAATTCAGCCGGTCGGCTATCTGCGCTACAGTAAGCGGAGTGGACTTTAGCAGCCAAACCGCCTCAACAGCCAGCATCTCGTCGATGCACCCTACCACAGTCCTGCCCGAAACATTCTTTACGATGCGTGACAGATAGGTGGTTGAGACATTCAACGCATCGGCATAGAAACTTATGTTATGTTGCTCTATGTAGTTTTTCTGCAACAGCGCATAAAATGAAATGAAGATTTCCTCCGATTGTTTCGTGATGGAAAGGCGTGTTTTTTCAAACGCTTGGATACTTATCAAATCGTTGATAAACACGGAGTAAAGCATTTCCAATATCTCGTTTTTCAGCGACAACGGCTGGGATATGTACTCGCTTATGAGCATCAAGACCGAATGCACCCTGCTTGCGTAGCCACTTGAGAGCGACAATTTGCAGTTGCCGAACTGTGATATGGGCACCATTGAAGCACGCAACAGATTTCGGAATGCCTGAGCGCTGTGAGCCATTTGCTCGTCGACCATCAGACTAATAGCTTCAAAATTGTCGCTCACATCAACTATGCGCAACAAACTACCAGGATAGTAGTTGTAGATGTCGTTCTTGGAAAATGAAAGTTTGGTGTTCCCGTTCAAGAGCGTCATTTCGCCTTGTGTAATAAGGGTGAATGTGTAGCAGTTGAGCGATTCGGTCATCTCATTGGTTGTCATTGTGCGCTCGCCGTTGAAAAAGGCACACGCCATTTTGCCGTTCCACAATTCATTCAAGTGTCCCTTGCCGA
>JAFZSO010000065.1 GCA_017619355.1 Muribaculaceae bacterium
AAGAAAAAACATGAAAAACACCGAGGGGAACGGCGTCGCCAAGGGGGCGAGCAGCCCCCGACGAGACATGAGGCCCAATATCAGAACCCAAAAAATGTTCTATTTTTCTTCTTTTTTGTTTGGAAATTAAAACAGAATCTTTGTGTGCCAGCTTCTTTGTGAGATGAATGTGGGGTAGTGGGGTGGTTGCGTGGTAGAAATAACAAAGCCAGAACCGCTGGGCAGTCCTGGCTTGTATGATGGGTTGGCAAATAGCCTTTATTTTGCTGCTTTCGAGAAGTCGGCCTTGCGCATGTCGCCTTCCTTGGCGAGGGCACTGTGGAATGCAAGTGCAATGTCGGGATCCTGGAGGATGTGTCCACCCTTGGCCATCTTCAGGTATTCACGCAACAGCGGACGATAGACGGGATGTGCGGCGTTCTCGATAATCTCGTGAGCGCATTGGATGGGGTCCTTGAAGCGCAGGTCAGCCACGCCTTGGTCGGTCACAATCACATCTACCGAGTGAACGGTATGGTCCACATGGGTCACGAGGGGCACGATGGTGCTGATGCAGTCGTCCTTCTTGATTGAGGGGCACAGGAAGATGCTGGTGTAGGCGTTGCGGGTGAAGTCGCCGCTGCCGCCTATGCCGTTCATCAGTCGGGTGCCGCTCACGTGGCTCGAGTTGATGTTGCCGTAGATGTCGGCCTCGATGGCGGTATTCATCGAGATAACGCCTATGCGGCGCACCACCTCGGGATTATTAGAAATCTCGCACGGACGCATCACCACCTTGTCATGGAGTTCGGGTTTGGAGAAGAACTCGGCCATGGCGCTGCCCGAGAAGGTGAGCGAGCAGGTGCTGGCGAACTTGCAGTGTCCGCTCTCAAGCAGTTTGAGCACGCTGTCTTGCACCACCTCGGTATACATCTCGAAGGGAGGAATCTCGTGGCTGTTCTCGAGTGCGTCGAGCACGGCGTTGGCAATGTTGCCCACACCACTCTGGATGGGGAGGAACGACTTGGGAATGCGTCCCTGCTTCATCTCGTTCACGAGGAATGCGCACACGTTTTCGCCAATCTTGCGGGTCACATCATCAACGGGTGTGAAGGGCGATTCCTTGCCAATCGGGGCCGAACACTTCACCACGCAGAGCACCTTCTTGGGATCGACGTGGGCGTAGGGCGAGCCGGCGCGGTCGCTTGCCTTGTAAATGGGAATCTCGCGGCGTGCGGGGGGATCGGCAGGGATATAGATGTCGTGGAGGCCGTAGAGGCTTTCGGGAAGTTGGTCATTGATCTCAATAATCACCTTGTCGGCCACTTTGAGCCAGGTGGGTGCGCTACCCACGCCAGGACCGAGCACGATGTCACCGTCGTCGGTGATGCTCTGGGCCTCGATGATGGCCACATCCATCTTGCCGTAGAAACCATAGCGGAATTCCTGCGACATCTCGCTCAAGTGACGGTCGTTGTAGTGAATCTCACCGCTATTGATGCCTTTGCGCATGTCGCCGAGCGACTGATAAGGCGCACGGAAGTTGAGTGCATGGGCGCGGGTCAACTCGCCGTCGATCTGGTCGTTGGTCGACGCACCGCTGAAGATGTTAACTTTGAATTCACGACCGGCCTCGTGCTCGCGCACAGCCTTGGCGGCAATGGCAGGGGGCACCACTTTGGGGCAGCCCGGACTCGTGAAACCAGAAACGCCGATGGTCATTCCATTCTGGATATATTCGGCGGCTTCCTCGGGAGAAAAAACAGGATAAATCATTACAAAATCAAGTTTTATAAGTTGTTTTACTGTGTTGTCGTGAAAAATCGAATACAAAATTACTCATTTTAGGTGAAATCAAAAAATTATTTCAGCAAGAACTCGACTGGTGGGGGCAGATGTGGGAAAAAACGAGAAAAAACGCCTAAAAAGAGGTTAAAAAAACCGCATGTGGGCAAAAATGGTTTTTTTTACAATAATATTTTGTAACTTTGCAAAATTAAAATGCTATGCTCTGCTTTAGCATAGCGTGCAGGCACAAGAAACTATATGAAAAATATCATACAAGGCAGCTTGATTACGACTTTTCGCTGTAACGCGAAATGCAACATGTGCAACATCTGGCAGCATCAGACTCATCCGCAGGAAGAGATTGATGCGAGCTACTATGAGAAGTTGCCCGACGGGCTGCGCATCAACATCACTGGTGGCGAGGCTACCATCAGGAAGGATATAGACAAGATTTTTGAGATTCTGTATCCTAAGTCGGTGTTGCTGGAACTGAGCACTAACGGCTATCATACTGAGAAAATTGTGGAACTTGCCAACAAGTATCCCAAGATTCTCATCAGGGTGAGCGTGGAGGGTCTCCCGCAAATCAATGACTCGAAACGCGGTCTGCCCAACGGTTTTGACCACGCCTTGCGCACCATGCTCGAACTGAAGAAGACCAAGTGCAAGAACATTGGTTTCTCGGTGGTGATTTCGCCCGACAACTACAAGGATTTGCTCTCGCTCTACGAACTGTGCGTGGCACTCGATGTGGAATTGGGCAACTCGGCGGTGCACAACTCATGGTATTTTCATAAGGAAGACAACCAGATCGTGAGCGAGGACGCCCTGCGTCAGCACGAACTCTTCGTGAAAGCCCTGCTCACTTCCAAGCGCCGTCACTTCAAGGATCGCCTGAAGGACTACGGTCGTGCCTACTTCAACCGCTCCATCCACCGCCGCCTGCGTGGCGACGATGCCGGTTATCGCCCTGCCTGCGGCGCTCTCTCCGATTTCTTCTTCATCGACCCGTGGGGCAATGTCTCGCCCTGCAACGGTAGCAAGGAAGAGTGGATTATTGGCAACATCAAGGAGCAGTCGTTCGACGAAATCATGAACAGCGACAAGGCCAAGGAGGCGATGGAAAAGGTGAAGCAGTGTGACCGCAACTGTGCCTTCATCGTCACCGAGCGTCACGACATGAAACGCCGTCCCTGGGTGCCCATCAAGTGGATTCTGAAGAACAAGTGGCGCATTTGGCGCGGCAAGGATTTGTGCTGGGATTAATCCCCAATTTCCCAATTTTCCCGCTTTTCCCACTTGTTTCATTTTTCCCATTTTTTCTGTTTTTCCTAGTGTGATATTCATTGCCCGATGAAGACGATAGCTGTGATAGGAACTCGAGGCTTTCCTGGCATTCAGGGAGGCGTTGAGATGCACTGTGAGAACATCTATCCCTTCTTCTCCAGCGATGTTCGGCTGCGCGTCTATCGTCGCAAACCCTATCTCACCGAATACTCTGATAAGCAGTACCCTAACATTGAATTCATCGACCTGCCATCGACCCGCATCAAGGGCCTCGAGGCTGTGTTGCACACTTTCCTGTGCGTGATGCACATCCTGTTTCACCGCAAGCCCCAGGCAGTGCATGTGCACAACATAGGCCCCGGCATGTTCATTCCCCTGTTGAGGCTCATGGGTCGCAAGGTGGTGATGACCTATCACAGTGCCAACTACGAGCACGCCAAGTGGGGAACCCTGGCACGGTTGCTGTTGCGGCTGTGCGAGAGCATCTCGCTGCGGTGGAGCCACCGCATCATCTTCGTGAACAAGTTCCAGATGCAGAAGTACAGCACCCGTGTGCAGAAGAAGAGCGTCTATATTCCCAACGGCATCCATCGCGTGACGCGCACCGAGTCGGTCACTTTCCTTGAGCAGCAGGGCATAGAGCGAGGTGAGTACCTGTTAGGTGTGGGCCGCCTCACTCCTGAGAAAGGTTTTGAATATCTGGTGCAGGCCGCATCAAACTTGCCCGAAGTGAAGCAGGTGGTGATAGCCGGCAGTAGCGACCACGACACCTCCTATCTGGAGCAACTCAAGGAACTGGATGTGGCGCATAAGGTGATATTCACGGGTTACACTACTGGCGAGGACTTGCGCCAGCTCTACAGCCATGCCCGCATGTTTGTGCTCTCGTCGGTGGTCGAAGGTTTCCCGCTGGTGCTGCTCGAGGCCATGAGCTACGGCTTGCCGCTGGTGGTGAGCGACATTCCTGCATCGCACCTCGTGGAACTGCCTCACGACCGCTACTTCGACTGCCGCAATGCCCAGTCGCTGGCAAGAGTCGTCAGGGCGCACCTGACCACCAGTGAAAAACAGCACGACTACGAACTAGCCGAGTATGAATGGCCCCTCATCGCCCACCGCACCCAGTCGGTGTTCTCACAACTCTTGAGCTAACAAGTAAACAAAGCTAACAGGCTAACAAGCAAACGAGCAAACAAGCACGCACTAGTTAGCTTGTCTCCTCGTCTCCTTGTTTACTTGTCAGCTCGTCAGCTTGTCTCCTTGTCAGCTTGTCAGCTTGTTGAGGAGGCGTTCCACCAGGCGGGGCAGGGCGTAGCGGTCGAGCTGGTTTTCGGGAATCCAGATGTAGCCATCGGGCAATGTGGGCTTGACGGAGGTGTCGAGCAGGTAGAAGTCGGCATAGATGATGCGATGGGTGAGCACATGCTTCACACCCTGGGCAAGCAAGGTGAGTTGCCCGTTCCTGGTCAGCACGGGCAAAACAATAGTTCCTTCCTTTTCACCCTCGATAAGTGGTGGTTGCCACAGTCCTTGCCAGATGTCACCGGCAGGGCGGCGCATGATGGCGGTCTCGCCCTGACACCTTATATATATAAATGTGAAGTGGCGGGTTGCCATTTTCACAGTCTTTTCCTTGACGGGCAGCACATCAGTGCGGTGGGTGTGCAGGGCGTCACAGCCCTCAGCAAGCGGACACTCGGAGCATCGTGGCGAAGTGGGAGTGCACAGGGTGGCGCCAAAGTCCATCATCGCCTGGTTGAAGTCGGCGGCACGGCTTGGCGGCAGCAGTTGCTGAGCCAGCGCGGTAAACTCCTTCTTGGCCGCCGTGGTGTTGATGGGCGTAGTGATGCCGTAGTAGCGCGCCAGCACCCGATAGGCATTGCCGTCGATGGCGGCATAGGGCAGACCGAAGGCAAACGAGGCGATGGCGGCCGCAGTGTAGTCGCCCACGCCCTTGAGCTGGCGAATTTCCTCATAGCTGGTTGGGAAACCGCCCATTGCCACAATCTGCTTGGCGGCGGCATGCAGGTTGCGGGCGCGGCTGTAGTAACCCAGTCCCTGCCACAGGCGCAGCACCTCGTCTTCACTGGCGGCGGCCAGGCTCTTGACGGTAGGGAAACGCTCCATGAACCGCTCCCAGTATTGCGTACCCTGGGCAATGCGCGTCTGCTGCAGGATGACCTCGCTGAGCCAGATGGGGTAGGGGTCAGAGGTGTGCCGCCACGGCAAGTCGCGTCCATTGCGGGCATACCAGTCAAGCAGTGCCGATGTGAAAGTGTCGCCAGTCATGAAAAATCTACTTTTGTGCAAAGTTAGTGATTTGTGCCACATGTTTCTTGTCTAAAACCAAAATAATGGTTATTTTTGTGCAAACTAAAGAAAATACTGAAAAACTATGTTTAGCAAAGAAACTTATGTGAATCGCCGTGCCGAACTCAAGCGGCTGGTGAAAAATGGCATGATTCTGCTGTTTGGCAACAACGAATCACCGTGTAATTACCCCAATAATGGATATGCTCCATTCCGTCAGGATTCCTCATTTCTCTACTACTTCGGTCTGAACCGTGACGGCCTTGTGGGCGTGATTGACATTGATAAGAACAAGGAATACCTCATAGGCGATGACATCGACATCGAGGATATCGTGTGGTATGGCTCGGTCGACAGCGTGGCCGATATGGCGGCGAGTGTGGGCGTGGCCAACACTGCCCCGATGGCAAAACTGAAAGAGTTGTGCGACAAGGCTATAGGCAAACGCCGCATACATTTCCTGCCTCCCTACCGCTTCGACACCAAAATTCAGATTATGGACCTGCTGGGCATTCACCCGTCGCAGCAAAAGACGCTTGCCTCGCTCGACCTTATCAATGCTGTGGTGGCTATGCGCTCGGTGAAGACCGCCGAGGAGATTGTAGAGATGGAGCAGGCTGCTGCCATCGGCTACCAGATGCATACCGCCGCCATGCGCCTTGCCAAACCAGGCGTGACCGAGCAATATGTGGCTGGTCAAATCGAAGGAATTGCCCGTTCTTATGGTTCCATGGTGAGTTTCCCCATCATCTTCTCGCAGCATGGCGAGATTATGCATGGCAACCCCTCACCAGCACTACTTGAAGACGGACGACTGGTGCTGTGCGACTGTGGTGCCGAGACTATGAGCAACTACTGCAGCGACAACACCCGCACCTTCCCCATCAACGGCAAGTTCACCCAGCGCCAGCTCGACATCTACAGCATTGTGGAAGCCTGTCATGACCATGCACTCGACATCTCGAAACCTGGTGTGAAATACTTCGATGTGCACATGAGTGTGTGCCGCCTCATGACCGAGCGGCTCAAGGAACTGGGTCTGATGAAGGGCGATGTTGATGAGGCTGTGGCTGCTGGTGCGCATGCCATGTTCCTGCCTCACGGCTTGGGTCACATGATGGGCATGGATGTGCACGACATGGAAGGTCTGGGTCAGATTTATGTGGGCTTTGACGACGAGACCCGCCCCAATCTGGAACAGTTCGGCACCAATGCCCTGCGCATGGGTCGCCGTCTGCAGGAAGGCTTTGTGGTGACCGACGAGCCGGGCATTTACTTCATACCCGCCCTTATCGACGACTGGCGTGCCAGCGGTCACTGCGCCGAGTTCCTGAACTTCGACGAGATTGAGAAGTATAAGGACTTTGGCGGCATCCGCATCGAGGACGACATCCTTATCACCTCTGATGGTTGCCGCTTCCTGGGCAAGGACCGCATTCCTTACCATCCCGCCGATGTTGAGGAATACATCGCCAAGAACCGCTAACAAGCAACTCGCACATCATAAAAGTGAAGGCGGCCCGTATGGGTCGCCTTCATTATGGTTTAGGGTGAGTTTATTCTTCCTCGGAGTTCTCAGAGCTCTCGGAGATCTCGGATGGGCTCTCAGCAGGGGTTTCAGCAGTAGCAGGCTCGGCGGCGGCTTGGGCGGCTTTGCGCTTTTCGGCCTCCTTCATGAGTTGCTCGGTGCGTGAAATCCACGGGCGTTTGCCGAAGATCTGTTCCACATCGGCAGCCAGAATCACCTCCTTCTCCATGAGCAGGTCCACAATCTTGTGCAGGCCGTCGGTGTACTGGGTGAGCATATCCTTGGCGCGCTGGTACTGCTCGTTCACGATGCGTGTGATTTCCTCGTCGATGATACGGGCACGCTCGTCGCTATAGGGATGGTCGCCCATCTGGCGCTGCGGGTCATAGTAGGATATGTTGGGCAGTTTCTCGCTCATGCCATAGTACACCACCATGTTGCGGGCAATGCGTGTAGCCTGCTGCATATCGTTGAGCGCACCTGTGCCAATCTTGCCCAGGAAGAGTTCCTCGGCGGCACGACCGCCCATATAGGTGCATATCTTGTCGAGGAAGGCCTGTTTCGACATGCCTACGCGCTCCTCGTTGGCGTGCATGTTCACGCCCAAGGCCTGCCCGCGCGGCACAATCGAAATCTTCACCAGCGGGTCTTCATTCTCCATGTGCCAGCTCACGGTGCAGTGGCCAGCCTCGTGCACGGCGGTCTCGTATTTGTCTTGCTCGGTGAGGAGCATCGACTTGTTCTCGAGGCCCATGGTCACCTTGTCGATGGCCTCGCTGAAGTCCTTCATGGTCACCGTCTCGCTGTTGTGGCGAGCGGCAAAGATGGCGGCCTCGTTGCACACATTGGCGATTTCGGCACCGCTGAAGCCAGGCGTCTGCTGAGCCAGTTTCTTGATATCTACCTCGGGGTCAATCTTGATTTTGCGCAGGTGCACCTTGAAGATGGCCTCACGGTCGGTGAGTGCCGGCAGCGACACATGCACCTTGCGGTCGAAGCGGCCGGGACGCAGCAATGCCGGGTCGAGCATGTCCTCGCGGTTGGTGGCGGCGAGCACAATTACTCCCGTCTCGCCGTCAAAGCCGTCCATCGCTGTGAGCAGCTGGTTCAGCGTCTGGTCGTGTTCGCTGCTGAAGCCCACATTGCTGCGGGCACCGCCTATGGCGTCGATCTCGTCGATAAACACTACACAGGGGGCTTTCTCCTTGGCTTCGCTGAAGAGTTCGCGCACACGCGAAGCACCCTCGCCCACGAATACCTCCACGAAGTCGCTACCTGAGCGGGCAATGAAGGGCACATTGGCCTCACCTGCCACAGCACGCGCCAGCATGGTCTTGCCGGTTCCCGGAGGACCCACGAGCAGGGCACCACGCGGTACCTTGCCGCCCAGCTTGTTGTATTTGTCAGGATTCTTCAGGAAGTCGACAATCTCGGTCACTTCCTGCTTGGCCTCTTCCATGCCAGCCACATCGTCAAACATCACGGTGCCTACCACCGTCTTCTTGTTCTCGATACCCTTGCGGGTGGCGTCGATGGCGTCGAGCAGATATTGCTGAGGCACAGCGTCGAGTCCTTCGCCTGAGGCTTTCAGGGCGGCCTCGTTACAGGTCTTGGAAATTTCAGCACCGCTGAAGCCCGAAGCCTGTTCGGCCAGTTCGCGTATGTTCACATCCTCGGCAGCCTTGATGCGGCCGGTGTAGAGTTTGAATATCTCAACGCGGTCTTCCAGTCCGGGGAAGCCCACATAGCACTTGCGGTCGAAGCGGCCAGGACGCAGCAGGGCCTTGTCGACGGCATCGAGGCGGTTGGTGGCACCCATCACGATCACACCGTCGTTAGTGCCGTAGCCGTCAATCTCCACGAGCAGCTGGTTGAGCGTGATTTCACGCTCTGAATTGCCTTTATTCTTGCGGTCGCCAATGGCGTCGAGTTCGTCGATGAAAATGATGCACGGCGCCTTCTCCTTTGCATTGCGGAACAGTTCGCGCACACGGCTCACGCCTGAGCCCACAAATTCGCCCTGGAACTCGGCAGCCGAGGTGGCGAAGAACGACACATGTGCCTCGCCTGCCACCGCCTTGGCGAGCAGCGTCTTGCCCGAACCTGAGGGTCCCACCAGCAGCACGCCACGCGGAATCTTGCCACCCAGTCGGGTGTATTTCTCGGGATTCTTCAGGAAGTCGATGACCTCGCGCACGGCGCTCTTTGGTTTCGCCATGCCTGCCACATCGTCGAAGGTCACGGTCTTGGCCATGCGTTCGGGTTTGTCGAGCTGACGGGTCACGCGGTCGATAGCCTCCACGAAGTCGTCGCGCTGGGCGGCCTTCTTGCCCTGTCGTGCGGCAAGCAGAGCAGCCTCGTTGCAGATGTTGGAAATGTCGGCACCCGACATGCCCGCTGTCATGCTGGCCAGTTCGTCAAGGTCCACGCTGCCGTCGATCTTGGTCTTTTTCAGGTGTACCTTGAAGATGGCGGCACGGTCTTCGCGGGTGGGGGTGGAGATGTAAATCTGACGGTCGAAGCGGCCACCGCGCAGCAATGCCTTGTCGAGCACATCGGCACGGTTGGTGGCGGCGAGCACAATCACGCCGCTGTTGTTGCCAAAGCCGTCCATTTCAGAGAGCAGCTGGTTGAGCGTGTTCTCGCGCTCGTCGTTGCTTGTGAAGTCGTTCTTGCGACTGCGGGCACGGCCAATGGCGTCGATTTCATCGATGAAGATGATGCACGGAGCCTTCTCCTTGGCCTGGCGGAAGGTGTCGCGCACACGCGAAGCGCCCACGCCCACAAACATCTCCACAAAGTCGCTACCGCTCATCGACAGGAAGGGCACATCGGCCTCACCTGCCACAGCCTTTGCCAGCAGTGTTTTACCGGTTCCTGGAGGGCCTACCAGCAGCACGCCTTTGGGTATGGTGCCGCCTATCTCAGTGTAGCGGTCGGGATTCTTGAGGAATTCCACAATCTCCGACACCTCTTTCTTTTCGCGTTCCATGCCGGCCACGTCGGCAAAGGTCACATGTTTCTTCTTATTCTTGTCTTTGTTATATTCTTTGGCTTTCGAGCGGCCCACGTTGAACACGCCACCACCGCCACCACCCATACCTGAGGTGGTGCGCCTGAATATCCATATCCAGAAGATGACGAGCAGGATAATGGGCCCGAACGACCACAGGAACGACGAGAAGTCGCTCCCCTTCTGGTATTCAATTTTTCCCTTAAACACGCCCGATTGCTCCCATGCGTTCACGTAGTCGTCAAACTTGTCGCTCGACGGTATGGTGGTGATGATGGAGGCCTTCGAACTCTTCTTGGGCTGATAGCTTTTGCCGAAGAAGACGCGGGCCAGCGAGTCGGTCATGAATCCTTCGGCCTCGTTCTTGTTGGTCGACACCACAATGCGCTCGATGCCGCCTTTGGCCACCCACGTCTGGAAATCGGTCCACGACACCTCTTGCGTGCGCGTGTCCTCACCCATATAGTAGATGGCAAACAGCGCCAAGAAGATGGCGGCATAGACCCAGTAGATGCTCTTGTTGAACGAGAACTGACTCTTGTTCCCGCTTTTATTGTTGTTTCTGTTAGTAAATAGTCCTGGCATAATAATGCTTCAATTTTGGGTTAAACTCCAGGCCTCGGAGCTCAAATCTCGTTGGGGACGGCTGTCACTTTGGCATCGGCCCACAATTCCTCGAGTTTATAGCGCTCGCGATACTCCGGATTGAATATATGTGCATAAACCGTGCCATAATCTATGATAATCCATTGCGAGTTCTGATAGCCATCGTAGTTCAAGGGTTTCGTGTCAAGTTTTTTCTGGACATATTCCCTCACGCTGTCGGCGATGGCGTCGACCTGCAAGGAACTGTTGCCGGTGCAAATCACAAAGTCGCGCGTGGCGGCCGTTTCAATGCCGTTCATGTCTACATGCACAATGTCAAAACCTTTTTTCTCTTGAATACCTTCGATAATGGCTGTTACTAATTCGTTGTTTTCTGTCATATATATACCTTAATAATATTATTCTGCAAAATTAGTGCAAGTTGAGCGAAAAACCAAACATGTTTGAGTTTTTCCGAACAGCCGCTCTGAGTTCTCGGAGATCTCCGAGTTCTCCAGAGATCTCGGATCCGAGAAAAAAGGTGCCCACCTGGCTGGTGAGCACCCTATGTGAAAAACAAAGTAATATTGCGAGCGGCGTTTATTTGCCCTCGGCAATGTTGTTGAGCAGGGCCACGGTGAAGTCCCAAGCCTTCTGCACCGGCGGGATGTGGGCACGCTCTTGCGGCGAGTGAACATCCTGCAGGGTGGGGCCGTAGGAGATCATCTCCATGTGCGGGCAAGCCTTGAGGAACAGACCGCACTCCAGACCAGCGTGGATAGCTTCTACAACGGGTTCTACGCCGTAGAGTTTCTTCCACATGGCAACAGCCGACTTGAGCAGCTTGCTATCGGCATTGGGAGCCCAGCCCTGGTAGCCGCCCTCTGATTCAATCTTGGCACCAGCAAGTTCGTAGATGGATTCAATCTGGTAGGTGAGGTCATATTTAGCACTCTCAATCGATGAGCGGTGGAAGGCCTCAACCACAATCTTGTTGCCTTCTTTCATCTTGATGCTGGCGGTGTTGCTCGAGGTCTCGACCAGGCCATCGATTTCGTGGCTCATGGCATACACGCCGTGAGGAGTGGCGTTAACAGCGGCAATCACGCGGCGAGCCACACACTTGTCGATCACGGTCTCGGGAGCGTCGACGCTCTCGCAAGAGTACTTCGCAGTTTTCTCAACGTGCTTGTATTCTACCTCAACGTCGGCCTTGAACTGGTTGAACTCAACGGCCAGGGTTTCCTTGTCTTCGGGTTTGATACCAATCACGGCCACGGCGTCGCGGGCAATGGCGTTGTGCAGGTTACCGGCATCGATGCTGGCCAGTTCATAGTCGACTTTGCGGCCCAGAGCATACAGGAAGCGTGCAATGAGCTTGGTGGCGCTGGCATAGCCAATGGGAATATCGGTACCTGAATGGCCACCGTGGAACTTGTTCAGACCTATCTTGAAGTAGATGAGATCTTTGGGAGCTGCTTTCGGCTCATAGTCGAAGGTGAAGAGCGATACCAGACCGCCTGCGCAGCCAATGGTGATCACGCCGTCGTCCTCGCTATCGAGGTTGAGCAGGTAGTCGCCCTGAAGCATCTCGGGAGTGATGTTCTCGGCACCGGTCAGACCGGTTTCCTCGTCAACGGTGGCGAGGGCTTCAAGAGCACCGCACTTGATGTCGGGGTCGGTAATCACGGCCAGAGCAATGGCAAGGCCCAGACCGTCGTCGGCGCCCAGCGTAGTGCCGTTGGCGCGCACCCATTCGCCATCAACTATGGTTTCGATGGGGTCGGTAAGGAAGTTGTGGTTCGAGGTGGCCTCTTTCTCGGCTACCATGTCCATGTGGCCTTGAATGACCACCTTCTTGGCATTTTCGAACCCGGGAGCTGCGGGGCGGAACATAGCCACATTGCCCACAGCGTCGACCTTGTAGTCGAGGTTGTGCTTTTTAGCGAAGTTTACCAGCCATTCCTGAATTTTGGCCAGATTGCCCGACGGACGGGGCACTTGAGTGATTTCATCAAAAATTTTCCAGACATTGCTGGGTTTTAATTCTTTTACAGTCATGATACTTGTTATTAAGAACTCAAAAAATGTTAGTTATCGTTTCGGTTGACAAATTTTTGTTAAATAGTCGCTTTTGAATTCGCTAAGTTACAAAAATATTTTGAAATAAGCGGTAAAATCTCATAAACCTTTCATATATTTGCACAAAATTTTGAAAACGGACTTCGTGAAAATCATTCTCATAACGGTCGTAATGCTTTTGCTTGCAGTGATTCTGCTGGGTGTGAAGGTGTTTTTTGTGAAAGGCGGAAAATTCCCGCACACGCACATCGATGGCAACAAGGAATTGAACCGACGGGGAATCACGTGTGTCCGGCACGATAAAGATTTTAAATAATAATAACGTAATATTACAGAGATGAACTTTTCTAAAATTAAAACTTTTGTGATGATTGTGGCACTTGGTGCCGCTGCTGTTAGTTGCAACCAGAAAGAGGATAACGCCAAGCCCGCCATGCCCAAGCAGGCCAACGAGCAGATGACAATCCGTTACATCGATGTCGATACCCTCCTCACCAAATACAATCTCGCAAAAGACTTCGACGAAGCTGCTACCACAATGCAGAATAACTATGACGCTGCCGAGAAGCGCTATGCCCAGCAGGCTCAGAACATGCAGAACGAATTCATGGCCAATCAGCGCAACAATGTGTATGCCGCTAATCCCGCCAAGGCTCAGCAAGATCAGGCCCGTTACGAGAAACTCATGGCCGATGCTCAGGAGAAGCTTGGCAAGATGCAGCAGGACATGGCCAATCAGGCTTTGAAGAACCGCAACCAGCTCACCGACTCCATCTTCAACTACCTGAAGATTTATGCCAAGGAGAAACACTTCGACGCTGTGCTGAGCAAGGCTGCCGACCTGAGTACTGCCGCCTTCTATGTCGATGACCGATTCGACGTGACCGACGAGGTGGTGGCTGGCCTCAACAAGCGCTACACCAAGGTGGCTCCCAAAAAACAATAAACAGATAACAATTTAATTTTTACACTTATAAACGGGACAATGCATGAGCATCGCCCCGTTTTTTTGTGCGCCGTGGTATAGCCCTGGCACGGGGTAGATTGACAAAAAATGAGGTGAAATCTTAAACAATAATAAATTATAATGCTTATATATATTTATTTTGTATATTTGCATATTTAACAGAGCACCCATGTGGTGCGCACACTTGAAACCAATCATCACATAATGAAAATAAAGAGCATAATTATGGTGGCAGTCATGGCGATACCAGCCATGACGGGGGCTCAGCCCATGGTTGCCACGACTGGCGCTCAGGGCTATCTGGAGCGCGGCAAATTGATGTATGAGAGTAAAAACTATGTGGGGGCCATCGACCAGCTCACGCATGTGCAAGGGATGCAGGCCACCGACGACCAGCTGGAACAGGCCGACTACTATCTGGCGCTGAGTCGCTTTGAACGCGACGAGAAGGGTGCCCTGGATGCGTTGCAGCAGTTCATGGACAAGTATCCGTCGTCGCTGCTCAACCAGGACATGCTCATGCGCATTGGCAACTACCACTTCTATCACGGCGAGTTTGGCGATGCGCTGGTGGCCTATAGCCGCATGCGCGACCGCTCGCTCGACGACGACAAGGACGAGGATGTGCTCTACCGCATGGCCTACAGCAACCTGCAGCTGGGCTACTACGACGATGCCGCCAAACTCTATGCCACGCTTACCGATACCCGCCGCTACGGCAATGCCACCAAATTCTATAACGCCTATATCGACTACGCCAACAAGCGCTACGACTCGGCACTGACTAAGTTCAGCGACATCGACCGCACGGGCGACCTGGGCTATCAGGCGCAATACTACGAGTGCCAGATTCTCTACGGCAAGCGGGAGTATGACCGCGTGCTCGCGCTGGGCCAGTCACTGCTCGACGACGATGTGAACGACTACTTTAATCCCGAAATCAACCGCCTGGTGGGCGAGAGCTACTACCACAAGGGTAACGAGCAGAAGGCCCGCCAGTATCTGAATACCTATGTGCAGACCACACAGGACCCCATCGTGCGCTCGGCTGCCTATGCACTGGGAACGATGGACTATCGTGCAGGCGACTACGAGGGTGCTGCCGCCAATATGGCCAAGGTGACCAGCGACGAGGATGCCATGGGCCAGAGCGCCTATCTCTATCTGGGGCAGGCCAAACGCAAACTGGGCGACAACGCCATGGCACTGAGGGCCTTTGAACAGGCCGCATCGATGGATCACGACCCTGCCGCCAAGGAGACCGCCTTCTATAACTATGCCGTTGCCAAGAGCGAGGGCAGTGCCGACCCCTTCGGCAAGTCGATCGACCTGTTTGAAGACTTCCTCAACAAGTATCCTAACTCCAAGAATGCATCGCAAGTCGAGAGCTATCTGGTAGATGCCTATATGAACACGGGCGACTATGCCAAGGCGCTCAACAGCATCTCGCACATCAAGAAACCCTCGAAGAATGTGCTGCGAGCCAAGCAATGTGTGCTCTACAACATGGGCAGCAAGGCACTTGCCGATGGCGACAATGCCACCGCCGCCAAGTATCTGCAGCAGGCCATTGATGTGGGCAACTACGATAAGAAGATATTGAACGAGAGCCGACTGTGGCTTGCCGAGGCGCTCTATCGTCAGGGCAATTACAAGCAGGCTGCCGCCCAGCAAAAGAGCTATGTGGCCGCCGCATCGAAGAGCGACCCCAACTATGCCATCGCCAACTACAACTTGGGTTACACCTTGTTCCAGCAGAAGCAGTATACCGAGGCACGTGCCGCCTTCCAGAAGGCCGTTGACGCCAAACTCAACGACGAGACCCTGTTGAGCGATGCCTACAATCGCATTGGCGACACTTATTATTATGCTAATCAGATTGCCAAGGCCGAGGAAAGCTATGGCCTGGCCATCAGCAAGAACAAGGGCAGTGCAGACTATGCCATGTATCAGAAGGCGATGATGGCAGGCCTGAGCGGTGACCATCAGACCAAGGCCAACCGCATGGACGAGATGCTCAAGACCTATCCCAACTCCTCGCTCGTGCCCTCGGCCCTCTACGAGAAAGGTGTGGCGCTGGAGCATGCTGGCAAGAACAAGGAGGCTGTGGCTGTGTTCAACAAGCTTATCACCACCTATTCAGGCAAGGAAGAGGCCCGCAAGGGACTGCTCCAGCTGGCATTGGTGCAGAACAACCTGAACAACCAGAGTGCAGCCATCGAGGCCTATAAGAAGGTTATCAAGCAGGCTCCCACGAGTGAGGAGGCCAAGATTGCTGCTGAAGACCTCAAGAGCATCTATGCCGACCGTGGCGAGCTCAACGACTTTGCCAAGTTCCTCAAGAGTGTGCCCAATGCACCTCAGCTCAATGTGAACGATGTGGACCGCCTCACCTTCGAGGCTGCCGAGAAGGCCGCTGTGGATGGCAAGCCCAGCATCACCAAGATGGAAGACTACCTGGCAAAATATCCCAATGGGGCCTATCGTGCCCAGGCGCTCTACTATGTGGGCCGCTATGCCTATGAGAAAGGCAATCTCAATAATGCCCTTGTCGACCTCAATGCAGCGCTGGCCATGGCTCCCGACGCCTCGTTTGCCGAGGATGCCCTCGCCATGAAGAGCGACATCCTGAACCGCCAGGGTAAGACGCAGGAGGCTATAGAGACCTATAAGCAGATTGTGGAGAAATCGTCGAGCGACGACAACAAGGTGCTGGCACAGCTGGGCATCTTGCGTTCGTCGGTGAAACTCGAGAAGTGGAAAGAGGTGACCGCCACCGCCGACGCATTGCTCAAGAACCATACCCTCAGCGCCGCCGAGCAAGGTGAGGTGAAACTGGCACGCGCCATAGCACAGGCCCGTCAGGGCAAGGGTAGCGCTGCCGAGGCCGACCTCAAGGCCCTCGCCAAGGACGCCAACACCAAGACCGGCGCCCAGGCCACCTACGAACTCGCCAAACTGCAATATGAAGCTGGCAGCTACGGCACCGCCGAGAAGACCATCAACAACTTCTTCAAATCGAAGTCGCAGCAGACTTATTGGATTGGCAAGTGCTACATCTTGCTCGCCGATGTCTATTACAAGCAGGGTAAGACCGCCGAGGCCCGTGAGTATATCGAGAGTCTCAAGGCCAACTATCCCGGCAACGAGCAGGACATCAAGGACGACATCAACAGCCGCCTGAACAAGTGGGGTGCCAAGAACCAGCCCGCCGAACAAAGCGGCAAGGCACGCAACAACAAGAACAACAACTCGAGTGCCGACAACAAGTCGGGCAGTTCGAAAAAGAACAAGAAGAATTAAGAATAGCTAACAAGATAACAAAATCACGATGATGAAAAAGATATTAGTTTGCATCTGCACGCTTTCATTCATGGGTCTGGGTGGCTATGCCCAGGAACTGAACAAGGAAATCACGCTCGAGAAGGACTTTGTGCCGGTGGAGAAGAAGGCCACCAAGAAGAGTGCCCTGCCCGTGGTAGTTGAGCCCACGAAGAACGAGACTCCCACCACGCTCAAGTATAGCGACTGGGCACAGCCCACAGCAGTGGCAACGAGCATTCCCACTATGTTGCCCTATGGTTACCGCACGTCGCACATCTTCAGCGACAAGCGCGGCTACTTCGACTTCGGGGTGGGCACGCAACTCAATATGGCAGGCAGTGTGGGCTATCGTCTGATTGACAAGCCTGAAACGCAACTGGGTGTGTGGCTGCAGCACAACAGCACCTGGAGCGGCAAGAATACCACAACCATCATTCCCGATGAGGAAAAACAAAAACAGAAGTTTAACGACAATGTAGTGGGGCTTGACTTGACCCATCAGTTCAGCAAAGGAACGCTGGATGCAGGTGCCACCGTGCATTTCGACAAATTCAACTACTATGGTGGTATGAACAAGGTGTTTGGAGCGCATGGTGAGCAGACACGTTATTACCCTGAGGGGATTATTGCATCACAATATGATTGGGATGATAATAAGCAGTCGTTTATAGACCTGACGTTCCGTGGCAAGTGGCAGAGCCACATCACCATTTCTGACCGCGACTTCGACTACTATGTGGGCATGCGGTTCAACCATGCGGGCTACAGTAAGAGCTTCACGACCATCTATGACGGCGCAAAAGAGAATCACATCAACGCCAATGTGGGTGCCGCATATCAGCTCAGCGGTGTGGCAGGCCTGGGTGCCGATGTGGCTGTCGATTATCTCGGCCGCAAGTATAAATCGACTTGGGACGACCGTGTGAGCGACGACATGACGATGATCACCCTGCATCCTTATTATAGCTATGTGGGCGAGCGTGCCAGCGCCTCGCTGGGTGTAAACCTGAACTTCTCGTTCAGCGATGGTGCCGCTATCCGTCTGTCACCGAACGTGAAGATTGACTATAACTTTGTGGATGGTGCCGCGCTCTATGCCGAGGCGCAAGGCGGCAAGCGCCTCAACACCCTCTCGAGCATGGCTGCTTTGAACCGCTACAGCGACCCGCTGGGCGGCTATTGCAATACGTTTGTTCCCATTGATGCCGAGGCTGGTTTCAAGATAGGTCCCTTCCGCGGTTTGAGTCTCAAACTGTATGGCGGTTACGGCATCTTCAAGAACGACCAGCTCGTGGATGTTCCCTGTGATCCAAGATATGCTTACAAGGTTTTGGCACCTGATTATGATGGATATTATGCGTCACCAAATTTAGGTTTCACTTGTTACCCTTATAATCAATCAATGTTTATTACCGAGAACCAGTATTTTGCACCTGTTTATTACAAGAGCTATAACACGCGTGGTGTGAAATTCGGTGCCGAACTGAACTACAAGTATCGCTCGCTGGCCGAACTCGATGTGAAGGCTGTGTTTGCTCCTCAGGGCAAGGATTTTGACGGCAAGTATATCAAGGGCTACACACTGGGCTTGGACCGTGCCAAGACGGTGGTGAATGTTGACCTCAAGGTGAATCCCATGCGTGCGCTCACTGTGAATCTTGGATTCGACTACCGTGGTGGACGCTATAATATGAATGATTATGCCTTTAAGTTTGCGGTTGATGACATGTATGGTTATTCATTTTCTGAGGTTGAAAGTAAAGGTCCTTTAAGCCTGAGTGATGTGGTGAACCTGCGTGCCGGTGCCAGCTACCGCTTCGACAAGACTCTCACGCTCTGGGTTCAAGCCTCTAATCTGCTCAACAAGCAGTGGGACGAGACCCTGGGTATGGGGGCGCAGAAATTAGGCTTCATGGGCGGCCTGCAGCTTGTATTCTGATAAATTACAGATACACAATAAATTAGACAATGCTTTAAAATCCATCGCCAAGAAAAAATGGCGGTGGATTTTGTCATTCAATTGAAAATTACTAACTTTGCATGCTATTTTGCAAATTAATAAACGATAAAACAAAAAAACAAATAAATAATAACTAATGGCAGCACTAGAAAAAATTAGAAAAAGAGCTGTGATTTTGACCATTGTGATTGGTGCGGGCTTGCTCGCCTTCATTCTTGAAGAGGCCGTGCGCGCATCAAGTTCATTCTTTAATGACACTACCGCAGCGAAAGTGGGAGACGAGAAAATTGATGTACACGAATTCCAAAACCGTCTCACCGACCTTAACCAAGCAAATCAAAACAACCCCAACAAGCAGGATCCCGCCGTTCAGCAGCAACAGCTGTTGCAACAAATGGTGTTCGAGAAAATCCTCGGCAAGGAGTATGAAAAAGCCGGCATCAGCGTGAGCAACGAAGAGATGATGCGCCTGCTCGACCAGGATCAGGAAGCTCTCCAGATCACTCAGCAGGTGGCTCAGCAGTTGCAAGGCAGGCAGAACATTCAGTCGCCTTCGCAGCTCGACAAGCTCATCCAGAACCAGCCCGACTTCTATGTGCAGATTCTCAAGCCCTGGAACGACATGAAGAAGCGCATCTACGACAACCGTTGTGGTCAGAAGCTCGCCTTCCTGCTCCAGAACTCCATTCAGCCTAACGACATCGACCGCCTCGCCATGCAGGAAGAGGCCAAGGATGTGCTCACGGTGGAATATGCCAAGAAGGAAATCGCTTCGCTCGACGATGCCAAGTTCAAGCCTACTGAGGCTGAGATCAAGGCCGTTTATGACAAGTATAAAGACATGTTCTGGAAACTCGAGGATCCCGTTCGCGTAGTGGAATACATTGCTGTGAACCTCGATCCCAGCGAGGCCGACGTTGCCAAGGGCAAACAGGTGGTGAACCGCGCTTATGCACTCGTGCAAGGTCCCAAGGGACTCGACTCCCTGCGCACCGTGAGCGAGTTTGGCAATGTGCAGACCGTTGCAGTTCCCGTCAGTGACGCCAAGAAGATGGGTCAGCAGTCGCAGGACAGCACGCTGGCCGCATTCATCACCAGTGGCGCTGTGGGTTCGACCCACCTGACCACTGTGGGCAACAACTACACCTTATTTAAAATAAAGGATCGTCAGGTGATGCCCGACACCATCAAGTACATGGCCGTGGCTGTGGAAGGTAACAAGCAGCTTCAGGACTCGGTGCTTGCCATGCTCAATGCAGGTAAGGACGTGAGCAAGGTGAAGGGCGTGCAGGTGGCTCCCGAGGAGCAGACTCTGCAGCTCCAGAGTGCCGGACTTCCCGACTCCATCAAGAACAAGTTCACTGCCAATGCCGAAGCCGGTTACTTCAAGTTCAACGCCGATGCCAAGCAGGCTCTGATCGTGAAGGTGACCAAGAGCACCTCGCAAATGTTTACCACCATGGGCACTTCGAGCTACGAAATCATTGCCAGCAAGGCAACTCGTGACGGCGCTCTCGACAAGCTCCAGGCCTTCCTGAACAAGAACAAGACGGCTGCCGACTTCAAGAAGAACGCCCTCAAGGCTGGTTATCAGTCGCGTGAGGCTATGGTGAGCGCAGCCACACCTCAACTTCAGGATCCCATGACGGGTCAAGGCATCGAGAACTCCCGCAAGGCCATCAAGTGGGCTTTGACCGACAAGGAGGCTGAACAAGGTGCCGTTTCGCCCATCTTCCGTGAGAATCCCGATGTGCTCCTGGCTTTAGCAATCACCAAGGCTTATGACGACAAATATGTGCCCATGACCGAGAAGAGCATCAAGGACTTCTGCGTTGCCCGTGCAACTGCCGCCAAGAAAGCCGATGCCCTTGAAAAACAGTACAAGGGCAAGGCTAAGACTGTTGCCGACTACGCCAAGGCTATGGGAACCACTGTAGAGACTACCGAGGTGACCTTCGGTAACGACCAGATGGGTACCGTGAACACCATGCCCATGATGCCTAACGGATTGGAAGGCGATGGTGGTCTCATTGGTGCCGTGGCTGGCAGCAAGGTGGGTGCCGTGAACTTCTGGAAGGGTAACAATGGCGTGTACGCTTACCGCGTGCTCAAGACCACTCCCAGCAACATCCAGATGAAGAAGGAAGAGCTCAACCAGCGCTTCATGATGCAATATGGCATCTATGATCAGCAGTATGGCGCACGTCGCATGTCGCAGGCCATCCTGGGCTCGGCCAAGGTGAAGAACAACACCGCCAAGTTCTATTGATGACATACACCCTGTGGGGGTGAAATCATAGAGAATAACCGCTTGCAGCATTGTCTGTGAGCGGTTTTTTCGTGCTTGCAGGGGCTCAGCTATTGCGAGAGTCTAAAATAATGAGTATTTTTGTAGGTTATATCAGAAAACTGAAACTAATCAATGAATACTATCAACGATATTCAAGACGAAATCATAGAGGAATTTGACGGTTTTACCGACTGGCTCGACCGCTATGCGCTCATCATCGACATGGGCAATGCCGTGCCGCCTCTCGACGAGCAATACAAGACGCCCGACAACCTGATTGACGGCTGCCAGAGCCGCGTGTGGCTGCAGGCCGACTATGCCGACGGCAAGGTGCACTTCGAGGCCGACAGCGACGCCATCATCGTCAAGGGTATCATCGCCATGCTGGTGCGCGTGCTCAGCGACCGCACCCCTCAGGAGATACTCGATGCCGACCTCTACTTTATCGATGCCATTGGCCTGCACGACCACCTGTCGTCCACGCGCAGCAACGGCCTGCTCGCCATGCTCAAGCAAATCCGTGCCTACGCCCTTGCCTTTTCGCTGAAAGAATTGAAATCTGAGCAAGAAGTTGATTAATTAACCCATGCAATTTAATTTTTAACTATTAATAAATAAACTGATTATGTTACAAGATTTATGGAACAACAATCGCATGGTAGCCATGTTACTTGCGATATTAGTTGTGGTTGTACCTTTCCTCATTTATTATATAATTGAGGCGAGAAAAAAACACCCTAAGGGCCTTATCTCTGCCGCCCTGTCGAACATGGGCGAACGATTCGGTTACTACATCATGAATGCAGTGTTACTGCTGTTCTTGTGTTCAAAGTTTGGCATCAGCGATGACTTTGCTGGCTGGATTTATGCCATTTTCTATTTCTCGATTTACGTTCTTAGCCTCCCTGGCGGTATCGTTGCTGACAAGTTGCAAAACTACAAAGGCACAATTATGGCCGGCCTCCTCGTCATGGCGGTTGGTTATATAATTCTGTCGGTGCCTGTGTTTGGTGGCAACCCCGGTGCAGTTCCTACCTGGATACTTGTGTTAACCTGTTTTGCCCTCTTGCTGATTGCTGTTGGTAACGGTTTGTTCAAGGGTAACCTGCAGGCCATCGTGGGCCAGATGTACGATAACTTCGAGGCCGAGGCAGCCAAGAAAGGTCCTGAGGAACTGGCTCAGGCAAAAGCCCGTCGTGACTCTGGTTTCCAGATTTTCTATGTGTTCATCAACATTGGCGGTGTGATTGCGCCTTTCGTTGCTCCATTGCTGCGTAGCGCAATGCTGAAGTTGGACGGATTCATCTATAATGCCGACCTTCCTCGCCTGTGTCATAATTTCTTGAGTGGCTCGCTGAAAGGTGATGACATGCAGAACCTCACCACTCTTGCTCAAGGCTCAATCATAGATGGAGGTCAGGTAGGCGACATGGCAAACTTCTGCACCAGCTATCTTGAGAGTTTCAACACTGGCGTGCACTACTCGTTCATCGCGTCGGCTTTGGCCATGATCATATCATTCTTGATTTTTGTGGCTACTCGCAAATCCCTGCCTAACCCAATCAAGAAAATCAAAGAGGCCGTAGCCAGCAAGGAGCAAGTGAAGACCGATGCCAAAGAGATTAAGCAGCGCATGTATGCTCTGTTTGCTGTGCTGGGTGTTGCCGTATTCTTCTGGTTCTCGTTCCATCAGAATGGTCAGTCGCTCTCGGTGTTTGCCCGTGACTTCTGTAATACCAGTGCGATTGCCCCTGAAATCTGGCAATGTATTAACCCGTTCTTTGTGATTGTGCTCACGCCCATTATCATGATGATATTTGCTGTATTGGCGAGAAAAGGCAAAGAAATCTCCACTCCGCGCAAGATTGCACTAGGTATGTTTGTGGCGGCATGTGCCTATTTATTCCTTGTCGCTATCGCTGCCACGAATGGTTATCCCTCAGGTGCAGAATTCAAGGGTCTGCCCGAAGCCGTGAAAGAATCGGTGAAAGCCGGTCCGTGGGTGCTGATTGTGACTTACTTCTTCCTCACGGTGGCCGAGCTGTTCATTTCGCCGCTGGGTCTTTCGTTCGTGTCGAAGGTGGCTCCAACCCACCTGCAAGGTGTTTGCCAAGGTTTGTGGTTGTGTGCTACAGCTATAGGCAATCTGTTCATCGCTCTTGGTGTTACTATGCTTAACAGCTTCCCGCATCAGTGGCAGTGCTGGGCAGTATTTGCTGCTTTCTGTCTCGTTTCGATGGGTGTGATGGTCGGCATGGTCAAGTGGCTTGAACGAGTCACGAGCGACAAGGCGCAGGATGCCGCTCTCGAAGCAGCCGGTGTTCCCGAAGAGGGCAGTGCTGAAGAACAGGCTTCTGAAGTCTAATCACTTATGATGATGTGGCCCGGTGCCACGCATCTCAATAACATCTCATCAAGGCTGGGAGACATCAAGTTTGTCTCCCGGTCTTTTTGTTGTTGGTCAAATATTCTGTAATTTTGCACCTGGTCTTTTTGCAATAACCTACCAAAAAATGGCGCAAAAATGTGCTTAAGTCGATTTTTTTTGATAGATTTAGACAGTTTACGGTTAAAAAACAGAAAAATCAATACATATTAATAACAGATTAAAAACAATCAACCATGTTCAAAAATCAACCAAAAGGCCTCTATGCCCTGGCGCTTGCCAACACTGGCGAACGCTTTGGTTACTACACGATGCTTGCGATTTTTGCCCTGTTTATGCAAGCAAAATTCAAATGGAGCGAAGCACAAGCAGGACAGGTTTATGCCATATTTCTTGCAGTAGTTTACTTTGCACCGCTTTTCGGTGGTATGCTTGCCGACAAAATTGGATACGGCAAATGTGTTACCATCGGTATGTTTACAATGTTCTTGGGATACTTGGGGCTGGCGATACCCACAGGGGCCGACACCGTGGGACTTGTCACCATGTATGCCGGTCTGGCTTGTGTTTCGCTCGGCACGGGACTGTTTAAAGGCAACTTGCAGGTAATGATAGGCAACCTCTACGACAACCCCAAATATGCCGACCGCCGCGACGATGCTTTCTCACTGTTCTACATGGCAATCAACATTGGTGCCATGTTTGCCCCTTCAATGGCGAAGTGGATAACCAATCAATATCTTAGCAACTATGGCTTCACCTACGATGCCGCTAACTTCTCGCCCGAATACCTCCAAGCACTGTATGGGGGCTATGGATTGTGCTTTGGAGTAGCTTGTGTTTCACTTGTGCTGAGCGCTGTTATCTATTTTGCCTGCAAGAGCTGGTTTAAAGACGCTATGAAGACTGCTAAGCAGGCTAAAGAAAACAATGCCAATGTGGAAGAACTTACACCAGCTCAAACCAAAGAGCGCATCACAGCACTGTTGCTCGTGTTTGCCGTTGTAATCTTTTTCTGGATGGCATTCCACCAGAATGGTTCGGCACTCACTTTCTTTGCCAAGAAATACACCAATCTCTCTATCTCAGGAGGCATGCGCATCTGGTTCAACATTTTCTCTCTGGCATTAATTGCACTGGCTGTTTACACCGGTTTTGCAACATTCCAGAGCAAGCTGAAGAAGACACGCATCATTTGTGGAGCATTGACTGTGGCGCTTGTGGCTATAGCAATAGCATTATTTATGGGAATGGACAATCCCACCATGGCTCAACCAAGCGATTTCCAGCAGTTTAATCCATTCTTTGTTGTTGCTCTTACACCATTCAGTATTCTCCTTTTCGGAGTTTTGGCAGCACGTAATCATGCGATTAGTGCCCCAGCTCGAATTGCTTGGGGTATGCTCTTGGCAGCAGTGGGATTCGGCGTTATAACACTTGCATCTATTGGCTTGACATCTCCTATGGACTTGGGAGAGAGTACACAAAGCGTATTATCGCCATCATGGCTCATTGGCACTTACTTCACCCTCACCATTGCCGAGCTGTTTCTTTCTCCCATGGGCATCAGCTTCGTGTCGAAAGTTGCTCCGCCCAAATACAAGGGTGTCATGATGGGTGGTTGGTTCGTTGCTACTGCAATAGGCAACTACTTGAGTTCTATACCATCAATGCTGTGGAATAAAATACCACTTATGTACAACTGGGCAATTCTCATCGCCCTGTGTATCATTGCGGCAGTATTCATGTTCTCAATGCTCAAGCGCCTCGAGAAGGTGGCAAAATAATCCACCGTGTTCACACCTTGGCGTGATTATTCTCATTCAGTAAAATAGGGTGGGCGTGTGCCCGCTCAATAAATGACTGGAGGCTATCATGGCATTCCAGTCATTTTTTTGGGAAAAAAGTGGGGTAGTGGTGCAACCTTTTGCTGGGTGAGAGGCGTCTAATGCATGAACACAGATCACGGATTTAGGTGAAAGCAGCCTTAAAATGGTCAAAAGGTTGCAATTGTGCACCAAAATGCCTAAATTTGTGGAATTGGAAACAAAACAGAATTATTAACTTATAAATTGCGCAATCGTGAACCAGTATTATTTATTTATCAACAATCAGCGTCTGGGTCCGTTCGACATGAGTCAGCTCGTGGCTAACGGCATGTTGGCCGACACGCTTGTGTGGCGTGCAGGTATGCCCAATTGGATGCGTGCAGCCGATGTGCCTGAGCTTGCCTCGTTCTTCACTCCACAGCAGCCCCAATATCAACAACCGCAGTATGCCCAGCCGCAATATCAGCAGCCGCAGTATCAACAGCCACAGTATGCCCAGCCGCAATATCAGCAGCAGGGTTACCAGCAAGGTTATCAGCAAGGCTACCAACAGTATCAGCAACCAGGTTATCAGCAGCCGTATTATAACGGAGAGCGCCCGCAGGTGGGCTTTGGCGAGGCCATCAGCATCTGCTTCAAGAAGTATGCCGACTTCACAGGCCGTGCCCGCCGCAGCGAGTACTGGTGGTTCATGCTGTTCTGCTTCTTGATTTCTCTGGTAACTTGCGGTGTTGGAGCTCTGGTAGTTCTGATACCTACCTATGCCGTTATGGTGCGTCGCTTGCACGACACCAACCGTTCAGGCTGGTGGGTGGGCGCCAATGTCATCGTCAGTGTCGTGACCACGGGCTTGTATATCGCAGCCTTATTCTCGCTCTTTGGCACAGCCTTGCGCTATTCAGCCAACGACACAGCAATGTTGAGCGCATTACTGTCGTCGGGTAGCGGATGGTTTATCGTGATCTCGATTCTGGGCATAATTGGTACGATTCTGGGCATTGTGATCTTCGTGTTCACCCTGCTCGACAGCGACCGAGGCACCAACCAGTACGGTCCCTCGCCCAAGTACCAGTAATGACTCCAGCGGCCCGATGGCCGATTCGGATTAAACCTTATCAAGTGCCGAGCCTCTTGCGCCCGGCACTTTTTTCATGCCGGTTCCCATATCAGAGTGCTCGGAGCTCTCCGATAGACTTGCGCTGTTAATTATCTAAAATTAAATATAAATAAATATAAAATTTTGAGGTAAAAAGCTGTGTGAGGCGTGTTTGCAGGGGTGGCATTTGCTCATATAAAAGAAAAATACTACCTTTGCACTGCAATTCGAAAGAGGGGGCAACGGTGCTTCCTCTTCTTTATTAGCAAATTGTGCCGTTAGCGGGACTGCGAATAGCGCCGGTAGCGGTTTTTGATAGATTGTGACGATGAAAACGATAAACAAAGAGAAACTCACGCAGGTGGTGGAGCAGGCACTGCAAGGCAGCGACCTGTTTCTGGTAGATGTCGCCATCGACCACCAGGAGGCCGTGGTCGAAGTGACCATCGACGGCATGCAGGGCGTGACCCTCGACGACTGTGTGCGCGTGAACGACGCCGTGCTTGCCGCATTCGACCGCGACAAGGAGGACTTTGAGCTCACCGTGGGCAGCTATGGCATCTCCGAGCCTTTCAAGGTGCGCCAGCACTATGTGAAGAACCTGGGCGGCGAGGTAGAGGTGCTCACCACCAGTGGCGAGAAGCTGAAAGGCGTGTTGAGCGAGGCCGGCGACGAGGCGTTTGTCGTCACCATTCCCACCAAGATGAAGCTCGAGGGCAAGAAGCGCCCCGAGGTGGTGGATGTGAAGCACCAGCTGAAATACAGTGAAATTAAATACATTAAAAATATCATACACATTAAGTAAACTATGGCTAAGAAAGTTGAAACTGTCGATATGGCCGACAGATTTGCCGAATTTAAAGAACTGAAGAACATCGACAAGACCACGATGATTAGCGTGCTCGAGGAGTCGTTCCGCAGCGTGCTCGCCAAGATGTTTGGCAGTGACGAGAACTTCGACGTGATCATGAACCCCGACAAGGGCGACTGCGAGATTTACCAGAATCTCGAGGTGGTGCCCGATGGCGAGGTGGAAGACGAGAACCGTCAGATTGGATTGACCGACGCGCGCAACGACAAGGACAGTCCCGACCCCGACTGCGAGATTGGCGAGGAGCATACCCGCAAGATTGACTTTGCCAGTTTTGGCCGTCGCGCCATCCTGAACCTGCGCCAGACGCTGGCCAGCAAGATTCTGGACCTCCAGAAGGACGCCATCTACACCAAGTTCAAAGACCTTGAGGGCGAACTGGTGAGCGGCGAGGTTTATCAGGTATGGAAGCGCGAGGTGCTGCTGCTCGACGACGACAAGAACGAGCTGCTCCTGCCCAAGGATCAGCAGATTCCCACCGACATCTACCGCAAGGGCGAGACGGTGCGTGCCGTCATCCACAATGTCGATAACAAGAATAACAACCCCAAGATCACCGTGTCGCGCACGAGCGAGCAGTTCCTGCGCCGCCTGTTCGAGCTTGAGGTGCCCGAGATTCACGACGGTCTCATCGTGATCCGTGCCGTGGCCCGCATCCCGGGCGAGCGCGCCAAGATTGCCGTCGAGAGCTACGACGACCGCATCGACCCCGTGGGCGCCTGCGTAGGCGTGAAGGGTGGCCGCATTCATGGCATCGTGCGTGAGTTGCGCAACGAGAACATCGACGTGATCAACTACACCTCCAACCCGCAGCTCTTCATTCAGCGTGCCCTGAGTCCTGCCAAGATCTCTTCGATCAGGCTCGACGAGGAGACCAAGCGCGCCGAGGTGTTCCTGAAACCCGAGGAGGTGTCGCTTGCCATTGGCAAGGGCGGCTTGAACATCAAGTTGGCTTCGATGCTCACCGGCTATCTGATTGATGTGTATCGCGACCTCGACTCTGAAGAGGAAGACATCTACCTCGACGAGTTCAAGGATGAAATCGACGAGTGGGTGATCGAGGCCCTGAAGAATATGGGTTGCGCCACCGCCAAGGCTGTGCTGCGCATGCCTCGTGAGGAACTCATCGACAAGGCCGACCTCGAGGAAGACACTGTAGACCACGTAATAAGTGTGCTGCAGGCCGAGTTTGAAGACTAACGATAACACCCTCAAGCCGGAAGCCTCTTTTTTCAATACAACAGTAAAAAAATCAATTTATCTATGCGTATAAAAATAAGTAAAGTAGTTAAAGATTTAAATGTTGGCGTTCAGACCATCAAGGACTTTCTCGCCAAGAAGCACATCGAAGTGGATACCAGCCCCAACGCCCGTATCGACGAAGATGTGTACAACATGCTTGCCAAGGAATTCAAGCCCGACATGGAGCTGAAGCTCAAGTCGGAGACTTTCACCAGCGAGCGGCAGAAGGAGAAAGCCAAGCGAGATGCCGAACAGGCCGCCAAAGACGAGTCGAAGAAGGTGGAAGAAATCAAGACCGAGGTCGAGGTCAAAGGCCCCAAGGTGCTTGGTAAGATCGACCTCACGGCCATGGATAAACCCGCCAAGGGAAAGAAGAAGAGCGAAGGCAAGGCCTCCAAGAAAGCTGTCGCCGAGGCTGAGAAAGCCGCTGAGGCAAAGGAACAGGAAGTTCAGGAGCCCGTTAGCGAGCAGTCCGAGCCCGAGGTTGTGGAGCAGCCTGAGGCCACTCAGCCTGTCACTGAGGTTCAGCCTGCCGAGACTGAGCCTGAGGTGGATGCGGAGGTCGAGCAGCAGGAGCCCGAGGTGGAAATTTTCACCACCGGCACCCCTGTGCTCAAGAACACCATCAATGTGGTGGGCAAGATCGACCTGAGCGCCATCAACCAGTCGACCCGTCCCAAGAAGAAGACCAAGGAGGAACGCCGCACCGAGCGCCTGAACAAGGAGAAGGCTCGCCAGGCCGAGGCCGAGGGCAAGAAGAAACGCAAACGCATAGGTAAAGAAAAGATCGACATTGAGAAGAGTGCCCAGCAGATTCAGAGCGACGGCAAGCTCGGCAAGGGCGAAGCCAAGGCCGGCAAGCGCAAGAAAGAGAAGGCAAAGCGCCCCTTCAAGCCCGAAGTGAGCGAGGAGGATGTGCAGCGCCAGGTGAAGGAGACGCTCGCTCGCCTCACCGCCAAGACGCAGAAGAAGAGCGCCAAGTGGCGTCGCGAGAAACGCGAGGCCGTGCGTGAGGAAGAGCAGGCCGAGGCAGCATTGCTCGCCGCCGAGCAGAAGACGCTCAAACTCACCGAGTTCGTGACTGCCAACGACCTCGCCGCCATGATGAATGTGCCGGTGAACAAGGTGATTGGCACCTGCATGAACCTGGGCGTGATGGTGTCGATCAACCAGCGTCTCGATGCCGAGACCATCAACATTGTGGCCGATGAGTTCGGCTTCAAGACCGAGTATGAGAGCGCCGATGTGGCCGAGGCCATCCATGAGGAGGAAGACAATCCCGAGGATCTCGTGGCTCGTCCACCCGTGGTGACCGTGATGGGTCATGTCGACCACGGTAAGACATCGCTGCTCGACTACATTCGCAACTCTAATGTGATTGCCGGCGAGGCAGGTGGTATCACACAGCACATTGGTGCCTACAATGTGAAGCTGCCCAACGGCCGCCGCATCACCTTCCTCGACACTCCTGGTCACGAGGCGTTTACCGCTATGCGTGCCCGTGGTGCCAAGGTCACCGACATCGTGATTGTGATTGTGGCAGCCGATGACGCCGTGATGCCCCAGACCGTTGAGGCGCTCAACCACGCTTCGGCAGCTGGTGTGCCCATCATCTTCGCCATCAACAAGATCGACAAGCCCGGTGCCAACCCCGACAAGATCAAGGAAGAACTTGCCAACATGAACTACCTCATCGAGGAGTGGGGCGGCAAGTACCAGAGCCAGGACATCAGTGCCAAGAAGGGCATCGGTGTTGAGGAACTCATGGAGAAGGTGCTGCTCGAGGCCGACCTGCTCGACCTCAAGGCTAATCCTGACCGCAACGCTACGGGCTCCATCATCGAGTCGTCGCTCGACAAGGGTCGCGGCTACATTGCTACCGTGCTCGTCGACAACGGCACGCTGCGTGTGGGCGACATCATCCTGGCCGGCACGCACTTCGGCAAGGTGAAGGCCATGTTCAACGAGCGCAACCAGCGCATCAAGGAGGCTGGCCCCTCGTCGCCCGCCCTGATTCTGGGTCTGAACGGTGCTCCCACCGCCGGCGACAAGTTCAATGTGATGGAGACCGACCAGGAGGCCCGCCAGATTGCCAACAAGCGCGAACAGCTGCAGCGCGAGCAGGGCTTGCGCACGCAGAAGCGTGTCACCCTCGAGGACATCGGCCGCCGCAAGGCCCTGGGCGACTTCCACGAGCTGAACTGTATCGTGAAGGGCGATGTCGACGGCTCTATCGAGGCGTTGAGCGACTCGCTCATAAAGCTCTCTACCCCCGAGGTACAGGTGAATGTGATTCACAAGGCCGTGGGTGCCATCACCGAGAGCGATGTGACCCTGGCTGCTGCCAGCGATGCCTACATCATTGGCTTCCAGGTGCGTCCCAGTGCCGATGCCAAGCGCCTGGCCGCTCAGGAAGGCGTCGACATCCGCATCTACTCCATCATCTACGATGCCATCGAGGAGGTGAAGAGCGCTATGGAAGGCATGCTCTCGCCCGACATCAAGGAGGAAGTGCTGGGCACCGTCGAGGTCAAGGAAGTGTACCACATCTCCAAGGTGGGTACCATTGCCGGCGCCATTGTGCGTGAGGGCAAGATCAAGCGCACTTGCAAGGTTCGCATCATTCGCGACGGCATTGTGGTGTTCACTGGCAACCTGGGTTCGCTCAAGCGATTCAAGGACGATGCCAAGGAAGTGGGCACCAACATGGAATGCGGTTTCAGCGTGCAGAGCTACAACGACATAGTTGTGGGCGACATCGTTGAGGCATTCGAAGAGATTGAAGTTCAAAAGACCTTGTAATAATAGCATAAATCTAACGGCAGACAAGGGGTTGCGGCACACCAGCCACACCCCTTTGTCTTTCCCTCGTCAGCTTGTTAGCTTGTCAGCTCGTCTACTATTCCCTAATCTCTAATCCCTCATCTCTAACCCCAAATAATGTACAATTATTATCTGAACATCGGCACTAACTTGGGCGACCGCATCGCCAACCTGCGGCGAGCCATTGTGGCGCTCAGCGCAGGCACGGGCGGCTGTGGCGTGACCCCCTTCATCGAGAGCGAGCCGTGGGGCTTTGAGTCGCCGCATCGCTTTGTGAATGTGGGTGTGGTGGTGCGCAGTGCCATGGAGCCGCACGACATGCTCCGCTGGTTGCACGACATTGAGCAGCGGCTGGGCAGTGCCGCGCACCGCGACGCGCAGGGCGGTTACATCGACCGCCTGGTCGACATCGACATCATGGCCATCGACGACCTGGTGATCGACACCCCCGACCTCACCGTGCCGCATCCCCATCTGCTCGACCGCGACTTCTTCTACCTGCCCATGCGCCAGCTCAATCCCCACTGGCTGCATCCCGTCACCCGCCAGCCTTTACCCGAGAAATAGCCGCTTCTGTGCTTTTCGTGGGGTGTGATTTGGTCAGTTGCGAGAAAATCACTACATTTGCCTTCCCGATTGAAAACAATTAATACTATAAACCAACTATTTGTTCCTTAAAACGCTTATCTATGGATAACAAACAACTGATGCTCAACGCCAACCATCTGGTGGCGGCACTCCACAAACCGGCTTCCCAATTCACCAAGGCCGACATCATCCACTACATTCAAGAGAATGAAATCAAGATGGTGAACTTCATGTATCCGGCTGGCGACGGCAAGCTCAAGACCCTGAACTTCGTCATCAACAACCTCGAATATCTCGAGACCATACTCACCTGCGGCGAGCGTGTCGACGGCTCCAGCCTCTTCTCGTTCATCCAGGCAGGCAGCAGCGACCTCTATGTGATGCCTCGCTACAGCACCGCCTTCCTCGACCCCTTCAACGAGATTCCTACCCTGTGCATGCTCTGCTCTTACTTCGACAAAGATGGCAATCCTCTGGAGAGTTCTCCCGAACACACCCTGAAGAAGGCCTGTGACTCGTTCCGCGAGGTGACGGGCATGGAGTTCCACGCCATGGGCGAACTGGAGTATTATGTGATCTTCGAAGACGAGGACCTGTATCCTGCTGTGGACCAGCGTGGCTATCACGAGTCGGCACCATACGCCAAGGCCAACGACTTCCGCACCCTGTGCATGAAATATGTGGCGCAGACCGGTGGCCAGATCAAGTACGGCCACAGCGAGGTGGGCAACTTCACGCAAGACGGCTTCACCTATGAGCAGAACGAGATAGAGTTCCTGCCCGTGCCCGCACAGCAGGCCGCCGACCAGCTGGTGGTGGCCAAGTGGGTAATCCGCAACCTGGCTTTCCAGATGGGCCTGAATGTAACCTTCGCACCCAAGATCACCGTGGGCAAGGCCGGTTCGGGTCTGCACATCCACATGCGCATGATGAAGGACGGCCGCAACATGATGATTGCCAACGGCGAACTCAGCGACGACGCACGCCGCATGATTGCCGGCATGATGGACCTCGCTCCCGCCATCACCGCCTTTGGCAACAAGAACCCCATGGCCTACTTCCGCCTCGTGCCTCACCAGGAGGCGCCCACCAATGTGTGCTGGGGCGACCGCAACCGCTCCGTGCTCGTCCGTGTGCCCCTGGGCTGGACCGCTGGCGTCGACATGTGCTCCAAGGCCAACCCGCTCGAGGGCGTGAGCGACTACGACACCTCCCTCAAGCAGACGGTGGAGATGCGCTCGCCCGACGGCTCTGCCGATGTCTATCAGCTCATTGCAGGCCTGTGTGTGGCTTGCCGCCACGGCTTTGAGATGAACGATGCACTGGAGGTAGCCCGTCGCACCTATGTCGATGTCAACATCCACGACAAGGCCAACGAAGACCGCCTGGAGCAGCTCGCCCAGCTGCCCGACAGCTGCGTGGCTTCGGCTGCTTGCCTCGAGCAGATGCGCAGCGTGTTTGAGGAGCACGATGTGTTCAGCCCCGCCATGATCGACGGCATCATCAAGCAGTTGCGCGACTTCAACGACACCACCCTGCGCCGCGACATCGAGCACAATCCCAAAGAACTGCAAAAGCTCGTCAACACCTACTTCCACTGCGGCTAAACCACATAAGACCCAATGACAGATTTGGGTTAACTCCCATCATAGCCGTGGCACCACCTCAGCCACGGCTTTTGTTTTATCCTACGCGGGAATTATTGGAGTGCCCTTCGGACAGAAATCTTGCAAATTTGAAACAAATCTTGCAATGATTTTTTGGGAACGGTGCAACTTTTGGGAAGCGTGGGAAAAATGGGAAATTTGTGATTTATGCGGACAAATATTATAATCGATTGATTTTAAGTGGATTAATAATTTTGGTATTATACTGCTTTCGTTCTAGATTATAGTACTATCGTTCGAAATCATACCACTTTCGTCGGAGTTCTCTGAGCACTCGGAGACCTCAGAGGGCTCTGTTTATGGATGGGCTGATTGTGCTGCATGGGAAAACTATTAAAGAGCGCTTGTGCGTGTGGACGCACGAGCGAAGATAAGGTATGGGGAGAACAATAAAAACGGTAATTGCACACTTAAATAGTAGACATGCTAACGAGCTGACAAGCTGACGAGGGGGTTCTAGGGAGTTGAGGAGTTTTTTCAATGATGACGCGGAGTCAATCATTCTTCTTTGTGGGGTTGTTTGCGGGTGTAGCGGAGGCCGATGTAGAGGTTGCGGGCGAAGATGATGATGGAAACTGACTGGCCGAGCATGAGGATGGGGTCGAGCCGGATAATGCCGTAACTGAGCGTAAGCGAGGCGCCTACTATGCTAATGGCCCAGAAGGGCGGCGGCAGGAGCGACTCGTTGTGCTTCACGCTCACCACCACCTGATAGGCATAGCGCGAGAGGAACACCAGCTGCGCACCTGTGCCGTAGCACATGAGCCACAAGGGTATTTCGGGATTGTGAATGAAGCGGTCGACCAGTTCTGGTGCCTTAATACATGTTGCCACCAGCGCTATGACGGGAAGGCTGTAGAACACGATGCGCAACACCAGCGGTATCTTGTGCCAGGCACCCTTGTAGTCAAGATTCAGCACATACACATAGAACGATAATATCTGTCCGATAAGGATGGCGATGTCTTCACGCAGCCAACCGTACCACAGCATGAAACAGCACCCTGCCAATGAGAAGGCCCAGTAGCCCGTGGGCGACACCACGCGCTTGAGGCGCTCGGTCATCACCCACTGCACCAGCTGGCGGGCAGCATAGCATGCCTGTGACAACAACCCTATGACAAGAATAAACGCATTCATCGCCACTCAAACACTCATTTCCAACTAAAGTTTTCCACTCCTGCAATTTGCTCAAAGTGATACTTCACGATGCCGAGGTCCACCTTCGAGAAATAGCCCATACCTGCCTTGGCCTCCACTTGATTGTCGGGCAGCAGCGTGAATTTGAACTTCTGCTGATTCAGGGCGGTGGGAGCCAACAAGGCAGCAGCCAGACCACGGCAGAACCAGTCGGGCATCTCGCCCGTGCGCGAGCGGCACACCTTGCCCACATCTTTTACCTTATGGGCAACGCCCTGTGTGGTACCATAGCCCAAGGCTATCACGCAGCGCAACCGCTCATCGGCGGCAATCTGCACCACATCGGCCTGTTTCTTGTAGGTGAGCCCCACCCAGCAGGTGTTCAGTCCTAACTGTTGGGCAAGCAGCACCAACCGCTCGCCATAGTAACCCACCTTGCCGTCGAGGTCGGAGTCATTTTTAGGACCCACCATCGCCAGATAGTTGCGCACGCCAGAGAATTTGCCGTAGCGTGCCATCAGGCTTTTCCCGAAGGCATTGGGTTCGTCGGTAATCAGTTGTATGTGAAGTCCGCTCTCGCGGTTACATGCGTCAATTGCCTCTTGCAGGGCTGTTAATGCCTCTGCGCCTATGGGTTGGTCGGTATAGGAGCGCACACTGTGGCGCAGCCTGATTGCTTCAAGTATGGTCATTGTTATAAAATTTGTGCACAAAATTAGTGAAAAATCTTGGTCTTTTTTAAAAAGTTCTCATTTCATGCGGTCATAAATCTAAATTATTATTATTTTTGTATCTTATTAATAAGGACACAATGAAAACAAGATTTCTCTTTTTGACTATGGCACTGATGTTCATGGCAATGACCATGAGTGCCGCACCACAGACCAGCGACTGGCGCGCCAAGGTTGACCGACTCATGGAGCAAGGCGAGTTCCAGCAGGCCCAGGATCTGATGTACAAACTGTCGAAGAAGATGCAACGCGACAATGCGGTCACTATCGACTCTCTGTGCCAGATCATGGAACGCATACGCAAGGACTTCAACATCACCCCTGAAGAGGGTGTGAAGATGATTCGCGAGAAATATCCCGCCACCGATGCCCAAATCCAGAACTGGAAAGACACCCGTGCCCTCGAGGTGATGAACATCGACGGCAAGGAGTGGTGGTTCCGCAAGAGCGTGCGCAACCTGTGGCTGCTGGGCAAGGAGTTCAAGGAACAGAACGACGAGGACAGCTATCAGACATTCCTCACCCGCCGCAAATACTTCCGCGAGGCCATGAAGAGCCCCGCCGATGCCTGCGGCACGCGCGACTGGCGCCATGTGAGCATCACCTTCTACCTCGATGTCAATGCCGATGCCATACCCGCTGGCGAAACCCTGCGTGTGTGGATGCCCTTCCCCTACGAGAACCTGCGGCAGAAGAACATCAAGCTCGAAGGCAGCAACCGCCCCGTCACCTTCAGCGATCCCGCCTGCAAGCACCACACTGTGTATATGGAGGCCGTCACCGAGAAGGGCAAGCCCACCCACTTCGAGTACACCTTCTCCTACGATGTGGCCGAGCGTCACATCAGCCAGCAGGACCTCCTCGCCATGGTTGAGCCCTACAAGATGACCGACGAATACAAACTCTACACCTCCAACGAGCCGCCGCACATCATCATCACCGACAAGATGCGCTCGCTGGCTCATGAAATCGTGGGCAAAGAAGAGAATCCTGTGCTCCAGGCCTCGATGATCTACGACTGGATTGTGTCGCGCTTCCCCTGGGCAGGCGCCCGCGAATACAGCACACTGACCAACATCCCCGAGTATGTGCTGCTCAACAACCACGGCGACTGCGGACAGGTGGGTCTCCTCTACATCACCCTGGTGCGTAGCCTGGGCATTCCCGCACGATGGGAAAGCGGCTGGATGCTGCATCCGCATGAAATCAACTGGCACGACTGGGCCGAGACCTACTTTGAAGGCGTGGGCTGGGTGCCCACCGACCCCTCGTTCGGCCGCAGCGCCTATGGCACCTCACTCCACGACTACTACAAGACCGGCATCGATGTCTATCGCATGGCAAGCAACGAGGCCGTGGGTCAAAAACTCAGTCCTGAGAAGAAGTACATTCGCAGCGAGACGGTCGACTTCCAGCCCGGCGAGGTAGAATGGCGCGAAGGCAACCTTTACTACGACCACTGGAAATCACACCTCGAAGTCATTGGAATAACCCCTCTTAAAAACCTTGTAAGATGAAACTGAAATCTATCATTCTTGCCTCTTTGCTCCTTTGCGTGAGCGCAGCCTTTGCCGCCGTCGAACCTAACGATGTGCTCAAAGACCTCAAAAACAAGATAGCGCCCGACAAGCGCACCGCCATTTGGGACGATGTCAAGGCCGTGCTCAAGGGCGACATGCTCACCATCGAGGGCACCGTGGGCACCATCCAGCAGAAGGAAGCCATCAGCCGCGCCCTCAACGCCAAGGATATCACCAACTTCAAGAACAATGTGAAGGTGCTCGAAACGACCCTTCCCAAGGCTCACATGTGGGCGCTCGTGAAACTCTCTGTAGCCAGCCTGCGTTGCGAGGGCAAGCACAGTGCCGAGATGGCCACACAGGCCGTGATGGGCACACCCGTGAAAGTGCTCGAGCAGGATGGTGACTGGTACCGCGTGCAGACGCCCGACCGCTACATATCCTATGTACCCGAGAGCTCGCTCCAGTTCATGAACGAGCCCACACTCAACACTTGGAAAAAGGCGCAGCGCTGCATCGTCACCGTCTATGACTCCCGACTTGTGGCTGCTCCTGGCAGCGACGAGACCGTTACCGACCTGGTGCTGGGCTGCATCCTTGAGTACAAGGGCACCAGCGGCAAGTGGGTTCAGCTCGCCACACCCGACGGCCGCACCGGCTATGCACCTGTCGACGATGTGCAGGCACTGCCCGAGTGGGCCAAGCAGAACTTCAATGTGGCACTCATCGAGAAGACGGCACGCCGCATGCTCGGCTCCGGCTACCTGTGGGGCGGCACCTCGACCAAGGTGACCGACTGCTCGGGCCTGATGAAGGTTTGCTACTTTGCCAACGGCATCATCCTGCAGCGCGATGCTTCGCAGCAGGCACTCACCGGACTGCGGTTCAACGACTGGCACCAGGCACAGACGGGCGACCTCCTCTTCTTTGGCAATGCCAAGACCAAGCGCGTGACCCATGTGGGCATGTACCTGCGCGACGGCAAGTACATCCACTGCTCGGGGCAGGTGAAAATCAACAGCCTTGAACCCAACGACCCCACCTACCTCTATTCGCCCCTCTCCTGCAGCCGCATCAACGGGCAGATTGGCAAGGAGGGCATCATTTATGTGCGCAACCATCCGTGGTATTTCTAAACCACTTTCTTAACTGATTATTAACCCAATACAATTATAAAAACAATTACAATGGATCGAAGAAAATTCTTAGTGGGTGCCGGAATGGGGCTGATTGCAGCCGCTGCACCCATCTCTCTGTCGGCCGCCGGCGACCCCATCCGCAAAGTGGCAAAGACCGGCAGGCTCAACCTCTCGTTTTTCCCTTATGAGCTGAAGCTGCGCCACGCCTTCAACCTCGCGCGCTACAGCCGCACCACCACCCCCGATGTGCAGGTGCAGCTCGAGTACGATGGCGTCGTGGGCTACGGCGAGGCCTCCATGCCTCCCTATCTGGGCGAATCGGTCGAGAGCGTGACCAAGTTCCTCAGCAGTCTTGACCTCACACAGTTCAACGACCCCTTCCAGATCGAAGACATCCTGACCTATGTGGATAGTGTGGCGCCCAACAACCGCGCCGCCAAGGCCAGTGTCGACATCGCACTGCACGACCTGCTCGGCAAGATCATGGGTCAGCCCTGGTACAAGATTTGGGGATACAACGCCGAGAAGACGCCCGTCACCAGTTTCACCATTGGCATCGACGAAGAGAAAGTCGTGCGCCAGAAGGTGGAAGAGGCACGCCCCTATAAACTCATCAAGGTGAAGATGGGTCTCGACAAAGACCAGGAAACCATCAACATCATCCGCGAGATGATGCCCGATGTGCCCATCTGCGTCGATGTGAACCAAGGCTGGAACAGCAAGGAGCACGCGCTGGAAATGTGCCACTGGCTCAACGAGCGCAACTGCCTCTTTGTGGAGCAGCCCTTCGACAAGACCTGGATCGACGAGACCGCCTGGCTGCGCGAACGCTCGCCGCTGCCCATCATTGCCGACGAGGCCTTCCAGCGTCTGCCCGACATCGTGCGCTTCAAGGGCGTGTACGACGGCATCAACATCAAGCTCATGAAGAGCACTGGCCTTTATGAGGCCCACAAGATGGTGACTCTGGCCCGCGCGCTCGACATGAAGGTGATGATTGGCTGTATGACCGAGACCTCGTGCGCCGTGACGGCTGCCGCCAACCTCTCGCCCGTGGTCGATTTCGCCGACCTCGACGGCAACCTGCTCATCGCCAACGACCGCTTCGACGGCATGACGGTGGAGAACGGCAAGATCACCCTGCACGACCGTCCCGGATTGGGCATCATCCCCATCCCCGGCTTATAAAAACACTCACATCTCATAGCGATTGCCCGATGGCACCCGTCGGGCAACCGCTTTCAACTATGACTCATTTCTATGAAAAGACCTTACCTTGGCCTTTGGGCTCTGATTACCATCGCTTTCATCGCCTTCACCGCTCTCTCGTTCAACGGTGATGTGGCCGAACAGCTGGGACTGAAAACCGGCTCCTTCGAGCAGACCCTCACGGCCCAAAAAGTGAAAAACAAAAAGAAAGCCGCTGCAAAAACCAAAGCCGCCGCCCTCAAGGAAAACAAGCGCAAGACTGGCGTGATGGATACCACCAACAAGGTCATCCTCTTCATCGGCGACTCCATGCTCGAAGGCCTGGGACCGCGCTTTGCCGCCTATGCCAAGGAGAATGGTCACAAACTCTACTATGTCATCTGGTACAGCTCCACCAGCGAGGTCTGGGGTCGCACCACCAAACTCAAGGAATATATCAAGCAGTTCAAGCCCGACTATGTGTTCATCTGCCTGGGCTCGAACGAGCTCTTCGTGCGCAACATCCAGGAGCAGCGACAGAAGTATGTCGACAACATCATCAGCCAGATTGGCAACCTGCCCTATGTGTGGATTGGCCCGCCTAACTGGAAGGACGACACCGGCATCAACGAGATGATCAAGAACACCGCCGAGGAAGGGTGCTACTACAACTCCCACACCCCTGACCAGCACTACGACCGCTCGCGCGACGGCGCGCATCCCACGCGCGCATCGGCCGCCGCTTGGATGGACCGCGTGGCCAAGTGGGTCATGACCAAGAGCGCCTACCCCATCAGGCTCAACAAGCCTCAAGCCGCCAAGGCAAAGGCCGATAAAGTCATTATTCTGCAACCCGCTAAATAACCAAGGCCATGAATTTGCTTTCTATCGACTTTGCCACCATCTGGAACAGCATCATCGACCTGCTGGGCTTCGACCCCAAGCAGCCGCTCATGTTCTCCAGCGGCCTTTTCTGGGGCATCTTCATCGTCTTCATCCCCATCTTTGCCCTGCTGCGCAAGCGCAAACTCATGATGACGCTCTTCGTCATCGCATTCAGCCTCTTTTTCTTCTTCAAGTCGAGCGGATGGTTCTTCCTGCTGCTCGTCTTCACCGCTGTGGTCGACTGGTTCATAGCCCACCGCATCGCGCAGTCGCAAAGCAAGGGCACGCGCAAGGCGCTGCTGTGGCTCTCCATCATTTGCTCGCTGGGCATTCTCGCCTATTTCAAGTATGCCAACTTCTTCATGGCCAACTTCACGGCACTGGTGGGCGGCAACTTCCAGCCGCTCGACATCCTGTTGCCCGTGGGCATCTCGTTCTACACCTTCCGCACCATCAGCTATGTGGTCGATGTCTATAAAGGCAAGATGCAGCCCGTCGATTCGTTCCTCGACTACCTCTTCTTCCTCTCCTTCTTCCCCTGCCTCGTGGCGGGCCCCATTGTGCGGGCCCGCGACTTCATGCCGCAACTGGGCGACCTGAAACCCATCACCCGCAACATGGTCTATGCCGGGCTCTGGCTCGTGCTCATCGGCGTTATCAAGAAGGCGGTCGTGGCCGACTACATCGCCCTCTACAACAACATCGTCTTCGACAACCCTGGCGGCTACAGCGGCGTGGAACTGCTCATGGCCATCCTGGGCTACACCATGCAGATTTACTGCGACTTCTCGGGCTACAGTGATATGGCCATCGGTCTCGGAGCCATCATGGGATTTGACCTGGGCATCAACTTCGATTTCCCCTACCGCTCGCTCAATGTCACCGAGTTCTGGCGCCGCTGGCACATCTCCCTCTCGTTCTGGCTGCGCGACTACCTCTACATACCCCTGGGCGGCAACCGCAAGGGCAAGATACGCCAGTATTTCAACCTCATGACCACCATGCTGCTCGGCGGCCTGTGGCACGGTGCCGCCTGGACCTTCGTCATCTGGGGATTCGGCCACGGACTGGGCCTGTGCGTCCACAAACTGGTCATGAGCCCGCTCAAGAAGGTCAAGAACGGCCCTATAGCCGCCTTCGTCTCGTGGCTGCTCACCTTTGCCTTCGTGGCGGCGCTGTGGGTCTTCTTCCGCGCCGACAGTTTCGACACCGCCTGCCAGATGCTCAGCGGCGTGTTCACCAAGTTCGACCCTGCCTACTTCCCCGTGTTCTTCGACCGCCGTCTCACTTGGTGCATCATGATGGTCATCATCTTCGCCCTGCACTTTGTGCCCAAGAGCGCCTACAAGCGCATGCAACAGTGGTTCGTCGACTCGTTCTGGATTTTCAAGCTCCTCATCTTCATGGCAGTAGTGCAGCTCGTCATCGAGTTCGCCTCGGCCGATGTCCAGCCCTTCCTCTACGCCCAATTCTAACCTTGTGAATAAATTATTTTGGGCAACTGAAAAGATATTCGTAAATTTGTACTCTTAAAATACAAAAACTAAAAATACAATCATACAATGGAAATTGAAGGTAAAATTATCGTGAAATTGCCACCCCAAAGTGGTACATCCAAGGCCGGAAACGCCTGGAGCAAACAGGAATATGTGCTCGAAACCATGGAGGCCTATCCCAAAAAGGTGTGTTTCATTCTCTTTGGCGACCGTGCCAATCAATATCCCATGGAGGTGGGTGACTATGTGCGAGTGAGTTTCGACATCGAGAGCCGCGAGTTCAACGGCCGCTGGTACACCGACATCCGCGCCTGGAAGGCCGAGAAGGTCGACCCCAATGCACCCCAGCAGCAAGCTCCCGCCCAGGCTATGCCCGCCGCAGGTCCCGCTCCTGCCGGACCCGCGCCCACAGGCCCAGCACCCATGGTGAGCGAAGAAGATTTCACACAAGGTCCCAACGACGACCTCCCCTTCTGACCCCAGCACTTTTCATTCCACGGTCACCCGCCCGCGGAAAACCATACCAATCAAACAGTGGTGGCAGATTTCAACAACCTGCCACCACTCCTTTTCTCCTATCCCTAAACCCTCGTCAGCTTGTCTACTCATCATATCGCTGATACAGGAAGTCGTTGTAGGGGAAGCGCTCAGCGTGAATGGCGCGGGCCTTCTCATAGAGCATCTGCTTCAGTTCCTCGATGTTTTGGCGCTTCTTGGCCGAGATGAACACGCAGTTCTCGCCGCCCAGCCTTGCCATCCAGGTCTCCTTCAGTTCCTCGAGCGGAATGTTCTCGCGCTGACGCGGTGTGAGGTCGTCGGGGTCTTTCTCCACATAGGTGAACTGGTCAATCTTGTTGAACACCATGATCATGTCCTTGTTGGTGGCGTCGCACACCTCCTGCAGGGTCTTGTTCACCACCTCTATCTGCTCCTCAAACCGTGGGTGCGAGATGTCCACCACATGCACCAGCAGGTCGCTGTCGCGCACCTCGTCGAGGGTGGTCTTGAACGATTCCACCAGGTGAGTGGGCAGCTTGCGAATGAACCCGACGGTGTCGGTGAGCAGGAACGGCAGATTCTCGATCACCACCTTGCGCACCGTGGTGTCGAGCGTGGCAAACAGCTTGTTCTCGGCAAACACATCGCTCTTGCTCAGCACATTCATCAGCGTAGACTTGCCCACATTGGTGTAGCCCACGAGGGCAATGCGGGTGAGCTTGCCGCGGTTCTTGCGCTGAATCACCTTCTGCTTGTCCCAGTCGGCGAGTTTCTGCTTGAGCAGCGCTATCTTGGTCTTGACAATGCGGCGGTCGGTCTCGATCTGCTCCTCACCAGGGCCACGCATACCAATACCGCCTCGCTGACGCTCAAGGTGCGTCCACATGCCCGCCAGTCGGGGCAGCAGGTACTGGTACTGCGCCAGTTCCACCTGCATCTTGGCGTTGGCGGTCTGGGCACGACGGGCAAAGATGTCGAGGATGAGGCTCGTGCGGTCCAGCACCTTCACCTTCACTGCCTTCTCGATGTTGGCCATCTGCTTGGGCGTGAGGTCGTCGTCAAAGATCACGAGGTTCACATCGTTATTGGCCACATAGTCGGCAATCTCCTCCAGCTTGCCTTTGCCCACAAAGGTGGTGCTGTTAGGCGAGTCGCAACGCTGGGTGAACTGCTTCACCGTCGTGGCGCCGGCGGTGTCGGCCAGGAAGGCGAGCTCGTCGAGGTATTCGCGGGCCTTGTTCTCGTTTTGTTGTGGCGTGATCAGGCCCACAAGCACGGCCTTCTCTTCCTCGAGTTGTATGGTGCGTTTTTTGTCGTCAAGTAATCCCATATCTATTATCAGTTGTAGGGACAAGGCGTGCCTTGTCCGCCGTTATCGTTTTGTAGGGACAGGGCGTGCCCTGTCCGCCGTTATCGTTTTGTAGGGACAGGGCGTGCCCTGTCCGCCGTTATCAGTTTATTGCTACAAAGATAGCACTTTTTTCTCAAAATCACTAAGAAGTTCTATTTGAAAACTCCAAAACTCCCTGACTCCCCAGAGGCCATAAGAATGGCTCCCGCAGCCAGTGCCACAGGAGCCATATCATTTGGTTTCTAAAGTCTCTCACTCAAGTATTCAGGGTGAAGTACAGGGCACTAAACCCTCAACTCTAAACCCTAAACCTCAAGTTTTTAGAAACTTGAATATTTAATCAGTTACGGTAAAAGCAATTTCTTAGTGCTTGTCATCGTTGATGGTGCAAACCGACACGCGGTTCCACTCGAGCTCGCTGAACATGTTGCCGATACCCTGGCCTTCAGCATTGATGCGGTTAGCCTTGATACCATACTTCTTCACGAGCATGTCCTTCACCGATGCGGCACGGCCATTGGCCAGTCTGATGTTGTTGTCAACAGGGCCTTCGGGCGAAGCATAACCCTTGATCTCCACAGTTGCGTCCTTGTGGTTCTTCAGGTAGATAGCCACACGCTCCACATTAGGCTGCTGGTCGCGGGTGATTTCGGTGCTGTTCACTTTGAAGAACACATTGGTCATCAGCTGTTCGCCGGTCTTGTCAATCTCAACCACCTTGTTCTTGAGTTTCTTGCACTCCTCCAGGTCGCGGGCGAGCTGGTCGGCGCGGGCGTTGGCAGCGTTGAGGTCGGCCTGAGCCTTGCTCAGCTGGTTGCGCAGCGAGTTGATCTGGCCATTGAGGGCGTCGATGTCTTCCTGAGAGTAGCGGTAGGGGCACAGTGTCATGTAGTGCTCGCCGTTGCTGTTCCCGAAGTGATAGGTCACGCCCACTTCCATCTCAACGATGGCGTTGTTGGCATTGTAACGGCTGGTCTGTACATTGCGGCCAGCGTCAACCTTGCGGTTCATGTCGCGGTCAACATTGGGGTTGTCCTTACATCCGTTCATGTCCCAGAGGATGGCGGGCTTCAGAGAGATGGTCCAAGCCTTCGACTCGCCCAGGTTGAAGTTGAAGTTCACGCCATACTTGGTGTACCACGAGTTCTCGTCGCTGTTGTCCACGCCATGCTGATAAGCGTGCAGCCAGCCTGCGCCAGCCACTGCCTCTACTTCAACAGCGCGGGGAGCGCCCTTGTAGCCACCAAACAGGTTCGACAGGTTGAAGGCACCAAATCCACCCACAAACTGATGGTCAAACCAGTTCACGCTCTTGCCACCCCAAGGAGACCAAGGAGTGCGAGGATCGTTCCAGCTCGAGGTGTTGATGGTCCATTCTCCTTCAAGACCTAAACCCAGAACGGGAGTAATCTGCTTGCGTACTTCGAGACCGAAGATGCCGCGTGCATTCTTGAAGAAGGCATAGTGTTGGAAAGGTGACACAGCACCGCCCTTAAGCGTGATCGACATGTTGTCGAATGCCTTGCTGCCCTGAACTGTAGTCTGGGCCTGAGCGGCAGCTGCAAAGCCGAATAATACGGCAGTTAACAGAATAATTTTTTTCATAGTTCAAACAATGTAAAAATTAATACAATCTATAAAAACTTGACAAAAATAGTCAATTTTTTCGTGTTTACAAAACATTCAGCCATTTTTTCACCAAAGCAGCAGTAAAGAAGTAGACGAGGAGACGAGCTGACAAGCTAACGAGGGGACGAGGGGGATGCTTTCCCGCCGTTCCCCAGAGAACAAGGTTTAGTGGTGGCACAGCTGAATTGTGTGCCACCGGGGGTAATGGTATTTTTAAACTGTTAGCGGTTGAGTGAAATGCCGCAGTCAGTCCAGTAGGAGGTTTCGAGCGTGCTCTCCACCTCGGCTTCGATGTCGTCGGGCAGGTTGCAGAAGAAGTCGATTCCTGTGCGCGCCTCCAGTTCGGCAATGGTGATGTATTCAGCATTCTCTTTTCTGATAATGGGCCAATCGTGGGGCTTGTTGTCGGCACCTGTGGTGGTGTTGTTGAAGTGCTTGGTCCATATACCCATTGCGTAATACTTGTTCTCGCTCTTGTTATAGGCAAGCAGCGCCATGTAGAAGTATTTTGGGACAACCAGTCGGCCGTTGCAAACCAAATCGGCGTAGGTGGTTCCCTCATAGGTGTTGCTATAGAAACCACTGACGGTGGTGTTGTTGATATGCACATCGTCGATGGTGGCGGCTTTGACTATATATAGCGTGTCGCAGTTTTCATGAATGGCGACGGTGCGCACATCATCTTCCAGTTGTGCCCATTGCCCGCTGTTGTGGCTGCCCCACTGGGGTTGCATATTGCTCAGGAAGTAGGTGAGGGCCTGCTGATCTAACGAGCCCCTGCGGTCGGCACTCGGGCAGAGGTGTCCGCGTGCATATCCGCTGCCCTTGTAGTCGTCGAGTGTGGAACGGGTGCTGGCCGGCAACTCGTCGTCTTCCTTGAATGAATCTTTGCGGTCAACATTCATAGCAGAGTTTCCGCTATGTAGCTGATAGGCTGTCCATCGGTTTGAGATGATGTCGTTGTCCCATTCAATTGCCAGCGCCACACCATATTCGCTCTCTTCTTTCTGAACCCACGAAGTGTTGGTTTTATCGCTTATGTGCGGGAACTCGAGTCGCCAGAACCCTGCACTCTGGGGTGTGTAGGTCATGTTACCGGTGTTGGCCTGCCAGTTGATGCTGTGCCAGTTGGCATTCACATTGTTGTCGACATAGGTGAAGGTGGCGGTGGTCACGGTGCTGCTCACGCCGTCCAAGACAGCGATGGCGCTGAGTGTGGTGGTCTCGCTGATAGTGATGGGCGCGGTATAGAGGGTGCCGTGAGTGGCCGACGGGGTTGAGCCGTCGGTGGTGTAGTAGATGGCTGCACCGGTTGTGGCACAAGTGATGGTCACAGTGGTGGCTTGTGTGAACTCGCCTCCATCAGGCGTGATGACGGGGGCATCGACGGTGATGGTCTGACCGCTAATGACGATGTCCAGCATCTGCGAGTAGAGGAAGTCCTCGCTCTGCGTAGCGCCAGTGACATAAATCTTGATACCAATGCCAGTAGCATCGCCAAAATTGCCGCCCACGAGTCGCACCGAGTCAATATTGCTGAAGGTGCGTACAGAATTGTCCTTAAGTATGATGGTGACCGACTGCTGGGCTGCTGCGGGAAGAGCGGCAGCGATGAGGCAAACGATGGAAAGCAGGGTGAATTGAATCTTCTTCATAGTGCAACTTCCTCCTTTCATCGTTTAATGGTTTTACGGCCGTTCACTATGTAGATTCCAGGCGGTAGCTGGTCCCATTCGAGTTGCATCTTCACACCCATCATGTTGTAGATGCCTGTTAACCTGCTGGCGGCAGGAGAGGTTACACCCTCGATGCCTGTGATGATGCCGCCGTCGATGCCTTGAAGCACGATGTGCAGTCCCTGATCGGCGGGCGTGACGAAGTAGGCGCTGGTTCCCGGCAACTGGTTGTTGGTGTCGTTGACCCATGCTATGGAGCCATTGCCGAGCATCACCTTATATGCCTTGTTGCTGGGGTCGAGGGTCACGGGGGAGAGTACGGGCACGAAGCTATAGGCATCGTCGCTGTCGATTTTGCTGATGCCAGAGAGCGTGTGCGTGACCGTTATGGGGGTGACAGGCGCCAGTGTGACGCCCGTAAAGGTCTTCTCATAGAATGACTCAGTGGAGCGCACAAGGTAGGGCATGCCTGCTTCCATCTCGCCCACGCGGGTGAAAACCATGCTGCCTGCTTCGTAGGTGGTGCCCGAAGTGTCGCCCGTGATGGGGGCGCCATTCTGCAGTGCCACATAGGCCATGATATCGCCGTCGAAGTCATCGGTGTCGAATGGCAGTGTGAAAGGTGTCCATTGCCCGGCCGTGAAGGTGCGAATCAGTCTGACGGGCACGCCTGTGATGGTGGTAGTGGGAGTGGCGAAAGGTTGTGTCACATCAATCACATAGGTGAATAGTGGCTCTTGACCTATGTTGAAAGGGTAGAGCACATATCCACCGGCCGCAATGCCGCTGACATCGACGATGGCTCCGTTGTAGGGAGCCGTGTATCCCGCCAGATTAAAGTTGTTGACAAATGAAAAGTCGGTGTTGCCCACCACTATTTCGTTCATCGTAATCCAGTCGGCGAGATAGTCGTCATACAGGTCGGGGGTGATGGCTTGCGGCTGTGTGGCTTCTTCAGTGACAGGGTCGGCAATGACCAGCAGTGAGGTGTTGGTCAAGCCGTCGGCAGGCACGAAGCAGGGCAGACCGTTGTTCTCGGTATATTGTCCGTTAATCCATCCGGCGAGGTGCTGGTCATGTGCCATGTTGCGGCTGGGGCTGATGCCCTTCATGAGCATGGCGCCGGTATCGTCGCGCACGAAGGCATCGGTAGTGCCGTCGGCATTGTTCTTCACCGCCAGCACGCGTGCGTTGAGGTCGTCGGGCAGGTAGAGCGTGACGGCAGTGCCTGGGGTCACATTCTTGAAGTTGCTGATGCCGGTGACCTGTGTGAGCTGGGGAGTGGTCTTGGTGTAAGTGACGGTTATCGAGAAGATGTAGACGGTTTTTGTGGTAGCAGTGAGTGTGGTGCTTGAGCCATCCCAGTTGCCTTGTGAGTTAACACCATTCAGGTAATTGAGGTTGTTGCCACTGACGCTGATGGCAGTGATAGTGCAGTTGGCGGGTGCCGAAAAAGAGAGCGATGCACCACTGTTCAGATAAAGTTCGTAGCACTGCGCATTAGAATAGTAATAAATGCTGTTTTGATAAGTGCTGGAGGTGCTGTTGGTATTAGTGAGGGTGACATCGCCAGAGGTGAATGTGGCGTTGTTGGCGAGATAGGTCCTGCCGCCGTTCTGAGGCACCGTGATACCCATGGTTGTGAGACCGTCGACTGTGCTGAAGTCGAAGGTCGCTGTGTGGGTCGTGACCGTAGACCCAGCCAGGCAGGAGAGTGTGGCGAGCACACTTGTGATGAAGAGTAGAAATTTCCTTTTCATGACTGTTATGAGTTGGGTACTGTGTCGAGAGCCTTTTGCAGCGATTTGAGTTGTGCGCGCACACCTTTGAGCCGTTCAATCACCTCGAATTGCTTGGAGATGCCGTCGCGGTTGCGGCGAATCATGGCCTGTGCGGCATCGAGTTTCAAGCCCTTTTCCTTGACAAGGAAGTAGATCATTCTGATGGTTTCGATGTCTTTGGGCGTGTAGAGCCTGATGTTCTTGGAGTTGCGCTGAGGTTTGATGATGGTGAATTCCTTTTCCCAAAAGCGAAGGGTGCTTGCGGGAATGTCCAGTATATCAGCCACATCGCCAATGCGATAGAAGCGTTTATTTAGTTCGTCGCTCATAGTTATAGGAGTAAATAATTTGCAAAAATAATAATAAAAACCTAACTTTGTGGGTTATTTTGCGTAAAGGTAGGCATTTCGTTTCACATTCGCAACAAAAACAGTGAGAAAACTATAAAACACAATTCATAAATATGTTGACTGCAAAAGAAATAAGAGAATCGTTCAAGCGATTTTTCGAGAGCAAGGACCACCACATTGTGCCATCGGCCCCTATGGTTATCAAGGACGACCCCACGCTGATGTTCACCAATGCGGGTATGAACCAGTTCAAAGATATCATCTTAGGCAATAAGGAGCCGCAGTGGCGGCGTGTGGCCGACTCGCAGAAGTGTCTGCGTGTGAGCGGCAAGCATAACGACCTGGAAGAGGTGGGTCACGATACCTACCACCACACCATGTTTGAGATGCTTGGCAACTGGTCGTTTGGCGACTACTTCAAGAAAGAGGCCATCGACTACTGCTGGGAATATCTGGTGAAGGTGCTGGGACTGAATCCTGAAAACCTCTATGCCACCGTGTTTGAGGGCTATGAGCCTGAAGGACTGGAGCGTGACAACGAGGCTGCTGGCTACTGGTCACAGTATTTGCCCGAGGACCACATCATCAATGGCAATCGCCACGACAACTTCTGGGAGATGGGCGAGACGGGACCCTGCGGCCCCTGCTCAGAGATTCACATTGACTTGCGCAGCGCCGAAGAAAAGGCTCAGGTGCCTGGTCGCGACCTGGTGAACAAAGACAATCCGCAGGTGATTGAGATTTGGAACCTGGTGTTCATGCAGTTTAACCGCAAGGCTGACATGAGCCTTGAACCGCTGCCCGCCAAGGTGATTGACACGGGAATGGGCTTCGAGCGCCTTTGCATGGCTTTGCAGGGATTCAAGTCGAACTACGACACCGATGTGTTCCAGCCGCTCATCAAGAAATTGGGCGAGATTGCCGGAAAGCGCTATGGCGAGGACCATGATACCGATGTGGCCATGCGCGTGGTGGCCGACCATGTGCGCACCATCGCCTTCTCGGTGGCCGACGGCCAGTTGCCGAGCAACGCCAAGGCTGGTTATGTGATTCGCCGTATCTTGCGCCGCGCTGTGCGCTACGGCTACACCTTCTTGGGCATGAAAGAGGCATTCATGTACCGCCTGATCGACACGCTCATCGAGAGCATGGGCGATGCCTATCCTGAAATCAAGGCTCAGGCCGACCTCATCAAGCATGTGACCAAGGAGGAGGAGGAATCGTTCCTGCGCACGCTTGAGACTGGCATGAAGATGATTGACAATGTGATAGCCGAAGCCAAGAAGCAGGGCAAGACCGAGATTGAGGGAGAAAAGGCCTTCGTGCTCTATGACACTTACGGCTTCCCGCTCGACCTTACCGAACTCATTCTGCGCGAAAACGGCATGACCGTGAACATCGACGGCTTTAACGCCGAGATGAAGAAACAGAAGGAGCGCGCGCGCAATGCCGCCGCTGTAGAGACCAGCGACTGGGTGGAACTGCGCGAGGGCGTGACCGAGTTTGTGGGTTATGACATGATGGAGTGCGACACCGAGATTCTGCGCTACCGCAAGGTGAAGCAGAAAAACAACGAATACTACCAGATTGTGTTGGCACGCACCCCGTTCTACGCCGAAATGGGCGGTCAGGTGGGCGACAAGGGCTACCTGCAGAGCGGTGACGAGAAGATAGAGATTATTGACACCAAGCGTGAGAACAATCTGCCGGTGCACATTGCCAAGCGATTGCCGAGCGATGTGACCGAAGGCGTGCATGCCGTGATTGATGTGAAGGCCCGCCGTGCCATCGCCAGCAACCACACCGCCACCCACTTGCTGCATGCTGCATTGCGCCAGGTGCTGGGCACGCATGTGGAGCAGAAGGGTTCCTATGTCGACAGCAAAATGCTGCGTTTCGATTTCTCGCACTTCAAGAAAGTGACACCTGAGGAAATACGCCAGGTAGAGCATGTGGCTAATGCCATGGTGCGTACTGCCACTGTGCGTGAAGAGTATCGCGACCTGCCCATTCAGGAGGCTCGTGATATGGGTGCCATGGCACTGTTTGGCGAGAAGTATGGCGACAAGGTGCGCGTTATCAAGTATGGTCCGTCGGTTGAGTTGTGCGGTGGTACGCATGTCGACAACACGGGTAACATCGGCATGATCAAGATTGTGAGCGAGAGCAGCATTGCCGCCGGCATTCGTCGCATTGAGGCCATCACCGGCGAGGAGGTGGAAGACTCACTGGACAACTTGCAGGATACGCTCACCGAAATCAAGATGCTCTTCAACAACGCTCCTGATGCCATGGTGGCCATCAAGAAGTCGATTGCTGAGAACGACACGCTGCAAAAGCAGGTCGAGACCTTCATCAAGGACAAGATCAAGATGGCGAAAGACACGATACTTCAGGATGCCGAGCAGGTAGGCAACATACGCATTGCCAAATTGTTTGGTCCTGTCATGCCCGACATTGTGAAAGGTGTGGCATTTGCCATCAAGGCCGAATGTCCTGAAAACATAGTATTCCTTGCTGCAACGCGTTATAACGACCGACCCACGCTTACTGTGCTCATCAGTGAAGACCTGGTGAAGCAGGGGCTCAACGCTGGTACTATTGTGCGCGAAGCCGCCAAACTCATTCAAGGTGGCGGTGGCGGTCAGCCGCATTTCGCACAAGCTGGCGGCAAGAATGTCGACGGCCTCAACGCCGCCCTCGACAAAATGCGCTCCCTGCTCAACATTTAATCACCTCATTAATAGCTATATAAACAAATCGCCAGCGAAGCCGTTGGCGATTTGTTTTAATGTCCCATGATGTATGCGAGGGAGATGTTTTTAACTCTAGTTAGTCGTTGAAGATGGAGGTGCCGAGGATGAGGTTGATGAGGGCGGTGACGTCGCTCACGTTCACCTTGCCGTCTTTCATGATGTCGGCGGCTTCGAGGTCAACAGGCCTGGTGCCGAGAATCATGCCGATGAGGGTGGTGACATCGCTCACGTTCACCTTGCCGTCGCCATTCACATCGCCAGCCAACACGTTTTCCTCAACAATGTGGGTGAATCGTGCCCAGCGCAGCCAGGAGTTCTCATACATGCTTTTCAGACCCTTGGGCACATAAAGGGTGCAGTTGTCGTAGTCGAGTTGGTTAAACACGGTCCACTCATGGGTCACGGTGTTGATGTAACCCATCTCAATGGCATGATTCATCTGCGCATGCACTTCCGTGAGTCCGGAGCAGTAGCCAAAGGAGTTGTCGCCAAGAGCCACTACCGTGTAAGGCAGGGTGATGGATTTGAGCCCGGCCTGCTGGTAGAAGGCGCGTTCGCCCACACCCACGGTGTTGTCGCGCAGCTTGATGCTGGTGCCCTCGGGCACGGTGCCACGATAACCGAGCGCCACGTTGCCAATATAGATGAGTCCCTGTGGCTGGCGGTTGAGCCATGCTGTGTTGTAGAAAGCATGGTATTCAATGTTGGCCACGGTGGGAGGCAAGGCAATGGAGTCGAGTGCCGTGCAGTTGTAGAATGCGCTTTGGAGAATGGTAGTAGCTCCATAGGGGAACTCAATGATTTGCATCGCCTTGCACGCGCGGAATGAGATGTTGCCCAAAATCTTGAGGCTGGCTGGCAGATGCACACTTGTGAGTCCAGAACATCCGTCAAAGAGCCCCTCGGCAATATAGTCAATGGCATCGGGCAGCACCACATCGGTCAGGTTTTTGCAGTTGACGAAGCAAGAGTTGCCAATGGAGTCGACCGACTCGGGGAAGGTAATGGAGGCCAGTTTGTTGCATCCGCTGAACACATCGTTGCCAAGGGTCTTGACATTGCCGCCAATGGTTACGGTCATCAGGTTGGTGCACTGCTTGAATGCCTCAGAACGGATGAGGTTGACGTCGTTGCCCACATTGAGCGTGGCCATGTTACACCTGTAAAATGCGTAGGGCATGATGGTGGTGACACCGGCTGGTATGGTGAGGTCGGTCACTACCTCTCCGTTCAGATACAGCATTTTAGAACCGCCATAGAATGGATTGGCGGTGGCAGCCGCAAAGGTGATTTCGCACCACCGTTTCAGGTCGGTGATGTGAATTTGCTTGAGCTTGCTCAACGAGCCGAAGGCGGCAGTCTCCATCTTGGTGATTGAGGGTGGAATGGTGATTTTTGTGATGGAGTTGTTGCTATAAAAGGCATAGGAGCCTATGGTCGTCACATCATAAGTCTTGCCCGTGGCAGGGTCAGTGGCCGTGGTGGGGATGTTGATTTCGGTGATACCGGCATAGTTTTCCTTGTTCTGCTTCACCATGTAGGTGACAGTGGCAGTAGTGCCGTCGTCGTTGATGAGATACACGATGTCACCGTCCTGGAAGTCATAGGCGCTTGCCGACAATGCCGCCCCTGCGAGCAAGGCGAAAACCAGGAGATAATGAGAGTAGAAATGTTTCATATAATGGTTATTTAGGGGTTAGCGTGACAAGCGGCACGAGCATCTCTTCCATGGAGATGCCGCCGTGCTGGAAGGTGCCGTTATAGTACTGCACGTAGTAGTTGTAGTTGTTGGGATAGACAAAGAAGTCGTTGTTCATGCTGAAGATGTAGGTCGATGAAACATTGGGCGCGGGCAATCCGAAGCGCTTGGGGTTCTTGATTTCGAACACCTGCTTGGAGTTGTAGCTCAGATTCTTGCCTATCTTATAACGCAGGTTGGTGTTGGTGTTGCGGTCACCAATCACCTTAATGGCGTTATCGACCTGAATGGTGCCGTGGTCGGTGGTGAGCACCACCTTCCATCCCTGTTCAGCGATGAGTTTGAAGATGTCGAAGGCATAGGAGTTGCGGAACCACGACTCGGTAATGGAACGGTAGGCCTCATCGGTCTTGGCGAGTTCGCGAATCATCTTCGACTCGGTGCGGGCATGCGAGAGCATGTCCACGAAGTTAAACACCATGACGTTGAGGTCATAGTTCTTGAGACTGGCAAAGTTCTGGATGAGTTTTTCGCCTCCAGCCGAGTCGTTCACCTTGTTGTAGGAGAAGCGATAACGCATGCGATAGCGGTTGAGAAGGGTCTGGATCAGGGGCGATTCGTTCAGGTTCTTGCCCTCCTCTTCGTCTTCATCGACCCATAAATCGGGGAACATCTGCTCGATGTCAACAGGCATGAGGCCAGAGAAAATGGCATTGCGTGCATATTGTGTGGCAGTGGGCAGAATGGCAGAGTAGAGCAATTCGTTGTCGGTGTTGAACAAGTCGTTAAGCAAGGGGCTGATGGTCTTCCACTGATCGAGTCTGAAGTTGTCGAAGACTATGAAGCACACCTTCTCACCTTTCTCAAGCAAGGGCTTGACGGCAGTCTTGAACACTTCGTGGCTCATGAGCGGGTGCTTGTCGGTCGAGATCCATTGCTCATAGTTGCGCTTGATGAACTTGGCAAAGGCGGCATTGGCCTCGGTCTTTTGCATGCGCAGCATGTCGCCCATGCCGGTCTCGGTGTTTGATAGCGTGAGTTCCCAGCGCACGAGCGTTTTGTAGATGTCATACCAGTCGTCGATAGTGCTCGCCGAGTTGATGGTCTGGCTGATTTTCATGAACTCATGCTGGTAGTCGGCAATGACCTTGTCGGCCACAATGGTGTTGCTATGCAGATGCTTTTTGATGGACGAAAGAATCTGCATGGGATTGACGGGCTTGATGAGGTAGTCGGCAATCTCGCTGCCAATGGCCTGGTTCATGATGTTCTCCTCCTCGCTCTTGGTAATCATGATGACAGGGACATTAGGCTGCTGAATCTTGATTTGCTGCAGTGCCTCGAGTCCACTGATGCCAGGCATGTTCTCGTCGAGAATAATGAGGTTGAAATTGGTCGAAGTCATTGCATCGAGCGCATCGCGACCATTGGTGACGGTCGTGACTTCGTAGCCTCTTCCCTGCAGGAAAAGAACATGTGGCTTGAGAAGATCAATCTCGTCGTCGGCCCAAAGTATTTGTTGTTTGCTCATGATTCAATAGTGTTTAATCTAGTTCTTGTCGTCTGAATTATCAGAATTGACAGAATCGCCAGAGTTTCCCGAGTTGCCCGAATTGCCGGATGTCCCTGGTTTACCGTTAGAGGAGCTTGCAGCGCTCTGGCTCTTGCCTTTACCCTTGTTGCGGTTTTCGCGTTCGGCCTTGCGCTGTTTGGCTTTCTCCTTGGCTTCGCGCTCCTTCTCCTTGCGACGCTGTTCGGCGGCCTTCTTGCGTTCCTTGGCCTCCTTTTCTTTCTGCTTCTGGTAAGCTTTGCGCTCGGCTTCGCGTTCCTTCTGGCGTTTCTTGCGTTCTTCGGCCTTTTGTTTGCGCTCTTTCTCCTTATCCTTGAGCTGCTGCTTGCGCTCCTCTTCCTTCTGCTTCTTGGCATCGGCGCGCTCCTTCTGATCCAGCTTCATCTGCTCTTCTTTAGCCTTGTGGGCGTTCTTCACCGAGTCCTCACGAGCCTTTCGGTTCTGCTTGAGGGTTTCTTCACGGTTCTTCTGAGCATTCTTCACCGAGTCTTCGCGTGCCTTGATCTGCTGCTCTTTGAGTTTGGCCTTGTCTTTCTCGGCCTGCTCACGCTGTTTCTGCTCGTTTTCACGGGCCTTGGCAGCCTCTTTCTCAGCCTTTTCACGGGCTTTGGCGGCTTCTTTTTCGGCCTTTTCGCGAGCCTTGGCAGCTTCTTTCTCGGCTTTCTCGCGTGCTTTAGCCTCTTCTCGGGCAGCTTTCTCGCGATCTTTTTCGGTCTCGCCCTTCTTGTCGCGGATGCTGCGGGTGGGTTTCTGTCCAGGATCGGTCAGGTTGGTCTGAGCATCCTGCTTGGTGGGGTCGGTTACCTCAACTGTATTGATGTTGGTGTTTACATCGGTCACCGGTGTCGTGGTCAGGTCGGTGTTCAGGTCTGGCGTGACCACAGGAGTGATTTCAATTGTATCGGTATCCAACTGAATAGGCTGGATGTCGGGTTCATCATTATTGTCGGGCTCAACAGTGGTGACGGGTTTCACAACCGATGAATTGTCGGTTTTGAGCGCAGGGGTGACATCGAGCGGATCGGGCTCACCAGTTGTGGTCGAGGTACCGTCCTGCTGCTGTTGATTCTGCTTCAGGAATTTGTTGCGTTCAACATTGGTCTCTTCCTGGGTCTTCTTATCGTCCTTCTTACCCTTCTTGTCGTCTTTCTTGCCTTTCTTGTCCTTCTTGTCGTCTTTAGGCTTCTTTTCATCTTTCTTGCCTTTGACGCTCTTGATGGGCTTCTGGTCGTCGTCGCCGCCGGCCTGTTCTTGGTCGTCGTCAACTTTTTCACCATCTTTGAGTTCAGGTACCTTTGCCTCAACTTTCTTGGTGTTCTCTTCGTCGAGATAGCGGAAGTAATCCTCAAATGAGCGGCCCTCACGCAGCAGCAGATTGAAGTTGTCTTCGCTGATGAGCACCTGATGCACCTGAGGCGGCAAATCCAGTTCCTTGTCACCATCGAAGGTGGTCTTGTAGTTCTTCAGCTCGGCATAGTTGTCAAATCCCTTCACGATGAGGAGTCCCAGATTGCTGAAGTTCATCTGCTCAAGGTCAAAGTCCTTATAGGTGTAGTTGCTGAAGTTGTGTTTAGCCACCTCATAGAGCAGCACATTGCTCCTGATGGAGTCGGTTGAGTAGACGAGGATGAAGTATTGTGGCTTGTCCTGTCCCTCGCTGAATGGCGTGAACTCCTTCTCTATGGCCGCAGCGGTGGTATCGTTGCTCAGTCGCATGGTCCACAGCATGCCACGGGCATTCTCACCGCCGCCATTAAGCTGGCGTCCCTGGTTGATCTGCTTCACCATCGAGGAGGCGGTAGGGGTAATATCTGTTTCGGGATAGCGCTGGAGCATCTCCTTGAGCGTTTCCTTGAACTTGTCGTAGTTCCGTTCGGTCACATAGGCCAGTGCGTCGATGAACATGAACTTGGGCATAAGCTTCGACAACGGGTAGGTGCGCATCATCTCGGAATAGGCGGCATGCACGGCACTATTGTTGTTGTTGAGATAATTCTCGTAGGCCTGCTCGTACATGCGTTCCTGTACCTTCTCCATATTCTTGAGGTTCTCAAGATAGTTGGGATCTTGCATGGCCTGGCCATACTTGGAGTCGGCAAATTCGCTCAATATCATGCTGCGGTAGTACTCGGCCTGCGTGTGGTCGCCATTGCGCATGTGCATGAGATAGAGGTTGTAGTAGGCGTCGAGCCGGTAGATGTTGTCGGGATAGCGGCGCAGCAGTTCGGCAAACTGGAAACCTGCCGCGTCAAAGTCCTCGAGTTTATCCTTGAGAATGAGACCTTCGTTGTAGAGGCCCTCTTGAATCACGTCGTGCGACGTCTGTATCTCCTCAGGGGTCTTGGGAATCTGCTTGAGGTAGTATTCCTCGTAGTGCGGGTCTTCGGCCCGTTCAAGCGCCTTTTTGTCGACCTTGGTGCTGTCAGATGCCAGAGCGGTGGAGTCGCCATTCTGGGTCAGGTCGCTGTCGTCGTCGGTGTTCTCTTCGAGCGAGAAGGTGGCTTTATTGCGGCGGCGCCAGTTGTCTTCAAGTTTGCGGTTACCCCATTGCTTCTGGAAGGCGGTCTTGCCGGCATTCTTGTTGGCGGTGTTGTAGAAGTACCACGACTTGTCGTTGTTCATCTGGTAGGTGGTAGGAGCATTGGCATTGCCTTGTTTTCCACCTTGCTGTCCTTTTGCTGCCTGCTGTGCCATATATTCTTCACGGGCGGCATTCTCGGCTTCCTCTTTTTCCTTTTTCTTGAGGTCATCGATAATCTTCTTGATGATTTTCTTCTGTTCTTCAAGAGGTAGTTGCGAGAGGCGCAAGAGTGAGTCCTGGAGGGTCACGTTCTGGGCATAGACGGCGAGTTCGTCGAGCACATCGCTGCGCTTCTTCAGTTCCTTGTAGTTGGGGTAGTCCTCGTTCACCTGCGTGATGCCCTCGGCATAGCATGGCTGTGCCAGGTCATACTTGTGCTGAGCGAAATAGACGCCGCCCAGCGTGAGCTGGCTGATGGCCTTGTCGATGCCGTTGCGGGTACTCTTCTCGGCAGCAAGCTTGTAGTTCTCGATGGCATTGACCGTGTCGTTGCGCGAGAGGTAGAGGTTTCCTATGGCGTAGTAGATCTGATCGAGGTAGTCTTTGTTGCGGTCATAGCGGGTCATGGACTTGAGCGAGTTCACCTCGGGCTTGATGTTGTCGCCCTGGAATACGGCACTTTGCTTGATGCGTGCGTTGAACTTGGTGCGGTAGGTAGATCCGCTGCTGCTGCCAGCGCGCTTGTAAGCAAGGTAGGCGTTCTGCTTGTCGCCCACGCTCTCATAGAGCTGGCCGAGCAGGAAGTTGAGTCGCACCTTCTGCGCGCCGCCAAATCCCTTGATAGCCTCGGCGAGGTAGGGGATTGCCTCGGCGTCTCGCTTGTCCTTGATGTAGTAGTCGGCAAAGGCGAGGTTGGCCAGCGAGCGTCGCTTGCCGTCCTCAATCTGGTCGGTGTGGATATGTGCTAGAATGTTGTCGGCCTCGGTGGTCCATCCCATGGCGCAATAGCTGAGCGCTTCCCATATTTTGGCCTCTTCCACGAGGTCGGGTTTCCAGAAGAAGTGTCGTGAAATGTAGTGGAAAGTGGCGGCCGAACTCAAGAAGTCGCCTTTCATGTACTCGGCCTTAGCGAGCCAGTACCAGGCATTGTGCAGGAAGGGGTTGTACTCGTCGCGCTTGAGCCATTCCTTGTACTTGGCATCGTTGCCCTTGCCAGCTTTCTTTTTGGGTTTCTTCTTGATGGAGTGCAGGGCGATGGCCTTCTGCATCTTCTCGATGGTGCGGTCGAAGCTGCCGCCCCCCTGGGGCGACTTGGGATTGGCCTTCGACTCGGCGGGGTGTATGAAGACGCGCTGCGAGTAGTCGTCTTCGTAGTCGTTTTCGAGAATCTTTATCTGTTCGTCATAGTTTGTCTTGCCGTGGTAGTAGACATTATATCGTGTAGTGAATGCTTGCCAGAATCGTGAACCGGCAGTGTTTTTCTTGGCGCTACACGCCTCGAAAATCATCGCCGAGAGGATGATGGCAAGCGGTATGTATTTGATAAGTTTTTTCATATAATAATACTGATATTATTGAAATAACGGCAGTATTGCTTTTTTATTGTGTGCCTATGCGTGAATATTGCAAAAGGTGCTGTGTGATACTTGTTTGTAAACACTTTTTTATTTGCTGGGCGGTGTGGGTTGCGGTTCGTTGTAGAGCATGAGAAACTCGTCGTGAAGAGGCGCTGGCAGGATGATGCCACGCTTTTTGAGCGACTGCCGCCAGCCGAGCAAGTCGACGTGCTGCAAGGTGTAGAGCACATCGCGGAACTGCTCCATTTCGTCGGCTGAATATTGGTCGGCAGTTCGGCCTTTGAATTGGTCGAGTTCCTCGTCGTCGTAGTACACGATATCGGAGCAAGCGGCTGTCAGGATTTGGTCGGAGGGGCACACATCGTTAATACCGCAGCAGTCGTCGGCACAGGAAGTGGTGGGTTGCTGATTGTCAGTGTCTTGTTTTTCAGCGCTTTCGGGTTTCTTGTCGGTGAGGTAGAGTATGGTTCCCACCAGCACAAGGGCGCCCAATATGATGTAGGCAGGTGTCATGATTGTTGAGAGATTGAGAATCCTGCCTGCTCGAGGTGGTGCCAGAAGAGCGGGTAGGACTTGTTAACTACTTGAGCATCATTGATGACGATGCCCGGAAACTTGGTGACAGTCAGGGCAAAGGCCATGGCCATGCGGTGGTCGCTGTGGGTGTCGATGCGGGGTTCTGATTGTGGCTCAACGGTTTCGAAGTGCCATTGCAGGGCATCGTTGCCCTCGATTTGGATGTCGTAGCCCAGCTTGCGCAGTTCGGTGCGCAGTGCTTCGAGGCGGTCGCTCTCCTTGATGCGCAGGGTGTGCAGACCCGTGATGCGGAAGGGGCGCCCCAGCAGGCACAGAGTGACGATGAGCACTGGCGCAAGGTCGGGTGTGCCGTTGAGGTCGGCAAAGGTGGAGCAGCAGCACTGTGACGCCCGTGAACAATCGAGGTGCAGTTCCTCACCATGCCAGTTGGCGGTGATGCCCATCGAGGCAAAGATTTCGGCTGTGCGGACATCGCCTTGCAGCGATTCCTGTCGCAATCCGTCGAGGGCGATGCTTGACTGCGGCAGCAGTGCCTGAAGGGCAAACCAGAACGCGGCGGCGCTCCAGTCGGCCTCAACAGCGTAGTCGTGCGGCAGATACTCACCTGCCGGTACATGAATCAGATTATCCTGCCAAGAGGATTGGATGCCGAACTCTTGCATGAGTTGCAGGGTCATATCGATGTAGGGCCGCGAGGTGATTTCGCCCGTGATTTCAATCGTCAAGCCGCCGATGTGCGGGGCGATCATGAGCAGTGCGGAGATGAATTGCGAACTCACATTGCCCGGCATGCTGATGTGGCTTTCTGCAGCCAGTTGAGAGCCGGTGATGCGCAAAGGGGGAAAGTCTTCTTCTCCAGCATATTCAATGCTGGCCCCAAGTTGCCGCAAGGCATCGACAAGAGGGGCGATGGGGCGGTGATTCATGCGGTCGTCGCCGCAGAGTGTGACGGTGCGGTCTTGCCGAGTGGCGAAGTAGGCGGTGAGAAAGCGCATGGCAGTGCCGGCCGCTCCCACATCGATGGTATCGCTTTGGGCCATCAAGGCTTGTTGCATGGCAGCGGTGTCGTCACACTGAGCAAAGTTGAAGATGCGGAACGGCTTGGCACATAACGCCCTGATGAGCAGCAGCCGGTTGCTGATGCTCTTGGAGGCAGGCAGTGCAATGGTGCAGTTGCTGCGTTGAGGTGCTGTGAGCCGATAGTTCATGCGCAAAAACAATGAATGTTTAGGCAAATTTACAACAAAAAGTTCAGATGGTGCATCAGAAAGGTGGTTAGATAACAAAAAATGCAAGGTTAAAACAACACTTTTAGGCAAAAAGTGCAATATTGACCTTGCATTTTTAAGGGAAAAGTGCAATGTTGACCTTGCACAATATGGCAAAAAGTGCAACTTTTACCTTGCACTTTTAGGTGGAAAGATAGTATGAAAACAGCCTTTGAAACATCTTTGTTTAGGGTTTTCTTGCTACACCTGGTGGGGAAATCGCAATTTTTGTGTATCTTTGTAGGTTTTATTAGATAAACTAATGATAGAAGTTGAGAACATAGTGAAGCGATTTGGCACGCTCGAGGTGTTGCGCGGTGTGAGTCTGTGCATCGATGGCGGCGAGATTGTGGGCATTGTGGGCCCGAGTGGGGCCGGCAAGACCACACTGCTGCAAATCGTGGGCACGCTCGACAAGCCCGACGGCGGTCGCGTGCTCTACGACGGCGTGGATGTGCTCAAACTCAAGGACAAGGAGATGGCACACTTCCGCAACCGCAACATAGGTTTTGTGTTTCAGTTCCACCAGTTGCTGCCCGAGTTCTCCTCGCTTGAGAATGTGGCAATCCCAGCACTGATAGGGGGCGAAAAGCGTGAAACCGCCTATGCTCGTGCCAAGGAACTGCTTGCCTTCATGAACTTGAGCGACAGGATGGAGCACAAGCCTGCCCAGCTCTCGGGCGGCGAACGGCAACGCGTGGCTGTGGCTCGTGCGCTTGTGAACAAGCCGCAGGTGATTCTTGCCGATGAGCCGAGCGGCAGCCTCGACAGCCAGAACAAGCAGGAACTTCACCAGCTCTTCTTCAAGTTGCGCGACGAGTTCGGGCAGACCTTTGTGATTGTGACTCATGACCAGGGGCTTGCCTCACAGTGCGACCGCGTGTTGCACATGCGCGACGGCGTGATAGAAACAGGAATGGAAACTCAACAAGACGACTGATGAAACGCGTTACTACATACTGGTTTGTTTTGGCTCTGCTGCTGGCAGTGGCGCTGACTTCGTGCTCAGATGATAACGAGGGCATGGATGTATATTCCGATTTTCGCTACGACCTTGTGACCTATACAGGACAGGATGGCACAGGCGCCACCTTCGAGTATCTGGGGCAGAACGACTCAGCCGTCGTTACACTGCACTCCACTCTTGAGCGGCAGAACGACCTGAAGGAGGGCCGTAGAGTGCTACTTAATTATAAGGTGGAGGACAAGCCCAGCGCAAGCCACTGGCTGGTGACGGTGAACGGTTATAGCGCCGGGGTGGCGAGCGACTCGTTGCGCTACAACACGCAACCGCTGGAAACCTACCAGATGCACCCCATGCGGCTCAAGAGTCTGTGGCGCACCGGCAACTACATCAATCTGCGGTGTGAACTGGAATATACTGGCAAGCAGCGCATGCTCTACCTGATGATGGACAAGGAAACCCATCACGCCGACACCGTGCACTGCTACCTGGTGCACGACCTGATGGGAGCCACGAGCACCTACTTCTGGCGTAGCTGTTATGGCTCGTTTTATGTGGGCAAGGTGTGGCAGCTGGAGTCGTGTAAGGTGCTGCGCGTGCATGTGAACGACGAAACCTACCCCGACAAGCAGTATTATGATTTTTCTAAATAATTGATTATTAACAAACTATTAAAACATACAAAACAATGGACGATAACAAAAACAAACAGCAACAGATTCAAATAGAAGTGCCTAACGAAGAGATGCAAGGCAAGTATGCTAATCTGGCAGTGATCACTCACGGTCCGAACGACTTTTTCCTGGATATGATTCTGCTGGCACCCAACACACCTAAGGCTCGCGTGCAGAGTCGCGTCATCATGACTCCCGAAAATGCCAAGCAGCTGATGTTTGCTTTGCAGCAGAACATCCAGAAGTATGAGAGCACCTTTGGCGAAATCGTGCAACGCACTGGCAACCGTCAGCCTCAGAATGGCGGAATCATGGACTTCCCGCTGCCCAAAGGACAAGCGTGAGAGGTTGAGAGTTTGATGATTAGAGATTAGAGAATTAGGGATTAGTGATTAGGGAATTTTGTTGAGAAAAAAAAGAACTATGCAACATCCATTATATATCTATAACACGCTGAGCCGCCGCAAGGAGCAGTTTGTGCCTCTGAATGAGCCCTTTGTGGGTATGTATGTGTGCGGCCCCACGGTCTATGGCGACCCGCATCTGGGTCATGCCCGCCCGTCAATCACCTTCGATGTGCTGTTCCGTTACCTGAAGCATCTGGGTTACAAGGTGCGCTATGTGCGCAACATTACCGATGTGGGTCATCTGGAGCATGATGCCGATGAAGGGGAGGACAAGATCGCCAAGAAAGCACGCCTCGAGCAACTCGAACCCATGGAGGTGGCTCAGTACTACACTAACCGCTACCACCAGGCCATGGCTATGCTCAACGTGCTGCCTCCCAGCATTGAGCCACATGCCACCGGTCACATCATAGAGCAAGAGGAGCTGGTGAAGGAAATCATGGCACGCGGCTATGCCTATGAGAGCAACGGCAGCGTGTACTTCGATGTGGAGAAATATAGCAAGGACTATCATTACGGCATTCTGTCGGGTCGCAATCTCGAAGACACCAAGGACGCGAGCCGCGAACTCGACGGTGTGGGCGAGAAACGCAACCAGGCCGACTTTGCCCTGTGGAAGAAGGCCCAGCCCGAGCACATCATGCGCTGGCCCTCGCCCTGGAGCGATGGCTTCCCCGGATGGCACTGCGAGTGCACCGCCATGGGCAGGAAATATCTGGGCAAGAAGTTCGACATCCACGGTGGTGGCATGGACCTCATATTCCCGCATCACGAGTGCGAGATTGCTCAGGCCGTGGCAAGTCAGGGCGAGGACATGGTGCACTACTGGATGCACAACAACATGATTACCATCAATGGCCAGAAGATGGGCAAGTCGCTGGGCAACTTCATCACCCTCGAGCAGTTCTTCAAGGGCGAGCATGACGGTCTGGCTCAGGCCTATGGACCCATGACCATACGCTTCTTCATCCTTCAGGCTCACTATCGCGGCACCGTCGATTTCTCGAACGATGCCCTGCAGGCTGCCGAGAAGGCCTATGAGCGCATGCTCGACGGCTGGCACCGCCTCAACGAACTGAAGGCGAGCGACACTTCTACCGTGAAACTCGACAACTACCGCGAGCGTTGCGCCGAGGCGATGAACGACGACCTGAACACCCCCATCGTGATAGCCACCCTCTTCGACGCATGCCGTGCCATCAATCAGGTGAATGATGGTAATGCCACCATCTCGCAGGCCGACATCGACGAACTCAAGAGCGTGTTCCAGACCTATCTGTTTGATGTGCTGGGTGTACGCGACGAGAGCGCTGGTGGCGAAGGCGTGGATGTGGAGCCCTACAAGAAGGCGGTGGACCTGCTGCTCGAAATACGCAAGACCGCCAAGGCCAACAAGGACTGGGCTACGAGCGACCTGATTCGCAACAAGATGAACGAGGCTGGCTTTGATGTGAAGGACACCAAGGACGGCTTTGAGTGGAAACTGAAATAACCCTTCTTGATAGGGGAAATCCGTTATGGAAGCGCAGCTGGTCTCGGTCATTGTACCCGTCTACAATGTGAAAAGTTACCTGCCACGATGCCTTGAGAGCATCGTGGCACAGGACTATTCACCTCTGGAGGTGATACTGGTTGACGACGGCAGCGACGACGGCAGCAGCGAGTTGTGCGATGAGTGGGCGGCGCAAGATGCCCGCATCAAAGTCATTCACAAGGCTAACGAAGGTCCGGGTCAGGCACGCAACGCCGGTCTGGATGTCGCTCAGGGCCAGTATGTGTCGTTCATCGACAGCGACGACTATGTGCACCCGCAATTCATCAGCAGGTTGCACCGTCATGCCGTGGAACAAAACGCTGAGGTGGTGCTCTGCCGCTGGGTGGAGTTTGATGGTGACAAACTTGCCCAGCTGCCCCCCGTGACCGACAAGCCTCGGCTAACTGAGATGACAGGCATGGAGGCGTTGCGCCGCATCTTTTATCAGGACGAAATCACGCACTCGCCGTGGGGCAGGCTCTACCGCAGCGACCTGTTTGCTGAGCACCGGTTCTCGGAGAAATATGTGTATGAAGACCTGGAACTGATTTACCCGCTACTCAAGCAGGTGCACAAGGTGGTGGAGACCGATGAGCGGCTCTATGGCTACATGGTGCGGTCCACCAGCCTGATGCGCACCTTCAACGCCCAGCGCACCGTGGTGCTCGACATCATGGATGACCTGGAGCAGAAAGTGGCAGCTAATGATCCTGAACTGCTGCCTGCAGTGCGAAGTCGCCGGTTGAGCGCTAACTTCAATATGCTCAAGCTTATGCCACGCGACGATGCCCATTATGCCCCCATCTTCGACCGCTGCTGGGCGGCTGTGAAAGAGTTGCGCTGGGGCTGTCTCAAAGATTGCCGTGTGCGCCTGAAAAACAAGTTGGGAATCCTTCTCTCCTTCCTGGGCAAGAAAGCCACGATTGTGGCCATAAACCGTTCAAAGGACTGACTGTGCATCACATGTATCAGTCCCGAAATGAAGGATTTCGAAATCATTTCATGAGGGAATGAAATGGTTTTACTGACTAAAATTGGCAGTTCGTAGAAAATATTTTGTGTAAACTGCACTTGCACTTATCTTTGCGAGTGATAATAGAAATTTTTTCATTATTTGCTTTTAGGCTTGTTTTTTTAAAAAACTTTACTTCAAATTGTTAAGTATTGTCCAGAATCCTCATTTGTACATTGGAAAACACACAAAAACAGAGACGACCCGTCTCTGTTTTTTTGTGGGCTATGGGTGGACATGTGCAGAAAAATGCTTAAATTTGCACATTTGATATATGGCATTTAACTCGCTGCAATTTATGCTATTTTTACCAGTAGTGTTCGGGCTCTACTGGTATGTGTTCAAGAAACTGCGTGATCAGAACTGGTTTCTTGCAGCAGCGAGTGTGCTGTTTTATGCGTGCTGGGACTGGCGCTTTTCTTTGCTGCTGGTGTTCACCACGCTGTGCAGCTATGGAACAGGTCTGGCCCTGGAGCGACTGGTCACGAGGCGAAAACGCATGTGGATGTCGGCTGCCAACATTGTGGTAAACCTGCTTATCCTGGCCTTCTTCAAATATTACAATTTCTTTGCCGACAGTTTTGCCGACCTGCTTCGGCTCATGGGCTTCCTGCCCGATTTCCCCACGCTGCAAATCGTTTTGCCCGTGGGCATCTCGTTCTACACATTCCAGGCATTGAGCTACTCGATAGATGTGTATCGCCGCAAGGTGAAGGCAACGCACGACTTAGCCTCGTTTATGGCCTATGTGACCTTCTTCCCCCAACTGGTGGCTGGCCCTATAGAGCGTGCCACCACATTGTTGCCTCAAATGCAGAAGGCACGCAGCTTTGACTATGAAAATGCTGCCGACGGGTGTCGCCAGATGCTGTGGGGTTTTGTAAAGAAGATAGTGGTGGCCGACAACTGTGCCGTGGCGGTTGACATGATTTGGGGCAATTATGCCTCAATGGGAGGCGTACAGCTATTGCTGGGGGCATTCCTGTTCAGTTTCCAGATTTACGCCGATTTCTCGGCCTACAGTGATATTGCGCAAGGCTGTGCCCGCCTGTTCGGCATCAATCTGAAGGCGAATTTTGCCTATCCTTATTTTTCGCGCAACATAGGTGAGTTCTGGCGCAGGTGGCACATGTCGCTCATGCGATGGTTCAGAAGCTATGTGTATATACCACTGGGCGGCAACCGTGATGGCCTGAACAAGACCTTGCGCAACATCATGATAGTGTTCTTGCTGAGTGGCTTGTGGCACGGAGCCAACTGGACCTTCCTGGTGTGGGGTGCCTATCATGGCCTGCTCATGTGCATAGCTTTGCTGGCAGGCTGGGACCGCCGGTATAACAGTGTGGTGGGAGCAGGCGGCTGGCTCAAGACGAGCGAGCTTTATGGCATGTTCCTGACCTTTATTCTGGTGGTATTTGGCTGGATATTCTTCAGGAGCAGCAGCTTGGCCGAAGCTGAAGGGTTCCTGTCGCACATGATTTCGCACATCAACATCACTACCATCACCGTGGGTCATCGTGCTGCAATGTACTCATTCTTGCTAGTGGTGATTGACTGGACATGCCGCCGCCGCGAGCATGTGCTGCAACTGAACTTCGGAGGTCTCTTCCAGTACCGCTGGGGCCGTTGGGTGCTTTATTATGGCCTGGTGTTCTTGATTATCTATGAGTTGCATCAGTCGCAACAGGCGTTTATCTATTTTCAGTTTTAATATGGAGCGATGAAGAGGTTTGTGAAAGATATAGCATGGTTTGTGTTGCCGGTGGTTTTCTTGCTGCTGGTGGGCGAACTCTACATGCGCAGCATCCCCAACATCTACCGATATAAAGACGACTGGATGCAAGAGCATGCTGGCGAGGTGGAAACACTGGTGCTGGGCAACTCGCACACCTTCGACGGCATCAGTCCGAGCCAGATGACGGGCCGTGTGTTCAACCTGGCCATGCCCAACCAGATGCTGGAGCACGACTACTTCCTGCTCACACGCTATGCCGATGGTTACAAGCGGCTGAAACGGGTGATAGCCCTCGTTGACGAGTGCAACATCTTGCTGCCAGAACTGGAGTCGCTGGGATTTGGCGACCGCAGTACCTATTACCGCATCTATATGGGGCATGACAAGCACTCACGGTGGTCGCTCTATAACTTTGAGATCAGCAACCTGAAGACCTGTTATCGCAAGGTGGCACGCTGGTGGAAGACGAAGCGGGAGGGCGGCAACCTGCTGGGCTGCGATTCGCTGGGATTCTCGCCTCAAGGCGAGCAGCGCCGTGGCGGCGAGGGCATGGATGCACAGTTCATGAAGGGCCGCTGGCGCAAGGCTTCGGTGGTGAACCGCAATGTGAGCTACCTTGTGAAAATTGTGAAATTCTGCCAGGAGCGTGGCGTGGAACTGGTGTTGATCACGATGCCCTACCGTGACTACTATTATAACCAGCTTGACAATAATACTCGCTTGCTGGTAAGGAATATAGGCTTCAAATACAGCCAGCGGCCGGGCGTGAGGTATATCGATTTCCAGGCAATCTCGCACATGACTGATAGCGACTATATCGACAACAGCCACCTGAAGACAAGCGCTGCCATGCGGTTCAGTCACGAACTCGACAGCCTGTTACAAGTCAAGTAGAACAATGAGGGCTTAACGATTGATGAAGTCGAGGAACGCCTGCTTGTAGCTGTCGCCAATGGGTATGTACTTGTCGCCAAAGACGATGCGGTTGCGGTCAATTTCCCGAATTTTACTTTTCTGCACAATGTAGGAGCGGTGCACCCTGATGAAGCGCGAGGCGGGTAGCATCTGCTCCATGGCCTTCATGTTCATGAGCGAAAGTATGGGTCGCGGCGACTCTTCGGTATAGATCTTCACATAGTCCTTGAGGCCTTCAATATACTTGATGCTGTCGAGATCAATCTGCAGCAATTTGTATTCGCTCTTCACGAATATGCTCTTCACCTCTTCCTCCTCCTTTGTTGTGGGTTGTTCGGGTTGTTTCTGCGATAGAGAGAACCACTGCAGGGCTCGGTTGCAGGCCTCGAGAAACTCGCTGTAGGAGATGGGCTTGAGCAGATAGTCGAGTGCATTGATACGGAATCCCTCGAGTGCATATTGCTCAAAGGCGGTGGTGAACACAATGCGCGTGGTTTCGGGAATCATCTTGGAGAGTTCCAGCCCGTTGAGGTCGGGCATCTGTATGTCGAGGAAAAGCACATCGACGGGATTCTCCGTCAGTCCTTTCATGGTCTCGACCGCATTGGCATACTTGCCGTTGAGTTCCATGAACGGAATCTTGTTGACATAGCTGACGAGCAATTCGATAGCGAGAGGTTCGTCGTCGACGATGGCGCATTTAAGTTTCATTGTAGATGGTGATTTTGGAGTAATACTTAGAGTCGTTGTCGGTAGTTCCCTTTTCCCATTTGTATCGGTCGGGGTAGAGGAGTTCGAGTCGTTTGCCCACCTGTTCGAGCCCTATGCCCGAGCCGCTCTTGTCGTTCTCACGCTTGGGGAAGTTGGAGTTCACGATTTCGCAGGTGATGCATCCGTCGGTGTTGCTCATGTTCACGGTGATTTCGCCGGCACCTGACGGCGAGATGCCGTGCTTGAAGGCATTCTCGATGAGCGAGATGAATATGAGCGGTGCTACGGGAGTGGAGTCGTCGGGAGCAATGTCGATGTTAGTCTCGACCTTCACATTCTGCGTGACGCGGATTTTCATCAGCTCGATGTAGTTGTTCATGAATGCCACTTCCTTGTAGAGCGGCACAAAGTTGAGCTGGTTGCCATAGAGCACATGGCGCAGCAGTTTGCTCAGTTCCTCCACGGCGGTCTGTGCCTTGTTCTGGTCGAAGGCGATGAGGGCATAGATATTGTTGAGTGTGTTGAGCAGGAAGTGCGGGTTGAGCTGATTGCGCAGGTTCGAGAGTTCGGCCTCGGTGCGTTGCCGCTCGGCTTCCTTGCGCGCCTCCTCGAGGTGTTGCCACCGCTGGCTCATGCGCACGGCCACCGAGAGTCCCACCACAAGAATGAACATGAGCAGCGACTGGAAGATGAGTGAGGTCATGGGCGGTCCAAACCCCTGTCGTCTTCTGGGAGCGATGTCGAAGATGTCGCTCATCAGGTTCCACCACCCGAAGGTGCAGGCTATAGCCACAGCGATGAGGCCCATGTTGGCAATGAAGAACATCTTGCGCTTGTGGGCAAAGAGCATCTTGGGAATGAGCCACAGGTAGTTGATATAGAACACCAACATGTAGCACAGCGAAGAGCCCATCGAGCGCACGAAGTGGGTCCAACGCATGTCCCAGGTGTCGTTAGGCCTGTAGAAGAGCAGAGGCAAGAAGATGACGATGCCCCAGCACAGGATGTGGATAAGCAGATTCCTATTTTTAATGTCTTTAGTCATGTCGTTGCAAAATTAGTGAAAGGTGAGAGAAAAACCAAATTGAATCTTATGGGGGAAGCTGTTATTCATATCTGATGGCCTCAATGGGATCAAGATTAGCCGCTTTTTTAGCAGGATACCAGCCGTAGCCGAGAGGGCAAAAATCGCTGCAAGTGTCAATAAGATTGTTTTCATGTTGGTTAAGATAATTATCTAATAATATTGCAAAAGTAAAATAATATAAATGTCTTGGCAAATGCAATAGACCACCTGCGGAATTTCATAGATGAACCTGTCCCTTGCCCCGACTAAATCCTCAGATGTTTTTTTCATCTTTCGTTTGCTATTTTTGTTTTAATATATAGGTGAATGGGTGGGGAAGTGTGGGAAAAAATGATTATCTTTGCAATCTGGTTAGTATCATCACATAAAAAACATCCTCATGCTTCAAATCAGATGCAAAAACAATAATGTGACGAAGAGTTTTCCTGAAGGGACTTCGTTGCTCGACGTGTACAAGGAGTTTGCCGATGAGCTCAATTTCGAGTACCCCGTGGTGTCGGCAAAAGTGAATAATGCCTCTCAGGGCCTGAAGTTCAGGCTCTACCAGAACCGCGACGTGGAGTTTGTGGATGCCTGCGGCGGCTCGGGCCACCGCGTGTATGTGCGCTCGCTGTGCTTTGTGCTCTACAAGGCCACGACCGATGTGCTGCCCGGCAGCAAACTCTTCATCGAGCATCCGCTGTCGCTGGGCTACTACTGTAACGTGCGCAAACGCGGGGGAGAAGCGCTCACCGATGCTGATATCGACCAGATTAAGCAACGCATGCGCGAGATTGTGGACATGGACATGCCTTTCCGCCGCCACGAGGCGACTACCGAGGAGGCTGTGCGTGTGTTCTCGGAGCGAGGCTTCAGCGACAAGGTGAAACTGCGGGAAACCAGTGGGCAAATCTACAGTGACTACTACACGCTCGGCGACACTGCCGACTACTACTATGGCCCCCTTGTGCCATCGGCCGGCTACCTGCAGGTGTGGGACATCGAGCGCCTGAACGACGGTTTGCTGCTTCGTGTCCCCGACCGTCACAATCCCACCCGGCTTGCTGAGAAACTCGACATGCCTAAGACCTTCGAGATGTTTGCCGAGAAGGTGAAGTGGGATGTGATCATGCATCTGTCGAATGCCGGCGATGTGAACAAGGCAATCCTGAATGGCAACGCTTCTGAACTCATTCAGGTGAGCGAGGCATTGCAGGAAAAGAAGATTGTTCAGATTGCCGAGGAGATTGACCGCCGCTTCCACGCCGAGGAGAATCCCATCAGGCTGGTGCTTATCACTGGCCCATCGAGTTCGGGCAAGACCACTTTCTGTAAGCGTCTGTCTATCCAGTTGCTGGCATGTGGCTTGCGTCCGTTGTCCTTCTCGACCGACGATTACTTCGTGAATCGCGTGGACACCCCGCTGCTGCCAAATGGCGACTATGACTTCGACAATGTGAGGGCGGTCGACAGCGAACTGCTCGAAGACCACCTGATGCGTCTCATGAATGGTGAGCGTGTAGAGGTGCCTGAATACAACTTCGTGACTGGTAAGCGTGAGTTCAACGGCAAGAAACTGAAACTGCAGAAGGACACGGTACTTATCATCGAAGGTATCCATGCCCTGAACCCGCTGCTCACCGAGAAAATACCCGACAGCGCCAAGTACAAGGTGTATGTGTCGGCACTTACGAGCATCTCGCTCGACGACCACAACTGGGTGCCCACACGCGACAACCGCCTGCTGCGTCGCATTATCCGCGATTACAACAAGGGTGCCTTCAGCGCACGCGAGACTATCAGCCACTGGAAGAACGTGTGCGATGCCGAGGAGCAGTGGATTTTCCCCTTCCAGGAGACTGCCGATGTGATGTTCAACTCGGCGCTCAACATCGAGTTTGCCGTGCTGCGCACCCATGCCGAGGTGATTCTGGC
>JAFZSO010000011.1 GCA_017619355.1 Muribaculaceae bacterium
AGAAATCTTCACATCGACATGCTTGCCCTTGTATGAGGCAAGTTTCTGTCGGATGCTCTGCTTGTCAGTGCCTGACCACCAGTCGCCGATGTAGTCGTCAATAATAAGTTGATAGTCCATTGTAAGATAATTTGTTGCAAAATTACCCCCTCAATGTTTTCTGTAAAAAGACAAGCCCCAAGCGTTGAATGCTTGAGGCTTGAGCAATATGTGTTGTTATTTATTCGTCAGCGATGGGCTGCATGAGCCATTCGGGGAACGACTGGTTAGCACCGCCCAGAGAGTAGCCGTTGAGCACCATGAGGCGTGACACATCGTTCACGCTCACTTCGACGATGTCGCACAGCAGCGAGCGTATGTCGTTGCTCGACTTGTTGCATGCACTCATGTCGTCGGTGCCGGGCATATAGTTGCGCAGCCACATGGCCACGGGGATAATCTCGTCGCCGAAGCCCACGCTTTCGGGCTCATGGATGAAGGTTTCGAGGTTGTCGAGATAGTCTTGCTTGCTCATAGCTCACCTCCTTCCTTGCAGATGTCGATGGAGGAGAGGACTGCGAAGTGCAGTGCCCAGCCCAGGGTGAGGGCCGCCATCAGCACGGAGTGCTTGCCGGTGGTGTGGTAGAGCATGACGGCAAGGAACGCCATCACGCCCAGCACACAGCTGAGGCGCATCGAGGTTAACAACTCTGCCGCTTTCGTGGCAAGCGGCTTGGCCAGGTCTGCGAGTCGCGGCAGGGCGGCTCTCGGGGTCAATGAAACTGTTTTCATTATCACGTAGTTTGACAGTTATGGGCAGAAAAACGGCTGCCGTTATCCCGTCGTCAAACTACGTGAATCTACCCCGAAGAGCATATATCACTGGATAAGGCAGCCGTATGGATTTGGCTGGTTTGGGCTATAAAAAAAGCCCACCGCAATGTAACGTGAGCAATATCCGATGCTCGACGGGTGGATTCAATCCACGTAGTTTGACGGGGACAAAAGTATAACAAAGTTTTGACATGGCAAAATATTTTCAGCATTATTTGCTGTTTGACAACAAAAGAGTAACTTTGCAGCGTCAGACGGTTCCGGAGAGGTGGGCATACCGCCACCGGATTTCGGCCTTTAAGTAGGTACGGGCTGACCGTGGGAGAGTGGTATGCCCATGTCTCTCAAGGTAATGGAAGTCTATTGGGATTGGGCGACCACGCCTACCCGACTTCGCCAGTTTTTTATGCTGGGGCTTCCACATCGACGGCAGGTGAGTCCTGGCCATCACTCTCAAGGTAATGGAAAGTCAACGAGTGGGGCGACCACGCCTGTTCGTATTCGTCTGTTTTTACAGAGGCTTTCCACATCGACGGCAGGTGAGTCCTGGCCATCACTCATAAGGTAATGGAAGTCTGTTGGTAGGGGCGACCACGCCTGATTGACTTCGCCTATCTTTGTATAGGGGCTTCCACATCGACGGCAGGTGAGTCCTGGCCGTTTTTTTATAAGTTTCTTCTATGTATATTGCCACTCTTGCCTACAACAATGACATGTTTAATTCTTGCTCTAGCACGTGCAGGAGATTTTTCTATAAATTTTCCAACTTGTTGATCAACATATTCTCTTGTCATTGCTTTAGTTTTTTGAATAAGCACAACAGTTTCAACCCCTTGTTTTGATGCTTTTTCCATAGCAGTTTTAATTGTATTGTTTCCTGCTTTGCCTATAGATTTCATATCCATGGGTGATTTATAAAGCCTACCATCTTTTGTTTTACCTCCGCTTATGGTGCTTTTTTCACTATCTAGATACACCTTATATCCCTTTTGTGCAAGCTTTTTCCCTGCAGATAATTCATCTTTATTAATGTTGTGTTGATTATGAACCACCATAAATCCTCCGCTCTTGTCAAAATAGGAATTCTTGCGATCGTAATCTCCTGCCCCCATCAGTTTGTCATATTCAGATCTACGGTTGCCTAGTGTCCCTGGCTGCTTCGCATAGTTACGAGTACCACCGCTCGTTTTATCTCCATTACCGCTCATCTTTCTTGGCTGTCATGTAGTCGTGGATATATAGAAGCGATTTAGAGCAACAGAACTCATGGACAGCTTTGCCACCGCCATACACAATGAGGTTCGGCGAGTCCAGTCCTGAAATCTGTTGTGCAATCTCATACTTTGCTTTAACAAGATCAAGTCCTCCAAGAGAGCCTCGAGTGGCAAAAGCGTTATAGCCATTGGGTATTCCCATGCGATTGTAATCAAAGAACTTGCTGCTCACGTTCAAATCGGCATAGATTAAGATGCCGTTTTCTTGCCAGAATCTGGCGATCCAACGCTTTTGATATATCAGTTGCAGTCCAAAAGCAAGCGGTGTTGTGTCAAACAGCGAGTAGTTGGGCTCGACCGCAGCAATAATTTCGTCGCCAAGTATTTTTGCAGGATTTCGCCATAACGCTGAAAACCGGTAATCATCCACATAGAAATGCAGCGTAGCCGCACAACGATTCTTTCGGCCTGTGCCGTATGGTGCGAACGGCAACACGAGATGGCCTGGCTGCATGTCAAGACGCAAACAGGGAATATCATAGATGTTGTCAGATGGATATAGACAGTCAGGAATGGTCATCACCCCATAATCTTAAGGATATTCAGCGGTGTCTGCCAAGAAACAGTAATCTTTTTGCCACTTGGTGAAGTAGGTTTATCGGGGAAATCGTTAGCCACGGTTGTGACCGGGTAAGGTTGTTCGGTTGTGCCGATCAGGTACTGGTCACCTTCGACGGTAGTCACACGCCATGCGAGCCGTCTGTGGTTAACATCGAAGTCGCTTGTTGTGCGAGCTGTGAGTCTGACAGTAGTCAGACAGCTGCCGTTATCAATGGCTTGGCTTATCTCAATGTCAGCAAGCCCGACGAGACAAAGCTCATTGAAGTTGCGCCAATATTGCAGCGTAACCTCGGAGTTGGAAAGCAGCATGATGTTGCTCAGGTAACGAGTCTCAATAAACTCGACGCGGTTGATGTTCTGTAGTAGTTGTGTCATATTGTTGAACTTTGTGCAGGTTTGTGCGGAGTTGTGCAGGTTTGTTCACATTTCCGAAATTCAGCCATCATTGTCGGAATTATTTCGGGTGAAATTTTGCAGATTGATGCCTCGCTTTTTATAAGCTTCACGGATGCGGTAGTATTTTTGGCGCACTGTCTCCACTCTGTCGAGACCGATGCCGTGCATTTCGCACCAGGCAGCAATGCGAGTGTTCACTCCTATGTTGATATTATCAATCGGTCGCAGCTCATTCCATAAGTTGCGAGTGAACAAATCCATGATTGCTTCGCGCACCGCTTTCTTGCCACTATCTGTCATGTAGTTGTAGCTTTCGGGCGGTTTGGCCTTGCTGTCGGGTATGTATATAGGTGTAGCATCGTCGGGAGTTTTCTCTGGTGTCTCGTCTTCGGGAGTCTTTTGGATGAAGGAGCGTATCACAGCGTTCTCATTAGAGCCATTCGGGAAGCGCACAGGACAGCCCAGGGAGTGGGTTAGCCACTCACTGAGATACTTTTCCAGCTTAATATAGATGACGAATTGGCTCATAGACAATGCAAAGGTACAAATTTTATTGGTTTCGGCATTAAATAAGAGAAAACAAAAATATATTTTTGGAACACGTATTTCGAGCGCTACATGAGCTACAATTGACAACAAAGTTATAAAGCATTGAAATATAGTGTAATAACGAAACTACAATTTAATTTGAGTGTGCTACATTTGTAGTATTTGTATATGATATGTAGTAAAATCTAAATCATGTAGTAAAATGTAGCCTTTTGTAGCGCGTTGTAGCTGGCTTGTAGTTTGCTTAAATCGTTGTGTTTCTGCATTGTAGCCTTTGTAGTTCATGTAGCGGACAAAACCACCTCAAAAAAATAAAGTGTTTTGCTCTCGGCAGACAAAAAGCCCCACGGTCACAATGGCCGTGGGGCGCAAGTCTGCAAATGGTCGTAAGTGTGTCAAATCAAACGAGTCGCAGACTTGAAAATTCTTGACCCAGTTGGTGAATGCCAGCCTCTATTTTGCCGAGTTGTGCCTCGCTGATGTATGTGCCACCGCGCTTGTATTGACGCAAAAGGCTATCGTTGATGCCAACCATCTTGGCGAAAGCACTCACATTAATCACGCTGTAATATTCAAAGAGAGAGCTCACGTCGAAGTAGAACTCAGGTTGTTCTGTCAGTTCAACAGGCACGGGTTGAGCATCCTCTTTGTATGACTCAATGATTTCCTCGATGGAATTCATGAAGTCTGTCTTAGCTTCGGCAACAGTGTCACCGGTGCCGATGAGCTGCACCATGTCGCCAGTCGTATTGTAGGCGATATATGTGCCATCGCTTTGTTTCTCAATTTGAACTTTCATCTGTCTATAATTGTTAGGTTAATAATTCATTTTAATGAAGGGGGAGGGTTGCTCCCCCTTTCTTTTAGAACCCGATGACTTGTTTCAGTCGCTTCATCAATCCAGGTCTCACCTCTTGGCTCCAGTGTCGCTCTATTTGGATTCTTGCACCTGTCGTTGGGTTGACGTATTCATCATGTTTCTTGCCATGCTTCTTGAAAACGAAGCCATGTTCAACGGCAATTTTCTTAAGTTCTGACCATTTCATATTAGTTGTTCGTTTGATTTGACATTGCAAAGGTATAACAAATTTGTGATATAACAAAATTATTAGATAATTTTTTTCAAAAAAAGTGCGTTTTATTGAAGAGACTTGGTTTAGTACGGAATTTCCTGCTGTTTTGGTTCTGGTCTCGGCTCCTCGAGGTCATCTTCCACACTGCTTGTCACTATTTCAAGATTGATGCCATAGTTATCTCGCACCATTTCATAGTCAAAGCAGTATGCGCGGTCAACGCTATCGGTATTTTTAACCTTGTCATTACCGAACTCGTCTTTTTCGACTGTGACCTCATGTCTGCCATCAATGATATTCTTGAAGCGCACGGAGCGTTTAAGACCGATATATTCTTTTGAGTTCTCAAGGTAGTATGCAAGCGTTTCGGCTGGCAAAACAGTGTCGCCAACCAATTTGCCGAATCGTTTGTAGAGCATGAAGATGCGATTCTTACGAAGCAGCAGCACCGGTCGTGCCCTGGTCCATTCGATAACATTGGTTGTGTCGCATTTGAAACGAGAAACATATCTGATTTTGAAGTCGCTGTCCTGGTATATTTGCCCATCTTGCTGCAGGAATGCCACCATGTTCCAGAAGTTGGCGAGTTCATTGCTTGATTTGCACTCGCTGTTCTGCATCAGCACATGATCAACGCAAATCTTCAGCAGTTCACTGTACTCCAGCGGCAGGTCAAGCACACCGCTGAGTGTGCGGAAAGCTGCCAATGGTACGCACCAGTTGCGAAGAATACGGTCTTGAATGTCCTCGTTGCGAGTATTCTCCACGAGGTCGCTAAGCGCTGTGTTGTAATTGCCAACAAACTCAGCCTCGAACTTGGCTCGATGTCTAAGAATTTGCAGCGTCAAGTGTGACAGACCTCGTTTCCGGATCTCTTTCAGTTCCTCAAACTTGCGCTTCGCTTCCTCGCTGAAAACGCTTTGGTTGAATGTGAGGAATATCACACGAGTGAACAATGCGATATCAGCGGTTGGCATTTCCTGGCCGCTCAGAATAACACCGCAGTCAACTGATGTAATTTCGCGCTTCCTTTCCTCCCAGTTCATACGGCTGCGACCGCTGCCGTCCCACAAACCTTTCAGAAACTCTATCTTCAAATAGTCGATGCTATTTTTGTATTCATCAATATGCACCAGGGCATTGGCGCATTGAGCTACGATTTCGCCCATTGCCGGAACGGTAGAGTTTTGAATGTTAGGCGGTGTGTTGTCGATGATAAAGAAGCTCATCAGCGAATGGCCTAATTCACTCTTACCTGAGCCAACAGGACCAAAGAGGTTGAGAATAGGGAATGCTTTGGTGAAGCCAGCCACCACGTCGCGGAACAATGTGGCGAGTAAAAAGCAAATACCGACTTTGGCATTATCGCCAAACACGTCAATGAGCTTTGTGGTATAGTCTTGTAGGGATATACCATTCAAGGCCAGATGAACGAACTGCCTCTCAAAGGCGAAATACTTTTGGTTGTCTCGATAGATTTTGCTGTTCGACGGCAAGTAGTAGTTGCCAAGCTCGTCGCCTAATCTCACAATGCCATAGTCATCGGTTGTGTACCAATTACCGTTATAGAAACAACCATTACCAAAGGCAAAGAATCCTTTACTTTGCCACCCAAGCTGTGTAATCTCCACAGCGGTTTCTGTCTTCTCGTATAAGTACATTTTCAATTTTGTTAAGTGTTCCTCCTTGGCTAACCAAATGAAGTTGCCAAGGCCCTCTATTCTTTGTTTGAACTTGCTAAGAGAGGAAAGTTCCTCTTGTTTAAGTTCTATGATTTCAGTAAGACCTCTATAATTGGTGATACGGTAGAGTCGTTTAGGCAGCAGTGGGTCTTTGATATGGAACATTGGTTCCATTATGAAGTTGCTCCACTGGTACTCGCCATCCTTTCCGATTGACCAGTAGCAGAGGCCACTTTCGTAGAACCCATATTTAGCAAGCAGCTCCTTGTTGAGCATCTGCGCCTTGTCAGCCGAAACTTTTTCTTCTTTGTTCGCCTTACGAGCAGCCGAGAGTGCCGACTTCCACAATGCTTTGTCGGGATATAATTTTTGCAGTTGCTTCAAAAGCATCTGCACCTTTACATTGTCAAGAATGAGTGCTAACAGGTTTGTCAGCTCATTCACTACGGCACTCTTAGCTTCTACAGTTTCGCAAGGCTCAAAAAGAATCTCTGCATACCAAACTATAAAGTCTTTTTCCTCGATGGATGATAGTACAGCGCCGCTGGTGATGTAGCTGTCTGGGTCACGTTTCTCGTCCGGATCTGCAGGAATCTCTTTTACCGTGACACCCAACCCAGCTTTCAGTGCAATCATACCATTGGCGCACACGAACTTCTTCCCTGCACCCATCTTCTCGCCGTTCTTTGGCGGGTCTGCGTCAGGAATGAAGCAAACCCTGTTGGCGTGTTTGTGCAGCTGCTCGAAATGCGCTGCGCTCCATGCGCCGCCAAGAGATGCTACCGTGTTGGTTATGCCTATGCTTTGAAGCTTGATAACATCAGGCGCACCTTCAACAAGGTAAAATCTATCTTCTTTGCGTGCTGTGGTTATGGCGTTGTCGATGCCGAAGATAGTTTCTTTCTTCTCATAGATAACGCTTGTTGGGCTGTTTATATACTTCGCCTTACTTTCACCCAATGCGCGAGCGGTAAAGCCGATGATTCGCCTAAACCGGTCACGGATGGGTATCATCAGGCGGTCACGGTAGAAATCATAGATCTCATCGTGATCACCTTTGCGAAGTAAACCGAGCTCTATCATCAATTCAATGGGCTGACCGGCCTTTTTCGCTGCCTGGTAGAGCGAGTCACGCACTCCATCAGCGTAGCCAATGCCATTCTCGGCAACATATTCAGCGCCCCAACCACGACTTTCGACGGCATAGTTAAGTGCAAACTTGGCTTTGTCGTTGTCTTCTGTGATAGCGTTGACGTAGAATTGGCCAGCCCATTGGTTAATGGCAAGCATCGCTTCACGCTTTAGCTGCGCCTGTATTTCTTCTGCTGTGCGAACATCGCGTGTTTCTTCAATCTTGATGCCGTAGAGTTGCGCAAGGTCTTTGACTGCTTCGGGAAAGGAGATGTGTTTATACTTCATCACGAAGTTAATCACGTCACCGCCGTTGTCCCCCTGGGGACACCCCCCGAAACAATGCCAAGTCTGCGTGCGCGGGTTGACATGGAATGATGGTGTGCGCTCGTTATGGAAGGGGCAGCACGCCTTGTGGCCCCGTCCAAGCGCACCCATATTCCGCTCAACCACATCTACTATATCAGCGCGGTTCAGCACCTGTTCTATATCTCTCTCGTTGATCATGGACTCATAGACTGATATTAAAGTTATACAAATCGCCATTGGATGTGCCGTTGGCGTTCATGCACACGCCGAAACAATTCCACCTCACACGGCGCTTGCGCTTGCGGAACTCGCCGCGCACCTTGTGCTTGGTTGGCTGCATAATAGTGCCGATGACAACATTAACCCAACCGTCCTCGAGGTAGATTTCTTCAAATTCAATATCATCTCGTTTTCTGATGGCTTTTTCCCAATCAGCGATTTTATGTCCTATATATCCCATATCAGTCTTGGTCATTAAAGTGAGCAATAATTTGGTTTGTGTGTTTGAAATGTAGTCGAGCTTTGATGTTCGCAACATGGCGAGAGACGGTGTAAACCGAAATCATAAGTTCGTTAGCGACTTCGAGTTTGTCATAACCTTTACCAAGCAGTACAGCCACCTCACGCTCGCGAGGTGAGAGTGTGGACTGCAATTTAGGTCTGCATACGCAGCCCTCCAGTCTGCATTCGCCTCGAAGCGGACATTTAACTTCCTCGATGTGTAGTCCGCCTATTGCGTCAATGTCCGCATGGAGTGCATCATACTCACCGAAGTTGCAGCGGATGAATCTGTGCACGATGCGATATTCATAATATGAGCGGTTGCGCTCACTGGTAGAGTAGAGCTCGCTCAATGCTCTGAAAGCATCGGGGTAGAGTTCTTTGATGGTGACGATCATCTCCTCAATGAGCGGTCGGCATGACTCATCGAGGATAAACATTGGTTTGCCCTCGGGCTTACAGCACACAGAGCCGTCTGGTGTGTTGTAAAATTCAATCTTCTCTATCATTGTCTTTACATTTTTGAATATAGTTCATAATGGCTTCTTCTTCCAGTTTTTTGAAGGCGTTGTTCTTCATCTTTTGGAAAAAGGTAGAGTAGGCGATGCCAGTGATTTCAATAACATCTTTAATAAAGCGCCCTTTGCCTTTTTGGTCGAGCTGATTGTAGTAGTCAATTATAACCATAGTCGTTAATTTATTAATAAATTTTTGGTCAGTACAAAAAATAGAATTAATTTTGGAGTGCAAATTTAATTAGATTTGCGAAAACCAACAAAATATTATTGGTTTTATTAAAGTTAAATTATACTAAAATTATTGGTTTCTATGTACAATGGTCAAGTTATTAATGTGTTGCTGAAAGAGCGCGGAATGAAAGCCAAAGATTTATTGGAGTATCTTCAGCTCCAAACCAACGGTTCAATATCTACACTCGTGCGTGGCAACCCTACTGCGGAGAGGCTTGAGAAAATTGCTGATTTTTTTGATGTACCCATCGATGCTTTGTTTAAGAGAAGTAAAAGTTATGGCTATAATGTGGTAGGCAATTCCAACAATATAGCCAATATCACTATTGGTGAATTGCGTGGAAAAGCGAAGTCCTTGGAGCAAATCATTGATGAAAAGGACAAGCGGATTGCCCTGCTCGAGGATATGGTTGAACTACTCAAAAAGCAGCAAAATCCATAGACGCGTTATGGACGGAGAATTCGAAAAAAGTATCAATCTGAAAAATGCAAATGGTTGATGGTCAACCAGCGGTTGGGCAACGAAACCAAAAAAATATTCTTGTCCTCTCCGCCAATCAAGAACGAAACGGTCTCGACGAATGTTGAGGCCGTTTTCTGTTTTGCCCTCATGGCAAGCTTGCTTGGCAATGAGGATAAGACAGAAAGCGAGGTGCGCCTATTGGCGCAGGTTCGTTCTTGATTGAACAGCCTCCCCCAACTCAAGATGCACGAGCGTCAGCGAGTGAATCTTGTCCTTTGGCTTCCGTTTCACTCTGCATTGGCAGCGGCCCGCTGGAGCGTCTCAAGATGCACGAGCGAATGCGAGTGAATCTTGTAATCCATGCCCATGGCAAGCTTGCTTGACAATGAGGGAAAGACAGAAAGGTTAGTTGTGGAGGCGGGGCTCGGGGATTTCCTGGCCGCGGCAGAAGCGGACGGCGATGTTGCGGTCATCGCCCAAATAGATGAAGCGCTCGAGGCGGTGGAGCAGCGAGTAGTTGTCATGGTTGAGGTCGGCGTCGTCGATGACGAGGGCGTCGAACTCATAGCCAGGCTCAAAGCTACCTACATGGCCAAAGAAACTACCTGCCGACTTGGTGGCAAGCCAGAATGCCTCGGAGAGCGTGAGGAAGTGCTTGCTCTTGTCGCGACAGTAGCACATCTTGCTCACCTGAATGGCGTAGACCATCATGCGCATGATGCTCAGGTCGTGGCCACCACTGATGTCGCTGCCCAAGCCCACCTTCACACCGCGGTCAAGGAACGTACGAATGGGTGCCATGCCGCTGCTCACGTTCAGGTTCGACGTGGGGCAATGTGCCACCATCACGTTGCGGCGGGTCATCAGTTCCAACTCGTCGCCAGCCGTGTGGACGCAGTGCGCCATGATGGTAGGCGTCTGGCCAAAGAGGCCATAGCGGTCGTAGGCGTCGCCATAGTTGCGGCTCTCGGGCTCCAGTTCCTTCACCCATGCGATTTCGCTCGCATTCTCTGACAGGTGCGACTGCACAGGCAACTGGTACTTCTGGGCCAACTTGCCGCAGGCTCGAAGCATGGCGGGAGAGCACGAGGGCACAAAGCGGGGTGTGATGATGGGACGCACAAGGCTGTCGGGGGCGTTCCACTCAGCAATGAGCGCCTCGTTCTTGGCTACGGCTTCGTCGATGCTCTCATGGAGTGCATCGATGGCGTTGCGGTCCATGTCGACCTTACCCACCAGGGCACCCATGCCGGCATCGCGGAACAACTGCATGAGCAGACGCGTGCTCTCGAGGTGAATGGTGGCGAACACCACGGAGCGCATGGTACCGAAGCGCCACAGGTCGTGCACAAAGCGGCTATACATGCGTGCGGCGTAGCGGGGGTCGCTGAATTTCGCTTCCTCGGGGAAGGTGTAGTTCATGAGCCACGGCAGCAGTTCCAGATCCATGGAGATGGCCTGGTTGCGGTATTGCGGCGCATGCACGTGCATGTCGTTCATGGCAGGGATGAGCAGCTTATCGCCGTAGTCGATCACATCTTCCACCTCTTTGCCAAAGGCATCGGCACTGGCGGCCACGCCCACGACGCGCCCGTTGTCCACGCCCACATAGCCTTGCTCCACAATCTCAAATTGGTCTTTCTCGCGAGTGAAAATAATGTTAGCCTTGTATAGTTTCATGAGTAAGATTTATATCGTTTTACAAAGAATCAATTCTATATGCAAAGATACTAAATTCAAGTCAAAAAAGCAATAATCGGGAGGCAATAAAAATTTCTGCCGCGGGCGCTCAGCGAGTGAACGACTCACGACAGAAATAATGCGTCCAGAGAGTCTGTAGTCAGACTGTCACGGTTGTTACTTGACGAGCTCGAAGCCCACGCGAGCACCATCGGTGCTCTTAGCGAGATTCTTAACAGCATCGATGGCTGTAGCATTGGTGACTTGTCCCACATTCTGGAGCATGCTCACCATCTGGTTGGCATCGAACATCAGTCCGATGCCGTTGGCCGTCTTGGTGACATTGCCCTTGATGGTTTGAGTACCTGTCTTGAGAGCGATTTCACCATTCTTCTCGTTGTAAGTGTAGGTTCCTGTGAAAGGAATACCGCCGACTTTAGCGTTGAAAGTGTTGTTGGCGCCGAAAGAGAAGCCGGTATTGTTCTTGTTGATACCCATGTTCTGGTAAGAGGGAGCCAATGAAGAAACGAGGCTGCTGGTAGCAGCGGCACCACCGGCCTTTGTGAGAGCCTTCTCAGAGGTGAAGGCTGCACTTGGAGCGTTGTAGCTCCAGTTACCCTGAAGGTCGTTAGAGGTGAAGCCGAGGCCAAGCACATTGCCGAGCACCGCACCTAACACATTGCCAAGAAGGCCACCTGTGCTAGAAGTACTGCTGCCTCCAAGTCCTGAGAGGCAACTTGTAGAAAGAATTGCTAAGGCAGATAAAACTGCAATAAAAGATTTTTTCATAGTTGTGGTTATTTAATTAATGTATATAAAAAGTTTTGGTGCAAATATAAGATATTTTCTAAAAAAAACTACACAAACACGAAAAAAAAACATCGAATGGGCATTATTTTTATCAAAATGACGGTAAAAACGCTTTTTTTCAGAACTTTATTACATCAGTCTTGCGGGGGCTGAAGTTGTCGTTGACCGACACGGTGTGGGCATCGAAATCGATGGTAACAGTGCGGGAACTTATCCAGTTAGTGTAATAGACCGTCATCGTGAGCACCGATGGCGAGGTCCAGGCATAGTTACCGGCGCACACAAAGTCGGGCTCAATGCCATCGAAACGGCTGCGTGCCGTGATGGTGTAGAGCGGCAGCGTGTGGATGGACTCCACTTCCCACTGGCCAAAGGCGAGGCGGGCATGGCTGATGTTGTGGTTGCCGTAATGCCAGTCGAGGGTGAGATGCTTGTCGTCGGTCAGGGTGATGGTAAGAGGCTCACAACCGTCGGGAGCAATGGTGATGATGCCATTGTTGGCCATCTGACGCAAGAGTTTTGAGGTGGACTTGCCCTTCGTTACAGGCTGAGTGAAAGCGAGGCATTTCTTGCTCAGGCGTGTAGCCGCCTTGTTTTGCGCAGGCAGCGGTTCTTCGCTCACAATGGCGGGAATCAGGTTGTTCCAGATGCATCCCAGCAGGTCATGGCCATGGTAGCTGATGCTGTTGATGACCACCACCAGGTCGAACTGTGGTACGCACACCACATATTGCGCCAAGGCTCCATCGGCACGGAAGGAACCCGGATACTTGCTGCGCCAAATCTGGTAGCAGTAGCCCTGGTTGCCGTCGGTGGGCGGAGTGTTGGTGGCGGCGCACTCAATCTGCTTGGAGGTGGCCTCGTCGATCCACTCGGCACTCACCAGCTGCTGGCCGTTCCAGTTGCCACGATTCAGCAGCAGGATGCCCAGTTTGGCGAGCGACTCGGCCTGCACATGCAGTCCCCAACCACCCGTGTTGTAGCCCTGAGGGCACTGCTCCCACTGCGCCTGGGTGATGTGCATGGGGGTGAAGAATTTTTCCTGAAGATACTGGAGCAGCGTCTTGCCAGTGACGCGCTGCACGATGGCACTGAGCATATAGCTGCACATGGAGTCGTAGTAGAAGTGTGTGCCCGGCTCATGCTTGGGCGGGGTGGCGAGGAAAGCGCGAATCCAGTCGTCGTTGTTGGCGCGCAATGCTGAATAACTGACTTCCAGCCCTGAGCCCATGATGAGCAGGTCGCGCACCGTCATCTGCGCGAGATAAGCCGGTATGCTGTCGGGCATCTTCTCGGGGAAGAAGGTTGCCACACGGTCGGTGAGACGCAGGCGGTTGTCGTCGATAGCGGCACCCACGCCCAGGGCCACGAAGGTCTTGGAGGCGCTATACTCGGTATGTCCATACTCGGGGCTGAAAGGGGCGGGATGCGCCTCGGCCACCACATTGCCATGACGCAGCACCATCACATGATGCAGGTGCGTTTCGGGCACGGCAAAGAGCGAGTCAATGAATCGCTCCACACCGGCACTGCTCATGCCCTGCTGCTCGGGAGCGGTGCGGGGCAGATCGCCCACCTGTGCCAGCGCCAGCAGGCTGAACATTGCCAGCAGACTAACGACAAGAAATCTCGAAAATCGGTTCATAGTTATATGTTTTTATAAATGTGTTACCTGAAAATTATCAATCGGCGGTGAGTTTACGGTAGCGGATGCGTGTAGGTTCTTCCTTGCCCAGGCGCTTGAGCTTGTTCTCCTCATAGTCGGAGTATGACCCTTCGAAGAAGAACACATTCGAATCGCCCTCGAAAGCGAGGATGTGGGTGCAGATGCGGTCGAGGAACCAGCGGTCGTGACTGATGACCACGGCGCATCCCGCAAAGTCGTCGAGACCTTCCTCGAGGGCGCGCAGGGTGTTTACATCGATGTCGTTGGTCGGCTCGTCGAGCAAGAGCACATTGCCCTCCTCCTTGAGCGCCAGCGCCAGTTGCAGGCGGTTGCGTTCACCGCCCGAGAGCACACCGCACTTCTTCTGCTGGTCAACGCCCGTGAAATTGAAGCGCGACAAGTAGGCGCGGGCATTCACATCGCGGCCGCCCATGCGCAGCAGTTCCACACCGCCCGAAATCACCTCATAGACGGTCTTGTCGGGGTCGATGCTGGTGTGCTGCTGGTCCACATACACCGCCTTGACGGTCTCCCCTACCTCAAAGGTACCACCGTCGGGCTGCTCCAGGCCCATGATGAGGCGGAACAGCGTGGTCTTGCCAGCACCGTTAGGACCAATCACGCCCACAATGCCGTTAGGCGGAAGCATGAAGTTGAGGTCGTCGAAAAGCAGTTTGTCGCCAAAGGCCTTCGCCACATGGTGCGCCTCAATCACCTTGTTGCCCAGTCGTGGACCGTTGGGGATGAATATCTCGAGTTTCTCTTCCTTTTCCTTCACCGTCTCGTTGAGCAGGCGGTCGTAGCTGTTGAGCCTTGCCTTGCCCTTGGCCTGACGGGCCTTGGGGGCCATGCGCACCCACTCGAGCTCTCGCTGCAGGGTCTTCTGCCGCTTGCTCTCGGTCTTCTCCTCCTGTGCCAGTCGCTGCGTCTTCTGCTCAAGCCAACTGCTGTAGTTGCCGCGCCAGGGGATTCCCTCGCCACGGTCGAGCTCCAGAATCCAGCCTGCCACATGGTCGAGGAAGTAGCGGTCGTGCGTGACGGCAATGACAGTGCCCTCATATTGCTGCAGATGCTGCTCGAGCCAGTCAATGGACTCGGCATCGAGGTGGTTGGTTGGCTCGTCGAGCAGCAGCACATCGGGTTTCTGGAGTAGCAATCGGCACAATGCCACACGGCGACGCTCGCCACCGCTCAGGTGCTCGGTGAGCTGGTCGGGATCAGGGCAACGCAGGGCATCCATCGCGCGCTCGAGACGGCTGTCGAGGTTCCAGGCATCGGTAGCATCGATGATATCCTGCAGTTCGCCTTGACGGGCAAATAGCTCGTTCATTTTGTCAGGGTCCTCGTAGTACTCGGGCAAACCGAACTTCTGGTTGATTTCCTCATATTCCTTGAGGGCATCTACCACTTGCTGCACACCTTCCTGCACCACCTCGCGCACCGTCTTGGTGGGGTCGAGCTGAGGGTCCTGGGGCAGATAACCCACCGTGTAGCCGGGTGCGAACACCACCTCGCCCTGATAGCGGGTCTCAATGCCGGCAATGATTTTCATAAGCGTGGATTTACCGGAACCGTTCAGACCGATAATGCCTATTTTCGCACCATAGAAGAAGGAGAGATAGATGTTCTTGAGCACCTGTTTCTGATTCTGCTCGATGATTTTGCTCACACCCACCATCGAGAAGATGATTTTTTTGTCGTCGACTGTAGCCATATTTGAAAAAAGTATTAGTCAGTTAAAAAAGCGAATTCACAAAGTTAATCAAAAAACGGGAAATATGCAAGCGCGGGAGGTATCGGTTGCGTGGCAAAAGACAAAAAAACAGAGCTAAATAGCTCCAACTCAAAAATTATCCTTACCTTTGTGTTCTAATCATCAATAAAACACATTATGAAGCAATTCAAACATTATTTTATATGCTTAATGGTTGCCTGTGCGTTCAATGGCTATGCACAGACAATTCGAGTGATTGATGCCGATGGCGATCCCGTGCCTTATGTAGCAGTGACCACTGAGCAGGGCAAATTGGTTGGGACTACTGACATCAATGGCGTTTTTGAGAACACAACGGAGAACACGGTCTTGTGCCTGTCACAAGTGGCTTATAAACCGCTCACCATAAATCTTGCCGAAGTGGTTGATGGTGTGGTTACCATGGAAGATGCTGATTATGTTCTTCCCGATGTGGTTGTCAAGCCCAAAGAACTGCTATATGTGCAGACCTACTATCGTGTGACCTACATCGATGAGGAAGGTCCCATCTACTACAGGGCTGGAATTATTGACAACACCTACGAGTTCGCTAAGGAAAAAATAGACATCAAAGAAAAAAGCATCTCGGCAGCCCAAAGCGGTTTGCTTAAATTCACTCTCAATTCACTTGCAGGACACCTGATAAAAAACCGATGCAAGTTGCACAAACAATCTGTTTACCAGCTTGTTAATAGTAATGACGGGAAATGGGCCAAAGTGAATGTTGCCACCGATTCTACAGGCCGGCAAGTAATCAGCGACTCCGTATCGGTATTGGGATATATCGATGAGGAAAACGGTACACGCACTGTATCGTTCAACGAATGGCTGTTTCACAAGCATCTTGATATAGCCAACGAGCAGAAAGAGAAGAAGAAAGAGAAAAAGCAAGCCGAGCTTGATGCCCAGGAGCAAAATAGTGAGCATAGTTATTTTGAAGTCTACCGCATAGACGAAAACGGCAAATCGACGATAGGCGATTTCGTGATGCAGCAGTCGCTCGACATAGGTGTATTCAAACGCACAAAGAAGAGATACATCCTTATCATCGAATCGTTTGCCACCGAAACGGCTTATATCGACAAGAAGGAGTTTAAGCAGACCCGCAAAGACAACGATGTGGATAAGAGCTATGACGACCTGCTGCGCTATGAGAAGAATCACAACATTCCACCGCTTGCTCCACACTTGAAAGCGCAAATTGACAAATTGTTCGTGAAATAATAATCATCATGCCGGCGGCACCTCACCAATGCTCATAAATATTGCATTGAATTCGGTTTGCACAATGGTTCGCTTCGCTCGGTTAGGAAATGAAGATTACAGAAATATGGTTTGATGCCGATTATATTTACGGCAAAGACGAGACGGGAGCAGTCCTTCGCCAGTCATTGCTATGGTACCCACGATTGCGTGCAGCAACTGACGAACAGCGCAATGATTATCGCATCGGATTGGGCGGCATACATTGGCGCAACATTGATGAGGACATCAGTTTTGAGAGTTTCAAATATGATGATGCTGAACCGTCGGCGTTGCAGAGGTTTTTCCTTACTCACAAGGAAATTAATGTCGCAGAGTTTGCACGGTCATTAGGCATGAACGCCACCTTACTCAGAAATTATATAAATGGCTTCAAAAAGCCTTCAGCAGAACGAGAGCAAACAATCCTTGCCCATATTCATAAATTAGGCAAGGAAATGGTCGCTGCAGTTTTCTGAATCCTATCCAATCGGGCAAGATGCTCTGTTTATTTTTTTTCGTTTAAAAGTCACTTGGAAGCGAAACAAAACATTTAGAAATATATCGCATTTTTGCACTGAACTGTACAGTTAAATTAATCATGATTATGAAAAAGAGTATAATCTCCGCAATATTGATAATTCTGCTTTTTTCATGTAACCGAGCAGTTAAAGAAGCTCCATCAACAACTGCCACATCGGATAATGCTGCCCAAACGGAAATCGTATCCGTTTTTTACGACACCATTAGATTCCCAGATGAGGCTTCGTATGTTGTTAAATATGAACAAATAGGAGACAAAAGCGTCTCAAAAGGAGTGATTGTCAAGTATCTTGATAACGATGGCAACGAAATATCCCAAGATGATCCTCGTTGTAATACAACTCATAAACAAGGTGGATATGGTTATGTTGTCAAAGATGGCGATTCCATTTTCTATGATGCAGAAACTCTTCCAATATATCCAGGTGGCAAAAACGAAATGGAATCCTTTATCAAAAGAAACATTGTTTATCCCTATGATGAGAAACACAACCATCCTACTGGAAGGGTCGTGATACAATGTCAGATAAAAAAGGACGGCTCAATCGGTATCGTGAGAGTATGCCGCTCAATTGACCCTAAACTGGATGCTGAGGCAATCAGGATCGTAAAGTCTTTACCGCGTTTCACACCCGCAACAATACAAGGTAAAAATGTGGGTTGTTGGTTAACTTTAGTGGTGCCGTTCCAATAATTGATGGTGTCTTTTAACTGCACAAGCAGTGCTCTTTAAAATTTAATTCCAGCATAAATAAAGGGATTATAAGCAACAGTATTTGTTTTTTTGTGAAGAAAAGTTTATCTTTGAGCACTATTAATGAATCATTGAATCAATAACTATCCCATTATGAAACACCTCATTATTTTTGCAACAATCCTCATCAGCATTTTTACTGCTCAAGCTCAGACGGCCGAGGACATTCAGCAGATTCAGATTGAAGCCCAAAGTGGCGATAATGTTGCCCTCATGAAATTAGGAATGCTCTATCAATTGGGGCGTGGCGTTGAGCAGAATATGGAGAAAGGATTCGAATACATCAAGCAAGCCGCTGAACAAGGCAATCCCGATGCCTTCAGTTTGCTGTCGATGTGCTATTTCAATGGCTGGGGAACTAAAAAAGACACCTCTAAAGCTGTTCAAGTGCTAAACACGCTGAAAGAGGGTATGCCACCATCTATTCAACAAGAGATTGATAACACCATAGCCACTATCAACGAAGGCGACACGCTAAACGCCTATGAATTTCAATTCCGCCTCTTGCCCATCCGCCTGAAAGAATACGAGCTGGGCACCATAGATGCTGAGGAACTGATTGATATGACAATGATTCGGTTCGAACTTGGTTCGCTTTATATCAGCCACTATGAGTGCGACATCGATTCGGTTTCAATCAGGACCCATCATGTGAACGACACCCTCGATGTGCATGTGATTCGCATGCCTGACCCCAGCAGACCTCCCTTGTGCAAGTTTGCTGCTTTTGCCATCGATACCAAAAACAACAAAGGTCAATACTTCACGCTCGAAAAAACATTCCAAATGTTCAGTTCTCAACCCTGGGAATATATTTTGGGAGGCATAGGAATATCTGATGATGAAAAGAATGATGATGCCACACTGACCACAGATTCAGATTCAGAATCTGACCCCTTTGTCCATTACAACTACGGGTGGTTTACTGAATCTCCGACCGAACAAAACTTTGTGAAGTCCATCACAAAATTCATGTCACCAAACGGTCTTTAAAAAACCTTAGCATGAAGCGAACTATTTTTACTACTCTCCTGTGCCTTACTGTGCTTAGCGTTTACGCTCAGCTTAGTGACTGGCAGAACCTGACGAACAAGGACCGTGTGTGGCGCATTATCCATGACGAGAGTTTTCTATATGTTGGCACTATAGGCGGAGGCATCGTCAAGATTGACAAAGAGAGTGGCGAACAGACCGTTCTTTCCCGGGCCGACCGCAGCATGACGGACAACTCGATAAGCGATATGGCCCTGCACAATGAGGAATTATGGGTTGGCACGGAGTACTATGGGCTGGCAAAGCTTGCCGACGGCAACATCGAGAAGTTTGACATGAGAAATGCGGGTTTTCTCAATAACCAGCATCTCAGCGGTTTCTATTTTGAAAACGATGACAGCATGCTAATGGGAGGAATAGGATACTTGTATGAATTTGACGGGAAACAAGTTACAGCTGTTTATGATATCAACATACTTAGTCCCTATGCTTATGTGAACAGCATCAAGGCCGATTCAAAAGGTCGTATTTGGGTGGGATGCTATGATGCAATGAACAGGGCAACGCTTTGTATCTTCACCTCCGAAGGATTAGTGCCTGTCACCCACCCATACAGAAGCATCAATCGGATAGAAATTGGTGCTGACGACTGCTTGTGGATGGCATCAGAAAGGGGACTCATCAAATACGACGGCACCAACTTTACCGCTTACACGCCCGACAATTCTGACCTGCCCGAATCAATCCTTTATGATGTAATGGCCGATGATGAGGGCAATTTGTGGATGGTGAGCAACAACTACCTGACGAAGTTCGACGGCACCCATTTCGTAAGCTATCGTTACCCGTCGCACTCTGATATAGACTTCCTGCTGTGTGTGGATGTTGACGGAAACGATGTGTATGTGGGTTCGCGCACTCAAGGCCTGTTCCGTCTGACAGCCGACGGGCTGATGAATATTCCTCTTATTGACAACAAACTCATCGACAACTCGTTTACGCTGTCCACTGGCAGTCTCGACCGCGACGGCATCTTCTACGGAGCCACAATAAATGGCTTGCAGACCTACAACATGGAGACAGGCGAGGCCACCTTGACGCCCATGCCGCAGACGGCACAGACTGAGACCGATGGCGACGGCGATGTCTGGGTCAGATGGCACTGGTTCTCACCCGACACCTGCCTGATGGAAATCACGCCAACCGCGACGAATGTCTATCTGAAGAGTGATTACCCCTTCAGTGACATCGATATGACTCAAATCAAGTTTGACCAGCACAACCGTTTGTGGCTGGCCACCAACAAGGGCATCTACTGCCGAGACGGGCAGACTTGGACCGCTTATAACAAGGACAATTCCGGCTTGTCGTTCAACTATGTCACTTGCCTTGCCTTTGACAGCAACGACCGCGTGTGGTGCGGCACCCACGGCGGCGGGCTCTTCCTTTTCGATGGCAACTACTGGACGCAATACACCACCAAGAACTCCCCGCTGCCCTCTGATTATGTGGGTTTCGTGGCCGTGGATAACGACAACATTCTATGGATGAACTGCCGTGACCCGCGATACCCCGATGATTATGGACTGGAATACGGTTTCGGGCTCACACGCTACGATGGAACGAACTGGACCACCTACAACCGCAGTAACTCTCCAATTCCCAGCAATTGCCTGTATGAAATCAAAATCGATGCCCGCAACAACAAATGGCTGGCCACCGCAGGCGATGTGGGCCTCGTCAGCTTCAACGGCAGCGACTGGCACACCTACAATGTTGACAACTCCGGCATTGCCCTCAACGAAGTCATCAGAATCTCCCTGGATGACAAGCGCGACCTCATCTGGCTCACTCATTACACTGGCAGCGGTCTCTCTGTAGCCAAGTTAAACTGCCTGCTTTCTGGAGATGTGAACGGTGATGGCCGTGTGAATGTGAGCGATGTGACCGCCCTTGTCAACATGATTTTAGGCGTCACCACCATGAATAAGGAGCGTGCCGATGTGAACGGCGACAACAAAGTGAATGTAAGTGATGTCACTGCCCTCATCAACATCATCCTCGGCATCATTTAAACACTGCACGGCTTTTGGGGGAGGAAAGAATGTGCGAAAAAGCGAAAAAAAGGCACTATTGAGATTTTTTAAATAAAAGATAGAATAGAATAAGGGATTTATGTTTATATTTGTAGTTTGAATTAAAATAACGCACAAGAAACGAGGCAAAAGAAGGCAATGAAATCAGACAGTTTGATCATTATCCCGACCTATAACGAGAAGGAGAATATCAGCAACATCATCCATGTGATCCTGGGCATCGAGGAGCACCAGTTTGATGTGCTGGTGATAGACGACAACAGCCCCGACGGCACGGGTGCCATTGTAGATGGCATCATCGCCGAGGAACCTGAGCGGGTGCACATCATCAAGCGCAGCGGCAAGCTGGGCCTGGGCACTGCCTACATTGAGGGTTTCAAGTGGGCACTGGCGCATGACTATGCCTATATTATAGAGATGGATGCCGACTTCTCACACCGCCCAGAAGACCTGATTCCGCTGCAGCGCGCCTGTGGCGAAGAGGGTGCCGATGTGAGCATCGGTTCGCGTTACCTGACAGGGCTGAATGTGGTGAATTGGCCACTGGGGCGCATCCTGATGAGCTACTTTGCCTCGAAATATGTGCGGTTCATCACGCGCATGAAAATCAACGACACCACAGCCGGTTTTGTGTGCTACAAGCGTGAAGTGCTCGATGCCATGCACTTTGATATGATCAAGTTCAAGGGCTATGCCTTCCAGATAGAGATGAAATTCACCGCCTACAAGATGGGCTTCAAACTCGTGGAAGTGCCCATCGTGTTTGTGAACCGAGAGTTAGGCACGAGCAAGATGAGCGGCGGCATCTTCAGCGAGGCACTGTTTGGTGTGATTAAGCTGAAGTGGAGTTCGTGGTTCAACAAAAAGAAATTCACACGCCGCACATCCAGCGAAACATCAACTGAACAGGCATGAAAGTCGTCTACAACGGAGACATTGTGAATGAAGGCCAGCGCTTTCAGGGTTATGTGGTGACCGAAGGCGAGGTGATTGATGCGGTGTACCACGGCATACCCCCTGCCGAGCTGCTCGTCAGGGCCCAAGAGACCATAGATGCCGAGGGCGGGCTGATTGTGCCCGGCGTGATCGACGACCATGTGCACTTTCGCGACCCTGGACTCACACACAAAGCCGATATGGCGAGCGAGAGCCGCGCTGCAGTGGCCGGTGGTGTGACCTCGTTTATGGACATGCCCAACACCGTTCCCAACACGACGACACTGGAGACACTGGAGGCCAAATATGCCCATGCCGCTCAAGTGAGCGCCGCCAACTACAGCTTCTACATAGGCGCTACCAACGACAACCTTGCCACCCTTCAGGCGGTGGACTACCGCCGCGTGTGCGGTGTGAAGGCATTCCTGGGTTCATCGACAGGCGGCATGCTGCTGAGCGACCCCAATGCCATGCGCCGCGTGTTCAGCATGCCCAACACACTCATTGCCATTCACAGTGAAGACGAAGACATCATACGCGCCAACCGAGCCCGCTATGTGGCGGCACACGGCGAGAATCTGTCGCTGCGCTACCACGAACTGATACGCAATCGCGAAGCCTGCTATGCCTGCACCGAACGGGCTGTGCACCTGGCTCAGGAATGCGGCACCCGCCTGCACATACTGCATGTGAGCACTGCCGACGAACTGGCCTTGCTCAAGCATGCTCCGCTGGGCGAGAAACGCATCACCGCCGAAGCCTGTGTGGCTCACCTGACTTTCAACAACGGCGACTATGAACGGCTGGGCAACCGCATCAAGTGCAACCCCGCAGTGAAAAGCAGTGGCGACCAGCAAGCACTGCAGCGTGCCGTGCAAGAGAATCTGATTGATGTGATAGGCACCGACCATGCCCCTCATCTGCTGAGTGAGAAGCTTGGAGGATGCCTGCAGGCCGCTTCGGGCATGCCGCTGGTTCAGTTCTCGCTGGTAGTGATGCTGGAACATGCACGCCGAGGCATTTTCAAGACCGAAACGGTGATTGAGAAGATGTGCCACGCCCCTGCCCTGCTCTACGGGATTGAGCGGCGAGGCTATCTGCGACGAGGCTATCAGGCCGACATTGCCGTGATTGTACCCAATCGAAGCGGTCACACGATTACCGATGGCGATGTGCTATCGAAATGTGGCTGGACACCGCTCGAGGGCTTCACGGTGCACCATCATGTGAAAGCCACGCTGGTGAACGGGCACACCGCCTACCTGAATGGCCGCCTGAACGACCGCACCCACGGGCAACGACTAACCTTTAGACGCTGACATGAAAGAAACATTCAAGATAAAAGGACTTACCGAACAGCAAGTGGCTGAAAGCCGCGCCAAATATGGGCCAAATGTGCTGACGCCGCCCAAGAAGCGGTCGTTATGGCTGCAGTTCCTCGACTGCTTCAACGATCCGCTCATCAAGATACTGCTGGTGGCCTTCGCGCTATCGGTGGGAATAGCCACCTACGAATACTTTGGAACCGGAAAATCGGCCGAGGTGCTCTTCGAACCCGTGGGCATCTTCATAGCCATTTTGCTTGCCACTCTGGTGGGATTTCTGGTGGAGGTGAACGCCAACAAGAAATTCGAGATACTGAACAAACTGAACGACGATGTGCTGGTGAAGGTGACCCGCGACGGCAAAGTGACGCAGATAGCCCGACGCGATGTGGTGGTGGGCGATGTGGTGATGCTCGACGCGGGCGAGAATGTGCCCGCCGATGGCGAGTTGCTGCACAGCGTGTCGATGAGCGTCGACGAGAGTTCGTTCACCGGCGAACCCCTTGCTCACAAGTCGCACAGACCCGAAGACAAGAAAGACGATGCCACCTACCCCACCAACCAAGTGCTGCGTGGCTCGAATGTGGCCGACGGACATGGTGTGATGCGAGTGACCGAAGTGGGTGACCGCACCGAGTATGGCAAGGTGTTTACCGAGGCACAGATAGAGAATGACCTGGAAACCCCGCTCATGAAACAGTTTGACCAACTGGGCAAGTGGATAGCGCGGGGCAGCTACATTGTGGGAGCTTGCATTGTGGTGGGCCGCATGCTCATGCTTGCCATCGACGGCATGCCCCACGACACGCTCGACATCATTCAATATGCCATCGAGACCATCATGCTTGCCGTGACCCTCATTGTGGTGAGCGTGCCCGAAGGACTGCCCATGAGCGTGACGCTGAGCATGGCACTGAGCATGCGACGCATGCTGGCCTCGAACAACCTGGTGCGCAAGATGCACGCCTGCGAAACCATGGGCGCCGCCACCATCATCTGCACCGACAAGACCGGCACACTCACGCAGAACCAGATGCATGTGCAGGAAGCCTATTTTCCCGAGATTACCGACTGCCGCATGCTGGGCGATGACCCCATGAGCCAGATGATAGCCTTGAACATTGCCTGCAACTCCACCGCCTTTATCGACAATAGCGACGAGCAGCGAGTGAAAGCCATAGGCAACCCCACTGAGGGAGCCTTGCTGTTGTGGCTGCACGAGTCGGGAATCAACTATGCAGCATTGCGTGAAAACAATGAACTGGAGGCGCAACTGCCCTTCTCGACCGAGAACAAATATATGGCGAGCATCATTCGCACGGCCGACGGCCGACGACTGCTGCTGGTGAAGGGTGCCTCTGAAATCATCATACGCCACTGCAGCCAAATTTCCGGTGGCATCACTTTCAAGGAAATCAGCGAGCACCTGCTGCAATATCAGTCGCAGGCCATGCGCACCTTAGGCTTTGCCTACAAGGAACTGGCCGATGACGAGATGAATCCCATTGCGCACTACCGGCTTGAAGTGGAAGGTATGACCTTCATGGGCGTGGTGGGCATCAGCGACCCCGTGCGCAGTGATGTGCCAGGCGCCATCAGCGAGTGCGTGGATGCCGGCATCCAGGTGAAGATTGTGACCGGCGACACTCCTGTGACAGCACGCGAAGTTGGGCGACAAGTGAACATCTGGAATGCTGAAGATGACGATGACACGCTTATCACCGGTGAGGAATTTGCCCGCTTGAGCGACGAGGAAGCCGCCGAACGAAGCAAGCACATCAAAATCATGTCGCGCGCACGGCCTGCCGACAAGGCCCGACTGGTGAACCTGCTGCAACAGAGCGGCGAGGTGGTGGCGGTGACCGGCGACGGCACCAACGATGCTCCCGCATTGAATGCGGCCCAGGTGGGACTCTCGATGGGCGACGGCACTGCCGTGGCCAAGCAGGCGAGCGACATCACCATCATGGACAACAGCTTCACGAGCATTGGCAAGGCTGTGCTGTGGGGACGCTCACTCTACAAGAACATTCAGCGTTTCATCCTGTTCCAGCTCACCGTGAACCTTGCCGCCTGCATTGTGGTGGGCGTGGGAGCGTTCATCAGCGAACAGCCTGCCCTAACGGTGACACAGATGCTGTGGATCAACCTGATCATGGACACCTTCGCCGCCCTTGCCCTTGCCTCGCTGCCTCCTAACGAGAAGGTGATGCACGACAAGCCCCGACGCGACGGTGACTCGATCATCACCAAGAAGATGTTGAAATTCATTGGGGGATCAGGCATAGTGTTTGCCGTACTGATGCTGGGCATGTTCTGTTACATGCTGTTCATGCACCACTCTCCCGATGAGGGGCGCAGTCTCATCTCGAGCCACATCATGCCCGACGAGATGGCCATCTACTTCACCACTTTCGTGTTCCTGCAGTTCTGGAACATGTTTAACGCCAAGGCCTTCGACAGCGGTCACTCGGCCTTCCACAACATCAGGGAGAGCAAGGTGTTCTTCAGCATCGCCGCCATCATCCTGATTGGTCAGATTTTGATTGTGCAGGTAGGCTACAAGATGTTCCAGATCGAGCCGCTCACCTTGAAACAATGGCTGCTCATCTTCGTGGGCACATCACCCGTGATGCTCATAGGCGAATTCATCAGATATTTCAAGAAAAAAGCATAATGATTATGAAAATCCGTATCGTTACAATCATGATGGTGCTGCTGCCGCTCTTGGCAAGTGCAGCCGATGTGCCTCCCGTGGTTCACTCCAAGATAGGTGCCACCGCCAGTGCGCCCGACAATGCCGTGACGCTCAAAGTGGTGGGCAAGAAGCAGAACTTCGACTGGTCGGCCGCCGCGGCAGCGACTCGCGACAGCGATGTGTGCTCGCCCAAGTCGGTGAATTTCTCGCCCGACGGCAAGAAGTTCTATGTCAACTCATTAGAAGGTGGCATGACAGTGGTGTATGATGCCAAGACCAACGAGAAAATCAAAGTCATCAAGCACCGCTTCGACGACAGTCACGCCGCTCTGTGGGCCAAGCCCAGCGGACTGTTCCCGTTCACGCACTACAGCAAGAACCTGAACACCTTCTACGGCCGCCCTGTGGAGAGTGCCTTCTCGCACAAGGGTCGCTACCTGTGGGTGCCCTACTACCGCCGCAGCTATGACTTGAATGCCCAAGACCCGTCGGCAGTGGCCATCATCGATACGCAGACCGACAGCATCATCAAGCTGATGGAAACAGGACCGCTGCCCAAGATGGTGGCATGTTCGCACGATGGCCGGCACATGGCCATCTCGCACTGGGGCAACAACACGGTTGGTCTCATTGACATCTCGAGCAAGAACCCCGCCGACTGGCACTATGTGGCTTGCGTGACCATCGACTACAAGCTGAACCTGAACTATAGCCTCACCGCCAAGGTGGACCGTGACAACGGCAGCGGCTACATGCTGCGTGGCACGGTGTATACGCCCGATGACCGCTATCTGCTGGTGGGCTGCATGGGTGGTGCCGGCGGCATCGGCGTAGTGGATATGAAGAACTACAGCTATGTGGGACGCATCACGGGCATCAACAATGCACGACACCTGGTGATGACCGACGACTACCTGTTTGCCAGCCGCAACTCAGCCGGCATCGTGCAAAAGATTCCGCTCGACTCGGTGCTCAACTGCATCCACAAGATGGAGCAGCAGGGAGTGAAGACGGCACCCATGACGGGCTGGATTACTTGCCAGGTGGGAACCGGCACACGCACCATCGAACTCTCGCCCAGCGGCAACTTTGCCTTTGCCGCGTGCAACTCGGCGAGCAAACTGTGTGTGATTGACACTCGCACCATGAAGATGATCACGAGCATCGACATTGACTCCTATCCCGTGGGACTCGACATCTCGCGCGACGGCAGCAAGGTGATTGTCACCTCGCAGGGCCGTAAGGGATTCGGCGGCAATGCCGTGAACATCGTGGAGGTGACCTACGCCACTCCCGAACCCGACATTACCGAAAAACCCGTCTCCGAGAATGAAGAGGCTGTGGCCGAAGCATCATCTGAGACCTCGGGGAAAACCGACAGCAGCATGGATATGAAGAAGATTGGCTATATTGCCCTTGGGGCCTTTGCCCTTATTGCATTGGGACTGATAGCCACGCTGATGATGCGCAAACGACGCAAAAAACAATGATGAGGCAATAAAACACATAATTCCTCGTTATAGGATTATAAAACCCTCAAAAAAACGATGAAAAAGATACTTATTGCAATCCTTTCGATATTGACCCTGGGTGTGGTGATGACAAGCTGCATCGAAGACGATTTTACCACCAGCAGCAGCGATGTGCTGGCCTTCTCGTGCGACACCGTGGCATTCGACACGATCATCACCCTGCAGGGCTCGGCCACACAGCAGTTTGTGGTGTATAACAATAGCAAGAAGCAAATCAACATCTCGTCCATCAAGGTGGCAGGCATCAGCGATGCCAAGTTCTACCTGAATGTGGACGGCACCAAGGGGTCGGAATTCCACGACATTGAGATTCGCGGCAACGACAGCATCTACATCTTCGTTGAAGGCTATCTCGACGAGAACGGGAATAATGATCCTATAGAAATCATTGACCGCATCGACTTCGAGACCAATGGTGTGCAGCAGCATGTGACCGTGAGTGCCTGGGGCCAGGATGTGACCAGACTCAAGGACTTTACCGTGACCAAGAACACCACACTGCATGCCGGCAAGCCCTATGTGGTCTATGACACGCTCACCGTGATGCCTGGCGTGACGCTCACCATCGACCCTGGCGTGCAACTGCTGTTCCACGACAAGGCGTGGATGAAGGTGGGAGGACGGCTCAAGGCCATAGGCACGCCCGACAAACCTATTGTGATGCGCGGCGACCGTCTTGACCATGTGGTGGGCCAGTATAGCTTCGACATCATGTCGGGGCAATGGGACGGCATCGCCATCTATGGCGGCAGCACCGGCAACGAGATGCAATATGTGGATATGCACAGCTCTACTTGGGGCTTGCAGGTGGGAGGTGTGGACCAGAACCAGGTGGCTCTGCACATGCTCAACTGCGTGCTGCACAACTCGGCCGAGTATGTGCTGCTCACCGCCAATGCGTGGGTGGAGGCTGAAGGATGCGAATTCAGTGATGCGCCCTATGGTGTGGTGGCATTCATAGGTGGCAAAATCAGGATGACGCAATGCACCTTTGCCAACTACTACCTGTTCTCAACTATCGAGGGCCCGAACATCACCTGGGTGATTCAAGACGACGACAAGATGTTCAGCCCGCTCGACTGCATCATCGACAACAGCATCAGCTACGGTATGGGCTATGATGTGAACATCGGCGACAACAAGGACAACAACATCTATATGCGCAACTGCCTGCTCAAGTCAGACGGTGAGGACGATGCACACTTCATTAACTGCGTGTGGAAGGGCGACCCGAAATTCTACACTTCACGCGAGGACTACATCTTCGACTACCGCCTGCGCAACGAGAGCGACGCCATTGCCCGCGGCAACCGCAGTTACTGCCCTGAGAAGGCCCGCTATGACCGCTACGGCAACGACCGCTTCGCACGGCCAGGCGTCGACATCGGTGCCTATGTCTGGATCGAGTCGCACGACGAGTAGCAGTAAAATATATCAGTGTGCCCACTGAATGTGTTGATAACCATATGCCCAGAACAAGCACTATGACACCCGAGTTTGATTCTATTGTTAGTGACCCGAGTCAGTTAGACTATGGTGTTATTTATGTTTTCTCTAACCTTTACACGCCTCAAAGTCTTTTAGATGACTATGTGCGTGTGATGGGGCGTGTTACGGGGCAGTCAGAAGTGCTTGACCGCTTTGACAAACAGGTTTTATATGTAGACCATGCCCCCATTCTCGTGGCGCGCCGCTTCAATGCCGGCAACATTGGCCGCGCCTCATTGCTCACATGCCCGGTGTGTGGCGACATGAGCATCGACGAACAGCTGGTGGAATTGTTTGTTCGCCATTTGTTCGACTTCGGCAATCTTGACACGGGCGACGAGTCAATTGACATCAAGAAAATGCTCACGCGCAGCGAACTTGCGCGAATGAAGGATAGCCTCGACAATCCCGACCTTGGCCAGAAAATGGAGAATGCCCGTGCGCGCGCCCTTAGTGAAGCGGAGCCCGCCCGAACCGACGATTTGCTCGATGACGAAGGCAAAGCCCTGGCTTCGGCCGAGAAGCAGCGGGCGCAGTATCTCGCCATCATTGGCCAACTGGTGCTCAACTATGTGTCGCTGACCCACTCCGACCCACATGCCTTGCTGGGCAACTCGCTCGTGAGTGCGTCGCCACTCATTTTTGCTCAGCAGGAACTCAGTCAGTTGGTAATCGATAGAGACCTTCGTTTGTTCTTGCCTCAATACCAGAATGCTGAAATCCGTCTGCATCCGCTCAGCAAGGCGCTCTACATCCTGTTTCTGCGCCACCCCGAGGGAATTGAGTTGCGCAACATCGACAATTATCGCGACGAGCTGGAGCAAATCTATGATATCGTGATGCCCAATCGTGACATCGACTCGGGACAAGACATCATTAATAATGTGGTGAATCCGTTGACCGGAACCTTGCTTCAGAACCTGTCGCGCATCAAGCGATTTGTGAAGACAATCATCATGGACGACGAACTTGCTGCCCACTATTACATCAGTGGCAAGCGCGGTGAACCCTACCTGATATCATTGCCCAGGCATTTGGTGACCATGCCACGTGTGTTTAGCGAAATGGACTAATAATCAGTGAATTATTTTTTGCAATGTTGCAAAAATCGATACTTGTATATATATATGGGTAACTTTGCCATGTCAAAACGCAATTACCCGTGTGTAAAGACCGATTGTTTAACAATTAAAAAAAGTATCGATTATGAATTACGGAATGAATGATTTGCTCCACGGAGCACAAGTGATGGCAAACAGTGTTTTTGGACGACGCAACGAGTATCACCTGCAGTTCAATCACGAGGAAGATGGCAAGTGGTATGTCAACTTTCCAGGCTGGCCTTTCGACCACCACAACCTGATGATGGTGGCAGGTGCCGACGAACTGTGTGACTTCTTGAGCGATGACGATGCGTTTGCCTATGTAGATGTGGTGCCGAGCAAAAGGAAGATTGATAAGCCTGGCTATGCTTGCCTGGTGCGTGGAGAACACTCGCTCGTGGGTGGCTCGACCTACACCGCAACCGGCTTACCCGGTTTTGAGCGCGACATTTGGCTCTGCCCCGTCACCCTCTTTGTGCTGGGCCAGTATCCCAAGTACATCTACATCAAGAAAGGCCATCGCCAGCAAGCATCATAATATCCCCCCTCTCTGCGGCGAGTGACACAATAAGCATACTCGCAGAGTAGTGCATAAAAAGGGCGGCACATTTATTGTGACCGCCTTTTTTAATGGGATGAGGGACTGGCCAGGCCTTTGTGCAAGTGGTGCTCATTATGCTCTTGTGGCAAATTGAGGAAGTCAACAATTGCTTTGTCTTTGAGCATAAACTCCGAGTGAGGATATTCAGCCAGCAATTTGCGCGATATCATTTTTTCGTTATCCATTAGCGATGAAAATGTCTGATTGACAATGCAACGACGCAATTCCTCGGTTTTCAACCCTTGATGACGGGCATATAGAAGATACGTTCCTCATCGTTATGACAACGATTCATGATTTCCACATGATTGCTAAACGTGGTAACCGCCAATATTGTGGGTAATGGCTGAATGATGGCAGGTTCTAATTGTGCAGTCGTCAACTGCACAATTGCGTCATTTTGAATTTGTGCAGATGCATCTGCACAATTGGGCTGTTTTGTAATTGTGTAATTCTCGATTGTACAAATTCGGGTAATTGTAAATTGTTTGCTGTCTTTAGAAATGCCTCGGCACTATATGTGTCGTAGAACTTTACCATATTGTACAGGTTCCGCTTGCTAAACCCTCTTCGATTGGGATTGATTCGTTTCAGGTAATCCGCCAAATCACCCACAACTTTTGCGCCCCAACGAGCTGATTTCAACTGCATTGAAATGTATTGGCCTATTTCCCAACTCATCTGCAAAGCCGCAGTATTTACTATGGCTATGGCTGATGAACGATACCTATCAATTAACGAGTTGACAAATGCGAATTGAGTCTCCAACTCTGCTTGGTTTGGAACAATTGTGATGTTTTCTTCCATAATACATTGTTTCTTTGTTGCAAAGTTACTAATAATAAATTAGGTGAGCAGAGATTAAAAAATATTTTCCTCCGTTTCTTTCGGCGTTTTTCGTATTTTTGCGTCTTATACTATGGAACGCCGCATGAGCGTTTTGAGATTATGTTTGGCAACAGACGCAGAAATATTGAGGAAGTGATAGAGGCGAACCTTGACGCATTGGTGAGGTTTGCGTACTACCGCATCGGCAACCAAGAGGAAGCCGAGGACATCGTTTATGAGGCTGTGTTGCGACTGCTTGAAAACCGAAACAAGGCAAATGACGCTAAGTGTTATCTGTTCCGCATTGTTTATAACCTATGCCAAGATAAGTTCAGGCGCGGTCAGGTATCAGCAATTCCACTTGAGACGATAGATTTACCCGACAAAACGGATGACCGGCTTGACCAAGAAGACATAGAGCGCATCAACCACTTGCTTGACGAATTGCCGCCCAATGAGGCGGAGATTGTGAGAATGAATGTTGTTGACGAGCTCTCGTTTGTGGAAATCAGCCACATCCTCAACCTACCGCAATCCACCGCAAAATCGCGGTTCTATTCGGGAATGAAGAAAATGAGACAAAAATATTTCACCAATAATCAATGACTGCAATGGACGAATATCAAGATATAAAAGAACTATTAAAGCCGCAACGCAATATTGGTGCTTCGGCGCAGTTGCGTCAGCGCATCAGTGACGCATCGGCACAAAAACGCAGACTCGCCATCAACACAAAGTTGCGGTGGAGTGCAGCAGCTGCCGCTTGCCTGGCACTGATTTTAGGCGTGACTATACTTTTCAACAACAAATTTTCCGTCACACCATCTGCCAACAATAGCTATTGCATCGTGTATGTCGCAGGTCAAAAGGCGAACGGAGACGAAGCTCAAGCGATTGCCGAGGCTGATGTCGCCAAGATGGAACAGTTTATGCTGACTGTCGCACGACAAAACGCAGTCGAGGAAGAAAAAGTCAATCAATTCATGCAACATAAATCCTTACAGAAATGAAACGTCTAATCATCATCATAACATGCATTATTGCTGCATTAGCGGCCTATGCTAACCCGCCTAAGTTGAATGTTGAAAGCCTATTTGACGGCAGATATAACGGCAACGAGTGTGTGACCATCTCCATCTACAAGAACAACGGCAACTATTATCGTGGACTGACAGTAAAGAACAACCCAGGCATCATCAAGAAAATCGCCGAGGCAATCTCGAAAGATGCACCAAGGGCAAAAGAATACTCCGACTACAGTGGGGCTGACGGTCAATACACCTCGCTCCAGATTGTCAACAACGGCGAGATTATCTACATCGGCCTGCAACGCGACAAACATGGCGGAGCATTCTTCTTCATACAAGGCAAAGAGAAGGCATTCAAATAACTAATTAATAAATCATTATGGACAAATTTTATAAAGCCATCTTATTGATGGTTCTACTCCCTGTGTCCCTTTTTGCACAGGAAAACAATGACTCGGTGAGCATTGATTCCATCGCTGACTATTGGGACAAAGTGCTCGAACTGAACGAAATCGTGGTGGTCGGACATCGAACGGTGCTCAAACAAGAACCCGACCGCATCGTTTATCTCACCAAGAATGATGCTTTTATCAAAGGGATGAACGGCATAGAGGTGCTTGACCGCATTCCTCGCGTAACCGTCGAGGGCGATGCCGTAACCGTTGCCGGAAAGTCGTCAGTGCGCTACATCGTCGATGGTCGTCTGTTGGAGATGCCTGACGATGCCATTGCCATGCAGCTGAAGAACCTTCAAGCATCAAGAATCGAGAAAATCGAAGTGCTCACCACTCCACCTGCTAAATATGCCGCTGGAACCAATGTGGCATTCATCAGTATCACCACACACAACGAATCGCTCGGCACAAAGGGAAATGTGTGGGGGCGAGGCATCGCCCGTGAGGATTTCAGCTACATACTGGGCGGCAATCTGTCGCACACCACTCGTAAAGTGGAACTCTCGGCTGATGCCAGTTGGAGCAACAACAAAGGCATCAACGACCTTGACCGCACTTTCACCTTCAGCGACCATGAAAAGACATCGAACCGAAACACACATTTTACCAACCGAGATTTTGGTGTGAACGGACTTTTCAAGTACAAGTTCACCGAACGCCTTTGTGCTGGTATCATCGCCAATTATAGTTCCACTCGGTTAAACAGTAAGCTGAATGACATTACCAATGACAATGGCAACATCTTCAGCTCCTACAATCATTCGCCGTCTCGCCCGAACAATGCGCTCACATTGACGACATTTGCCGATTGGCGACTCGATGACATGGGAAAGATGTTGAGCATTACCTACAACTGGTTCAACAAATCAACCAAGTCGTTCTCCGATGTTACCACGACATGGAATAACGGCTCATCGCACTTGACCAATGACGGGCATAACAAATACCACATTCACTCCGTCAAATTGGATGCCACATTGCCGTTCAAGGTGTTCAAGATGGAAACAGGAGTGGCTTACACCAACATTGGCAACAAAACGGCATTGACTGCCGGAACTTACGATGCCACACAGTGGATTTTCGACCCTTCTCAAAGCAACGCCTTTGACTATGACGAGAATACCACAGCCGTCTATGTCAGTGCCGAAAAGAGTTTCAGCAACTCTATGTTTGGCAAGATTGGACTGCGTTACGAGCATACCGATGTGAAAGGTCTTCAGTCAATCGGTGACGAAAAACATAATAACAGTTACGGCTATTTGTTCCCTTCATTGAATTTGAGTTGGAACAATCAAAGTGTAGGACATTTTTCCTTGTCCTATTCAATGGGGATAACCCGACCCAACTTTGGCGACCTTAATCCGTTTCGTTACTTTACCACCACGAGCGACTATGTGTCGGGAAATCCCGACCTCAAACCGAGCATTGCCCACAATGCCGAACTCAGTTACAGTTTCAAAGGCATCTATGCCGTACTGTATAACTCCTACAACCGCAACGCTATTGGCTATGTAACACGATTCAATGCAGACGGCTCTCAATTTTCAATACCGGAGAATTGCATCGACAACAACAAAGTGGGCCTCTACGCCTCTTATTACCGCTCAATCTTTGACTGGTGGAATGTGAACATAGGAAGCGAGGTTTTCAACACTTATGCCAAATCGAAGATTCCCGATTTCAAGGAACATGACGACAGCAGTTGGAGCGGCAAACTGGAACTCAGCACCTCGTGGATGCTCAACCGACCCAAGACACTTATCTTCAATGTGCGTTTCAGTCATTATTTCCCTTATCATGAGCGTATGGTTCGTTACGAGGCGATGTCGCTGATAGGTTTTGAATTGCGATATACGTTCCTCAACAACCGCCTGACGCTTTCTGCGACAGTGAGCGACCCATTCGGATGGAATATCACAAAATCAAAGGCTTTGTATAACGATTACAGTGTCTATACCCGCAACAACATCCACAGCCACGCTGTTTCACTTCGCATCTCATACGCCTTCGGAGGCAGAATTGTGAACAATGTCTATCGCGACACCAAAGAGCGGGAATCCAACCGCACCTATTGAACCTGCTTCATTCATCAATAGCTTGCAAGGGGTGAACATGGGAATAGTTTGCCCCTTGCGTCTTCTTAAAACACACCACAATATTTATTGAATGCCAGTCGATTCTAATAGGGAGCGGGGGCGGTGATGGTGAGGAGGTGGAGGGTGATGGGGTGTGTGAACGAGAGTTGCTCGGCATGAAGCATGAGTCGCCCATCGGTGCCGTTGCCGTAGAGGGCATCGCCCACAATGGGAGCATTCAGGCCACGACTGTGGGCTGCATGCACACGTAGCTGGTGAGTGCGGCCTGTGAATGGATAGAAGCGCACCTTGGTCTGCCCCTCCTTACGCTCCAACACCTCATAGCGGGTGACAGCCTCCTTGCCATGCACTTCATCAACAAGCTGGAAGGGGCGATGGTTGAGGTCGGGGCGCAACGGCAGACTGATAGTACCACAATCTTGTTTCACATTGCCCTCGAGCCATGCCACATAGCATTTCTTGACTCTGCGGGCGGCAAAAAGTTGCTGCAAGGTTGTGCACATTTCCATGGATTTGGCCAGCAACAGCACGCCCGAAGTGGCCATATCGAGGCGATGCACCACATGAAGCAGCATGCCCGGCCGCTCACGCATGAGCAGTTGCGGCAGCGAATCAACATCGAGTTTTCCAGGAGCAGAGAGCACACCTGCGGGCTTGTTGACCGCCAAGAGCCACTCGTCTTCATAGAGTACCTCGATGGGTACATCAGGAGATTCCTCAAGCGGATTAGGTTCCACATCGAGCCCCTGCAACATAAAGCTGAGAATGGGCTTGCACTTACTGCTGCAGGCGGGATAGTAGTGGCCATGATGGCGCACCTCACCCACGGGCGAATCGCCATACCAGAACTCTGCCATGCACAAAGGCTTCAAACCTTGCATATAGGCATATTGCAGCAGTCGAGGCGCACAGCACTCCCCTGCCCCCGACGGCGGCAACACAGCTTCGTCATAATAGCGGTTAAACACCTCCATCAGGTCGAGCCGTTCGCCACGGGCATTCTGCACCACAAAGAGCCTGAAAATACGCTCCTGCAGTGCCTCGCTCATGGCCTTGCGCTTTTGCTTGAGTTCATTGATGTGGCATAGCCTGTCATCAAGTTTTTGTTGAATATCCAGTATCTCTGCCTCCCACCGGCGGCGCATGCGCTTGAGTTCGGCCTTCTGGAACTGGCTCTCGGCAATGAGACGCTGCTGCTCTGCCGGAGCAAGTGTGCCATGCTGTCGTGCGTCATCGCGCTTTTGCTTATCACGAGCCATTACTTCACGATATGCAGCAAGTTCGGCATCGCGCTGGCGCTCCTCCTGCTGCAGGCAAGAATGCAGATGATGCAACTGCTCGTTAGCTTCCAGGGCGGCAATTTCATGATTGATAGCCGTAATCTCGGCCTCGCCGCGCTTGAACTCGCCATCGGGCTGCAGCAGGTCATAGACCGGTGGCACGAAATAGCTGTGCTGCACGGCTCCCGCCAGATTGCCCGAAAAAGCCGCGAGAAAACCCAATTCGCCTGCAGTATCCCGCACCACCAGCACACCCAGCATCTTGCCCTGACGCAGTTCGGGCTGCCATTCGGCACGGACATCAACATATTGCAACACCTGTGCAGCAGCAGCCTCGCAAAGCGGGTGCGGCACATAGTGGAACGGATAAGTGAAACGCTCAGGCAAACTGATGCCCGACACAACGGCAGCAAATCTATGTAACTTCTCACATGCCATATCTTATCACAAAATTAGTGGTTGTGAAACAAAAAATCAAGAATTTGCGAAGAGAAAAATAATTATTATCTTTGCAAATCGGTAACACCCTGAGTGGTATCCTAACTTTTGACTATCAATCAACAAAATAGAACTACTATGAACAACGATTACAAGAAATTGAGAAAACGCGCGCTGATGTGCGACATCATCAGCCTTGTGGTGGCACTGACGGTGCTCTTCTTCGGCTCTCGCGACGAGCTCCAGGAATGGGTGCTCATCGTTGGCCTTATTGTGGCAGTGATTTTCCTGCTTGCCGCTGTGGTGCTCTCGATCAAGGCCCGCAAACTGGAACGCAAGGCATTTGCCGCCGAGAACCGCCGTCTTGAGGAACTTGCAGCACGCGGCATGACCCAAGACGAGGTAGAAGACTTCGGCGAGCCCGAAGAACTTGCTGAAAATGCAGCCGAAGAATTGGAAGCCGCCGCCGAGCCTGAAGAACCCAGCGAGGAAGAACCTGCCGAGATCAAGACCGAGGAAGAGTCCACTCCCGACGAAAAAGCCGAATAACCATCATGGCACTAAAATTCATTTCTTGGAATGTGAATGGCCTGCGCGCAGTGGCAGGCAAAGGTTTCAAGGAAATCTTCGAGCAACTTGATGCCGACTTCTTCAGTCTGCAAGAGACCAAGATGCAGGAGGGGCAGATTGATATGGAGTTCCCCGGCTACCAGTCGTTCTGGAACTATGCCGACAAGAAGGGCTATAGCGGCACGGCCGTCTTCACCCGCCACACGCCCCTGAATGTGACTTACGGCATGGGCATCGATGAGCACGACCACGAGGGCCGCATCATCACGCTCGAAATGGAGAAGTTCTATCTCGTCACCGTCTATACACCCAACAGTCAGGACGGTCTGCGCCGCCTCGACTACCGCATGAAGTGGGAGGACGATTTCCGTGCCTATCTGCTGAAACTCGATGAAAGCAAGCCTGTGATTGTGTGCGGCGACCTGAATGTGGCGCACGAAGAGATTGACCTGAAGAATCCCAAGACCAACCGAAAGAACGCCGGCTTTACCGACGAGGAGCGTGCCAAGATGACTACGCTGCTCAATGCGGGGTTCACCGACACCTTCCGCCACTTCTACCCCGACATGGAGGGCATCTACTCGTGGTGGAGCTACCGCTTCAAGGCGCGCGAGAAGAACGCCGGCTGGCGCATCGACTATTACCTGACCTCGAAAACCATCGACGCAAACCTCATCGACGCAAAAATCCACACCGAAATCTACGGCAGCGACCACTGCCCCGTAGAACTCACCCTTGACATCTAGAATAACAATCTAAGATTTCCCCACTAAACTCTAAACCATAAACCTCAAGCATCTAAAGTTCCCAAAACTTTAGATGCTTGACTATAATATGTGCTCGAAAGCGATGCGGGGGCCATCGGGGAGCACCACATTGCCACAGCGCGTGAAGCCCAGTTTGGGCAGAATGTGCAGCATCTGCACATTGTCGTTATTGGTGTCGATGCGCATGCTCTCGCATCCGTCATCGCGCGACTCCTCCATGAGCAACTGCAAGAAGCGCGAGGCCATGCCTCGATTGGCGAAGTCGGGGTCGATGCCTATGCGGTGCACCACCGAGTAGCGGCAATGCGCCGAGTCGCTGCCGGTGAGCCACGCGCCCTCGATAGTGTCGTAGCACGGCTCGCCTGAATAGATGAGGGCACAATAGCCCACCACCCTTCCGTCGAGCACCAGCACGCGCCCTATTTCCTGCTGCACATCAGCGGCAATCACCGCGGGGTTAGGATAGCCCTGTTGCCACTGGTTGCGGCCCTGCTGGCGCATGAGTTCCTGCTGGCGGCTGATGATGCTCCACACCACCTCCTTGTCGGCAGCTGTAGCCATGCGGCTGAGCAGTTGTCGGTCATTCATCATTCTTGAAGTATTAAAATGAGAGATCGTCGGTCATGACATCTTTGATGATGTCAGGGTCGATATCCTCGTCAACCACTTCAGTGGGAGGCATCGTGTCGAGAATCTCCCGGGCCTTTTCCAGATCGCAGTGGCGCACCACCACCTGCATTTGCCCCTGCTTGAATCCTTGCAGCAGGCAGTTGGCGGTACTGTCGCCCATCACCGAGGCGGTAATGCCATAGGCCTCAAGGGCACCTGCCACCACATTGGCCTCGAAGGCGCTATCGTAAGAAGCCAGCACGGCCACGTCGTTTTCGTTTGCCATAGTCGTATGAGTTAAATTGATTTCCAATGCAAATATAGTGCAAACCGAGAGCAGAACAAAATGAGAAACGAAGTTTTTCATTTTTTTAGACAATAAACAAAATCACCCGCCACAAATGCGGCGGGTGACTATGTTGAAAAAAATGGAGTCAAAAATTATTCGGGCATGATGTTCTTCATCACTTCTTCCTGAACTTTCTCCAATTCAGCCTTCAGCTCAGCGTCGTTCTCGAGAGCATCGTTGAATTTCTTCAGCTCTTCTTCGCCTTTAGCTTTGTAGAAGTCTTCATATTCTTTCTGAACAGCCTTGAATTCTTCTTCAGCTTTCTTCAGGTCGTCCAAGCTCTTCACATTCTTCATGATCGAAATCACTTTCTCACCAGCAGCCTTAGCATCCTTGGCAACATCGCCAGTGGGGCCACTTGAACAAGCAGCTAAGCACATGCAGAAAGCTGCAACAGTCATCAACATAAATTTCTTCATAGTTGTAAAAATATTAAAGGGTTAATAAAAATATTTTTTGCAAATATAGTGCTTTTCTTCAAAAAAGACAAAAAAACTTGAAAAAATGTGCCTTCTTAACCATTTTTGAGATTCGGACACATCAAAATTGTCACTTGATGTTGCGAGCATTGAGGGCGTCCTGGTAGCGGTGTGCATTGGCCAGATGCTCGTCGTAGCTGGTGGTGAAGTTGTGGTAGCCCGAGAAGTCCTCCTTGGCGCACATATAGGTATAATTATGTGGGGTGGAGTTCAAGATGGCATCGATGGTGGCCTTCTCCGGCAGGCGGATGGGGCCTGGGGGCAGCCCGTTCACGCGGTAGGTGTTCCACTCCGAGTTCACCTGCAGCATGTCGTGCGTGAGGCGCTTGATGGAGAAATCGCCCAAGGCATACTTCACGGTGGGGTCGGCCTGCAGACGCATGCCGCTCTTGAAGCGGTTGATGTAGAGCCGGCCCACCTTGCCGCGCTCGTCGGCCTTGCTGGTCTCCTCCTCGGTGATGCTGGCAATGATTTCCACCTGATCGGGGGTGAGGCCCAGCTTCTCGGCCTTGGCCTTGCGCCCCTCGCTGTCCCAGAACTTCTCGTGATAGTCATACATGGTAGCGAGCAGTTTCTCGGGGCTCACATCCCAGTAGAACTCGTAGCTGTCGGGCATGAGAATGCCCACGATGTTGTTGGGGTTCTTGCCGAACTTGGCGCACAGCTTCGGATCGTTCAGAGCGCTCCAGATGCTGTCATAGCCCATCATGTAGAGCTTGCCCGCGCGCTCGGCAAATTCCTTCTTGGTGCGCACATTGTTGAAGGTGAACTTGATGCCGCTCTGGGCTCCGCTGCGCAGGCGGCGGGCTGCCTTCAGCGGCGAGTCGCCCTTGGAGATGCGGAACGCACCATGGCGATTCTCTATCTCGGCACCCGTGAGGTTGAGCAGAGTCATCACCTTGCCGGCATAGCCCTCGCCAAGTTTGGCGGTGAGCGAATCCTTGAGTGCCTCGGTAGTAGTGCCCTTGCGCAGGTAGATCATTGCCTCCTTGTCGGCACCCGTCATCACATAGGGCATTGCCACAATGCCCAGAATCAAGGCCACTGCTGCCACTATGAGCAGCGCAACGCGGCCCTTCGATATCTTCTTTTTGTTTTTTTTCTTCTTAGCCATAAATCATTGTATAAATTGTCAGGCAAATTTACACCGAAATCCACGATTTCCCAAATTCTCCCCTATTTAATTAATCCACCAGGATGTAGTTTGTACTCCGGCCACCTTCACTTGCTTTTCTTAATATTCCCTTTGAAACAAGGTCATTTATATCATTAAGAGCAGTGTCGGAGGAGCATTTCGCTATTTTTGACCACTTGCCGCTGGTCAGTTTGCCGAAGAAACCATCGAACTGCATATTCAACAGTTTCCGTTGCCTTTCGTTGAACGAGACATCGCGGTAGCGTTCCCAGAACTCGGCTTTACGCATTACCGACGATAATGTGTCGTCGGTTGAATCCAATGCTTTCTCAAAGCAGCCCAAGAACCACAAAAGCCATTCGGTGATGTCGCCATCTCCGTGTTGTGTGCGTTCCAGCACTTCGTAATACTCCTTTTGCAATGCCTTTATCTCGGCCGATATGCTATAAAACCTCTTGTTGCAATTCTCCGAGCGGGCCAGGAGCATATCGGTCAATGCTCTCGTTATTCTGCCATTGCCGTCATCAAACGGGTGTATCGACACAAACCACAAGTGAGCGATTGCCGCCTTCAACACGGCATCATCATCTTCGCTGTCATTCACCCAGGCAATAAAGCGTTCCATCTCGGCAGGCACGCGTTCGGCCGCCGGTGCCTGATAATGCACTTTTTCCCTGCCCATGGCACCCGAAACCACTTGCATATCGCCCATACGATACTTGCCCACATCTATGCGATATAACCCACTCATCCCTGTTGGGAACAGCACATTATGCCAACCGAAAAGCCGGTCGTGAGTGAGTGGCTTGTCGTAGTTTTGAGTCGCATCCAGCTGCATTTCCACCACACCGTCCACATAGCGGGAAACCGGTACAAGGCCAGCTGTTTCAATACCCAATCGGCGAGCGATCGAGGAGCGGACCTCATCAAGATTCAATCTCTCGCCCTCAATCTCTGACGAACGGACAAGTTCCAGCGACATGTTTGAAAGAACCGCCTCATCTTGGGAACCGAATCCCAACGATAACATTCTCCCCAAAACCTGCCCTTGCTTGGCACGCACGCGACCTAATTCGTTCATTATTTGTTGGCTGTCATAACGAAACAGCCACCAATTCTCGTAATCGTGTATATATCGCATAACTGTTGATTTTGGGGCAAAATTAGACTATTTTCGGCGATTAAACAAATTATTCGCCGATTTTTTTCGGGGAATAGGCGATTTATTCGCCGAAAATTTTCGGGGATTAGGCACACTAATCACCGAATCACACACTTTAGATTCTTGTCAATTCTTTGAACATTTGAACGATTCACAGTCAAAAATTTCACCTGTTGCCACTTACTCCTGTTCTCTCATCCATCGCTTGAGCAGGAAAGTAAGGAAATAAGGGAAAGTATAAAAATGACCATTAAACCCAATGTTTGCAGCACATAATTTGATGCCATATTTGATGTCTTTGCTATATTTCTGGTTCGTTGAATCTGTGAGTTTATTAAGAGAAGCAGAAGCTCGATTGTTTGCTTTTACTTCCATGGGCCACAGGTAATTGGCACTTCTGACGAAAAAATCCATTTCAAATGAAGGTTTGTCTTTATGATAGTAATAGAGATCATATCCTTGCTTCACTAGCATGTCGGCAACAATATTCTCATATATCGCACCTTTATAGGTGGCAAAATTTTTGTTCTTTCTCAAATCTTCTTGAGCTTCATTATCAAGAGAGGAGATGAGCAGACCCGTGTCGCTATAGTACACTTTATAAAGTTTGGGGTTATAGTTACCTTTAAGCGGTAAGGACAATTCGTGCAGGCAGTAGCACACATTAATGATGCCGGCGTTTTCAAGCCATTCGACAGCGCCAATGTACTGCCGGTTGCGAGCGGTATTGGAGAGTTTAGTCACTTGAAAACGTTTGTTCTCTTGAGCAAGGAAGGTAGAAATGTGCCGGTACACAGCCAAAACTTTGGCTTTTTCCATACCGACAGCATATTTAGTAATATCTTCTTCATAGTCTTGCAGCAATTGTTGTTGCAGTGATAAGACACCACTGAAATTGCCTTGGCTAACATAGGTGTTAACCACCTCAGGCATGCCTCCAAGCACCATATAGTCACGGAATAGGTCGGTCATTCTTTGCATCATGAGCCGAGATAGTGGTTTCAACTCAAACATGTGACTGAAGAGATCTTCAATCAGCGTGTTGTCATAGCCGCAGGCCCATAGGAATTCCTCAAAATCCATTGAATGCATCACGATGTCCTCCTTGTAGCCTACGCTATTTGACTCAATCTGTTGATAATAAACGCCCATGAGCGACCCCGAACAAATCACATCATAACGCCCATCAAGTTTAAACGACTTCAGACTGGTGGCACAACTAGGGCAAGCCTGGAGTTCATCAAAAAATATGAGCGTCTCACCTGGCACAAACTTCAAGGACGGATTGAGCAAAGTGATGTTCTTGATGATGTTATCTACCTCAAATCCGTAATTAAATATGCCACAGTACTGGTTTTGAAGAGCAAAATTGACCTCAACGACATACTTGTAATTATTCTCGGCAAAGTGGCGGATTGACATAGTTTTTCCAATCTGGCGAGCCCCTTTGATGATGAGCGGTTTCTTGTTCTCTCTCTTCTTCCACTCAATCAGCACATTATCTATTTTACGCTTTAACATAACAGTGACATTTTTCACATAATTCGGCACAAAAATAAGAAAAAAATCACATAATCCGATATTTTTTGAGTCAAAAAAATCACATAATCCAGCATTTTTTATGCTCAAAAATCACATTTCTCCTGATTTATGCTCCGCCAGACCTATTCGTAAAAAAAACGCTCATCAACAAGCGACTTTACGTGCCATTTACTTTATGTAAAAATTAAGGTGCTACAGCGGCTGCAATAATCCGAGTTTGTCCCGTAGGTGATGGGGGTGGATTTGGGGGAGAGGGAGTTTTTGATTATCTTTGCAAGCATGAAGTACTTTTTGATAGCCGGGGAGGCAAGCGGCGACATACATGCCTCACAACTGATCAGGGCGCTGAAGGCGCACGACAGCGAAGCGGAGTTCGCCTTTCTGGGAGGCGACCTGATGGCCGATGCGGCGGGAGTAGAACCTCTGATTCACTACCGCGACATGGCGTTCATGGGATTCATCGAGGTGCTGAAGCACCTGAAGAGCATCATGGGCTTCATGAAGACGGCAAAGCAAAAAATCGCCACCGACCGGCCCGATGCGCTGATTCTGGTTGACTACCCGTCGTTCAACCTGAAGATGGCGAAATATGCCCACAAGCAGGGCATTCCGGTGATGTACTTCATCTCGCCCAAGGTGTGGGCATGGAAGGAATACCGCGTGAAGAGCATCAAGAAATATGTGGACCGGATGTTCTCGATACTGCCGTTTGAAACGGCGTTCTATGCCAAGCACGAGTATGCCGTGACCTATGTAGGCAACCCCACGGTGAAGGAGATTCAGGAGCAGCGCGAGAAGTTCCGCACGCGTGAGGAGTTCGGCAAGAAGAATATGCTCGACGAGCGACCCATCATTGCGCTGGTGCCGGGTTCACGCCGCAAGGAGATACGCGACAACCTGCCCTCGATGATAACGGCAGCCAGCAGGCACAAAGGCTATCAGCTGGTGATAGCCGCCGCTCCGAACATCGACGAGAGCCTGTACCGCGAGGTGATGCAGCCGCTGGGCGTGAATGTGAAGCTGGTGCACAACCAGTCGTTCGAACTCATCCACCACGCACAGGCGGCGCTGGTGACCAGTGGCACTGCCACGCTGGAGACCGCCATTCTGGGCACTCCGCAAGTGGCGTGCTACCGCATGAACGGCAGCAAGTGGGTGTATAAGTTCTACAGCAAGCTGATTCACGGCAAATATGTGACGCTGCCCAACCTGATTGCCGACGACGCCATCATCCCGGAACTGCTGCTGCACCTGTGCACGCCCGACACCATTGACGCGCACCTGACTCCCCTACTCTCGGAAACCACCGAGCGGCAGGCTATGCTCGCAGGCTACGAGCGGATGCAAGCGATACTCACCACACAGGACTGCACCGAGAACACCGCGCGAGAGATTGTGGCAGCATTGAAAACTGAATAGAACAGAGCGAAAAAGATGCCAATTGAAATCAAGATGGAACTGATCGAGGCGTTTGCCGCCGAGAGTGACCGCAACCAGGAGCTGACGCACTTCCTGCTGAACGAGATTGTGCCGCGCTACGACGCGTTTGACGCGGGACATGACCGCCACCACGCACTCTATGTGATGACGCAAAGCCTGCATCTGGCGCAGTTCTACCCCGAGGTGTACCGCCCGATGGTGCTCACCGCCGCTGCCTACCACGACCTGGGACTGGTGAACGGCCGAGAACAGCACCATGCCGACAGCGCCAAAATCATCAGGAGCGACGAGCGGCTGCAGCAATGGTTCACCTCTGACGAAGTGGAGGTGATAGCGCAGGCCGCCTATGACCACCGCGCCTCGGCCAAGACGGCACCCGCCAGCATCTATGGCCGCATTGTGGCTGAGGCCGACCGCCAGATAGAGGTGGAGACCGTGATCAGGCGCACCATCCAGTTTGGCATGAAGCAATATCCGCAACTCTCGAAGGAGGAGAGCCACGAGCGCACGGCAGAGCACCTGCGCGAGAAATATGGCGAGGGTGGCTACCTGAAACTTTGGATACCGGAAAGTGACAACGCCCAGCGCCTGGCAGAACTGCGTGCCATCATCGCCGACGAACCCCAGCTCCGCACCCTCATCACCCGCCTCTACCACTTCCTCAGGGCAGATAGTTGATGCCCCACCAGCACATCTGCAAGAAGACAAAACCCACAAAGCCGTGCTAACGCACGATTATATTAATATGAGTGGCCTGCGGCCAGAAATCATACAAATTTAAGATAAACCAAACAAATTTATTTGTACGAGACTGACGTCTCGCAATACATTGACATTTTTTGCGGGGACAGAATGATAATCGAAAAGCTGCGCCTACCGGCGACAAAAAACTTCAAAAAGCCGCGCGATGCGCGGGGAAATTTTTGGGGATGCGTGGGAAGCGTGAAACGTATGGGAATTTTGGGAAAATGGGGAAATTTGCGGATTTTGATGTCGGACAAGGCACGCCTTGTCCCTACAATTGGCGATATACATGCCTGAAGAACAGCTATGTATGGGGCGGTCACCATGGATGATGACCGTACAGGGTGGCCATAATCTTTGTACCGCATCCGTGGTGAATCATACTGCATCCGTTGATGCATTGTGTACTTCCGTGGCTTTTTGTGTACTTTCGTGGATCGTGAATATCGTGTTCCTCGTCGAGGAACAGGTTCCCATGGTGGCCTTCTCTCCCCACCATTCGCCTGACGGCATCATGGTGGGGTTGGCTGATTGGTGATCTCCTTCGGAGATTTGCTTGGAGGTCTCAGAGGGCTCAGGGTTCGGGGAGGAGCTAGCCGGGCTAGCATGACTAGCCGTTCTAGATGACCTAGCCGGGGCTAGATGGACAACGATGTGAGGAAGGTATCTGATTGATACGGATTTCAACGACGAGGACAGGATAATAATCAAAAAGCCACGAGCTGCGCTCGTCGAAAAGCTGCGAAAAGCCTGCTTCGCTGGAAATATGTCCTTTTTTGTGGGTGGATGAGAAGACTGTATCGTCCTGAAAAAAGTTGACTCGGGAAAAGTTAATAATATGTTAATTCAAAAAAAGATTACGGGTAATAGGTCCCGAGTCCTTGTTGTTTGCATAAAATGGTGTGGGGTTCAATGCCCCACCCATTTTAGGTCGGA
>JAFZSO010000066.1 GCA_017619355.1 Muribaculaceae bacterium
AAGAAAAAACATGAAAAACACCGAGGGGAACGGCGTCGCCAAGGGGGCGAGCAGCCCCCGACGAGACATGAGGCCCAATATCAGAACCCAAAAAATGTTCTATTTTTCTTCTTTTTTGTTTGGAAATTAAAACAGAATCTTAGCGTGCCAGCCCCTTTGTGAGAGGAATCCCCGCGCAGTCATTGAAAATTATCAGGCGTCAGCCATTCCCCTCCCATCCTCCTCAACTCCTTAGAGCCCCAGGCAGCATGGCATCCTATACGCCACCACCTGAAAGTGTAAGGTAGTTGCAGTGCATCATCGAGCCATCGTCGTCACGCAAGTGGAAGGCACCTCCAGCACAGTAGTCCCACATGCGGCATTTTGCGCATTCGCCCGTCTTCATCCATTCACGGTTGCGCATCTGTTCAAAGCGGTTATTCCACACATCCACGAAACTGTCTTCATAGATATTGCCCTGCTTGTAATTGGCACGGATACTCATACAGCCCGAAATGTCGCCATTCGCAAGTATCGATGCCGTCATGGTTCCTGCATCGCAGCGGAAGCAATGATCTCTTGCAAGGGTCTCATATTCACCTAAAAAGCCCTCGCAGCTATATGATAAAGCAATCTGTCCCTGCTCACGGGTCTCCACAATGAAGTCCATCACACTGCGAAACTCATCAGGCGTCAAAAAAAGTTCGGGGTCGAGTTTGGCACGGCCCTGCGGGAAAATGGTGAAAATACGCCATTGTTTCACACCAGCATCAATCAGGTACTGCCGTAACTGTGGCAGTGACGAGAGATTTCGTCGATTCACACAGGTAATGACATCCCACAACAGATTGCGGGTACGGGTGAGCAGTCGCACGGCAGCCATGGCGCCCTCAAACGAATTGCCACGCAACCAGTTGTGATGTTCCTCAAGTCCATCAAGACTCACGGCAAGCGTGCCAAGACCGGCATCAATCATGCGGCGAAGCGTGGGTTCGGTAAGAAGAACGCCATTGGTCACAAAGCCCCACAGGAAACCGCGTCGCGTGATCTCGCGACCGCACTGCTCCAAGTCAGGACGCACCAGAGGCTCACCACCCACGGTGTTCACCTGCACACTGCTTGGAGGCATGACTGTGGCTATCTCGTCAAGCACACGCGTAAAGTGCTCCAGAGGCATATCGGGAACCGTCGAAATCTTTTTGCAGTCGCTACCGCAATGCCGGCAAGCCAGATTGCAACGCAAGGTGCACTCCCAGAATAACTGCCGCAACGGATGATGCTTCTCAAGTATCATCCGTTCACGACGCGTCTTCTCAAGTTCAATGAGTTGTTTCGTCTTCATCAGTCTTCCAGGCCTATTCCTGTTCTGGCTCTATAACAACCTCGGGATCAGGTTCCACAATAACGGGAGGACCATAAACATCCTTAATCGGTTCAATGGTATCTGGATCGATTTTTCTCATCATGGGAGGTGGACCATAGACCAAGGGTTGAGGCTCATTGATATATGGAGGCTTCACTGGCTGTGTGGGTTGGGTGGGCTTAGTGTTAGGGTCGGTTTCAGCCGTCTTCGACGAGTGACAAGCCATAAAGCCCAAAGCACCACCAACCACCACAAAAGCACGCGCCATCCATTTTTTGACTGAAAATGCTGTCTTTTTCATAATCATATAAGGTATTAATAGTCTTTATTGCTCAGGAACAATATCCACCGGTTCTGCAGGGTCAACTACTACAGGCGGACCATACACTTCTGGCCCAGGATCAATCTCTACAGGTTCAATGCTGCTATCAAACCCAGGAGGCGGACCATACACACGAGTCACATCACTCACCTCGCTCAATTCGCTAACACTCACAGAGGCTGATGAGGTGCCATTATTGGGCGTCGTTTCACCTGAACGATCGGTTGTCGTTCCATGCTGACACGAGGCAAAGCCTAGCACACCACCCACAGTGACGAGAGCACGAACGAGCCATTTCTTAACAGTGAACGAGGTCTTTTTCATGAGATTCTACATTTTTTGATTACAACTTACAAATATAAGAATTATTTATTAAAACAACAAGAATATGTGTATTTTCTCACAAAAATTGGCATAAAATGCCTGATTCATCAATCCATCAAGTGCGTTCCACTTCTTTTACGCCCTTAAGCGTGCGCATTTTCTTCATCAGTTCGTCGAGTTGTTCAAGACTGTTCACACTAATCACGAGATAGCCCTCAAAAAGACCATCGAGTGAGTTGATGGTGATATTGCGCAGCATGGCAGTGCCCTCTTTGTTGATAAGCGATGTCATGTTGGCGACAATGCCTATGTCGTCCTGCCCCACCACACGCAGTGTTGCCACAAACTGCTTCCCGTGCCGTCCTGACCACGCCGACTTGATGATGCGATAAGGATACTTCTCTTTCAGGTGTTTCAGGTTGCCGCAATCGTGTCGATGAATCTTGATGGCACCATCGCTGGCAATGAATCCCAGGATGCGATCACCATAAATGGGATTGCAGCACTTCGACAGCTTGTAGTTGATGCCTTTCACATTCTCCCCTATCACCAGAATGTCATCACTCTCATGCTCATCGGTTTTTTTGCTGACAAGCACAAAGTTCTCGGCAGTCTCACGAGGCATCGCAGACTCGGTCATTCGCTTCACGAACTCCAGATACTGGTCAATGGTGGTCACCACATCAAGGTTCTTGTCGTGAAGCTCCACATAGAAGTCGTTGATGTTCTTGAATCCCTGCTTCTTGATGAACTTGGCAAGCATGGCATCATCTACATCTATCTTGCGGTTCTTAAAGCGGCGCGTCAGCATCTCACGGCCTATCTCAGCCTTCTTCAGGTTGGCCTCATTGATGGCCTGTTTAATCTTGTTACGGGCTTTGGAGGTTGCCACATAGTTCAGCCAGTCCTGACGTGGCACCTGATTCGACGAAGTCATGATCTCGACCGTGTCGCCACTTTTGAGCACATAGTTGATTTTCTGTGTCTTACCATCCACCTTAGCCCCAATGCAACGGCAGCCGATCTTGGTGTGGATGTGGAAGGCAAAGTCGAGCACCGTAGAGCCCTGACGCAACTTGAACAGGTCACCCTTGGGCGTGAACACAAACACTTCTTCCTCATAAAGGTTCATGTTCATGTCTCTGATGAGTTCCATGTGTCCATCAGCGCCCGCCTCAAGCACCTCGCGCACATTATTCATCCAGTGGTCAATCTCTGCCTCACTCTTGATGCCTTTATAGCGCCAGTGAGCTGCCAAGCCACGCTCGGCAATCTCGTCCATGCGACGAGTACGGATTTGAACCTCCACCCACTTGTCCTCCGGACCACGAACTGTGACATGCAGCGACTCGTAACCATTTGATTTAGGTATCGTTATCCAGTCTCTCAGGCGCGATACATTGGCCATATAGATGTCGGTCACAATCGAATAAGCTATCCAGCATGCCTTTTTCTCATCTTCGGGTTTGGTATCGAGGATGATGCGTATCGCAAAAAGGTCGTACATGCCTTTCAAATCCACATCCTTTTTCACCATCTTGTTCCAGATGCTGTTGATGGTTTTGGTGCGGCCTTTGATCTCATATTTGAGGTCGGTTTTGTCAAGAGCAGCCCTGATGGGTTTCACAAAATCAGCTATGTAATTCTCACGCATCACCTTGGTTTCGCTCAGCTTCTTGACGATTTGACTATATACCTTATTATTCAGATATTTGAGCGACAAGTCTTCAAGCTCCGATTTAACTCCATACAAACCAAGTTTATGAGCCAACGGAGCATATAGATAACGCGACTCAGTCGAGATTTCACGCACAAATTTCTCGTCGGTATGAGCGTCGATCACACGCATGAGCGACAGGCGGTCCACAATCATGATGATCACCACCCTGATGTCCTCGGCAAACGATAGCAGCAACTTGTGGAAATTGTCATCCTCTACCGCCGCCTGCTTGCGATAGAGCTCCGACACATTGATCAGGCCGTGAACCAGTTTGGCTATGTCGGCATCAAACTTCGTCCGCAGCTCGTCGAGCGTCACATAGCCGCTGCGCGCCAGGTTAAAGAGCAGTGTAGCTATCGCCATACTGCGGTCGGGAGCAATGTTCTCGTTCACTGCCACGGCGGTTCGCAAAAACCTCACCACCGGATTCAGCCCATACTTGTCGCGACTGTAATGACCATGAGTCACGGCACCATTTATGATGTCGTGCACCCGATTGATGTCATCGTTAGATATTTGATCCTTTAAGCCTCTGATCAACAGGCGCATCAGTTGTACCACAAGCGCCTTCTCGTCGGGAGTGAAATAGGACTGACTCATCGTTTCAGAATTAATTTTTCAAAAATAAACATCAAAATTAAATTATTATCACTAACTTTACAAAATTATACGCATCATCATTTGCTTTCTTAAGAATTTTTTTAAAAAAATACCATATTATGATAACCTCCGACGACAAAAAACTTCTTGAAAAGAAAGGTATCACTGAAGAAACCATTGAGCAGCAGATTCAACGCTTCCAGACGGGTTTCCCTTTCTTGAGAATTGAGTGTGCTGCCACACAAGGCAACGGCATCAAAGTGCTGTCAAAGAAAGATTTCACGCAGTGCCTTGATCGATGGCGCGACTTCCAGAACAGTGGCGGTAGCATCCTGAAGTTCGTTCCGGCTTCAGGTGCAGCCAGCCGCATGTTCAAGAACCTGTTTGCCTTCATCTCCGATAACAAGCCCGCGCCTGAAACAGACTTCGAGAAGCAGTTCTTTGCACAAATCGACAATTTCGCCTTCGTAGAGTCGCTAAATGCCGCCTGCAACTCACTCTATGGCATGACAATACACCAACTCATCGATGCCGGTCGCTATGTCGATGTGGTGAAAGCCCTGTTGCTGCCCGAAGGACTCAACTACGGCGCTATGCCCAAGGCTCTGCTCAAGTTCCACAAGGCAGTTGCCAAGGCCACTCGCACCCCGCTCGAGGAGCATCTGGAAGAAGGTGCACAATATGCTGCCAACAACCGTCGTAACGTCAACATTCACTTCACCGTTTCGCCCGAGCATCGCGCAGCCTTCAAGAAACTCATTGAGAAGCAAGCACCTAAACTTGAAAAGGTGTGGGGCGTGAAGTTCCATGTAACCATGAGCGAACAGCTCGAAAAGACCGACACCATCGCCGTCAATCTCGACAACACGCTCTACCGCGACGAGAATGGCCAGCTGCTCTTCCGACCCGCCGGTCATGGAGCCCTCATCGAGAATCTGAACGAGATTGATGCTCAAGTGGTCTTCATCAAGAATATTGATAATGTGGTGCCCTCACGCCTCCGTGCCGAAACTGTTCGCTACAAGAAAGCCATCGGAGGCTATCTGCTCATGCTCCAGCAGCGCATTGCTGGCTATCTCAAGACTCTTGAGCAAGGCTCCCCTTCTCCAAAACATCTCAACTCCATGCTCCAGTTCCTGGAAACCGCCCTGTGCACCCGCAATGAGGCTACTGCCCAGATGGACGAACAGCAGCTCGCCGAGTACCTGTTCAAGAAGTTCAACCGCCCCATCAGGGTGTGCGGCATGGTCAAGAACGAAGGCGAACCTGGCGGTGGCCCTTACCTCGCCTACAACGCCGACGGCAGTTGTTCGCCTCAAATTCTCGAAGCAGCGCAAATCGACAGCAGCAACCAGCACGACATGGAAATCATGCAAGGCGGCACCCATTTCAACCCCGTCGACCTCGTCTGCTATCTGCACGACTACAAGGGCAACCGATTCAACCTCAAGGATTATGTCGACCCCGAAACCGGCCTCATCAGCAACAAGTCCACGGGAGGTGTCGAAATCAAGGCCCTTGAGCTGCCTGGCCTGTGGAACGGCTCCATGAGTGACTGGAATACGGCATTTGTCGAAGTGCCCGCCGCCACATTCAACCCGGTCAAGACGGTCAACGACCTCCTGCGCAAGCAACATCAGTAACAACACAACAAATAATTGAAAATGAAAAAAATAACTTTTCTGCTCTTTGCGCTTATCGCATCTCTCGCCTCAAGCGCTCAAGACGTTGCCCCCGCTGCAAATGACATAGATAAAACCGCCACCTCCACGGCTAGCAAAATCATCGAGATATCGCAAGACGAGTTCATCACCCTCATCGTCGACATCAACAATCCCGAGTGGGCCTTCAAGGGCCAGCGGCCTGCCGTCGTCGACTTCAACGCAGTGTGGTGCGGCCCTTGCCGCAAGATGGCACCCATCCTCGAGCAACTGGCCCAGGAGTTCAGTGGCAAGGTCGACTTCTACAGCCTTGATGTCGACAAGAACAAGGAATTAGCCACAGCGCTGGGCATCCGAAGCATCCCGTTCATCATCTTCTGCCCCATGACCGGAAACCCCTCGGCCACAGTGGGATTACAGGACTATGATACCATTCTCGCCAAAATCAACGAGATTCTTGGCGAAAAATAGCGCCAAAATTTGCACAATTCGCAAATAGTCACTAACTTTGCACCGCTTTTCGCAAAAAAGCGCTATTATTAATTTTTTACTTAATTTAATTTTTTATGAATCACTACGAAACCGTTTTCATTTTAACTCCCGTTTTGTCTGAACCTCAGATGAAGGAAGCGGTAGAAAAATTCAAAGGCGTGCTCACCGACAATGGTGCTGCCATCGTCAATGAAGAGAACTGGGGCCTGCGCAAGCTCGCTTACCCCATCCAGAAGAAGTCCACCGGATTCTACACACTCATTGAATTCGATGCCGAACCCACAATCGTGAAAATTCTCGAAACCGCGTTCCGTCGCGACGAGAAGGTCCTCCGATTCCTCACTTTCCACCTCGACAAGTTTGCTGAGGAATATGCTATCAAGAGAAGAAGCCTCAAGAAGAACGCTCCCAAGGCCGAAGAAGCTCCCGTTGCTGAAG
>JAFZSO010000067.1 GCA_017619355.1 Muribaculaceae bacterium
ATAGACGATGGCCGTCTTGCCCACGCCGGGCTCACCAATGTGCAGGGGGTTGTTCTTCTCTTTGCGACACAGCACCTGAATGGTGCGTTCGAGTTCCTCCTCGCGGCCAATGAGCGGATTGTGGCTGCTGAGGTTGTCGTTGATGCACACGAGCATATCCTTCCAGTTGGCGCTGGCTTGTTTCTGAGCCGTGCCTACATTTTCCTCCATGGGCAGAGAAGCGGGTGGGGTGCGATAGTTGTCGATAAGTTTGCGCAGGAAGGTGGCATCGTCGCCATCTATGGCGAGCATGAGGTAGAAGCCTGCCCAGCAGTCTTCGTAGTCGAGAATGGCATCGATGAGGTGTGGCACATCGACGATGTCGCGGTCGGCGCTCATCACCTGCACGGTGGCCTGATGGATTGCCTGGTCGAGCAGATAGGAATTCTCGGGGAAGTAGGTTTGATCTTCAGGTACTTTGTCCATCCTTTGGATTTCCTTCCAGATGACATCCTTGGTTTTCTCAATGTCTTCATCGGGGTTGCATGCCTTGATGGCATTGGTGAATCTCTCGTCGTCGAGCAGGATATAGATGATGTGCTCGGGGGTGAGGAATTCGCTGCGTTGCTCCTTTGCGAGATTTTCGGCAGCGGTGATGATATGATGCAGTGTTTTGGAGAAATTCATAACGATTCAAATTTAGGCTTCTTCTACGATAATTTTTAACGGGAACCCCTCATGACGAGCTAAGGCTGTGGCTCTGTTGGCTTTCGACATGGCCATATCGAAAGAGTAGGTGGCTACGACAGCCGACCCCTCGTGATGCACCTTGAGCATGAGGGCGGTGGCCTCGGCCTGAGATTTGTTGAAAACAACCATCAGCACCGACACGACGAAATCGGTAGTGGTGAAATCGTCGTTAAAGAAAATAACTTGGAACTGAAGCGGTTCTTCGATTTTGGCTTTGCTCAGTTCTTTTACGCCTGTGCCCGTGCTGGTGCTGTTAGAGGTTCGTTTTTTAGCCATATCGTGGTGAGTTATTTGAGATATTGGGGATGATTGGGATGAATGGGAAAAATGGGAAAAAAACGGGATTAATTGGAAAGATACCAATTGTAGAGGGCGGGAACACCGTCTTCAATTTCCATGCTGTGGTGCCAGCCGAGGGCGTGGAGCTTGGAGACATCGGTGAGCTTGCGCAGGGTGCCGTCGGGCTTGGTGGCATCCCATTTCACTTCGCCTCGATAGCCTACCGCCTTCTTGACCAGCTGTGCCAGCTCAAAGATGGTGATTTCGCGTCCGCTGCCAATGTTGATGTGGCAGTTGCGCACATCGGGATCGGTACCGCGCACATCGGCAAAGTCGATGTGTTCCAGGCAATAGACGCTGGCATCGGCCATGTCTTCGCTCCAGAGGAATTCGCGAATGGGCTTGTCGGTTCCCCAGAGGGAGAGGCTGTTGCGGTCAATACCATATTTGGCAAGGATGGCTATGATTTCTTGGTCGGAGGCTTTGCCGTCGATTCCTTCTACGGGCCGCTTCTGGAGGTCGGTGCGGATAGCGTCGAAATTGCCTTCGTTGAGGAGGCGGGCGAGGTGCATCTTGCGAATCATGGCGGGCATCACATGGCTCGTCTCGAGGTTGAAGTTGTCGTTGGGCCCATAGAGGTTGGTGGGCATCACGGCAATGTAATTGGTGCCATACTGCAGGTTAAAGCTCTCGCACATCTTGAGTCCGGCAATCTTGGCGATGGCATAAGGCTCGTTGGTGTATTCGAGCGGAGCGGTGAGCAGCGCATCTTCGGGGATGGGTTGCGGCGCCTCGCGCGGATAGATGCATGTGCTGCCCAAGAAGAGCAGTTTCTTGACATGGTGGCGGAAGCTCTCGCCGATGACATTCTGCTGAATCTGCAGGTTCTGGTAGATGAAGTCGGCGCGATACTTGAGGTTGGCCATGATGCCGCCCACATGAGCCGCCGCGAGGACCACATACTCGGGTTGCTCCTCGTCGAAGAACTGCCTGACGGCCACGGCATCCATGAGGTCGAGTTCCTGATGAGTGCGGCCCACCAAGTTGGTGTAGCCTTTCTTGAGCAGGTTGTTCCAGATGGCCGAGCCGACGAGTCCGCGGTGACCAGCCACATATATCTTGCTGTCTTTGTTCATAATACGGTAATATTTTATTCAGACACTTGCTTCATGTCGGCATCGACCATGAGTTTCACGAGTTGCTCGAACGAGGTCTGCCGCGGGTTCCAGCCCAGCTGTTCGCGTGCCTTGGTGGGGTCGCCCAGCAGCTGGTCGACCTCAGTGGGGCGGAAGTACTTGGGATCGACTTCGACCAGCACGCGGCCGGTGGCGGCGTCGATGCCTTTCTCGTCGATGCCTTCGCCCTGCCACTGCAGATTGATGCCGGCATACTGGAAAGCGAGTGTGCAGAATTCGCGCACGGTGTGGTATTCGCCCGTGGCAATCACGAAATCGTCGGGCTCAGGCTGCTGGAGCATGAGCCACATGCACTCTACATAGTCGCGGGCATAGCCCCAGTCGCGACGGGCATTGAGGTTGCCCAGGTAGAGTTTGTCCTGCTTGCCGTGGGCGATGCGTGCCGCTGCGAGGGTAATCTTGCGGGTCACGAAGGTCTCGCCACGCCGCTCGCTCTCATGGTTGAAGAGGATGCCGTTGGCGCAATACATGCCATAGGCCTCGCGGTAGTTGCGCATGATCCAGTAGGCATAGAGCTTGGCGGCAGCATAGGGGCTGCGGGGATAGAAGGGGGTGTTCTCGTTCTGGGGCACCTCCTGCACCTTGCCGTAGAGCTCGCTGGTGCTGGCCTGGTAGATGCGGGTGCAGTGTGCACGGCCAGCGATGCGCACGCCCTCGAGCAGTCGCAGGGTGCCGATGCCATCGGTCTCGGCAGTGTATTCGGGCACTTCAAACGACACTTTGACATGACTTTGTGCGGCGAGGTTGTAGATTTCGTCGGGCTTCACCTCCATGATTAGGCGGATGAGCGAACTGGAGTCGGTCATGTCGCCATAGTGGAGGTTGATGAGGCGTTTCTGTTTCATGTCGCGAACCCACTCGTCGAGATATAGGTGCTCGATGCGGCCAGTGTTGAAACTGCTACTGCGGCGAATGATGCCATGCACTTCATATCCCTTCTCGAGCAGGAACTCGGCGAGATAACTGCCGTCTTGGCCTGTGATGCCCGTGATGAGGGCCACCTTCTGATTATTATTGTTCATAATACTGATGAATTTCTTGTAAAATGCAAAGTTACAAAAAATGCTGCAGTGTGAGAAAAATCATGCAACTTTTTGGATAAATGAATCTTTTGGGAAGCGTGGGAAATTTGGGAAAAATGGGAAAACGACTCAGTTGAGCCATTCGGGGAGCTGGACCAGATGAGGCGGGAGACCTATGCGGTAAGGTTCACCCCGGCGTCCCTTGATGCAGTAGTGCTCGGCGATGTCGCGGTCTTTGATGATGGAGCGGAATCGCTTGTTGATTTTGGAGATGTATTCGCTGAGCGTGTTGCTCATGGGGTCGCAAAGGTTCTTGATAGTGACTTGAGCCAGTTCTTCGTCGCGGTTAGGCATCACGATGGAGTAAACATCCATGATTTCGCGTTTCAGGTCGCCAAAACACTTGAGCACAATGCCATCCTCCATATGCTTGAGGAAGAGCATATATATGGTGCGGTGCAGGGCGGGCATTTTGACGACGGTTTCGTCGTAGTCGGCGAGGACGATGTCGGTGTTCTCGTTGATTACCAGTTTGCTGAGTTCATCCTTGTTGATGATGAGCTTGCCTTGAATAAGCTGGTTGATGAGAGGGGTGGGGTCGGTGTGGTAGGTGAGCACATAGTTGAGCACAGCTTGCTCAAGTTCGGAGAGCACTCGCTTTTGTTCAAGTTCAATGGTGGAGAATTCCCGTTGCTCGGTTTCGGTGATAATGTCGATTTGTCCTTGTGGAGCTGCTCCAGTGTCTTCAGCCTGTTTTTTTGCTTTTCTTAATTTCAGGTGAGTCCAGCGTTTGCGAGGCTCTTCAGCAGGCTGAACCGGTTGCATGGGTGCAGCTGGTTCTCTGTCATAGAGAATCCTTGATTCGCAAATTTCCTCATCTTTGTAAGTTCGCTCAATTAGTTCCGGTATGATGACGCAGTCGCCCGAGTCTGTGCTGGTGACATCGGAAACGGCGGTAAAGAACTTGTTGATATATATGACAAGATCGCCTGAATTGAGGCTATTCCAATAGGCTGGCAGCAGAAATCTGACATAAGCCTCATTGTTGAGGTTGCCGATGTTGAATCGTTTGGCAAATATGACAGCCTCATAATGGCTGAATTCTTCTGGAATTTCATCCCAGCCGATTTGCGTGATAGTGAAATCAGGGTATAAGCGTGATTGTTGCCCTCTATGGATGAACTCACCTAACATTCTGACATCGCTTCTTTCGAATGAAGAATTTGATTCAAGTCCAAAAAGGAAAGAATAGGGATTGATGGCATAATAAACTGTACCAAACTGGAGATCGAGAGTATGTGGTAAATCTGACATATTGTGAGAAGTAATAAAAAGAAAAAAGGGTGAAGTGACTCACCCTTTTAACGAGCAAAAAATGTGCCAAAAACCTCATTTTTCAAACATTTTTCCTTGTAGTGACGCTTGGTTTCCTCATCGGGTCAAGTTGCGCCATTTTATAAACCGAAGAAGCCTTTGCTTGCATTTCTAAGGGCTTCCTCTCGCTCTTCGGGGCTAGCATATTCACAGCCTAAGCGTTCAGACATGCACTCAAGCCATTTTTCACGGGACCTGCTTTCTCGTTGGAACATTTTGCGCGTACCCACATCGGTTTTGTCGAATTCCAGCGTGTTGTCGATAGACATTTGAGCAGCGACTTTCTCCACATCGTGGTCGGCACCAATGTAGGCAAACATCCATCCTTCGTTTTTGTAACTCTCAATGAGTTCCTTGATGGCCTTGCCACTGTATTCGCGTGAGGCATTCTCGTAGCCGTCGGTGATGATGGTTACTGCAGCCACACTCTTGTTTTCAACAACAATAGGGTGGAGGCGGGTAATGGTCGTGCCCACAGCATCGTAGAGAGGCGTCATGCAGCAGGGGCGGTAGTCGTTAGGGGTGATGTCGCGCACCTCGGCAATGGGGGTGTTGTCGTAGATGGTGCGGAGTTCACAGCCGCAGAATGCGACGAGGGTCACATAGTTGTCCTGTGTGGGATCTTTGAGCTGGCTGGAGCGAATGCCGCCCAGGGTCTCGTTTACGCCGTCGACGGCTTGCTTAGCAATGCTGCTCATGGAGCCGCTCTTGTCAAGAATGATCACATTGTAGATTTTGGTTTTGTTTGTAGTTTCCATTTTGTTGAATTTTTAAAAGTTAATAAATCGGTTTTCTGATTTCTGATGCAAATTTACAATCGGTTTTTCCGGGACTTCATTTTCTGCAACCTTGCAGTTTATTTGCAAGGGAAAAACGCTCAGTTTTTCAGGAAATAATGCTATATTTGCAAACAAAAGCACAAAAGTAATTATGAGAAAGATGCAAACCTGTAAAAGATGTGTGTCATGGTGTGTGACCATGCTGACGGTAACCATTTATGCCATGGCGGGCTCATGGCATATTGTTGAAGGTGCCTTGCCGATGGCACCCGATTATAATGATACTACACAGTGGTATGTGCAAGACCGGCATGGTGTTGCCGACATCTTCTATATAGTGTCGACAGAAACTGACGACTATCAGTTGCCCGATAGCCCGATATTCCATTTTGCCGATACCTACAACAATGATGTGCGTGCGGCACTCCATGGGGAGATGGTGGGCGTGGACCACCTGTTGAGTGGCTCCCATAACTTTTATTCGCCATACTACCGCCAGTGCACGATGCAGGCCTTTATGGCCGACAGCCTTGTGGCTATGCGCCTGCCGCTGGCAATGGAAGATGTGAGCAGGGCATTCCGTCACTACCTGAAGCACATGAACCAGGGGCGACCCTTTATTCTGGCGGGCTTCAGTCAGGGCGCCATGGCGGTGGTGCACCTTTTGCAGGAGATGGACAGCGCCACTTATGACCGCATGATAGCCGCCTATGTGATAGGGGCGAATGTGCCGCAACAATTAGTGGACACTTGCAGTCGTGTGGTGCCCGTGAAAGGAGCCGATGACACGGGTGTGACCATTTGCTACAACTCGGTGCGCGACCCTGGATGCATGCTGCACATGCTTGGCGACGACAATGCGATAGGCATCAATCCTGTGAACTGGCGCACCGATGCCACGCCAGCCACGCTGGTAACGGTACCCTCGCCTGGCCATCACGACGACGAACAGCAAACAGATACCCTCACGGTACACCTTGACCCGGCAACAAAGCTGCTGCTGGTGGATGGCTATACAGGCACACACTATGTGCTGCCTCTCATAGGCAAGGTAGGCAACTATCACTCACTTGAGTTGTGGCTCTATCGCAAGGAACTGTGCGAGAACATGGCATTGCGCACTCGTGCCTATCTGCGCAAGCACGGAATGACTGTAACTGAATAAAACCACACGCATTATGGGTAAGGAAATCAAGAAGTGGACTACACTGGAATCGAGGTACTTGATACAGCGGCCATGGCTCACGGCCCGCGTCGACAAGGTGCAACTGCCCGACGGACGCATCAACCCCGAGCACTATGTGCTGGAGTACCCCGACTGGGTGAATGTGACTGCCATCACCAAGGACGGGCAGTTTGTGATGATACGCCAGTACCGTCATGCCTTCGACGAGGTGCTCATCGAGCTGTGTGCCGGTGTGAGCGAGGCGGGCGAGCAGCCTATCGATGCCGCCAAACGCGAACTGCTGGAGGAGACGGGCTATGGCGGCGGCAAGTGGGAACTGGTGATGACGATAGGGCAGAACCCGAGCATCTGTGATAACTTGACCTACTGCTTCCTGGCGCAAGGTGTGGAGCGGCTTGCCGACCAGCAACTTGATGCCAGCGAAGACATTGAGGTGGTGCTGATGAGCGAGGATGAGGTGCGCAGCATGCTGGAGCGCGATGAGATGAAGCAGGCCCTGATGGCGGCTCCGCTGTGGCGGTATTTCTGTAAGAAGGTTTAGGGTTTAGAGTTGAGGGTTTAGAGATGAGGGATTAGAGATGAGGGATTAGGGAGGGGGTGTGAGAGTAATATAATAAGAGGGAGCTGCGGTGATGCGGCTCCCTCTTGTGTTGTTTCTAGAGATTCTAGCCTCTCTAGCCCCTCTAGCCTTTCTGGGCCCTCTAGCCATACTAGATATTCTAGAGGTTCTGGAAAGGCTTTAGGGTTTGATGGTGATGACGCGGCCGGCAGAGTGGGCTGAGATTTGGGGTGCATACTGGCATTGAGCCGTAGCGATGCCCACATTGTATTGCCCGGGAGCGGTCACAAACACATCGTAGGTAATGACATGTGTGCCCTTGCGCAGATCGTCGAAGAAGATGTTGGTCGAGGCATCCTTGGTCTCGAGGTAGTACCACAATCTGTCTTGGTGACGGTAGCCCGAAATCTGGTCGACGGGTTCGAAGCAAGCACCGCGCTCGTCGGTGACGGTTACATAGTCAAGATCCTTGTTGTTCTTGATGACGGTGCGCACTTGTACCTTGTCGCCCACCTTGAGTTCGCTTGCCGTGTGGAGTGTGCCATCTTGAGCATAGACATAGAACTCCTTGGTGATGGAGAGCTCGGTGATGCTGTATTCCTTCACCTGATCCATGGGAGCCTTGTACTGGCAGTAGACGGCGCCCCATGCGGGATTGTTGCCGTTGCGGTCGATGTTGAGTTCGGCATTGCTGATGGCGGGAATCTGCGTGCGGCAGTAGCCCAGGTATTGAGCCACCTTGTCGAACTCTACCTGTGTGCCGTTGAGCGTGATGGCTGGAGTCTCGTTGCGAGAGAGCCATTGTGTGCCGGTGGCAAGCAGTGTGTAGACAGCATCGGCGGCGAGGCTGGAGCTGCCCCAATCGTTAGACTGCTTCATGAGCAGAATCCACTTGCGAATCTGGTCGATTTCATCTTGGCGCGGGTCAATCTCATAGAAGGCTTGAAGAATGGTAGAAGTGACCGCCACCTTGTCGTTGAAGTACCAGCCACCAGTCTGCAGGTTGTCCCAGTACATGCCCAATTCGGGTTTGACGATGGAGAACTGACGGATTGACTCGACTATGTCCTTGGCGGTCTTCTGCTCGTTGTTGCGGTTGAGCGCCATGGTGAAGAAGGCTTTTTCACCCAGAGAGAGCCCCTTCCAGTCCTTCTTCATGGCCTTGAGCGCCTTTTTCATCAGGTCGGCGTTTGCCTTGCTGAGTGCGATGTCCTTGAAGAAGGAGCGCACATATACATAACTGGAGAAGCCTGAGTAGTTGTTCTTGTCAACCTTCTGGCGTTCTTTGAGGATGTCGAGGTATTCCTTATCGTAGTATGTCATGGCGCGTTTCACCATGTCGTTGATGTCGGCATCGTCGGTGAGATAGCCCAGGTGCTGGAGTTCGCCGATGATTTCGAGGATGGTTTCGGTTGCCCAGAGTGAAGATTTGCACTCGGGGTAGCGATACCAGGTCCAGCCTCCGTCAGACATCTGAAGATCGCGGAGCATCTCGACGATGCGGTCGTGCTCGACTTTCATCTTCACCTCGTCGAAAAGTTCGTCGAGTTTCGACATGCGCAGGGTCTGCCTGTCGGCTTCCTGGAGCCAGGGCGAGGCGAGCAGTGTGCCAATCTTGAGGTCGCTGTTCTTGGCAAGCATGGAAACGAGGGTAGAGTCTTCGTTGTGCTGCTTCCAGTAAGTGATGGCTTCCTTGATTTGGGGTTGCGACTTGGCTACGCCCTGTGCCAGCGTGAGGGCGTAGAGGCTGTGCGCCAGTGAAGTGGAGATACCATAATTGTTGTTGAAGATGGTGGGCAGTGCCGTAACGCAATACCACACGGGGTTGTCGCAATACTCAAGGGTGACGCGGGCATCGTTGGGGAATACCGGCATCTTGAAGTTGAAGCTCGGGTCGCCGGGATTGATGAAGAAGGGCTTGGTCTCAATCACGGGCGAGATGGATTCGAGGATGGGGAGCATGACCTGCTCGCCATCGCCAAACACATCGTTGGCCGCCTTGATGCGGAATCCCACGAAGGGCATATCCTGGGGCACGGTCCAGTCGATGGTGACGGGATTGGTGCCCATGGGCTGTAGCGTTTCGTTGAATTTGCGCGAAGCAATCACATCGCCCGTGCGCGGGTCAAAGAGTTCGATGACGGCATCGCATTTTGCCTCCTTGTCGGTAGCATTCTGCACTTGTGCAGCCAGTGTGGCGACGTCGCCCTGACGCAAGAATCGCGGCAGGCTGGACTTGACCATGAGCGGTTTCTGCGTGAGCATCTCGAGGCTGAGCTTGTCGGCATAGAGGTCGGTAGAGTAACCGATGGCCTGCACAATCCAGGTGGTGTTGAAGTTGGGTGCCTCAAACTCAATGGAGACATTGCCCTTGTCGTCGGTGACGAGGTTGGGCATCCATAGAGCGGTCTTCACGTCAGCTTCTCGCATCTGTACTTTGCCGAGGTTCTCGTTGTTGACCCCAGACTCTAAGGGTTCGCCAGATAATGCTGCCCCATCAAGTTGATTTGCTGCCATTTCCATCTCGGCAACGGCGTAATTGTCATCCAAACGAGCTGACTTTTGGGCATATCTCATTCCTGCAGCACTACCGAGAGCTACGAGTGGATGGCTGAATGAGAAGATGTC
>JAFZSO010000068.1 GCA_017619355.1 Muribaculaceae bacterium
CATAGAACCCGATGTTATGTTGCTCTATGTAGTTTTTCTGCACCAACGCATAAAAAGAAATGAATATTTCCTCTGATTGCTTCGTAATGGAGAGGCGTGTTTTTTCAAACGCCTGGATACTTATCAAATCGTCAATAAACACGGAGTAAAGCATTTCCAATATCTCGTTTTTCAGCGACAACGGCTGGGATATGTACTCGCTTATGAGCATCATGACCGATTGCACCCTGCTTGCGTCGCTACTTGTGAGCGACAATTTGCAGTTGCCGAACTGTGATATGGGCACCATTGAAGCGCGCAACAGATTTCGGAATGCTTGTGCGCTGTGAGCCATCTGCTCGTCGACCATCAAACTAATGGCTTCAAAGTCGTCGCTCACATCAACTATGCGCAACAAACTGCCAGGATAGTAGTTGTAGATGTCGTTCTTGGAAAATGAAAGATTGGTATTCCCGTTCAAGAGGGTCATTTCGCCTTGTGTAATAAGGGTGAATGTGTAGCAGTTGAGCGATTCGGTCATTTCATTGGTTGTCATTGTGCGCTCACCGTTGAAAAAGGCACACGCCATTTTGCCGTTCCACAATTCATTCAAGTGTTCCTTGCCGAACTTGTTAAAGTAGTCTTGAAGATTATACATAACGATTAAAGCATTGATGTGGCAAAGTTACAAAAAAATCATCAATGTTTCGTTTGGGATAATCATTGGTTTGCTTAAAATTTTACGGTATTGTGACTTTTCGGTAAATTTGCGATGCAAAAATAACTATTATAAATCATAGCAAAATGGATAAGAAAAAAACTATCGAGACACTGCAGTTCTTCGTTACCGGCCTTACCGAGGGCGCATTGGTGCACAAGCTGCAAGGACAACTTTTCAAGTCGCAGGGTTTAGGCAAACTGGGCGACAAGTATGTTAACCACTTCACCGAAGAGATGGCTTGGGTTGAAAAATTCGTTGACCGCATCCTTGACCTCGGCGGCGATGTGAAGTTTGACGGCGCTAAGGCTCGTGACCTCGTTGCCGACCCCGTGGACTACATCAAGGCCGACCTCGCCATTCAAGAGAAAGGCGTGGAGCTTCTCTACAAGTGCATGGCAGAACTCCGTGACGACCCCACTACTTATGACATCATGAAGGCCTACCTCGCCGACGAGGAGGAAGACCTCTACTGGTCGCAGGGGCAACTTGAACTCATCGAGAAAATCGGTGTGCAGAGCTGGCTTTTCACGCAACTCTAATTCCTGTCGATGATGGAAGCAAAAGAACAAGTGCTCGAAGTCATGCGCAAGGCCGGTGTGCCTTTGAACGCAGGCAAAGTGGCTGAATTGTCGGGCCTCGACCGCAAGGTTATTGACAAGGCATTCGCCGAGTTGAAAAAAGACGGCGCCATCGTCTCCCCAGTCCGCTGCAAGTGGGAACCCGCCAAATAATTTTGCACAACAACGCTGCAAAACCATTTTTTGCCAAAGAGTGCCTTAACCGGCACTCTTTTTTTATTGCCCTTTAGCACAATCCACCAGGCATTAGCAAGTCACCAACTCACGAAAAAAATCCCGCGCGTAGGGCGCGGCTTTTTGAGACTTTTTGGGACTCCTTTTTGTGCTTTTTGCGAGAGAATTATGTCATGGTTGCATGCCTGTACTCGTCTGCCTGTCTGCTCGTCTGCTTGAAAATCATTTATTGAGGTCGAGGACCAGGCCCTCTCGGGCGAGGATGGTATTAGGGAACACCTCCTGGGCCTGTTGCAGCAGCACGCTGTTGTCGACATAGCGATTGCTGAAATGCCCGATGATGAGCTTTTTCACCCCCGCCTCACGCGCCACCATGGCTGCCTCGCGCGCCGTACTGTGATAGCGTTTGTGTGCCTGCACGGCACACTCGTCGCCGTAGGTCGCCTCGTGATAGAGCCAGTCCACACCCTTCACCGCATTGATCACCCGCTTCGAGAGCATCGTGTCGGAGCAATAGGCATAGCTCATCGCCGGCTCGGCAGGCAGGGTGAGTTCGCCGTTAGGTATCACCACCCCGCTGGGCGTCACATAGTCGCGCCCCTGACGCAGACTGTTCATAAAGTGTCGCGGCACCTCATGGCGCTGGACCGCTTCAGGAATGATGTGGCGCATCTTGGGCTTCTCGGCAAAGAGGAAACCTACCGCCGGAATGCGATGACGCAGCGGAATCGTTGTCACCGTGATGGCATCGTCTTCATAGATGACCGCCTTGCGGGGCTCAATCACATGAAACCGCAGTTCGTAGGGCATTTCGCGGCAAAAGTAGTCGAGCAAATGCTTGAACTGGTCGGCACCATCCTGAAAAATATGCACCGTCACGCTCCCCGTCTTGCCCACCAGTGCCAAGGTGGACAGCAGCCCAGGCAAGCCGAAGCAGTGGTCGCCATGCAAGTGACTGATGAAGATGTGGTTCAGCCGTGAGAACTTCAGTTTCATGCGCCGCACCTCGAGCTGGGCACCCTCGCCGCAGTCAATCATGAACAGGTTGTCACGCACATTCAGCACCTGGCACGACGGCAAGTGCTGAAGACTGGTCGTCGCCGACCCGCAGCCCAATATGTTCAGTTCAAAACGAGGCATACTGCTATACTTGTTTCAGACCACGAAGTTAACCATAATTTCACGATTCAGCAAGTCTTTCAACCACAGCCGCACATTATTTTTATGATAAAACCATAACTTTTTGTAACTTTGCATTCTATTAATCTAAAACGCTATCAGTCATGCCACGCAACAACGACGAACTCAAAGGGGTGACCCTGCTCGGTAACCAGAACACGAAATATGAATTCGGCTACACACCCGAGGTGCTCGAGACCTTCGACAACAAGCACCCCGAGAACGACTATCTCGTCACGCTTCACTGTCCGGAGTTCACCTCTCTGTGCCCCAAGACGGGGCAACCCGACTTCGGACGCATCATCATCAGCTACATCCCGCGCGTGCGCATGGTCGAGAGCAAGAGCCTCAAGCTCTACCTCTTCAGTTTCCGCAACCACGGCGATTTCCATGAAGATTGCGTGAACATCATCATGAAGGACCTCATCGCCCTCATGGATCCCAAGTACATTGAGGTGAAAGGCCTGTTCAATCCCCGCGGAGGCATCTCCATCCTGCCCTTCGCCAATTATGGCGATGCCGACCACCAGGATATGGTAAAGCAGCGACTCCTTGCCAACCTCGACAACCACAAACGCTAAACGAATTGCAATGAAAGACGCCGTTATCATCACCTCAGGCGGCATGGACTCAACCACCATGCTCTATGAATACAAGGACGAGATTGCCCTCGCCATCACCTTTGACTACGGCTCCACGCAGAACGGCCGTGAGCGCCTGTGCGCCGTCACCCACTGCCAGCGCCTGGGCATCAAGCACATCATCGTGAGACTCGACTTCATGCACCGCTATTTCAAGAGCGCCCTGCTCGAGAGTGCCGATGCCATCCCCGAAGGCAACTATGACGACGAGAACATGAAATCGACCGTCGTGCCCTTCCGCAACGGCATCATGCTCTCCATCGCCTGCGGCATTGCCGAGAGCAACGGCCTGAAGCGTGTGTTGATAGCCAACCATGCTGGCGACCACTCCATCTACCCCGACTGCCGAGGCACCTTCATCGATGCCATGTCGCAGGCCATGCAGATGGGCACCTACGAACATGTTGAAGTCTTTGCTCCCTACACCCATCTCAGCAAGGCCGACATCGCCCGTCATGGCAAGGCGCTGGGACTTGACTACAGCGAAACCTACTCCTGCTACAAAGGCGGCGAAAAGCACTGCGGCAAGTGCGGCACCTGCCGCGAGCGCCGTGCAGCCTTGCGCGAGGCCGGCATTGACGACACCACCCAATATTTAGACGACTAAAAAAGACAACGATATGTATTATGTAAGAAAAACTCTCGAAATCTCATCGTGCCACCAACTCTACCTTGATTATGAGAGCAAGTGCGAGAACCTGCACGGCCACAACTGGAAAGTGAATGTCTATTGCCGTGCCCAGGAGCTTGACAGCAACGGCATGGTGTGCGACTTCACTGAAATCAAGCGACTCATTCACGGACGCATCGACCACCGCAACCTCAACGAGGTGCTCGACTTCAACCCCACCGCCGAGAACATCGCCCGCTGGATTGTCGATACCGTGCCTAACTGCTACCGTGCCGATGTGTGGGAGTCGCGCGACAACAAGGCAAGCTACATTGCCGACGATGCTCCCCAGAACTTCGACTGAACTGCTTGATGTATAAGGTCAACGAAATATTCCACTCGCTGCAGGGCGAAGGTTTCAACACCGGCACTGCAAGCATCTTCGTCCGCTTCAGCGGCTGCAACCTCCGGTGCAACTTCTGCGATACCCAGCACCTCAATGGCACGCTCATGACCGCCGATGAAATCGTGGAACAGGTCATGCTGCATCCCGCAGCCCCGCTCATCGTGCTCACGGGCGGCGAACCATCCCTTTTCGTTGACGACGAACTCATCGCCGCCCTCAAAACCACTGGAAAACGCATCGCCATCGAGACCAACGGCACCCATCCCCTGCCCCACGGCATCGACTGGGTGACCCTCTCCCCCAAGACCGACTTTGACGGTGGCGACGAGGCACCCTGCATCCTCACCCATTGCGACGAACTCAAGGTAATCTATCTGGGTCAGGACCTCAGTCAGTACGATCACATCCACGCCTCTCACCGTTTCCTTCAGCCCTGCTTTGTGCCCGACGAAGCGCAAAAGCGGCACAACATTCAATTGTGTGTCGATGCCGTGCTGCAAAATCCGCAGTGGCGCCTGTCACTCCAGACCCACCGCATCCTCGGCATCCGCTAAAAATCTTGCTGATTACAGTTCTATTCTGAAAAGGTCGGCCACATTGCGGTCGGTGGCCTCCGACACCGTCTCAACGGGCACGCCCAGTTGCTCTGCTACAAACCGGCAGATGTGCGGAATGTTGGCGCTCTCGTTGCGCTTCCCTCGGTTCGGTACTGGCGCCAGATAGGGCGAATCGGTCTCCAGCAACAGCCGGTCAAGCCCCACCACAGGCAATATCTCTTTCACTGCACTCTTCTTGAAGGTAACAATGCCGTTCACCCCAAAGTAGAAGTCGCCATGCCGCCGCACCGCCTCCACATCCTGCACCGTGCCAGTGAAACTGTGAAAAACACCTCGGGGCAATGGCCCATCGAAGTTGTCGAGCACCCACAGGCACTCGTCGAGTCCGTCGCGGCAATGCATGATAAAGGGGATGTCTTTCTCCACACACCAGTGAAGCTGTGTGTCAAGTGCCTCCAATTGCTGTTCTCGCCAGGTCTTATCCCAATACAGGTCGATGCCCACTTCGCCCACCGCCACCCACGGCTCGTCGGCAAGCATTTTGTGCATGGTTGCCAACTTTGATGCAAAGTCACCATCCACATCTTCGGGATGCAGACCGATGGTGAGCGACACATAGTCGCCATAGGCATCACGCACCGCCTTGAGGCGCAAAAGCGATTCCAGATTCTCGTTGGGCATGATAATGTGTCGCACACCCGTCTCGCGGGCACGCGCTATCACCTGGTCGCGGTCGTCGTCGAACGCATCGCAGTAGATATGGGCGTGTGAATCAATCACGGCTTATTTATTGCGATTCACCAACGAGGCTGCCAGTGCGGTAAACGACTCGCGGGCATCGTCGCTCATTTCTATCGACTCCAGCACCGTAAGTGCCTTTTGGGTGTACTCGCCTATCGCCTTGTCGGCTATCTCGCGCAAGCCCAGCTCCTCAAAGATGCTAGTCACAGCGGGAACCTTCTCCTGCTTCATGGCATAGGCATCGGTGTACCAGCGGCGCAAGCGGCCCGCCTGCTCCTCGTTGGCAAGTTTGAACGCATTGACCATCAAGAAGGTCTTCTTGTTATTCATGATGTCGCCGCCTATCTCCTTGCCAAAGGTGGCCTCGTCGCCCCACACATCGAGCACATCGTCCTCGAGCTGGAAGGCGATGCCCAGATTCTCGCCCACCTCGTAGAGTGCCTGAGCCGTCTTCTCGTCGGCCCCGCCAATGATGGCACCCAGCTTGCAGGCACAACCCAGCAGCACCGAGGTCTTGAGGCGTATCATCTTGATGTATTCCTCCACGGTAACCTCGCGACGGCGCTCATAGTCCATGTCATACTGCTGACCCTCATACACTTCGATGGCAGTAGCATTAAACAGCTCGTTGGCAGCCGCCAGATGTTGAGGTTCAACCTGACCGATGTACTGGGTTGCCATGGTGAGCATCGTGTCACCACTCAAGATGGCCACATTGTCGTTCCAGCGACGGTGCACCGTGGGCTGACCGCGACGCACATCGGCATTGTCCATCACATCGTCGTGCAACAGCGTGAAGTTGTGGAACAGCTCCAGTCCCACTGCGGGCTTCACAGCCTTGCTCACATCGCCACCCACGGCATCACAAGCCATGAGCACCAGCACGGGCCTGATGCGTTTGCCGCCCAGCGCCATGGTGTAGGCAATGGGTTCATACAGGTTTGATGGCGACTGGGGATAAGGTATGGCCTTGATCTCCTTGTTCACCATCTCGAGATATTCGTTGAAGGTTTTCATATCGTTATTGTTTTTCAGTTCTTGACACCTTTTTTATATATAGCCTCAAAGCGCTGCATCTCCTCTGGAGTGTAAATCTCGCCCAACGCCGCCACCTGCTCCTCAATCAGTTTCTGGTCAGCTCCAGGCTGATTGGCATCCTCAAGCAGTGCCGCAGCGAGGTCTTCAGGAGTCGACGAAGCGGCATAGACCTTCATCTGATTCTTTACACTCAGGTCCTTGACCAGTCCCTCGATGCGTGCATCCCAGTCGGCCGCCACATCGGGCAGGTTCAGTTCTTGAGCAAGGAAATGCACCAATTGAACCTTACCATTGGCCGCCTCACGATCAAGCGAGCCATCGAGCAACCCGTCAACAACAGGCTGCGCCGTGCGTTTCGCCAGGTCTTCGCCACCCAGCGAGAGCAACATGGCGGCACACGCAATGGTATCGTTGCCATTCTCCTCAATCGCGGCAAGAAATGCCTCGTTGAAGTCCTCCGCTGAACCCTTTATCAAGTTCAGACTGTCGAGCGACGCCTTATAGGCACTGTCGGCCTGCGCTATGCCCGCGCTCCATGCCGCCACAAAGTCGGCGGCCGCCTTCTGGCCAGCCTCCTGCGACTTCTTGTCGGCACACGAGGCCATTACCAGCCCCAGCAACGCTATTATCAGTAACTTTTTCATCTGTTATCAGGTTATGTTAGATTTACAACTTCATTTTTTTGCACCCTTGAGCGCCTTTGCAAGGTCGGGCCGATGATTCTGCAGATGATTCATAAACGCCTCGTCAAAGTCCTCGGCAGCTATCTCATCTTCCTTGAGCAGATACTGGCTGCGCAAGCCTGCCGCCTCAACCAGTGCCGCCTGAATGGCAAAGGTATCGGTCGACTCTATCGCTTCTACATTCTTGGCAGCCTTCACGGCACGCTGCTTGGCCTGCTGGCTCAACGGCGATGTGGCTTTCCCACCGCAGCACGCGAGCATTGCAAGCATGGCCACAATCGCCAATTTACCTATGTTCTTTTTCATCATTTCTCGATGGTAGTTTTATTGTTCACAAAATTAATCATTTTATCGCTGCAATGCAACACTTTTGAGCATTTAATACTGCCCTTTTCGCTCATATTCACAGTACACCTTTTTATAAAGGATATTTCTCGCAAAATGATTAAAAAATATTAAAATTCAAGATTTATTTATCGTTTTTCGATAATTCGTATTATCTTTGCAACAGAAATCAATCAACACTACTGACTTTTAAAACCACAAATTATGGAAAAAAAATCTATCAAAGCCCTCAAGATTGTGAGCACTTTCACGCTCATCTTCATCATTATGGGAATTGTCCTCTACGGCATCAAGACCTATCTCTTCATCACCGAGAGCAACGCAGCAAGCACCTTCAACCTGGTGGCTCCCAACAAGGCTCTAAAGATTGGCTGGTTCATTGCCAACCGCTTGCTCATTCTCGTGACCGCTGCCCTGCTCATCGCCTTTGTGAAGAACATTCTCAAATCAATCAAGCGTGGTGAGATTTTCAACCGCTGCAATGTGAAAATTCTGTTTGCACTGGTCGTTGTGCTGCCCATCCACGCTTTTGTTTCCGACAACTTGAAATTGATATGCTCGAATGCCCGCGAGATTGTGCTCACTGATAGCCCCTTCATCTACATTGCAGTAACGCTGCTCATCGCCATCCTCTACAAGCTGGCCTACGATGCTGCCGAAGAACAAAAACTCACCATCTAAATCCTTTGCACTATGATTATCGTGAATCTTGATGTAATGATGGCACGGCGCAAGATGTCGCTCAACGAACTGAGCGAGCGCGTGGGCATCACCGTCGCCAATCTCTCGGTCCTCAAGACCGGCAAGGCTAAAGCCGTGCGATTCTCTACGCTCGACGCCATTTGCCGCGTGCTCGAGTGCACCCCGGGCGACATCCTCGAATATAGAAACGAAGAATAATAACCAATTACAAATGCTTTAAACTTATGGATTCCAAGTACTTATTTTTAATTCTGGCAATACTGCTGTTCCCGCTGCTGATGCTAGCACAGGAAACAAGCCCGATGGGCACAACGCAAGAGACAAGCCAAACCGATTCGCTGCAAGCTGCTGACAAGCCCCACAAGCACTTCTGCCTGTTCATGAGCGACCTCTATGTGGGCTGGGGAGGCAACACCGTGGAAGCTGGCAACCGCGACATTATCAAGCGGTCACACTCCGAGGTGGGTATTCTCAACTTCCTCTCTGTGGGTTACACCTTCAATCGCGAGCGCACTACCCTCTCGGCGGGTATCGGTTTCAACTGGGCAAGCTACAGCCTCAACAAACCCGCACTGTGGTGCCTCGGCAGCAATGGTGTGGTGGGCTTTGCCACACTCGCTGAGCCATTCGAGAACCACCAGGCATCGCTCCTGGTGCGTTCCATGCAGTTTCCCATCATGATCAATCAGAACCTGGGCAAGCGCTGGAACATCGCTGCCGGTCCCGTGCTCAACTGGAACTTCTATGCCAGCATGACCAACGCTCACAGCATGGGAGTGGATGACTACAGCGTCACCACGCACGGGCTGAACCAACGCAAGTTCTCGGTCGACGGCTTCGTCAGGGTAACATGGCACGGAATAGGTGCCTACTTGCGCTACGCACCCCAGTCGCTGTTTAAGAACGGATTTGGTCCCGAAATCAAGAATCGCTGGAGCTTAGGTCTCATCATCAGTGGCTTCACGAAATAGCCAGCCACAAAACTCGCCTAAAGCAAAAAACCCTCGCACCGTGATGGTGTCGAGGGTTTCTTTTATATGCTTGGAACTGCCTTTGCAGGCGTTCTCATGCTCATTTCTCGCACTTGTCGCAGGGCTCGATAATCTTCCAGATAAGGGCTGCCAGTGCACCACCAGCAAACGGTGCCAGGATGAACACCCAAATCTGCTTCAGGGCATCGCCGCACACAAACAGAGCGGGACCAATCGAGCGAGCGGGGTTCACTGAAGTGCCCGTGATATTGATGCCTACCAGGTGGATAAGAATCAGTGACAGACCGATGGCCAGACCAGCAAAGTTGTTGGTAGCGCCATTAGTCTTGGAAGTAGCGCCGAGCGCAACCAGCACAAAGAGCATGGTCAGGATAACCTCAGCCACAAAGCCTACACCAATGCCGTTTTTGCCGTCAGGGCAAACATTCTGTCCGAGGGCATCTACTTTATCAGCCCCACCCAGTTTAAAGATCAAGAACATGACTGCTGCAGCCAGGATAGCGCCAATCACCTGGAATACCATATACATAATGGCATCCTTGCTGCTCATGCGCTTGCTCAGCCAGCAACCCAGCGTGATGGCGGGATTGATGTGGCAACCACTGATGCCGCCAATGGTGTAAGCCATAGCCACAACAGCAAGACCGAAGGCACATGCAGTGCCCACTACCGATGCCGTGTCGGCACCACATTTCAGCATCACTGCTGTCATACATCCAAGAAATGTGAGAACAAATGTTCCAACTAATTCAGCTAAATACTTTTTCATAAGCTTTTAATTTTTAAGATTTGACAAGTAAAAGTTCTTTCAATTCACAAATGTAAAGAAAAATTGCGTCACAACCAACATTTTCATGAAAAAATCCCATTTTTCATCAGTGCATCAGCTCGCCAATGCTCGTAGTGAGGTTGAACATGAAGGTAGTAGCGCTGGTGTGTGGCTGAGCCAGTGCCACGCCTATGCCAAAGGCACGCACGCGCAAGCCAGCTCCCAACGAGAAGCCCGACAGGAAGTTGCGATGATAGGTCGACATATCGGTCCGCACCTTGTGGTTATAGCCCAGACCTATGTAGAGCTTGTCGGTGGGCAGAACCTCTATGCCGAACACCAGGTGACGCAGCAGGTTGCTGCCGAATTTGTCCTCCTTCACCAGATCGGAGTTGGGATTGTTCTTGTCGGCAATCTTATAGAAGGGCAAATGCCAGTAGCGCAGGTTCCATGCCGTGAGCGAGAGCCGCACAGGCGCACTCTTGAGCATCTTTGAGATACCCACCTGCACGTCCCAGGGCACATTGTCGGTGCGGTCATTGAACTTCTTCACCTGGCCGCCCAGGTTCTTAAGCACCAGCGAGAGCGACAGTTCACTCTCGGGGTTGTAGTAGTTGACACCCAGGTCGGCAGTAATGGCTCCTGCCGAGTATTCCTCATACTTCGAGTATAGATACTTGACCGTGATACCGCCACGCAGATTCTCGGTAATGTCGTGGCTGTAGGTCACATTGAAGTTGATATCGCTTGCATTGAATGTGCTCGTCTGCACTCCCTCGGCATCGGTGCCTATGAACTCGCCGTAGCCATAATACTGAATCCCCACGGCAATCGCGCTGTGCTCAGTCAGTCCCTGGCCGTAGCGGCCCCCCATGAAGTTGGTCGAACCAATGTATTTCATATAGTTCAGGCCCACCTGATGGTCAATCTCAGGACCCAGCAGCGCCGGGTTCTGCTCCACCAGGTTAATGTCGTCGTCAATGATGGTGATGTTATGCCCACCCAGACCATACACGTGACTCGAGGGCGTGATATTGAGAAACTGATAGGCATTTGTGGTTTCTTCACCACTTGCCGCCATAGCGCCGGCAAGCAGTAAAGAAGCTGCCATTATATGTCGATTCACTTTCATTTTCATTTCTTGAAATCGTTTATTTCCCTTTATAACGTGAAATATCCTTTTTTAGTATATTTGTTTAATTTTTTTTTACAACCATCATGATTCACAGCATCATCTGTAAAAAAAAATGAAACTTTTTTAATCATCTTCAAATTCAGTGGGTGATTGTATTGCTTTTTCCAAATTCACTCTTATATTTGCATTGGTTTTTGGTTTTTAGCCACTGACCACAACCTAAAAACACTACTTATGCGCCGATTTTTACGCTTTGATTTGTTTCTTGTATTTGTCCTAATTTCCCTGTCTATGATGGGTCAAGGCAGACGCGTGGGTACAGTTAACCCGCTTTCACCCGACAAGTCGAGCTACATGATGTACTACGAATTTGAGCAAGTCGAGGTTCAGCCCCAGTTCCCCGGTGGTGAACACGGCCTTGTCAACTTCATCAACGACACTCGCGAATATCCCTACGAGGAGTATGTGCATCATCGTCAAGGGCGCGTGCTGTGCAGCTTCATCATCGGCACCGACGGACAGGTGACCAATGTGAGGGTCTTCCGCAGTTCGGGCTATCGGTCATTCGACGAGGAGGCCGTGCGCGTCATCAAGAAGATGCCGCGATGGGAAGCTGGCTCCATCAACAACATCAAGGTGAATGTGCGATGCATCATCCCTATCGCTTTTAGGCTTTGAAACAAATGATTACAACATAAAAAACGAACCGAGATCGGTTCGTTTTTTTATTTCATTTCTAATCACTGATCTCTGCTTCCTCATCACTCATCCTGAAAATCGAGAAATTCACCTTGCCGTACACACGCTTCTGGTAGAAGTGCGGCAATTCGCTGAAGTCGTTCGCCTTGCTGTGTTCCACAATCACAATGGTGCCGGGTTTGAGCATCTTGGAGTTCAGGATCAGCCCCGGCAGGTCGGCCAGATTGGGCAAGTCGTAGGGAGGGTCGGCAAAGATGATGTCGAACTGCTCTGCACAGGTCTCGATGAACTTGAAGGCGTCGCCCTTCACCTGAATGAGGTTCTTCTCGTTGAGCATCTGCTTCACCTTGCGTATGAAGTTGTACTGCGTCGATGCCTTCTCCACGCTGGTCACCTTGGCACAGCCACGTGACAGGAACTCGAAGCTGATGGCACCCGTTCCCGAGAACAGGTCGAGGGCGGTGAGCCCCTCAAAGTCCACCCAGTTCTCAAGCACATTGAAGATGTTCTCACGCGCCATGTCGGTCGTGGGGCGCGCACTGATGTTGGTGGGCACCTGAAAACGGCGGCGCCCGTATTTTCCTGTAATTATTCGCATAGGGCCTGTAATATTAATTCGTTGGGAGCCAGATGGGCATTCTCCCCTATTCTTAATGCGGCTGCCGGCAAGATGCCCGGCATTACGTATGCCAGATATTTGCGCAAGGCGGCCGTCAACTCGTCACGGCGGGACTTGTCGTTGCCCGTAATCACCGCCTCATGCTCACGGCTGTTCAGGTTGCAGCTCTGCCATGCATGCAGAGCAAAATAGAGTGCATCTTGCACATCGTTGTAGCTGAAGCTGTTGGCAAACTGCAGCCGTTCACCGTGAAACACCGCCACATCCATTGTGCGGGCATTCACATGCACATGCATTCGGGCCGATTCGCTTCCAGCGTTCTGCTTATGGGCATGCTCACACAGCGGACTCAAGTGATGCACAATGGTGGGCATATTGAAGGTACGCTGCAAGAAACTCAGCAGCCCTTTGGGCATTTCAAAGGCAATGTCAATGTCGTTCTCCTGCAGGTGGCACAGGGCAAAGTCGCCTTCAGCCTCGGGCATCGCCGCCACATAAGCATCGTGAGCCAGAGTCTCGTCGGTCGCCAGTTCAGGAGGCAGTAACATGAAGCGGCCACTGCGCACCACCACACTCACATGACCATAGTCGTTCAGCAGCAATCCGCCCGTGTCATACACCGCATTCTCCACCGCTTTCAGATAGCCTTCGCCACCCGTAGGCAACGGCACATCGCCCGTGATCAACGAGTTATCCTGAGCCGGACTATAAATCACATAGCTCAACTTCTCCTCGTCGACCCCAAGCACCAGCCGCCACAGTTCCGGATGCTGCAGCTGCACGCTCTCCCTCTCTTTCACTTCGTCGTCCATCAGTTTTTCTTTTAAAAAAGCAAATTTACACAAAAAAATCGACACTCACCCCATCTCCCCAACTAAAATCATTTCAACACCGCCATGAGCTCGCACGTTTTTTCACCTTATTAATAAATATTTGCGAGAAAGATTTCGGCATTCGGTTGAAAATGATTACCTTTGCAGCTAATTTGAAAAATTGTGCCGTTGTATGGCAGAAACCAAAAAATTAATTATGATGATCAACATTAAATTTCCTGACGGAAACGTCAAGCAGTACGAAAGCGGCGTAACCCCGCTGCAGATTGCCGAAAGCATCAGTTCAGGCCTTGCCCGCAACATCCTGGCTGCTTCGGTCAATGATGAAGAATGGGATATTTCTCGACCCATTTGTAACGACGGTGAGATTAAACTATTCAAGTGGGAGGACGCTGAAGGCAAGCACGCCTTCTGGCACACTTCGGCACACCTGCTGGCCGAAGCGCTTCAAGAACTTTACCCTGGTGTTCAATTCGGTATAGGTCCCGCCATCGAAAATGGCTTCTACTATGATATTGACCCGGGCGAACACACCATCACAAGTGCCGACTTTGAAAAAATCGAGAAGAAGATGGCCGAGCTCGTGGCCAAGAAAGAGAATGTGGTGCGCAGCGACATCAGCAAGGCCGACGCCCTCAAATTCTTTGGTGACGGCGGACAAACGCTGAAGTGCGAACTCATCAGCGAACTGGAAGACGGCCACATCACCACCTACAAGCAAGGCAACTTTACCGACCTGTGCCGTGGTCCGCACATCCCCACTACCGAACCTATCAAGGCTATCAAGATACTGTCGCTCGCCGGTGCCTACTGGCGCGGTGACGAGAAGCGTCCCCAGCTGGTGCGCGTCTATGGCATCACCTTCCCCAAGAAGAAGATGCTCGACGAGTATCTGGTGATGCTCGAAGAAGCCAAGAAACGCGACCACCGCAAGATTGGCAAGGAGATGGAACTCTTCGCCTTCTCGCACAATGTGGGTCAGGGTCTGCCCCTGTGGCTGCCCAAGGGTGCCGCTCTGCGCAACCGCCTGCAGGAGATGCTCGCCAAGATTCAGCAGCGATATGGCTACCAGCAGGTAATCACCCCGCACATTGGCAACAAGCTGCTCTATGTGACTTCAGGTCACTACGCAAAATATGGCAAGGACTCGTTCCAGCCCATCCACACTCCCGAGGAGGGTGAAGAATACATGCTCAAGCCCATGAACTGCCCCCACCACTGCGAAATCTACAAGACTTCGCCCCGCAGTTACAAGGACCTGCCCATCCGTTTTGCCGAATTTGGCACGGTATATCGCTATGAGCAGAGCGGCGAGCTCCACGGACTCACCCGCGTGCGCAGCTTCACGCAAGACGACGCACACCTGTTCTGCACCCCCGACCAGCTCAAGGACGAGTTTCTGGGCGTGATGGAAATCATTGCCTTCATCTTCAAGACCTTCGGGTTTGAGTATGAGGCACAGATTTCGCTCCGCGACCCCGAGCACAAAGAGAAATATGTGGGAAGCGACGAAAACTGGGAAAAGGCCGAGCGTGCCATCATCGAGGCTTGCGCCGAGAAAGGCCTGGTTGCCAAGCAGGTGACTGGCGAGGCCGCCTTCTATGGTCCTAAACTCGACTTCATGGTGAAGGATGCCATTGGCCGCCGCTGGCAGCTGGGCACCATCCAAGTTGACTACAACTTGCCCGAACGCTTCGAACTGGAATATACCGGCAGCGACAACCAGAAGCATCGCCCCGTGATGATTCACCGCGCGCCCTTCGGTTCGCTCGAACGCTTCGTGGCTGTGCTCCTCGAGCACACCGCCGGCAAACTGCCTCTGTGGCTCGCCCCCGAGCAGGCCGTGGTGCTGCCTATCAGCGAGAAATTCAACGACTATGCAAAGCATGTGGTTGATGTACTGAACGAAAACAATGTGCGCGCCATCATTGACGACCGCAACGAGAAAATCGGCAAAAAAATTCGCGACAACGAACTCAAGCGAATCCCCTATTTGCTCATAGTTGGCGAAAAAGAAGCTAATTGTGAGGAAGTTTCTGTAAGAAAACAGGGCGAAGGTGATAAAGGTTCAGAAAAAATTATTACCTTTGCAGCCGATATTAATCGCGAAGTCGCTCAACAGACGGCTTTCTGATGTGATTATTGGGTGATTACCAGCACGATAAAAACCTGATAATGCGCATAATATCGCTTTTTATAAACTATTAATATTACTTGATGGAGAAAAAACCATTTTGGAACGGGCCCAAAAAGCCCATGAACAGCGGTCCAAGACCTCAGAACGGTCGAGGCCGTTTTGACCGGAACAAGAAGGATAAACCCGAGCACGCGGTCAACGACGAAATTCGCGCCACTGAGGTGCGACTCGTGGGCGACAATGTGGAAGAGGGTATCTATCCCATCGCCAAGGCGCTCAGCATTGCCGACGCTCAAGAGCTCGACCTGATTGAAATCGCGCCCATGGCCAATCCTCCCGTCTGCCGCATTATGGACTACCAGAAGTTCCAGTATCAGCAGCGCAAGAGGCTTAAAGAGCAGAAGGCCAAATCGACCAAAGTCGTTGTCAAGGAAATCCGTTTCGGACCACAGACCGACGAGCACGACTACAACTTCAAGCTCAAGCATGTCATTGGCTTCCTCAAGGAAGGTTCCAAGGTGAAGTCGTATGTCTTCTTCAAGGGCCGCTCAATCCTCTTCAAGGAACAAGGCGAAGTGCTGTTGCTGCGATTCGCCAACGACCTGGAAGAATATGGCAAACTCGACCAGATGCCGGTGCTTGAAGGCAAGCGCATGACCATCATGCTCTCGCCCAAGAAGCAGAAGGATCAGTCGAAAAAGCCCAAGGAGCCTAAGGAACCCAAAACCGGCAACGAGGGCAACGACGACACCAAGTAATATTTTTATTGCTGAGAAAAAAGGAGCTCAGGCTTGGTAAGTGCCTGACTCCGCTTATTAATAATTTTTTTAAATAACATCAAAATGCCAAAAGTTAAAACTAATTCCGGTGCTAAAAAAAGATTCACCTTTACCGGAACAGGGAAGATTAAAAGAAAACATGCTTACAAGAGTCACATTCTGACCAAGAAGAGCAAAAAGCGTAAAAGAAACCTCACTCACATGAGCATCGTCGACAAGAGTAACCTCAACGCCGTGCGTGAACTCCTTGTGAAGAAGTAATTTCTACCACTTTAAATTTTTCATTTTAATCTGAAGAGATTTTTATCATTTTTATTAACCGAATGTTTAGCACCAAAGTGCAAATCTAACTTTGCCGCTAACAGTCAAAATTTTTTAAAAAAATGCCAAGATCAGTAAATCACGTTGCTTCAAGAGCTAAACGTAAAAAAATTCTCAAACTTACAAGAGGTTATTTCGGCGCACGCAAGAACGTCTGGACCGTTGCCAAGAACACTTGGGAAAAAGGTCTCACCTATGCTTATCGTGACCGCAAGAACAAGAAACGCAACTTCCGCGCTCTGTGGATTCAGCGTATCAATGCTGCCGCTCGCCTGGAAGGTCTTTCTTATTCGCAGCTCATGGGTCTGATTCACAAGTCTGGTATCGAGATTAACCGCAAGGTGCTCGCCGACCTGGCTATGAACAACCCTGAAGCTTTCAAGGCTGTAGTTGAGAAAGCTAAAAACGCCTAATCAGTTTTTGCAAAAGAAACATCTCTACTGAAAATCAGAGAGATACCTCGAAAACAATCATGGACTCCTCATTCTCTTGAGGGTGTCCATTTTTGTTTATGTTTGCATTTCTCACTGTTATTCATTATCTTTGCTACATAAAACCAACAGCTATGAAACATCTTCTGATATCCCTGGCCATTCTATGCTCGGCCCTTACCGCAGGCGCTACGCAATATGCCGTATTCAACCTCAACTCGTTCGACGGCTGGATCTACACCCGTGAAGGCGTGACTCTCACCACCGAGTATATCGGTGCCAATAAGGTAAAGCTGTTCCGCAACAGTGCTGGCAAAGATTTCACACTGATTTCACCCTCGTTCGAGCCCACTACTGGCAACAACAGCATCCGCGTGAAATTCGACTGGCAGTCGCCCACCCTGGGCGAGGACAATTACAACCTCACCAAGAACTCCCCCTTCGTGGAACTGCTCGACCTGAACGGCAATGTGCTGCAGCAGGTCTTCTACCAGCTCAGGACCGAAGAGCTCAAACGCACTCTGAATGTGGTGCTCAAGGTGCCTGAAGGCTATAGCGGAGCCGTGAAGGTGAGACTCGCTGCCTGGAATGCCGATGTCAACACTCCGGGTGCCGTCAGGGAAGTCGAAATCTTCTCCCCCACCTCTGGCGATGTGAATGGCGACGGCGCTATGAATGTGTCGGATGTCACGCAACTCATCAATGTGATCTTGGGAATATCTGAACTGCCCAAAGAACTGGCCGATGTGAACGGCGATGGCACTGTGAATGTGACCGACGTCACCACCCTCATCAACGCCATTCTCGGCGTTATAACGCTATAAGCCGTCAGTACTTAACTCATCAACTTCAACACCTCTTCCACAAACGCTTCAGCCGACAGGTCGTAGGGCAGCCAGTGTATGGGCGTTCCGCGGCGTTCCATGCCACGGAACCAGGTCATCTGCCGCTTGGCAAACTGGTGAATGGCGGTTTCCAGTCCCGTGAACATCTCCTCATAACTCAACTGGCCTATCACATGCTGAGTGATGAATTTGTATTCTAATCCGTAATAAATCAGGTCATCGGGATTCACGCCGCTATCAATGAGGCGGCGCACCTCATCGACCATACCGGCCTCGAGCCTGGCTTTGAGCCGCGCGGTGATGCGCTCACGCCTTGCATCCCGATCAATCGACACACCCACCACCAAAGCATCGGTCAAGGGATGAGGCTCGGTCTTGACCTTGAGGTGCGGATTCTCATGATAATAGAGACAAATCTCGATGGCGCGGATGGCACGCTGGCAGGTATCGATGTCGCTATTGTTGCGCAGCGTCTTGTAGCGCTTGAGTATCTCGGTCAGTTCCTCGAGCGATTTCGAGGCCAGTTCGGCACGCAGCGCATCGTTCTGCGGCACAGGCGGTAACTGAATACCCTTGAGCACACTCTCTACATACAGCCCCGTACCACCACACAAGATGGGTTGTTTCCCTCTTCCGGCAATGTCATCATAGGCCAGCTGATAGTCGCGCAGATACTCATACAGGTTGTACTTGTAACCTGCCGGACAAATGTCAATCATGTGATATGGCACCTCGCCATACTCCTCCAGGTCCTTGCCCGTGCCCAAGTCCATGCCCCGATAGAGCTGACGCGAGTCGGCGCTGATAATCTCGGCATCGAGCCGCCGCGCCAGTGCCACCGCCTTGCCGGTCTTGCCCGAGGCGGTGGGACCTGTGATGACTATGAGGCTGGGGCGTTTCATGCTTATTTCAGGTTGGCATTGTAGAAGTCGAGCACCTTCTGATAGAGCGGATACCGCACCTGACAGCCGTTAATCGAATGGTTCATGTTGGGATACACCATCATGTCGAACTGCACATTTGCCTGATGCAGCTTGGCGATATACTGCATGGCATTGATGATGTGCACATTGTCGTCGGCGCTGCCAAACATGATGAGCACCCTGCCCTTCAGCTTGTCCACAGCCTCCAGCGGAGCGCCGTCGCGGTAGCCGTCAGGATTCTCCTGCGGGGTGCGCATGAATCGCTCGGCATAGATGGTGTCGTAGTATTTCCATGAGGTGACTGGAGCTATCGCCACGCCGCAGGCATAGTTGCTGCCCTCGGTCGACATGGCCATCAGTGTCTCATAGCCGCCATAGCTCCAGCCCCAAATTCCTATCTTGTCGGCATCCACATAAGGCTGGCTTGCCATATAATTGGCTGCGGCAATCTGGTCAATCGACTCGTAGTGGCCCAACTGCTGATAGACAATAGTTTTGAAGTCACGGTGCCTGCCACCAGTGCCGCGACCATCGAAGCACGCCACAATGTAGCCCTGCATGGCAAAGTACTGCTGCCAGTCGAGCACCCACTTGTTGAGCACCTGCTGAGAGCCAGGACCGCTATACTGCTGCATGATCACGGGATATTTCTTAGCGGGATCGAAATCCAGCGGTTTTATGATGTAGCCGTTCAAGGTGTAGCCATCGTTCTCAAAGGTGACAAACTCGCGTTGAGGCACCTCGCCGGCGGCATACTTGGCGGCATACTTCTCATTGAGCTGCAAGTCACGCACCTTTTTGCCACCGCGGGCCATGATGCGATACTGGTCGGGCGTTGTGGCATCGCTATAGCGCAGTATATAGTAGTCGAAATTGCGGCTGAAGGTGGCCGAATAGGTTCCCTCACCAGCAGTAAGAGAAGTGACGCGTCCATTCAGGTCAACACACTTCACGGCACGGTTCAGCGGACCGTTAGTCACCTGGTAGTAGAACTCGCCACGGCGCTTGTCATAGCCATAGTAGGCAGTCACATTCTCATTGCCGGTGGTGAGCTGGCGCATCAGGCTGCCATCGAGGCTATACTGATAGAGCTGCATATAGCCGCTCTTTTCACTCATGATCACGATAAAGTCGTCGTAGCACTTCACCGCAGTAGGGGTCTCCTCGCCTATCCATGTGTCAGTGGTCTCGCAATAGATCTCAGTCGCCTGACCCGTAACAGGGTTCACGCTATAGAGCGTGTAATCGTTCTGCGTGCGGTTCAGCTTGCTCACCAGCAGCTTCATGGGGTCGGTGCTGAAGGCGATATAGGGCAGGTAGTCATCGTCAACCTTGGGTACTGCCATGGTGGAGAGCTCCTTGGAGGTCACATCGTAGCACTTCACACTCACCACCGAGTTTTTCTCGCCCGCCACAGGATACTTGTAGTCGTAGCTGCCAGGATAGAGCGAGTAGTCGGCATTGCTCTTGCAGGCGCCCTCATAGAGCGTCATCGAGTACATGGGCACTTCGCTCTCGTCGAAGCGAATGAAGGCGAGCCGGCTGCCGTCGGCGCTCCAGGTGAGCGTGTTCAGGATACCGAATTCTTCCTGATACACCCAGTCGGGCACGCCGTTAATCACCTTGTTCTTCACGCCATCGTGTGTCACCTGCTCAAGGGCACCGGTTGTCAGGTCTTTCACCCACACATTATTGTCCTTCACATAGGCGGCGCGCTTGCCGTCGCCACTCACGGTCACAATCTCCTCACCACCAGCTTCAGTGAGTTTCGTGAGCGTCTTGGCTTTCACATCGTAGAGGTAGTGGTCGGCACTGAACGAGTAGCGGTAAATGCTGTTGCTGTTGTTCCACAGCAATATCTTTGTTTCACCCCCGCACATCTTGTAACCGTCGAACTCCGTCTGGCTATTGTCAGTTATCGAGGCTGCATCAAACACCACCTCGCGCTTGTTCTCGTTGCGGTAGGCGCACTTATAGATTTTTGAGCAGTCACCATTCTCTTGATAATAATAGTTGCCGTCGGCGGCAGGCATTGTAGCCTCGATGCCACGGGCACGCGATTGTGATAGCACAAAGTCTTGCAGTTCAAGTGCTTCAACACACATGCACGACATCACAGCAACACAAATCGCAGCTAAAAAAAGTCTTTTGTTCATAGTCTTAGGTTTTGTTCTGCACGAAATTACTAAAAAAACCCAAAAACCAGGAAATTTCCCCCACTTTTTGTCATTACAGGCTTTCTTGGAGGATGGCGGTGATGTCGTCGGGCTTCAGGTCGAGGTAGCCTGCAGGATAGCAGATGGTGCCGCGAGTGATGCCGGGAATCATGTCGGGCGTTGCGCCGAGCTCGCCTATGGTCAGTGGCAGCCCTATCTCGAGCATCCAGTTCTTGAGGGCTTCGAGTCCGGCTTCGGCCAGTTGCTCTTCGGTCATACCGTTGGGGGCAATATCCCACACATTCTTGGCAAAACGCGCGAACTTGGGCAACCCAGCCTTCATGGCACGGCGATAGTAGGCCATCGACACGGCGGCAAGGCAGTATCCATGCGGAGCATGCGTCCAGGCACCCACCGAGTGACCTATCATGTGCACCATCCAGTCTTCACGCTTGCCGCACCCCAGAAGGGTGTTCAGCGCCCAGGTTGCCGTCCACATGATGTTGGAGCGCGCCTCGTAGTCCTGCGGATTCTTCACGGCAACACGCGATGCGGTGATGAGGCCGCGCATCAGCCCTTCAGAGAGATAGTCGCTCGTGTTGTCGTCAAAGTCTGAGAAGTACTGCTCCATGATGTGGTTCATGATGTCGTAGATGCCCGCCTTCATCTGGTTTTCGGGTACCGTCATGGTGAACAACGGATTGAGGATAGAGAACTTGGGCATCAGACGGTCGTCGAACACATGGCCCACCTTGAAGGTGTTCTCGGCATCAGTGATCACTGTGCCGGCGTTCATCTCCGAGCCCGTGCCTGCCATCGTGAGGATGCAAGCCACAGGCAGCAATCGCTGGTCGGCAGCGGGTTGCTGCTGTTTGAGCCAGAACTGGTCCCAGTAGTCGCCCTCGTAGAACACTGAGGCAGCCACTGCCTTCGAGTAGTCGCACACGCTGCCGCCGCCCAGGGCCAGAATCAGGTCGACCTGGTTGGCACGGGCTATCTGAACGCCCTCGCGCAGTTTCTCCAGCGTGGGATTGCTCATCACCCCGGGGTTCTCCACGATGGTCTTGCCAGCCTCCTTCAGGATGGCGACCACCTGGTCGTAGATGCCGTTGCGTTTCACACTGCCGCTGCCGTAGTTCAGCAGCACAACGGGGCCGTAGTTGTTCAGTTCGTCTTTCAGAAAGTTCAAAGACTCATCACCAAAATAGAGCTTGGTGGGATTGTGGTAAGAAAAGTTTCCTTGCATAATTGGTAGTTTCAGGTAGTTTATATGGCAAAGATAAGAAAAAAACTCTTAACGAGCAAACAAGCAAACAAGGGACAAGGGACGGGGGCTGACACCGGCTAAATGAAAGCGGGGCTGGTGTGTGGTGTGCCAGCCCCGCTTTTAGATGAATGCCCTGCTACTGTTTGAGGAATGCCCTGCTACTGTTTGGGGTCAGAAGTCGAGGTCACGGGCCTCGTCGAGTGTGAGCGCGCCGGTGATGTTGACAATATTGACCTCGTTTTGTGAGGTAGAGAGAATGATGTACTCGAAACGGCCGTTGCCCAGGTCGCGCTGCAGGATCTGAACCAGTTCCTTTCCCTCGCGGGTGGACATGACTTCCTCGTAGTTGTTCTTCTTGATGTAGTTGAGCAGGTCTTTCTTGATTTTACCAGCGGTGCTCTTCTTGTCGCAGGAGAGTACGCGAATGTGGTCGAGCTTGTTGGCAGTGTCCTTCACCTTCTTGTTGCCCGTCTTGAGTTTGGGCATGAGTCGCAGCATATTCTTGGATATGTTGACCAGGGTGACACCGTCTTCCGATCCATACTTCTTGAAAATGGCATCCTGTGCCTGCGCTGTGAAGGCGATGGAAGTTGCCACAATCAAGGCTAAGATAATGATTCGTTTCATAGTGTTTATCTGTTGATATTCTTGAGTAAATGGGAAATCTGGCTAATTTTTTCGAGATGGCTACAGCCCTTGTTAAGCGTTTTCGAGAACAGAATGAGTGACTGCTCGGTGGTGGTGTAGGCTATTTTGGGCATATCGCGGAACATGTTCTTGGGCATGCTGACCATTGCGACGCTGTCCTCAGGCGCATGCTTCGGAACGGTGGCATCCTTTGCCTGTGCGGTAAAAGCGATGGAAGTTGCCACAATCAAGGCTGAGATGATGATTCGTTTCATAGTGTTCAATAATTAGTGTTCTTGAGTGATTGGGTGATTTCGCTTATTTTTTCGAGCTCGTCGCAACCTTTGTTGATGGTCTTCGAGAGCAGAGCGAGCGATTGCTCGGTGGTGGCGTAGGCAAGTTCGGGCGAGTCATAGGTGTCGGCATTGAGGTCGATTGTCGGCTTGGAAAGCAATGAGAAACCTATGGTGGCAACTACGGCAATCGAGGCCGCTATGCCAGTGGCCCATAGCCAGCGGTGCTTGCGAGTGCTGACTGTAGCGGGCTGGAAGGCCTTTTCGGCAGCCTGCCAGGCATCAATCTTGTGACTGAGCGTGTCCTCGAGTTGCTGAGCCTTCTTCTCGTTGAAAATGTTGAGGAAGTAGGCCTGCTCAGCCTTAAGGCTGTCGGGCACCTGTTGCGAGCTGAAGAACTGCAGCAGTTCTTTCTCTTCTTGTGCTGTGGTGTTGCCGTCGAGGTACTTGTCAAACAGCTGTTGTGCAAATTCGGTTGTCATAGTTCAAAAGAGTTTTAAATCGACTGAATACTGATTTTCTTGCCCGGCTCAAGATGACGCGCACATTGGCCTCGGTGTTGCCCGTCTCGAGGGCAATGTCGGCATACTCGTCGTCGTAGATGTCGCGGCGGGTGATGATGTGGCGCTGCACGGCTGGCAACTCATCGATGCACTGCTTGAGCAGCGATATGTGCTGCTGATGCTCCACTTCGTCTTCCACATCCACATCGGCCATGAGTGGCAGGAGGTCAGGTGGTCCGGCATCGAGTGCATCGTGTGAGGCACGCTTGGCATCGAGGCACAGGTTCTTGACCAGGGTGATGCAGTAGGCCTCATCGTTAGTCACATGCTGCAATTCATCGCGCCTGTTCCATAGTTTCATGAAGGCCTCCTGTACGATGTCCTCGGCATCCTGCTCATTGTGCATGATGCTAAAAGCCGTCCAGTGCAGTTTGCGGGTAAACGGCAGGAACCGTAGTTTAAAGGTCTCAGAATCCATGGTGTGCGGATGAGCGGCCAAAAGGTTGTTACATGCCCATTTTGCTGAGCTGGTTGAGCTCGTCGGGGGCAAAATTACCGTTCATGCGCACAATGGCACACTCCTTGGCATCGGCCTGGAAAATGAGCATTTCGCTGTAGCTCTCGCCATCGCGTTTCATCTTGATGATGACCTGCTCGCCATCTTCGCTGGAGCGAACGAGTTCCTCATAGGTGTCGTCGAAGTCGTTCACCATGTCAACCACTTGCTTGATGGTGGCAGCATCGGCGTTTTCAAACTGGAGAATATCGAGCGAGTTGATTTTCTCGGTCACCTTCTTCTGAGCCTCATCGGTTCCCTGATTCTGTGCCATGGCCATCGCGAGCATTTCCTGCGGAATGGTCATGAACTGGGCGTTCTCAGCATCTTTGAATTTATTGAAGAGATCGTCGGAGTTAATAGCTGATGCCCAGCAGCAAGTGAGGGCGAGAGCGAGGGTTAAAAGAATCTTTTTCATTGTGTTAAGTGTTTAATTTGTTATATGTTTTTAATTATTTTGATGTCGCGTTTGTTATGTAGACGAGTTGAGCGATGATTTTGCAACACGAAAAATGCATTTTTTTTGAAAAAATTATCGGTTGATGCGTTTGAGCACATTATAACTGGGCAAAATGCCGAGTTCGCCCGCCTTGCTCAGGTCGGCCACGCCACGCTCACGGTTGCCCAGACGCAGGTAGGTGAGCCCGCGGTTGTAATAGGCCTCGCCCAGGTCGGGTTTAATCTCTATGCAGGTCGAGAAGCAGTTGATGGCGCTGGTGTAGTCGTTGAGCAGCAGATAGACGCAGCCCTTATTGTAGGTGGCATAGACATTCTTGGGCGAACGCTTGAGCACCTCGTTGAGGTCGTCGATGATCTTAGAGAGAATCTCGTTCTGCTCACGACCATGAAGCATGGCGGCAGCTTCTTTGTCGCGCTCGTCGAGCACAGGCATCTCGTCGTTAGCCACACCTTTCTGCGCCAGGCGATAGAGCAGGTAGTGAGCGTCGGCACGCAGGAAATAGGCAAGCGCAAAGTCCTTGCTCAAGGCAATCGTGCGGTCGGCATCGGCGAGTGCAGCGGCAGGGTTCTTGACCATCATGAAGTCGATGGCGCGGGCAAAGTAGTCGATGGCGCGTGGCGTGGCGGTGGTGATGAGTCCGTTGTAGTATTCAATACTGGTGAATCGCTCGGTGATTTCATCGGCGCTGAGCTGCATCTCGTCGTTGGCGATGACGAGCATCTTGGGCAGGAGCGACGATTCGTTGACCTCGGTGATTTCCTTCATGTAGTGGGTCTTGCCGTTGAGTTTATTCACCTCATTATAATAAGAGAGAAGGAACATGGGTTGCGGATCGATCTCCACATTGCTGTTCTGGATGCGTCCGCGGCTACGGTTCTCGTACTCGGGCTTCAAGCTGTTGTCGTTCTCGACGGTGAGCAGGGAGTTGAACTTCTTCATGATGTCCTCCTCGGTGAGTTCCTCCTCGATGCCATCGGCTGCGCGCTGGGCACGCTCCTCGGCCTCCTTCTCCATTTTCTGCGCCTCTTGCTCGGCGGGGTTGTAGGTAGCCACGCGTATGCCTTTCTTCTTGAAGATGGCGATGGCCTGCTGCATGTCGCGCTCGCTGCCACGCAGGTCGCCGGATTGCTGTTTGGCCTGCGCCCTCGCCATGTAGCCCGACTCGAAGTTGGGATACTTGTTGAGGATGCGGTCATAGTCCTTCACCGCCTTCTTGAACTGCTGGGTGCGCAGGTAGAGCTGGGCACGGTTATAGAGGGCGAGAAAGTTGTTGGGCTCAAGCTTGAGCACACGCGAGAAGTCGTCGATGGCCTTGAGGTCCTCTCCCACCTCGGCATTGAGTTGGGCGCGGTTGTAGATGGCGATGGCATTGTCGGGCTCGAGGCTCACGGCATAGTCGTAGTCGCTCATGGCGCCGTAGTAGTCGTCGAGCTTGTAGCGCAGGAAAGCGCGGTTGATGAAGTTGCCGGCATAGTGCGGTTCGAGCTTGATGACCTCATCGAGGTCTTTGACGGCAGCTTCGTAGTCGTTGTTGGCCTTGAGGTTGATTTCGGCACGCATGGCGTAGGCCATGGTGGAGTTCTTGGTGATTTCGAGACTCTTGTTCACCTCTTCGAGCGCACGGGTGGTGTCGCCGGTAGCGAGCAGCAACTGTGCCATGCCCAGGTGGGCTCGGTCGTTCTTGGAGTCGAGCCTGGTCAAAACGGCATAGGTGGAGTCGGCTACGGCGTAGTTCTTGAGTTCGGTTTCGCAAATGGCCTTGTTGAGCAGGAAGACCTTGTTCTCGGGCAGTTGCGAGAGTCCCTTATCGTAGTCCTGAACTGCCTCCTTGAACTTGCGCTGGTTCTGGCGCGCCACGCCTCGCACCTGATAGGCATCGGTAATGAACGGGTTGCGCTCGATGCACAGCGAGGCATCTTCCTCGGCACCGCGATAGTCCTCGAGATTGATTTTGGCCACGGCGCGGAAGAAATAGGGCTCGGCAAGATAAGGCTTGGCGGCAATCACCTGATTGAAATACTGGATAGAGAGGATGTAGTCCTCAAAATAGAGCGCGTTGCGGCCAATGTTCAGCACCTGGTCGGTATTGATCTGGGCGTGTGCCGGACTGCCGCTCAGCAGCAAACCAAGGCAGGCCACAAGGCGCAGCAGCGAGTATGTCAAACTCAGGCGTTTCATTGTTTTGGTTGCAAAAATAGTGTTTTCTGCACTACATCGCACAAGTCTTTCAGTTATAATGCATAAGTTTAACGAAGATTAACCACACAGGCGATAATGGCTGTAAAGGGTGCGGTAGAGCGGAATTTTTTGCTACCTTTGTAGTCTTGAATGCGCATCAATAAACTGAAATATCACTTGCTGGCACTGCTGGTGGTGCTTGTGTGGGGCGTTTCGTTCATCAACACCAAGGTGTTGCTGGGCCGAGGCGTGACACCTACGGAGATATATGTGTATCGCTTTATCATTGCCTATGTGGGCATCTTGGCGATATGCCGTTTCAAGGTGCGCTTCTGCGGCTGGCACGACGAACTGCTCATGGCCGTCTGCGGACTGACGGGTGGCACGGCCTACTTCATCATGCAAAATGTGGCGCTCGACCTCACGCTTGTGAGCGATGTGGTGGTGCTGGTGGCGGTAAATCCGCTGTTCACCACGCTGCTTGCGGCGATGTTCCTGAAAGAGGAGCATTTCACCTGGAGCAAGGTGCTTGGGTCGCTGATAGCGTTCCTGGGCGTGGGGGTGCTCACCTTCCACAAGGGCTTTGTGTGGGGCGACGGCCTGCTGGGCGACATCCTGTCGGTATTAGCAGCTCTGGCTTGGGCCATCTATTCGGTTATCATCAAGCGGCTGAACAGTCGGCACACTACGCTTGAAATCACCCGCAAGACCTTCTTCTATGGCATATTGAGCGGCCTGCCGTTCTTGCTGTGCCAGGACACTCTCACGCCGCTGAGCACACTGTTTGAGCCCGAGATTGTGGGACACATGCTGTTCCTGTCGCTGGTGTGCTCTATGCTGGCGTTCTTCTGGTGGGGCCGTGTGACCAAGGGCATCGGTGCCATCAGTTCATCGACCTATCTCTATCTCGACCCCATCGTGTCGCTGGCCGCTGCAGCCATTGTACTCGACGAACGCATAGGCCTCGTGGGCCTTGCCGGCTGCGCCCTCATCTTGCTTGGCATCATCATCGTGGAGCGCCATCACCTGCACCCTTCCAGCGAGGGATAATGTAAGCTGACGAGCAAACGAGCAGACAAGCAAACAAGGAACGAGTAGGATAGTAAAGTAGTAGAATAGTAGAATAGGTTGCTTGAACAGCGTGAAATTCTAAGGAGTTGAGGAGTTAAGGAGATTGATGCTCGCAAAAACGAGTTCTGCTGCTCGCTCTTAGAGAATGGGCATAAAAAGGGGCTGGCGGTGAGGCCAGCCCTTAGACAATGCTTTTATTTGACGGACACGGCACGCCGTGTCCCTACAGTTTACAGTTGTCCCTCATGCGGGAGGAATTAGAAGCGGACGCCTACTGAGAGCTGGATAGTCTGGAGACGGTCGTCGCTGTTGAAGTAGGTGGTCTGCGTGCCTGTGTCGTCGATTTCATAGTCGTTCCACGACTTGGTGAGGCTCAGGTTGTAGCGTGCCTGCAGTACCAGCCGGCGGTTCACAAAGTAAGTGAAACCAGCCACCACATCAGCACCCATGGTCTCGAGGCCGCGGCCCACTTTCTTCACCTTGTCGCCATCGCTGGTGAACTTGTTCTGCACATTGATACCCAGCTGAGGTCCCAGGTCGAATGTCAAATTAGGGGTAATATAGAACTTGGCCATAACGGGAATGTTGAAGTAGATGGCCGAGTAGTCCACATCCTTCTCGATGGGTTTGCCGTCATCGCGCTGAAAATAGTGCCCTACCGGGTTAATCTGGTCGAGGGCAAACTTTGCTCCGGTGAAGTTGAGCAGCAGGCCGCCACCCACGCCAAAGCGCGACGAGAAAGCATAATCCCACTCGGCGCCCACGTGACCACCCACCTTCATGCCATGGGGCATCACGCCCATCACCATGTTAGAGAAGTTCACGCCGCCTTTCACAATGCAGCCCATGCTGTGTCCCTGCGCATTGGCCAAAGTAGCAGTAAGGAGCACTGCCATCATCAAAAAACACTTTTTCATCATCATTTAGTATTTTATTTCACAAATGTAGAACTTTTATTCGGTTCTACCAAATCGCAGCCGTAAAACCACCTCATTTGGAGTATATGCCCATGGCAGCCACCAGCAGGAATGATAAATTTCTACAAATACTCGTTGCATTATCTTAAAAGTAAACAAAGAATTTGCTCATCTCGCAGATTTTTGCGAAATTTGAAAACTAATTATTTTTCCAACCCCGATTCAATGAAACATTTCATCATATACACGCTTTTCGCTGCCCTGCTGCTCGCCTCATCGCCTAACGCCGAGGCTCGCAAGAAAAAGACTGGGCACAACAAGCAGGCCATAGAACTCGACGAGAACAACCTGATGCTGAACCAGCCTCAGGCCATTGCCGTGACCGACCCCGAACAGCAGCTCTATGGCGAATGGGAAATCGAGAGCATGAAGAAGAAAGCCGTGAGCACCCAGGAGCGTGCCTACATCTATCTCGACTTCAATGCCCACAAGATTTATGGCAACAATGGCTGCAACGCCCTGAACGGCGACTTCGCGCTCAACGGCCGCAACCTCACCTTTAGCCACCTCATCACCACTCAGGAAGAGTGCTACGGCCCCACCTCAGAACGCACCATCATGCGCGCGCTGACCGACACCCGTGGCTTCCAGCTCACACAGCTGTATAACATGCAGTACCTGCACCTCACGGACAAGAAGGGGCAAGAACTCATGACGCTGCGTCGCCAGAACCTCGACTTCCTGAACGGTGCCTGGCTGCTCAAGGAACTCAACGGCGAGAACATTACCGACAAGGATGTGAAGGTGGTGATCGACATACCCATGCTCACCATCAATGCCGTGACCAGCTGCAATGTGATTAACGGCATCGTGCACATCGACCCCTCAAAGCACTACGATGTGCAGTTTGAGGACCTGCAGTCGTCGCACTACATCTGCCCCGACATCCAGCTCGAGACCGATGTGCTCATAGGACTCGAGGAGACCGCCACCTGCAAAGCCATCAACAGTGGCGAGATGGCACTGCTCGACAACAAGGGCAACATCATTCTGCGCCTCGTCAAAATCGACCTCAAGGCCTCGAGAAAGCAGGTTAGGGATTAGAGAGAACTTAAATAATGAATAAAGAAAAACAGGCTTGCACTCAGTTGCAAGCCTGTGATATTTTTGGCGACTAAGCCCCGTGTATCAGGCGCAGGTTTAGTCGATCGATTCCTCCTCAAACTCGTCAGAGAGTTCTTCGAGCTCTTCTTCATTGAATTCCTCGTCGCCATAGAACTCCTCGCCGAGTTCTTCAATGTTGGCTTCGATAATCTTGGGAGCAACAACCACCTCTTCAACGCCCACATCTTCCTTGGGAGCCTTGCCCTCTTTGCGCGAGCACAGCGGGTCGTGCAGATGCTTTCCGGGCACGGTCTCTTTCAATTTCATGTAGAAGTAGCGCTCGGTCATGTAGTCGAACACGAATTTCAGTTTCTGACCCTCATCCTCCAGCAGTTCGTCGAGACGGGTGTCTTCCATAAGCCACACATCTTCGTCAGAGTCCGACCCCATATCCATGAAGGTCACCTCCTTTTCACGGTTCCATTCATCGTCGCAAATGTAGAACGAGTCCATCTGCTCTTTGTCATAACCGGCAGCATCGAGAATGGTGTTTCGCAATCGCAAAAAAGTGTCCTCTGAATCAATCGAAATCTCCAGCTTGAAATTTTCAGCTTCTTCCGAACCTACAAGAAATTTATAAATCATAATATCAATACAAATTTAGTTGTTGTTCAAATGATGATGCGAAGATACGAAAAAATAATATCAAGCAACTATTTTCGTGATTTTTTTTTCACACAAGTAAAAAAAAACTTCTGTGCAAGTCTTTTTTCTACAATTTTCACGAAAAAAATGCCTCTCATCACTTCACAGAGACAAGAGGCAAAATATGATTTTATTTTACAAACTTCTCAAGGAACAAGACCATAGGCGCGGAACACCTTCTGAATCTTCTCCAGGGCAATGGTCACTTGCTCGTGCGTGTGGGTGGCCATGAGGCTGAAGCGGATGAGGGTGTCGGTAGGAGCCACTGCAGGCGACACCACGGGGTTCACGAAGATGCCTTCGTTAAACAGGTCGCGTGTGATGGCGAATGTCTTGTTGTTGTCACGGATGAAGAGCGGGATGATGGGCGTCTCGGTATTGCCAATCTCGCAACCCATCTCCTTGAAGCCGCGCAACGCATAGCGGGTGATTTCCCACAGGTGCTCCTGGCGCTCAGGCTCGTTGAGCATGATGTCGAGAGCCGTGTTCACCGCTGCCGTCGAGGCGGGCGTGATGCTTGCCGTGAAAATGTAGGAGCGCGAGTGGTGACGCAGGTAGTTGGTAATCACCTTGTCGGTGGCGATGAAACCGCCCAGCGAGGCAAACGACTTGCTGAAGGTGCCCATGATCAGGTCTACCTCGTCGGTGAGGCCGAAGTGGTCGCACACGCCGCGTCCGCCCTTGCCAAACACGCCAATGCCGTGGGCCTCATCGACCATCACATTGGCATTATACTTGCGGGCCAGATCCACGATGTCGGGCAGCTTGCACACATCACCTTCCATCGAGAACACGCCGTCGGTCACGATGAGCTTCACGCGGTCAGGCTCGCACTTCTGCAGCTGCTTCTCCAGCGATGCCATATCGTTGTGGCGATATTTCAGCGAGTTGGAGAACGACAGGCGACGGCCTTCGATGATGGAAGCATGGTCCTGCTCATCCCACAGGATGTAGTCCTCGCGACCCGTCAGGGCCGACACCACACCCAGGTTCACACCAAAGCCGGTGCTATATATCATGGCGTCTTCCTTGCCTTCATACTCGGCCAGGCGCTTCTCCAGGCGCTTGTGGATGTCGAGCGTTCCGTTCAGGAAGGGAGAGCCGGCACAACCTGTACCATATTTGCGGGTCGCCTCGATGGCGGCCTCCTTGATGCGCTGGTCGTTGACAAGGCCCGAATAGCAGTTGGAGCCGAACATCAGCACCTTCTTGCCATTGATGAGCACCTCGGTGTCCTGTTCGCTCTCTATCGCACGAAAGTAGGGGTATATGCCCGCTGCCTTCGCCTTCTGTGGCTCGTCATATCGTGCCAGCTTTTCTTGTAACAATTTCATAATTTATGATTGTCTAAAAATGTTTTTATAAATCACCTGCACACGTCGGTTGTGACCGAAAAAACACGCATCACAAAAATACATCACATTAGTGCAGGCTGCAAATTTACAAAATTTAAATTAATTATCATTCAAAAAAAGTGTTATTTATAGTATAAAGAGCACATTTGTCACTTAATTTCAGGAATTCAATAGCATTGTTACACATCAATGGGCCTCACATTCGGTGGGCTCCATGTGGACGGTGACATGGGTCTCGGTGCCGAATCGCTCCTTGAGCTTGCGCTCGATTTGGGTGGCGCAGGCATGCGACTTGTCGAGAGTGACATTGCCGTCCATGCGCACATGCACCTCGATGGCAATGCGGTTGCCAATGCGACGCGTGCGCAGACTGTGGGGTTCGTACACATCCGGTTCGCTCTCAATGAGCGTCTGAATCTCCTGCTCCATGTCAGCAGGCAGTGACCCATCGGTGAGTTCGTCAATACTGGTCTTGAGCAGTTTCACTGCCACCCAAGCCAACATCAATCCCACCAAAATAGAGGCAATGGGATCGAGTACCGCCCACTTCTGGCCGAGCACAATGGCTCCACCAATACCGATGGTCGCGCCTATCGACGACAGGGCATCGCTGCGGTGGTGCCAAGCATTGGCTATCACCACCTGTGAGTTCTCCTTGCGGCCCATCCGCACTGTGTACTGGTAGAGCAGTTCCTTCACCAGTATCGACACCAATGCCGCCCACAGGGCCAGATAACCAGGGACCTCAAGCGTTTCTCCACCCATCCAGCTTGCCAGTTTCACGCCACCCGACACGATGATGCCTGTAGCGGCAGCCACTAGTGCCAGACCTATCACGAACGACGCTATCGTCTCATACTTGCCGTGCCCGTAGTCGTGCGACTTGTCTTGCGGGCGCGAGCCCACATTCACGAAAAAGAGCACCACCACATCGGTAGCAAAATCGGAGAACGAGTGCACGGCATCGGCAATCATTGCCGAACTGTGCCCCAGAATGCCCGCGATGAGCTTGAAAGTGAGCAGCATCACATTGCCAGCGCTGCCCACAAGCGTTACCTTATATATATTGTGTTTTCGTGTCATTATCGTATGCAAATATAATGCTTTTTTCGATATGTTGTTCTCTGCAAGCAAATATTGATTGTAAATGGAGCGGGAATTAGAATATTTTCGTTAACTTTGCTATTTAATATGTGACAAGGCAGAGAGAATCACTATGGATTTCAAGTTGTATTCGGCATATCAACCCACCGGCGACCAGCCCAAGGCCATCGAAGAACTCACGCAGGGTGTGAACCAGGGCGTGCCCTTCCAGACGCTTCTGGGCGTGACCGGTTCGGGCAAGACCTTCACCATGGCCAATGTGATTGCTCAGACCAAGCGCCCCACCCTCGTATTGTCGCATAACAAGACGCTGGCTGCCCAGCTCTACTCGGAGTTCAAGAGTTTTTTCCCCGAGAATGCCGTGCACTACTTCGTGAGCTATTACGACTACTACCAGCCCGAGGCCTACATCCCATCAAGCGACAAATATATCGAGAAGGACCTCGCCATCAACGAGGAGATTGACCGCTTGCGCTTGTCCACCGTCACTTCTCTGCTTTCCGGCCGCCGCGATGTTATCGTGGTATCCTCGGTCTCCTGCCTCTACGGCATGGGCAACCCCGAAGATATCGAGGCCAACACCATCGCCATCAAAGTGGGCCAGAACCTGGGCCGCGACGAGTTTCTCAGGAAACTGGTGGATGCGCTCTACAGCCGCAATGAGGTGGAATTGCGCATGGGCAACTTTCGCGTGAAAGGCGACACCGTGGATGTGCACCTCGCCGAGGAGGCGCTCATTCTGCGCGTCATCTTCTGGGGCAACGAGGTGGAGAGCCTGCAGTTGCTCGACCCGCTCACACAGATGCCCACAGGCGAGCAGATGGAGTCGTTCCGCATTTTTCCCTGCAACATCTTTGTCACCACCAAGGAGCGCATGGCGCATGCCTTGGGCAAGATCGATGTGGACCTAGGCACTCAGGTCGAGGCTTTCAGACGCGAGAACAGACCCGTCGAGGCCAAGCGCCTCTATGAGCGTGTAACCTATGACCTGGAGATGATTCGCGAGGTGGGCTACTGCTCCGGCATCGAGAACTACTCGCGCTACTTCGACGGGCGCGAACCGGGCATGCGCCCCTTCTGCCTGCTCGACTACATGCCCAAGGACTTCCTCACCATCATCGACGAGAGTCATGTGACCGTTCCACAAGTCAGAGCGATGTACGGCGGTGACCAATCACGCAAAATCAACCTGGTGAACTACGGTTTCCGCCTGCAGGCCGCCATCGACAACCGCCCCCTGCGCTTCGAGGAGTTTGAGGCAATGACGGGCCAGACCATCTATGTGAGCGCCACTCCCGCCGACTACGAACTGCAGCAGAGCGAAGGTGTGGTCACTGAGCAAATCATACGCCCCACCGGCCTGCTCGACCCCAAAATCACCGTCCGTCCCTCCAAAGGCCAGGTCGATGACCTCATCGAGGAAATCCAGCTACGTGTGGAGCGCCACGAGCGCACCTTGGTCACCACGCTCACCAAGCGCATGGCCGAGGAACTCAGCGACTACCTGGCACGGCTCGACATCCGTTGCGCCTATATGCACAGCGATGTGGAGACGCTTGACCGCATCCAGATTCTTGACGACCTGCGGGCGGGCGCCATCGATGTGCTCGTGGGTGTGAACCTGCTGCGCGAGGGCCTTGACCTGCCCGAAGTATCGCTCGTAGCCATCCTGGATGCCGACAAGGAGGGATTCCTGCGCAGCCGTCGCTCGCTGACCCAGACGGCTGGCCGTGCAGCACGCAACCTGAACGGCGAGGTCATCATGTATGCCGACAAGATTACCGAATCTATGCAGCTCACCATCGACGAGACCGAGCGCCGCCGCTCGCTCCAGCTCAAGTACAATGAGGAGCACGGCATCACCCCGCAGGCCATCGTCAAGGCGCGCAACGCCATCATCGGCATCGACACCGACATTCAGACCTCGCCCGAATCTATCACCCACGCCCGCCGCTATGAGAGCAATGTCACGGGCATCAACGACCGCAACGCCCAACTCGCTGCCGAGTTCGACGGCGCCGCCGGCATCGTGGCCGACCCCGTGGTGGCCTACATGTCGCGACCGCAACTGCAGGCAGCCATTGAGCGGCTCAAGGCACAGATGCTCGAGGCGGCACGGCGCATGGACTTCCTCGAAGCCGCCCAGTTCCGCGACGAGATGCTCAAACTGCAAGCACGACTCGAAACCATCCCCGAATCATGAGCCAGACCCACAAAATACAAGGGCAGTGGCTGCCCACAACGGTGAAGGAGGTGCAGCACCTCGGCTGGGATTACATCGATGTGATCCTGTTCACCGGCGATGCCTACATCGACCATCCCTCGATGGGCACGGCAGTCATCGGTCGGGTGCTTGAAGCGCACGGCTACCGCGTGGCCATTGTGCCGCAGCCTAACTGGCGCGATGACCTGCGCGACTTCAAGAAACTGGGCCGACCCCGCCTGTTCTTCGGCGTGAGTGCCGGTGCCATGGACTCGATGGTAAACCACTACACCGCCAACCGTCGCCGGCGCAGCGACGACGCCTACACCCCTGATGCCCGTGCCGGTCAGCGCCCCGACTACCCTACCATCGTTTACTCCAACATTCTCAAGCAACTCTACCCCGATGTGCCCGTAGTGGCTGGCGGCATCGAGGCCTCGATGCGGCGTCTGGCGCACTACGACTACTGGCAAGACCAGTTGCGCCCCTCCATTCTCGTCGACAGCAAGGCCGATATGCTCGTGTATGGCATGGGCGAGAAACCTAACCTTGCCATTGCCGATGCGCTGAGCAATGGGGCGAAAATAGAGGACCTCACTGACATTCCTCAAACTGCCGTGCGCATGCCCCTCTCGGCCATTCCCACCAGTGGCGACGATGTGGTGCTCCACTCCTTCGACGAGTGCCGCGCCGACAAGAAATGTCAAGCCGAGAACTTCCGCCACATTGAGGTGGAGTCAAACCTGTGGTATGGCCACAACCTGTGGCAGGCCACGGGTAACATCGCCATCAAGGTGAACCGCACCAATCCGCCCATGACCACCGACGAAATCGATGCCACCTTCGACCTGCCCTACACCCGCTTGCCCCACCCGCGCTACCAGGGCAAGCGCATTCCTGCCTACGAGATGATTCGCCACTCGGTGAATATGCACCGCGGCTGCTTTGGCGGCTGCGCCTTCTGCACCATCAGCGCCCATCAGGGCAAGTTCATTGCCAGTCGCAGCAAGGAGTCCATTATGCGCGAGGTGAAGCAGGTGACCCAGATGGCCGACTTCAAGGGCTATATCTCCGACCTGGGCGGTCCCAGCGCCAACATGTATGGCATGCACGGCAAGGACCTGGAGCGCTGCCAGCGTTGCGCTCGCCCCTCGTGCCTACACCCCAAGCCCTGCTCCAACCTGAACACTGACCATAGCGCCTTGCTCGACATCTACCATGCCGTCGATGCCTTACCCGAGGTCAAGAAATCGTTCATTGGCAGCGGTGTGCGCTACGACCTGTCGATGCACCGCACCGGCAATCCCGCTATTGACAAGGTGAACGCCCAATTTAACGAGGAACTCATCCGCTTCCATGTGTCGGGTCGACTCAAAGTGGCTCCCGAGCACACCAGTGACAAGGTGCTCGATGTGATGCGCAAACCCTCGTTCGCCCTCTTCGAGCAGTTTAAGCGACTTTTCGACCGCATCAACGACAAGTATGCCCTGCGGCAGCAACTCATCCCCTACTTCATCTCGTCGCACCCCGCTTGCACCGAGCAGGACATGGCGGAACTCGCCGCCATCACCAAGGACCTCAACTTCCACCTCGAGCAGGTGCAGGACTTCACCCCCACGCCCATGACCATCTCTACCGAGGCGTTCTACACCGGCTTCCATCCTTACACCCTGCAGCCCATCGCCTCGGCACACACACAGGAGGAAAAACTGGCGCAACGCAAGTATTTCTTCTGGTACGAGAAGGAGTACCAGCCCGATATTGTGCGCTCTCTCACGCGCATGCACCGCCGCGACCTCATCCAGCGACTCTTCCCGCACGGCGCACCCAAGACACGCCCCACCGATGCTGCATCGAAAGCGCCGCAAAACAAGCATTTTCAAAAAAATCGGCGAAATATTCGCAAAAAATGATGTGCGATTAAAAACTTTTTCCTAACTTTGCATCGCTTTTCAGTTATAGGGGCGTAGCCCAGCTGGTTCAGAGCGCCGCAGTCACATTGCGGAGGTCATCGGTTCGAACCCGATCGTCCCTACTAAAGCACAGCAGCGATGCACACGCACCGCTGCTTTTTTATTCCCCTAATCACTCATCCTTCATCCCTCATCTTAATTGTGCTATCACCATTTACTTTCTTAGCCCCATACACTATCTTCGCCCAAACCCGATTCGGGTTAAACACGCACATGCGCTCTTTGATAGGTTTCCCATGCAGCACAATCAGTCGGAAGGTCGGCTGTAGGGGGCAGGGCGTGCCCTGTCTGCCCACTCCGAGTCCTCTGAGATCTCTGAGTCCTCCGAGTTCTCCGACGGTAGTACTATGAACTTTAACGAAAGCAGTACAATCTAGAACGAACCCCGAAGGGCTCGAGGCGATGTTGAAGCACGAGTCACGCTTGCGTGGCGTGCGGTGCCCAAAGGGCATCAACACTCGACTCAACATTAGCAGTATGAACTTTGACGAAAGTATATAATAAATAACGATAGTACA
>JAFZSO010000069.1 GCA_017619355.1 Muribaculaceae bacterium
ATACGTAATTCAGCATAGCCTCGATGTAAATGTCGTCAGCATCCTGCAGAATGCGCACCTTCTCGGGTGTAATATCACCCAAGATGCGCACGGCCAAACCTGGTCCAGGGAACGGATGACGCTTGATGAGACGCTCGGGCATACCCATTTCACGCCCCACACGGCGCACCTCGTCCTTGAAGAGCCACTGCAGCGGCTCGCAAAGCTTCAGGTGCATCTCTTCGGGCAGTCCACCCACGTTATGATGACTCTTGATGGTCTTTCCAGTTATATTCAGACTTTCGATGCGGTCAGGATAGATAGTACCTTGCGCCAGCCAGCGGGCATCCTGAATCTTGTGAGCCTCGGCGTTGAACACCTCCACGAAATCGCGGCCAATGATCTTGCGCTTCTGCTCGGGGTCGGTCACACCCGCCAGGTCGGCAAAGAACTTGGCGCTGGCATCTACGCCTATCACATTCAGTCCAAGCCCCTTGTAGGCATCCATCACCTTCTGGAACTCATTCTTGCGCAACATGCCGTGATCCACGAAGATGCAGGTAAGGCGGTCACCGATGGCACGGTTGAGTAAAGTGGCGCACACGCTCGAGTCCACGCCACCCGACAGGCCCAGAATCACGCGGTCATTGCCGAGTTGCTCACGCAGCTGCTGCACCGTCGACTCCACAAACGAGGCCGCACTCCACTCCTGGCGGCTGCCACATATGCCCACCACGAAGTTCTTGAGCAACAGTTTGCCCTGCTCGGTATGGAACACCTCAGGATGGAACTGCACGCCCCACACAGGCTTAACTGTGCTGGCATAAGCGGCATAGCGCACATTGGCGGTAGAGGCAATCACCTTGCAGTCGGCAGGAATGGCGGTGATGGTGTCGCCATGGCTCATCCACACCTGCGAACGCTCGTCAAAGCCCTTGAACAGAGGGTTCTCGGCATCGATCCACTCCAGATGCGCACGGCCATACTCGCGACTGTCGGCAGGCTCCACACGCCCCCCGCAAGTGTGCGAGATAAACTGAGCGCCATAGCAGATGCCCAACACAGGCACCTTGCCAACAAACTGTTCCAGAGCCACTTTAAAGGCGTCAGGATCGTGCACCGAGAAGGGCGAACCCGAAAGAATCACGCCAATGACCGAGGGGTCGTCGGCTGGGAACTTGTTGTAAGGCAGAATTTCACAAAAGGTGTCGAGCTCACGCACACGGCGGCCTATGAGTTGGGTCGTCTGTGAGCCAAAATCGAGGATGATGATTTTTTGCTGCATGATGATTGGTCGAGTTAAAATATCACCACAAATTTACTACATTTTTAGCGATTATCACCATGCACACCTCATAAAAATACTCATACCCTACACACCACTTGGCATGACAGGAGCCCTCGCATTAGTCGAAGAGAGAGAGGAAGGAGTCGGGGAAAGGCGTTTCGAAGCACAAGTGCTCATTTGTCATAGGATGGTAAAAACACAGGCGGAATGCGTGCAGGCCGAGCCTTCCGATGGGGTCGGAATAGCTGCCGTACTTGTGGTCACCCACAATGGGGTGTTTCATGACCTGGGCATGCACCCTGATCTGGTTTTTGCGGCCCGTGTGGAGGTGGAACTCCAGCAGCGAGTAGTCCTTGTTAGCCTTGAGCAACCGCCAGTCGGTGCTGGCCCACTTGCCCCCATTGGGTGTGGGAGAGCTTATCACCTTGAGTGTGGGCGTGTCCTTGAGCCACGTCTCTAGATGCCCCTCAGGTTCCGTTACGCGACCATCGACCACCGCCACATAACGGCGGTCAGTAACGATTTCATGCCAGTTGTCGACAAGAATCTGCTGCGCCGGAATGTTCTTGGCATAGACCATGACGCCCGAGGTGCGGGTATCAAGGCGGTGCACCACGTGCGAGGTGCAGTGTTGCCGCGTCTCCATAAGATACTTGTCGAGCAGCATCTTCATGTTCAGGCTGTTCTGCCCTACTCCCATCGAGAGCACGCAAGGCGACTTGTCGACCACGATGATGTCGTAGTCCTCATAAATGATAGAATAGTACTGCTCCTCCTCAAACTCGACGCGTGGCGGGCGGCGCTTCTTGATGTTGACAATCATGCCCGGCTTCACGAGAAAGTCGTGCCGCGTGACCCTAATGTGATTGACGTGCACTCCACCCAACGACAGAATCGACTTTGCCTTGGTGCGGCTCACGCCGTCGAGGCACTTCATGATGAAGGGCAGCAACTCCATCTCCTCTTTAGCAAGGAAGGTGTTGAACTGTTCAGAAGATTGCGGGACGTTGGGTTTCATGAAGATGTAAGTTTTCAGTAATCAGTTTTCAGTTACCACAAGGGACTGTAATTAGTGGAAAAAGACTGCGTTGCGCACAAGAAAACATCACAACGCAGTCTTATAGTTATCAAGCGATTGAATTCATTCGCTTTAAGTGTTGCTTAAACCAAGTCAAGGTTATCCTTCGATGAGCGACATACCCTTCTTGAGGGCCTCTTCGTTCATGGGAATGAGGTGCCAGTGGCGTTCGGGCAGAGTCTTCTTGAGTCCTTTCAGGACGCTCTCGATCGTCACGATGGGGTTCACCTTGAGCATCGAACCGAGCACAATCATGTTGAAAGTCTTGCTGTTCTTGAGCTCAATCGAAGCCTCGGTGGCCTCAATGCGATGCACACTGATGTCGGTGCGTGTGGGCGGTTTGTGAATGCCATAGCTGTCGTAGATGAGCACGCCGCCAGGTTTCACCTTGCTCTCAAACTTGTCGAGACTCTGCTGGTTGAGCACAACCACAATGTCATAACTGTTGAGCACAGGCGAGCTGATGCGCTCGTCGCTCAAAATCACGGTTACATTGGCAGTACCACCACGCTGTTCAGGACCATACGAGGGTAACCAAGTCACTTCTTTGTCTTCCATCAATCCCGAGTAGGCAAGAATCTTACCCATCGAAATCACACCTTGTCCGCCAAATCCGGCGATTACTATTTCTGCTTTCATCGTTTTAGTCCTTTTTAGCGTCATTATCTTTCAAATCACCCAGCGGGTATTTCTCAAACATATTCTCAACCATCCATTGGTTAGCTTTCTCGGGCGAGAGTTTCCAGCCAGTATTGCAAGTACTTACAACCTCGACCACCGAAGTCCCCTTACCTTCCATGCTGTTCAAGAATGCCTTCTTGATGGCGGCTTTAGTCTTGCGCACATTGGCAGCTGTGTGAACACTCTGACGAGTCACATAGCGGGTGCCATCGAGTTGAGCCAGCAGCGGAGTTATCGACAGCGGATAACCATTGAGGTCGGCACGGCGGCCATAGGGGCAAGTAGCCGTCTTCTGGCCCAGCAGTGTGGTGGGAGCCATCTGGCCACCCGTCATACCATAGATAGCATTGTTGATGAAGATGATGGCAATGCTCTCGCCACGGTTGCAGCTGTGAATCGACTCACAAGTACCGATAGCGGCAAAGTCGCCATCACCCTGATAGGTGAACACCAGTTTGTCGGGCATGAGGCGCTTCACGGCAGTAGCCATAGCGGTTGCACGACCATGAGCAGCTTCGAGCCAGTCGATGTCGATGTAGTTGTAGGCAAACACTGCACAACCCACGGGTGAAACGCCAATGGCTTTCTCAGCAAGACCCAGTTCTTCAATCACTTCGGCCACCAATTTGTGCACTACGCCATGGCTACAGCCGGGGCAATAGTGCATGTGTACCTCTTTGAGCAACGACGGTTTCTTATAAACCTGGTTCTCTACTTTAATGATATCGTTGTTTTCCATAGGTCCTTTCATTTAATGAGTTCGTTTTTCAAAGCGTTCAAGATCTCTTCAGGAGCAGGCACATTGCCACCCAGGCGATCGAAGTGAGCCACGGGCACCTTGCATTCCACAGCGAGTTTCACATCTTCAATAAGCTGACCGGCAGCCATCTCAGGAACAAGAATACCCTTCACATTCTTAGCGGCTTCTTTAATCTCCTTGGTTGGGAAGGGCCACAAAGTGATGGGACGAACAAGACCTACCTTGATGCCTTCTTCAGCAGCAAGTTCCATAGCCTTCATGGCGATGCGGGCCATACTGCCGAATGCCACCATCAGGTAGTCGCAGCCTTCAGTGTTGACCAGTTCGCAACGCACTTCGTTCTTTTCAATTTCGCGGTAGGTAGCCTGGAAGCGATGGTTGTTCTCTTCCATCTTGTCATCATCGAGTTCGAGTGATGTGATGATGTTGGCAGGACGCATGTCCTTGCGGCCCATCACAGCCCAAGGGCACTGCTTGCGAATCTCTTCCTCGGTGCGGCGCGGACGCTGCTCGGGCAGCACCACCTTCTCCATCATCTGGCCAATGAGACCATCGGCAAGAATCATCGAGACGCAGCGATATTTGAATGCAAGATCCCAACCCAGAGCCACAAAATCGGCCATTTCCTGCACACTTGCGGGAGCCAGCACGATGGGGTGATAGTCGCCATGGCCACCGCCCTTGCAGGCCTGAAAGTAGTCGGCCTGAGAAGGATGGATAGTTCCGAGGCCAGGACCGCCACGCATCACATTAATCACGAGCGCAGGAACTTCACTGGCACACATGTATGACATGCCTTCCTGCATGAGGCTGAAGCCGGGGCTTGAAGTAGAGGTAAATACAGCCTTACCGCACGAAGCGCCAGCATAAACCATGTTGATTGAGGCGACCTCGCTTTCGGCCTGAAGCACAACCATGCCAGTGGTTTCCCAAGGCATTTCCTCTTCAAGCTTCTCGAGCACCTCTGATTGCGGGGTAATAGGATATCCGAAATATCCGTCGGCACCATATCTGATGGCCGCCATGGCCAGTGCCTCATTCCCCTTCATTAAGGTTACGTTATCGTTCATTTAACTATTGAAAATAAATGGTTTTTGGTTTTTTTGTTAATACATCACTGCTCCACCTTGCGGTAGACTTCAATACAAGCGTCCGGACACACCAGGGCGCAACTTTGGCATCCTATGCACTTGTCGGGCTGAGCCATGTAGGCATAGTGATAACCACGATCGTTCACTTCTTTGCTTTGCAAAGCGAGCACATCGCACGGGCAAGCGACAACACACAGGTTGCAGCCTTTGCACCGGACGGTGTTCACTGTTACTGCTCCTCTAATTTTTGCCATGTTAGTAGTTTTAAGTTTATAGATAATTATAAGGGTTTATTTTAATATGCAAATATACGAATTATTGCTCAAATATCGAACACATAATTCAAGAAATCGTGCAACGGTTTGAGAACTTTCAGGTCAGCTGCCACTTTGGTGACCCAGTCGTCGCAATCAAAGTAGCTCTCTTCCACCCGTTTAACCATGATATACTCCTTCATCTTCAAGAACTGGGCCAAAGGATGATTTTTGTCATACTCCTTAGGCATGGTTTTGAGAGTATCACTATCCCACTGGAAGTTGCCAGAAAGTTCGGGATTGTTCACAATCTTGAGGAATTCCTCGCCCTCGGCATCGATGAGGCTGCGCAGTCGGTCCAGAATGGGTTTCTCGGGCCACCACACCCCGCCGCACAGCATAAGATTGCCTGGCTCGAAGTGCACATAGTAGCTCGACATCACCGTGTGACGGCCGCCACGACCCAGCACACCCGAGAAGTAGTTCTTGTAGGGATTTTTGTTTTTGCTGAAGCGTATGTCGCGGTAAATCCTGTAGATGCAGGCTTTCACGTTCAGTCCGCGCACGTTCTCGTCGTAGTCGCCCACCAGTGCGATGAGGCGCTCCATGTCGTGTTCCCAAGGCTTGCGCAGGCTGTCGTACACGTCCTTGTGCGCCTTGAACCAACTGCGGTCGTTGTTCAACTGCAGCTCCTTCAAGAAACTAAGAATATCCAGGATGTTACTCGACGATTTCATGATAGTTTTGTTCATGCAAATTTACTCATTCTCCCCCACTACTCCAAATTTCACCTCCAAAAAAAGTAAACGAGGAAACGAGCGGCAACGACGGGGACAGGTACTCACATAAATCTCTACGGAGGTTGAGGAGTTATGGAGGTACGAGACTGCGTCTCGCAATACATCGACATTAATTTGTGTGGATTGTGGGGATGCGTGGGAAGCGTGAAACTTTTGGGAATGTTGGGAAATTTTCGATTTTTGATGGCGGACAAGGCACGCCTTGTCCCTACATATTGTGCGATACTTACCTGAATAACAGCTTTGTATGGCGCGGTCGCCACAGGTGGCGACCCTACAGTTCGACGAAAAGTATTGTACTGCTTCCGTGGATTTATTGTGTGCTTTCGAGGATGTATTGTGTACTTGCGTTGATGTATTGTGTACTTTCGTTCAAAATCGTACTACTTTCGTTGAAGCAAGACAGAGATTATAGATGGTCTAGCCTGACCAGATTTTCTAGAAGCCTATATGGGCAACAAATGTCAAAGAGCGGTTTGCGCTGGGTGGCGCATGAGCAAAAATAAGGGAAGAAGTAAGCCAAAGCTATAATAATAGCACATCATTTAGGAGAAGAGCTAATGCGGAGCACGGACTCTTTTTGGCTGGTATGTGTGGGAAGGCTTGGGGCCTCAATTATAAAATTAGGAAATTATAATAAAATCGGGGTTAAATGTTATATTTATTAATAAATATTTGGATATATAGAGAAATATCTTTATGTTTGCAAAAAAGAAGAAAAACTAACATGCCTGAAATGCAACACCATAGGCCCACCGATATTACCAGTGAATTTTACAACTCACTGATAATCAGCACGCTACACCCCACTATTTTCAGGCTACGATTTTCAGAATCAAGCCTATATAAGGCTCATAAATATTATTGGACGTGCTGACGCATTAAAACAGCAACGCAACTTTTTACGAAGGGCGACCCTAACTACTGAAAACTAAAAACTCAAAAATACAAGCCATATGAAACTGAAACATTTTATTCCAAAATCGCTGGCGATGGGCCTAGTGGCCTTGTTGCTGTTTGCGTTTTGCCCTGTCAGGGCAAGGGCCGTGGTGTACCTTAGTGGTACAAAGTGTCTTTCACAAATCACCGACAAGGAAATTGTGATAAGTGGTTCTGCAACAATTATTGTGGACTGCAGTAAAAAGGTGAAATATATAGATCATTCAGGCAATAATTGGAGTGGCACAACCTTGGATATCATTTTCCAGTCGCCTGACTACACATTCACTGTAGAGCAAAGTGAAAGAGCACCCGCTCTCAGTGTAGAGAAACTCAATGTGCTTGGGCCAGGAAAGCTGATAGTAACCAGCCGCTTACAAGCGCTTTGTTGTAGTACTGCTAATTTCACTAATGTCTATGTTAAAGGCAAAGGGCGCAACGATAGTTCTGGTCTTATTTATAATATGGAAAGCCACTCCACTGGTATCTATGTTACCACACTAAATATCAATAATAGTGAAGTTTATGCCACTGGTCGTAGAACAGGAATAGAATTGTATGGAAAGATGACTATCACTGGCGAGAACAGCAAAGTGACAGCCGAAGGACGAGGAAACGACAGTTCTGGTTCAGATGGTTCTGGTTTTGTTGATTTTCAAGGTCATGGAATTGGCTATGGCAATTTAGATGGAGATATTCCATCGAAAGGTATTATTGAAGTGCAAGGTGGTGAACTGAACGTCCAGTCCGATATTCGTTGCGGCATCAACTGCAAGGAACTTAGAATTTCGGGCGGAAAGGTCACTGTTAATTCTGACCTGAAAAAAGATTATCAGCCAGACCTCGGAGCTATTGTTTGTCATTCGATAAATATGACTGGCGGCATTCTCAATGTATCAAGTAACTTAGATGGTATTTTCATTTGGGGTGGTAGTAGCTCTTATTTAAATGGTGGAATCATCACCGCCATTGGTGGAAAGTACAGCGACGGTATATGTGTTTATACAGGTGATTTATATATCTCTGGCGACAATACTAAAGTCACTGCAAATGGCAGTAATTGTGGCATTCAATGTAATAATAAACTATATATTGACCGCGCCGACGTATTTGCCAAGGCAAGAGCCGATGGATACCGTGCTGTGCAAGCACAAGAAATACATATCACTCTAGGCGACAACGTTATAAATGCGTTAACATCAAATATGGAGCCGTTCTTTGCAAACCACGGTATTTATATGCACCGCCCCTTCGCCTTGAATGGTGTGAACCAGCCACAATATGCCACTTCCTCTGCTGGCGTCAATATCGGACAATACTTAACCCTCAATGGCACCAATATCAAAAAGAAGGCAATGCTAACCAAGCCCAACATTAATGGTTGGGGATATTACTTCTCTGGTCTCAGCAAGGTAGGTAACGAGATGGTGCTGACAATCCCTCAGGAGATTATCAACTATGTGAACTGCATCGACGCGGTGAAGACGATAGACTGGTACCGCTCTGACGACGAGACCACGATCGGCGACTACCTTGCCTCCGGCAACACCTATACGGTGAGAACTGCAGATCTGGGCAAGTACATCTATGCCAAACTGAGTTTCGACACCCACACGGGCAGTCTGCGCTCCAACGCGGTACGCGTCAGCAAGACGCCTAACACCGCCACGCCTGTGAAGCCCACGCTTGCCTATTCCACATCTTCGGACAAGATTGCGGTCACCAACGCCAAGTCGAACCAAGAATACCTGGTGTTGACCAGCGAAGTGAAAGATAACGACATCACCGAGGCCCAGTGGGCCACTGCCGAACAGGGAACCAGTTCTACCTATTTGCTGCTCAACGGCGGCACCAAGGGGAAACTTAACTATGTCTATACCCGTTTCACAGAGACTGCCAGCCAGGACGCCGGGCAGATCATCCGACACTCCTCGGTATATTACGGAAGCGCCTCGGGCATGACCGACTTCACGCTTACCGCCACAACAACGAGCGGTTCGGCGTTGCAGCAGGATGCCAACGGAGCCTATAACGTAGCCTACAACTCGGTGGTCAAGCTGACTGTGGCTCCCGTTCCGTCGAGTGTCAGTTGGCAGGGCGTGTCAGGTGAAAACTGGTTAATCAACATGGATACATCGGGCGGCACCATGTATGACTCAGACATGGGCTACCTCTACACCGATGCCGCCTGCACCAATCCTATTGTGGTCGATGCTGAGCACTACTACAATACGGTCTATTACAAGTTCGTCAACAACAGTCATAATGGCTTGACTGGCATGTTGATTGACGCCATTGCCCCCGTTGGCAGCACGACCGTTGATCACTGGCTGACATTCAACGTGAGCAACTCGTCAGGCACATGGAATGTCATGAACATTGCCCCCAGCCTTTTCCATGTTGAGCGGGGTTCGGTCATCACTGTGCCCTACACTACCAATCCCGGTGTGGCGACCTGTAACACTCTCACTGCAGAGGCCGTAGCAAACACTTGGGGCGGCACGGCGCCCACGCTCACGTTCAACCCGTCTGCCAAAACGGTTACGATTGATGCCACCAATTCGGTAGCAAACAGCAATTATTACCGTTACGATCTTTATGCCGATGGAAAGAAGTTGTCATTGAGGAAAGGTGTGGAGGTGCTTCCCGCCACAGTGAAGGGAGTTGTCTTGAATCCACATCAGGTAGTGCTCGATCCAGGTACCACGCTGCAACTCACTGCCACGGTGCTGCCAAGCTGCGCTGCCGACGATGCCACCGTGACCTGGAGCGTC
>JAFZSO010000070.1 GCA_017619355.1 Muribaculaceae bacterium
ATCAAACTCTTCGTTGTTGTTTATCTTGTTTGTCTTTTTTCTAATGAAAGACGCAACGCCTCGTTGTCCCGCTCCGGCTGTCCGCCGATCTACTGTATTTTTCTGCCTGTGTTCGTTTTGAAATTTTAGTGACGGGAGACTGCTGTAATGTTCCTTACTTGTCTCACTGTTGTCTATTGTTCCTTCACAGTTATTGTAAGCATTTCAATGATCGAAAATTGCTTTTCTAATTGCGAAAAGCGGTGCAAAGTTACAACCTTTTCATAATACCATCCAAATATTTTCGCAACTTTTTTTGAAAAAATTTTTCATATTTCCATAACACACTGATTGCATGCAAATTGCAATCGTGCAAAAATTTGCATAAAAAAAGAGAATGTTACCGAAAAAGGGGAGAAATGATTTCTACTTGGCGTCGGCAAAGCGATTTGGGAACTCAAGATGCTCTCGTGGACGAATCATGGCACGCACCACAAGCCACACACCTAATATTATAAAGGGGATGCTCAGAATCTGACCCATATCGAGGCCACAACTCTGACGCAGACCTATTTCCCAAGCTTCCTGCACATTCTTCAGAAACTCGATACAGAAACGCGGCACAAAGATGCCCAGCATGAACACGCCAAAGATGAGACCCTGCCGCTCTTGCAGGTTGCGTTTCCAGTACATCCACATCACAATACCGAAGATGAGCAGATAGCACAGTGCCTCATAAATCTGCGTGGGATGGCACGGCACGGTGAAGAACTCGGGCGTGGGGGTGGCACCGTTGATAAACTGGTCAAGATAGTGCGTGGGAGCATCGTTAGTGATGAACTTGAAGCCCCAAGGCATGGTGGTGGGACCACCGTAAATCTCGTGATTCATCAAGTTGCCGATGCGTATGAGCGCCGCCACCAGTCCCACAGGGACCACCACACGGTCGAATGTCCACAGCATGGGTTTCTTGGTCACCCACTTGCTGTAGAGCCAAATGGCGATGATAATGCCCAACACGCCCCCATGACTGGCAAGGCCGCCTTCCCAAATCTTGGGTATCTCGCTCAAGTGCTGCGAGTAATACTCCCAATCATAGAAGAACACATGACCCAGGCGCGCACCCACCACCGTGGCGATGACCACGACGAAGAAGAGGATGTTCACCCACTTCTCCTTGGCCCCCTCGTGCTTGAAGATGCGATACACCACCTCATAGCCAAACCAGAAGCCTATGGCAAACATCACGCCATACCAGCGCACAGTGACAAAACCGTCGAAGATGTTAGGACTTGCCGTCCATGTTACGTAATTGAGCATATATCAAAAAAAATCGTTACACATTATTAATATATAAAAGGGTATTGCCCACACTCTCATGACAAGGTGCTTGAGCACTACTTTTCGTCAGGCACATTGACCTTGATGAGCTCCAGACGTGGCCCCACCTTCTTGAGCACAGTGAACTTGAACCCGCCAATCTCCACCACATCACCCTCGGCAGGGATGGCACCAAGGTGATGCATGAGCAAGCCTGCAAGGGTCTGATAATCATCATCCTCGGGTAAATCGATATGGTAGGTCTCGTTAATCGTTTCAATCTCCACACGACCCGAAAACTCATAGTTGTTGTTATCGAGTTTACGCGAAACCAGCCGCTTGCGGTCGTGCTCGTCTTCAATGTCGCCGAAAATCTCCTCCACCAGGTCTTCGAGCGTCACCATACCGGCTGTGCCGCCAAACTCATCGACCACAATGGCCATGCTGCGCTTCTCCTTGAGCAGGTTCTGCATCATCTGTTTGGCAAGCATCGTCTCGGGGGCAAAGAGCACTGGCTTCATCTGGTCCTTCCAGTTCACATCGGTCACAAACAGTTCACTCACCTGAATGAAACCCAGCACATTGTCGACATCGTCGTGATACACCACCAGTTTGCTCAACCCCGTGCGAGTGAAGAGTTCAACCAGTTCCTCGCGAGTGGTGTCGGCAATGTCCACGCCAATGATTTCATTGCGCGGCACCATGCAGTCGCGCAGCCGTGTGTCGCTGAAATCGAGTGCATTCTCAAAAATCTTCACCTCGCGCTCCACCTCCTGGTTCAAGTCCTCCTGCTTGTCGATATTCTCCTGCAGATAGGCATCCAACTCCTGTACCGACAGAGCTCCAACCCTCTCCTTGTCTGCCTTGATGCCCAGCAGTTTCATGAGGCATTGCGACACAAACTCGGTGAACTTGCTAATGGGATAAAGCACGCAATAACAGGTGAATAGAGGCACTGAGAAGGTGCGCAACGAGTAGTTGGGGTTGATGCGGAAGATGGCCTTGGGCAGAAACTCGCACATGATGAGCACCACAATTGTGGCAATCACCGTCTGGAGCAGCATGAGCAGTGCATCGTTGTCACCCAAGAGGGGTTTCAGTGGTTCAGTGAGCAACTTCACCATAGCAATGTTATACACCACATTCACCACATTGTTGCCAATGAGAAGCGTGGAGATGAACATGTGACTGTCGTGATAAAACACATTCAGGATGCGGTTCACCACCCCACCCTTGTTGATATCGATTTCGGCCCTCACCTTGTTCGACGACACAAAGGCTATCTCCATGCCTGAAAAGAAGGCCGAGAACAGCATCGCCACAAGGGCTATGATAAGATAATATAGGTAATTGTCGCTCATGATGATGCAAAATTACAATGAATGACGGCAACTTACAACTTTTTCACCAAATCTTTTTCCTCTCCTCCCTAAACACTCAACCCTAAACACTCAACCCAAGTTCACCGCACCCTCAATTGCCAGAAGGCCACTGCGGCGGCAGCAGCCACATTAAGCGAGTCGACGCTGTGGCTCATAGGTATGCGCACCACATAGTCGGTGGCGGCTATGGTCGATTGTGGCAGACCATCGCCCTCGGTTCCCATCACAATGGCAAGGCGCGGTTCTGCCATGAGCTGCTGGTCGTCGATGGACACGGAATTGTCGGTAAGCGCCATGGCAGCCGTTTTGAACCCCAAATCATTGAGACTGTTCACCGGGCCTTCGAGCCAGGTCCACGGCACCAAGAACACCGAGCCCATTGACACGCGCACGGCGCGGCGGTTCAGCGGGTCGCACGAGTCGGGCGTGAGCAGAACGGCATCAATGCCCAACGCTGCTGCCGAGCGGAAGATGGCGCCAATGTTGGTGGTATCGGTCACCGCCTCTATCACTACTATGCGCTGTGCGTTTCGGCAAACCTCCTCTACAGACGGCATTGCCGGCCGACGCATGGCGCAAAGCACACCGCGAGTAAGCACATAACCCGTGAGACTGGCCAGCAATTCACGCTCGCCGGTATATACGGGGATGACGCCGCACCGTGCAATGATGGATGCGGCATCGCCCGTTATGTGCTTGCGTTCGCACAGCAGCGACAGTGGCTCGTAACCGGCACGCAGGGCCACGTCTATCACCTTGGGGCTCTCGGCGATGAAAATACCCTTACCTGGTTCCAGCCGGTTGCGCAGCTGGGCCTCGGTAAGAGTATCATAAACCTCTACTCCAGGCTCCTGGAGTGATGTGATTTCTATGATGGGCATAGCAGGAAAAGCCTACTTTTTGGCATACTTGAAACTTGAGCCGCCCAAGAACTCGCGCATGATGCTCGTGGGAGGTATCTCCTTGTCATCCACAGGAATGAAGTAGTGGATAAACTTGAGCAGACGATGTGCCTCGGCATACTCGGGGCAGTTCTTGGGCACCGAAGCCAGAATCACCTCGGCATGGGTGCGCAGCACGGCAAACTCGATGTTGAGCGCCGAGTTGAACATCACATCGGCAGTCTCCTGGAAGGGGAAAATCCACTGCTCCTCGGCATCGCACACGTTCTTCCAGTGGCTGATAGTC
>JAFZSO010000071.1 GCA_017619355.1 Muribaculaceae bacterium
CCAGGCCGCACCATCGACTATGTGCGCACCGTGGGCAAGCAGCATGGCGGCGAGGTGCTCGAAGACTGCGAAGTGCTGCATGTGCAACGCGTGGGCGCCAAATACCGCGTGCTGGTGCGCCGCCACGACAAGCACTATGTGGAATACACCTGCGACCACTTTGTGAACGCCATGGGTTGGGGAACTGAGAAATTCACCGACATGCTCGGCATCGACACCCAGCTATACCCTGTCAAGCACCAGGCATTCATCACCCGCCGACTGCCCAACATGGGTGTGAACGGCGACTCGCTCGACATGATTATCGACCGCCGTCACTACAAGGGATTCAACGCCGTTTATGGGCAGCAGTTCCTGCACACCGGTCAAATCATAGGTTGTGCATCACCCGACTGCGACCCCTACGAGGCACGCCAAAACCTGAAGTACAACAGTCAGGCCTTCCTCAAGATAGTGAGCGAGATGTTTGCCCAGTGGATACCCAACCTGGCATCGGTCGGCTTCCATGCCGTGTGGGCAGGCTACTACATCGAGCCGCGCTACATCATCGATCCCGAGGTGGGTCTGCTCACAGGTCTGCGTGGTCATGGCTTCATGCTCGGCCAGTATCTTGCCAAACTCTATGTCGACAAGTATCTGGGCAAGCCTGTTCCGGCCTATATGAAGGACCTCGCCATAGGCGGCAAGGGCCTGAGCGAGAACGCTTTCCAGTAAGCCCAAGGCACCTGAGCGCACAAAAAAAGAGATTCGCCCTGTCGGGTGAATCTCTTTTTGTTTCTCGCAGGAACCCGCTACAGGGGTCCACACAGCATCACAGCTTGTTGAACTCTTCTTCCACGCGGGCTGCAACGGCTGCCATCTCCTCGGCAGGGAACGACTTCTTGTTGCGGAAGTCCATGTCCTTCTCCTGATTGATGGGCACCAGGTGGATGTGAGCATGAGGCACTTCAAGGCCTATCACCGCCACGCCAATGCGTTCGCACGGCACAGCAGCCTTCAGGGCTTTAGCCACCTTCTTGGCAAACGCCCACAGACCCTGATAGTTCTCGTCTTCGATGTCGAAGATGTAGTTCACTTCCTGCTTGGGAATCACAAGCGTGTGACCCTTTGCCAGGGGATTAATGTCGAGAAAAGCATAGTAGTTCTCGCTCTCGGCACAGCGGTAGCTCGGTATTTCACCGGCAGCTATCTTCGAAAAAATGGTTGCCATTGTTCTGTGAAATTATTGGGTTAAACTTCGATTTTCAGAATCTCAAATTTCATCACACCGGCAGGAGCGGTTACCTCTACCACCTCGCCCACCTTGTGGCCCAGCAGGCCCTTGGCAATGGGAGTGGCAATCGATATCTTGTTCTCGCGCAGGTTAGCCTCGGTCTCGGTCACGATGGTATAGGTCATTGTGGCCTTGTTCTTCACATTCTTGATGGTAACCTTGTTGAGCAGCTGCACCTCGTCGGTCTGCAGGTTGCTTTCGTCAATAATGCGGGCGTTTGCCACCAGATTCTTGAGTTCCGCAATCTTGGCCTCGAGCATGCCCTGACGCTCTTTTGCTGCATCATACTCGGCATTCTCTGACAAGTCACCTTTTTCACGCGCCTCAACGATAGCACGCACCACCTCGGGGCGTTCCTCGTTTTCGAGTCGTGCCAATTCTTTCATTTTCTTGTCATAGCCTTCTTTGGTCATGTAAGTTATAGCCATTGTTCTTCTCTTTTTTTCGTTAGCAAAAAATTTGAAGAATCTCACATCGAATGGAGATTCCCCACAAAAAATATTTCTTATTTTCACAACAAAGTTAGCGACTATTTTTCGCCTACCAAAATTTTAGCCCGATAAACACACTTATTTTTCAATTTATTAACTATAAACCCACCTGACTCAATGGCGTTTCCACATTTTGCGCACCATCATGAGTGCCAGGCACACCACTATCAGCGTGAGCGCACCGGCCGCCAGCCACCAGCCGCACTCCATGAGCCACACCATGAGTGCGGCCACAAGCAGTGTAACGGCAATGCTCACGAGGCAGCCGCGTGAGAGCTTCAACCCGAAGTGTTTGCAGTAGACTACTGTCACAATCACCGTGTAGATGGCATACCACAGCACATACGAGATGCCAAGTCCCGTGAGTCCCCACTGCGAGTAGCACACAATGTTGAGAGCCAGTCCTGCAGCGGCACTCAGCGATTCAGTCACCAGATACACCTTGCCGGCTCCCTTGGCAAGTATCACAAAGGCGATGCACCACGACACCGTGCGCAGCACCGTTCCCGCCATTCCCAGCGAGATAAAGGTGAGAATCACTCTGAATCGCTCCACATAGAGCAGATCCACAATTTGCCCGCGCAGCAGGATGAATATGGCCACAATGGGCATCATCACCATCATTGCCACATTGATTTCCTGCGACACGAACACCTTGAGTCGCAACCTGCTCTGCGCCACCCGTGCCAGGCGCGGATAATATTCCATACCCAGGGCGGCAAGCACCAGACCGGTGTATTTGTTCACCAGCGTGTAGCCCGCCTGATAGAAGCCCACTTCGCCCGTACCGGCATGCTGATTGAGCCATGCGTTAAACACATAGGCGGCGAGCATGGTCACGAAGTTGCCCACCGTCATGTAGATGCCCAGCTTCACGAAGTCCTTGCCCAATGCCGCAGTTTCACGGGCAGTGAGCTGCACTGGCTTATACTCTTTATTCCTGAAAATCAAGGCAAAGAAAGCGCAACTCGCGGCATAGGCAATGATGGAGGGCAACACACTGTCTTCACGCAGATAATAGAATAGAGGTATGGAGATGGCCAGGCCGCACAGCGTGCCATACATCGTGACGCGCGCCAGTTTGCGCAACTTAGCAAGTCCTTGAAACACGGCATACTCGCCATTGGTCACCGCCATGAGCAGCACGGCACTGCTCAATGCCACAAAATGCCACACATGCGCCGTGTCGCCAAAGGAGATGTTACTGAGCATCGGGGCTATTGCCATCGTGAGCAACGCTCCGCCAAGCCCCAACCATAGCGACCAGCGGCGCACCACCGTGATGATGCGGCCCACCAGGCTGGTGTCGCGGTGTTCCAGGGCCTGCGACACATCGCGCACGCTACTCTGGCGAATGCTCAGGTTGGTGGCGGTATTCAGCGTTTCAAGAGCCTGGTTGAAGATGCCGAACAGGCCTACTCCCACCTCGCCCATCCACAATGCCACCAGTTTGGTGCGGATGATGGAGCACAATATACCCACAGCCTGAACCCCACCAAAGAGGCCCATGGCTTTCATTGCCTTCTGTGAGATATTGCCACTCTTTTCAGCCATTATTTACAAGTCTAATTGATAGGTACAGTATGCCACACCGCGGCCCCCAAGCCGCGACTTTTGCTGCAGCAGGCCCTCGTTCAGACGCCTGCCATGATCCTCGGTCGAGATCCCGAAGTCGAAGTAGCGCGCACCAGCCGCACGGGATTCCTCGATCAAGCGATTGAATAGCAGGGCCAGCGCTTTCAGTTCGCGGCCTCTGGGCGAGGAAGCGATATATTGGCTATGCCACACCATCGGGGTCTTGAACAGCACCACGCCCGCCAGCAGTTCGCCATGAAGCGTGGCGGTGTGCAGCGTGATATTTTCGGGAAAACGGCTCTGCAGCAACAGTATCTCATCGAGAGTGTGGACAGGGTTTGTCTCGTGCCGCTCCTGCAGCACCTGCTCCAGCAAATGCCAGTAGTCCGCAAAATTCTCGCTCGGGCCTATCTCGATGCCGGCCCTGAGCGCACTGTTCACGCCACTCTTGTTGCCGCGGTCAAACGGCAACGCATTCGTCAGGTCGATGGCACTGGAAATGCTGCACTCGGCAAGGGTGGCGCCACAACGGTGAAGCGCATACAGGTCTTCGTCGGCGGGATAGGCGTGATAGATGTATGGAACCGGTTTATACACCAGTCGGCTGAAGCCATTGTTCCGCATCCACTCGCAAGCGGCATCCATCACCCGAAGCATCACGGTGGCATCGAAGTGCTTGCGCTGCGTGAGCCAGCCGCCATAGGTGAGCCCCTGGTGCGAGTAAAGCACACCATCAGCCTCATTGGCGGGCAGCAAAGCCACTACCTTGCCCTCGTCGCGGGCAATGAGCGAACAGTCGGCGAAGCGATGGCTATGGTAGTCCATAAACTGGCGGTAGTGCAGGAATGTGGCATTGTGGCTTGTCTCCACAAATTGGTTCCACAGGGCCTCGTCGGCAGGGGTATATCGGCTGATTGCTATCATCTTGCGTGCGTTTAGTTTCCTAACAGGTTAAGCAGGCTGCTGCCTTTCATGCGGTCATAGTTCTTGGGCAAGGAGGTGTCGATTTTCACCTCTTCGTTCCACTTGAAATCCTTATATTCCAGACTCAATTTTGCGGGTGAACCGCTGATGACCGTACTCATCTTCAGACTCTGCGGCACATTGCCGGCCACCGTCTTCTTCACCTTGTCGTACACAACGGTGTAGTTATCGTTACCGCCGCTGTCGATAGGACTCACTGTGGCGGACAGTATCTTGTAGGCCTTGTCATAGACAAACTCATAGTCGAAGTCACCCTCCTCTCTTTTAGGGGGATACAGCACAATCTTGTCGTCTTTCTCCTCCAATCCGCAGTCTGCCGACAACGAGTTGCTGTAAGTGCCCTTACCCAGAATGAATGCACGCCCCAGGAATATGTCCTGCACTGTGCTCACATCGGCAGGGATACCGTTGGTGATGAGTTTCACATTTTCACACAGATATCGCTTGTGCACCTTGTCGACCACAATCAGCGTGTCGCCGGTAATCACAAGCTTGGCAACCTCCATCACGCCCAAGGGACGCACCGAGATATAGATGCTCTTGCCGCGCACCATCTTCATGGTCATTGACGACGACAGGCTCTTGCTCCCGCCAAGCGAGATGTTTCCGCTGGTCTGCAAGGTGCTCCAGGAACCATAGGTGTTGGCAATTTTGCTCTTCTCGGCCACTTTCATCATCTCTTCAGTAGTGGAACCCGTGTTTACGCCTTGATTGTCGGTCACCACATTCTTCTTGGAGCTGCAAGCCACCAGCAAGAAACTGGTTATGAGAACAAATGAAATCTTCTTCATTTTGTATTTTGTTTTTTATTCTTCGTAGTAGGTTTTATCGTTGAATTTGCGCATCAATCGTTCATTCTCGCCATCCAGTTCCAGTGCCTTCTGCCACTGCTCCACCGCCTTTTCAGGCTCATCGTTGAAGAAGAGTATGTCGCCATAGTGCTCCAGCACCTCGGCGCTGGGGGTCTCGCTCTTGCTCACGGCCGACTCTATGTAGAACAGCGCCATCTTGTAGTCCTTCTTCTTGAAGAATACCCACGCATAGGTATCAAGGAAAGTGGCACTGCTCGGCGACGCCTTCACCGAGATGGCACTCATGCGCTCGGCCTTGTTCAGGTCGCGGTTGTTTTGAGCCAGGTAGTAGGCATAATTGTTCAGGATGCTCGTGTTGCCGGGATATATCTTCAGGGCAAGCTCATAGCTTTCCACCGCATGCACACTGTCGTCCATCGCCGAGTACACATCGCCCTTGCCGCCCACAAAGTCGCTGTACATCTCCACATCGGTGCTGTCGATGATAGCCAGGGCGCGGTCATAGGTTTCGAGGGCGCGGTCATATTCCTTCATCTGGTAATAAGCCGGTGCTATGTAGCGATACAGGTCAAGGCTGTCGGGGTTCAATTCCAGAGCCCGCTCGGCGGCTTCAATAGCCTTGGGGTAGTTCTCGTCCATGATGTTGATGAGCATCAGGCGGTGCCACGAGTCGGCATCGGTGGCGTCAATGTCGAGTGCATAGCCCAGCTGCTCGGCGGCACCCTTATAGTCGCGCTTGGCCACCAGATACTCGCTATAGAGGGTTCTGATAGGCGACTCGTGCGGGTGTTGCTCCAGCAACACCTGGAACAGGTTCTGCACACGCTCGGTAGAGTCCTTGGCCATGAGTTGATTCCTGATGTATCCCATCAGCACCTGCATCTTGCTGTCCAGCTCCAGGTCTTTACTGATAAGGGCCTGATAGATCTGCTGGTCATAGTTGGCCGAGTCACCCATCTCGTTGTAGTACTCTGCCTTCGCCAGATAGGTGTTGCCGTTCTCAGGCTCAAACTCCTGCGCCTTGTTCAGATACACCAGCGCGCTGTCGCTCTCGCCGAACAGGTGCAGCATATTGGCCATGGCTATGTTATACTCGGCATTGCGGGGTGCGGTGGCAAGCAGCGAACGCATCTCGCCAAGAGCGCCCAGCGTGTCGTTCATCGACTGATAGGCCATCACCTTGCGGGCCGAGAGCATCACCGAGCGGCCCTCCATCATCTGCAGGGTGTCGTAGGCACTGATGGCCTTCTGGTGCTCACCCACACGCATATAGCCGTCGGCGAGTCGCAACTTGATTTCGGTGTTATTCGGATTCTGCTCAGCCAGTATCTTCATCACGCGCAGGCCTTCACGGGCACGGCCCAGAGCCATATTGGCATCGCTATAGACCATCGACTCGTAGGTGTCACCGGGATGTGCATCCACATGAGTACGCATCAGGTTCAGCCCTTCCATCAGTTGCGCTTTAGTCGCATCCTGGAGCATGAGTTTGCCGTAACCCAGATAAAATGACACTGTGGTGTTGGTAGGGTCAAGCTCATGGGCATAGCGGGTAAGTTCATAGAAAGCACCGGTATTGCCCTGCTGTTTCTGGTTCTCGGCCTCCATGAACACATATTCGGCCTTGCGCTTCATGGCATCGCTCACTGCAGGTTCATTGCGGCTCCACACCAGCGGCAGTGCCGTGAGCATCACCAGCAGCAACACGACCATTCGCATTCGTTCTGTTTTTTTCATCTCTCTTGTTTTTTGGGGACAGGAACTCCTCACTTTGTGCCCGTGTGGCCGAAGCCACCAGCGCCGCGCTCACTCTCGTCGAGCGTCTCTACCGGCACCCATTCCACACTCTCATGGCGAGCCACTACCATCTGGCACACTCGCTCACCATTCTCTATCACTTGAGGTTCGTTGCCCAGGTTCACCAGTATCACACACACCTCGCCGCGGTAGTCGGCATCGATGGTGCCTGGGGTGTTCAGCACCGTCAGGCCGCGTTTCAGTGCCAAGCCGCTGCGGGGCCTGATTTGGCATTCATAGCCCTGCGGCAACTCGATATACACACCAGTGGGTATCAGCTTGCGCTCCAGCGGCTGCAGCGTGACGGGTTCTTGGAGCCAGGCACGCAGGTCCATACCGGCGCTTTGCTCAGTGCTGTAACTGGGCAGCGCATTGGTGCTGCGGTTCACTATCTTTACTTTCAGTTTCTCCATTTTGCTATTGGTTTTATCTACTTGAATTAACGGAAAACGGGCCTCAGTATTGCCCTGATTGCCGTCTTTTGAGTTTTTTTATTGCTTTAAACTGCGAATTTACGAATTTATCCCCTATTTATGCGTTTTTTTTGATATTTTTGTACAATTATTACTTGACTGCCATGACTGAAATCGAAAAAATGATGTCGGGAATGCTCTATGATGCCTCCGACAATCACGAGTTGCTCGACATCCTCGCCGCCACTTCCGAGAAGTGCTACGACTACAACCAGTTGCGGCCACACCAGGTCGAGGAACGCAAGGCGCTCCTCAAGCAGATTCTGGGCAAGACCGGCGAGCGCTTCAAGATAACACCCCCTTTCTTCTGCGACTACGGCTTCAACATTGAGGTGGGCGAGGACTTCTTCGCCAATACCAACCTCGTTATCCTCGATGAAGCAAAAGTGACCTTCGGCGACCATGTGTTCATCGCCCCTAACTGCGCCTTCTACACTGCGGGACACCCGCTCGATGTGCAGCAGCGCAACGACGGGCTCCAGTACTCGCTGCCCATCACGGTGGGCAACAATGTGTGGTTTGGCGGCAATGTGTGCGTCATGCCAGGTGTGACCATTGGCAACGACACCGTCATTGCCGGCGGCAGCGTGGTGGTCAACGACATTCCCTCGGGCGTGCTTGCAGCGGGCAACCCCTGCCGCGTGGTCCGCCCCATTACCGAAGCCGACAAACTCAAATTCCAACGCATCCCCTCTTAAAATCAGACAGATATGAAAAAGATTAAAATACCACTGCTGCCTCGCATCCTCATCGCCATTGTCCTGGGCATCACCTTCGGCCAGTTCTTCCCCGTGTGGGCAGTGCGCATCTTCGCCACTTTCAACAGCATCTTCAGCAATTTCCTCTCCTTCCTCATCCCACTCATCATTGTGGGTCTGGTGACGCCTGCCATTGCCGACATTGGCAAAAGTGCCGGCAAGTTGCTGCTCGTCACGGTCATCATTGCCTATGGCGACACGGTGCTGTCGGGGTTCTTCTCCTATTTCACCAGTTCCACGATTTTCCCCTCTCTCATCTCATCGACCGACTCCGTTGCCACGATCGAGACCATCCAGAATGTGGAACCCTTCTTCACCATCAACATACCCGCCATCCTCGATGTGATGTCGGCGCTCATCTTCGCTTTCGTGGTGGGTCTGGGCATCGCATACCTGGGCATGAAGACGCTCAAGAATGTGACCAACGAGTTTGAGAAAATCATTGCCAAGACCATTTCGGTGGCCATCATCCCGCTACTGCCCCTCTACATCTTCGGCATCTTCCTGATGATGAGCAACAACGGACAGGCCTACGAAATCACAATGGCATTCATCTCCATCATAGGCATTATCTTTGCCATGCATGTAGTGCTGCTGCTTGCCCAATACTGCATCGCCGGAGCCATCACCAAACGCAATCCTCTGAAACTGCTCTGGAAAATGCTGCCTGCCTACTTCACCGCACTCGGCACCTCGTCGAGCGCTGCCACCATTCCTGTCACGCTCAGCAGTTGCAAGAAGAATGGTGTCACCAGCGGCATTGCGGGCTTTGTGGTGCCCCTGTGCGCCACCATTCACCTCTCGGGCAGCACCATGAAAATCACTGCCTGCGCTGTGGCGCTCATGCTCATGCAGGGCATGCCCTTCGACATAGGCATGTTCACAGGATTCATTCTCATGCTTGGCATCATGATGGTGGCAGCTCCTGGTGTTCCTGGTGGAGCCATCATGGCGGCATTGGGCGTACTGCAGTCCATCCTGGGCTTTAATGCCGAACAGCAGGCTCTCATGATTGCCCTCTATATTGCCATGGACAGCTTTGGCACGGCCTGCAATGTGACCGGCGACGGCGCCATCGCCCTCGTCGTCGACAAGTTTTTCAAAAACAAGACCGCAAGCCCCAGCGAGGAAGAAGCCCTCGAAGGCCTCACCGACACCCAAGACATATAACCCCACAGTTATTGTTTTCAGGCATTTGTCACCATTTGATTTGGAAATAATTAAGCAGAGCCTTGAAATTATCTTGAGCAGTCAAGCAAGTATCAAGTAGGTAACCCTTGATGCGGGGCCATTCTCGCAACCCTCTGTAATAGTACATTTTCAGTTCATCAGTAATGATAAAAGGCACTATACCTGCGGCCAAACACTCCTTAAACATAATGAGTCGGCCAATACGGCCATTTCCGTCCTGAAACGGATGAATAGACTCAAACTGCTGGTGAAAGTCAATGATATCCTCAAGGGTAAGATTCTTGATAGAATTATACTCCAGCAGCAGGTTCTTCATGCTTGTGTGCACATCAGCGGGTGCCGTGGTTTCCATTCCACCCACCTCATTGGGCAATCGTTTATAGTCTCCTACTGCAAACCATGATTTGTCAGCATCAGTAGTGTTGGATTTGAGTATGGAGTGCAATTGCTTGATAAAACCTTCTGTAAGCCTTGTATTAGCTTGACTGAGAATGAAATCAATGCAGCGAAAGTGGTTGGCTGTTTCAATAATGTCATCTATCTTTATTGACTCCTCAGTAATGCCTATGGTGTTGGTTTCAAATATATAGCGAGTCTGGTCATGAGTTAATCGGCTACCCTCAATGTGGTTAGAATTGTAGGTAAGATCTATCTGCACTCGGTGATAGATTCCGCCTCTCATCTTGCTGGCCTGCTGATCCTGCAGTGCGGTCAATAAAGGTGTTTTTTTCACCCTCTTGGCACGTCCGGGCAAAGTCGTACCCGCCGGTATGTTCCAGGACTTACCCACAAGATAAGCGCCATCAATCTTTCCATTAGCGCAGTAGTTTCGCGCAGTACGTTCCGAGATATTGAATTTCTCGGCAAACTGTTTCACTGAAATATATTCCATCGTTTTACTATCGGCAAGAAAAAGTATTAATTTTGCCGTAAAAGTACTCATTTTTGCCGACATCGGCAAGAAATCCCATGAAAAATCACACTACTGCCTGCATTCTAAGGAGTCAAGGAGTTTGGGAGATGGGCGGAGGATGTGGACGCCCTTCGGGCTTAAAATTTTAATGGCAAGCCATTAAAATTACATCATTAAAAATTTATGCGCTGACGCGCGGTTTTTTCTTTGAGAGCGAGGGGATGGTGGGGAAACGTGGGAACAATGCAACTTTTGGGAAAAAGGGGAAATTTGCGGTTTCATTGCATAACTTATTGATTTTAAGCTATATGATTGTTTTAACATTATACTGCTAATGTTGGGTCGAGTGGTGCTGGCTTCGCCACCGCACACCAGCCTTCGGCTGACTCTTGCTGCACCATCTCCCCGAGCCCTTCGGGGTTCGTTATTTATTGTACCACTTTCGTTGTTTATCATATACTTTCGTTGTTTATTGTAGTGCTTTAAGTCGGAGATCTCAGAGAACTCTGTTTGATGAACTGATTGTGCCTCATGGGAAAACTATCAAAGAGCGCTTGCGCGTGTGAACGCATGTGCGAAGATAAGGAATAGGGGGGAATGTTGCCAATGTGAAACGCAAATAGGCGGGGTTTCTAGGAGTTGAGGAGTTTGGGGAATGTCTCCTGAAGCATTAAATAATGAGGGCTGGCAATAATGCCAGCCCCGAGAGTTATGAATCAATTATTTCGAGTAGTTATTAGATGACACCGAGGATGATGTTTATGAGGGTGGTAACGTCTTGTACATTGATGGTGCCATCGGTGTTTAGGTCAGCAGTTTCAAAGACAAATGGTGAGGGATTGTTGCCCAATATGTAATTGATGATTGTAGTAATGTCTTGTACATTTGCTGCCCCATCACCATTTGCGTCACCTCTTGAAGCCACCAAGGTCACAACACATGAATCAGGAATAGCATTACCGCTGGCTGAAGACACAGTTATTGTCGTCTCACCCAGTATACTGCTTGTGAAATACCCGTTGGCAAGTGGGATTCCTATTACCTGCACACTGCCGTTAAAAAACCGTGCAACTGCTACCGATTGATTACTAGATGACACAAGTAGTTCCGTTGGTGTTGGACTCATGGTTGGTGTGAGAGTGATTATCTGGTTCGGGGCAATGGTCACTTCATGCTGGTCAAGAGTAATGATTACATTGCCAGTAACTATCACATGGCATACAGCAGTCTTGTCGAGAACTTTTGCAGTTATATCACATTCGCCTTCACCCACAGCCATCACCACACCATTGCTAACAGTTGCCACGCTTTGGTCGCTTGAAGTCCATACGGGTGTCAGTCCAGTATTATCGGGCATGATGGAAGCAGTCAAGGTTGTCTCCTCACCCAGATTAATAAGAATCGTATCTTTGTCAAGCGAGAGAGTTATCTCGGGATAATTGACCGTAATGTGGCATGAGGCATATACAGCAGTGTTCGACGCCAGTGTGGCGAAAATATCGCACTCGCCTTCTTTGACTGCAGTTACTACTCCATTGTCGCTTACGATGGCTACTGATGGGTCGGAAGAAGACCATTGCAACTCATTTCCGGCGGGAGAAACTGTGGCGCCCAGTGTCATCTCTTCCCATTGAACAAGTGTTGCCTCACTTTGGTTTAAAGTCACTTTATCGGTCAAGTCACTGTTAAAGTTGGCAAAGTTTTGCCAGTATTCGGCTGTGAAATAAGCAGCCGTGGATGAGGCGGGCACATGGAGTTCGCCATCGTAGCTGGAGAATGTGCTTGAAGAACAGGTGGGTGGAGTGGCGGCATAGCTGTTCACAATATCTGGTTTGAAATTGAAATCTCCCAAATATGTGATGCCGCTACCTATGTTTATTGTCTTGAATTGGTTGATGAATTGAGAAAGGCCTTGATGACTATTGCTGTTGTAATTCCAAGTGCCATATCCTGTTAGGGTGAGGCTTGTAAGGTCGCTGCAGTTATAGAAGGCATTGTCGCCAATTGAAGTGACGGAGTTGGGGATGGTCACACTGTTTAGGCCGCTGCACCAGGCGAAGGCATAGATGCCGATTTCAGTGACGGAGTTTCCGATGTTGATACTAGTCAGACCTGTACAGCCTCCAAAAGCTTGGCCGCCAATTGAAGTAACGGAATTGGGAATAATCAATGAACCAGTCAGCCCGCAATAGGAAAAAGCCAGATTATCAATTGTTGTAACGGAGTTGGGAATGTTAATGCTGGTAAGATTACTGCAACACCAGAAGGCCTCGTAGCCAATAACTGTTACCGAGTTGGGAATGTAGATGCTAACCAATCCGTTACAATGATAAAAACAGTCTCCTGCTATTCCTCTTGTTCCTTCTTTTAAAACAATGTTTGTTTCATTTGGCATAGTGCCTTTATACTTGTATGCTACAGAACCAGCATAAACCAAGCCATCGGGCTGATTGTCGTACCACGGAGTGTTCACGAAGGCATGCGAACCGATTGTAGTGACAGAGTTGGGGATTGTCACGCTGGTTAGGCCAGAGCAATTTTCGAAGGCCATGTTGCCGATGGAGGTGACGGAGTTGGGGATGGTGACGCTGGTCAGGCTGCTGCAGCCATAAAAGACTCCGACACCTATTTCAGTGACGGTGTTTGGTATATTGACCGAGAGCAAGTCTGTGCAATAATAGAAGGCAAAATTGTCGATGGAGGTGACGGAATAAACGGTACCATTATAAGTGACTCTTTCTGGAATAATAATATTCTCACTTAATGATTCGTAAGATGGCCTTGTATCTTCCATATTTGAATTTTGTTGATAAGTTAAAGTCAACGAAGCTCCATCTTCGTTGATGTTATAGCATAGTCCATTGAGCATAAAGTCGTAGGCACTGGCTGAGATAGCCATCAACAATGTCATTGTGAATGATAAAAGTTTTTTCATAGTTGTTATTATTTACTGTTTATTTGTTTTATGAAATTTGGACATAAAAAAGCGTGGAGATGATTCTGATTATTCTCCACGAGGCTTTCGGCATGCCTACCACAGAAATAAACAGTTCATCCCACGCCGTGCCGATATATCTTCCCGCGAACGGGATGGATATAGGCAAGCGAAGGCGTTATTAACCGTTTATCCATCTGTGGTTGAAATTTTGCCGAAATTTCGTGAAGAGGATAACGCAAAAACGCTTTCAATAATATGTCTTGGAGCAGGATTTCTGCTCCTGTGCTGGTCTAATGTGGACCGCTGTTCACCACCAGCACGAGTGCAAATTTAGTGATTTGTTCTTGAAAATCAAATAGAATGAGGAAAAAAGTGAAAAGTAAACGAGGGACGAGTAGACGAGGTAACGAGGGATGAGGCTAGCAGTTCGGCTGTAGAGCAGCCGACTGCACGGACTGAGGGAGGGCTTATGACTTTTTCTCGCACGACTCGTAGTCGCATGTCTCGGGGTTAAATCGCACTGCTTGCGACGAGAACACCTCATTCATCACAGCACTCTGCACCATCTCGCCTGTCGGTCCCGTCACCACCGTGCGATCTTTGGTGATGAGCCACAGGGCATCGGTGAGCAGGAGCGAACGCGAAATGTCGTGCGTGGTGAGCAAGATGGCCTTGCCGCGGTCGTGTGCCAGCGAGGCAAGCAGATTCATGGTCTCGATGCGGCTGGCGGCATCGAGGAAGGCGGTGGGTTCATCGAGCACGATGACGGGCGTTTCCTGCGCCAATGCCTTGGCTATCATCGCCTTCTGCCGTTCGCCATCACTCAGTTCCGACACATAGCTGGCAGCCTTGTTCTCAATGCCCACATCGGCAAGTGCGGCCTCCACAATCTCACGGTCCTGCACACTCATGCGTCCCAGGAAACCCGTGTGCGGCTGACGGCCTAAGCCCACCAGTTCGCGCACGGTGAGAGCGCCTGCCGAGATGCGCTCGGTCGAAACCAGACCAATGAGGCGCGACCGCTCATGCTGCGACATTTCGGTCACATTCTTGCCACGCAGCCTGATAGAGCCGTCCACAGGCCGCGAGGCGCAGGTCAGGGCGCGCAACAGGGTCGATTTACCCGCTCCGTTCTGCCCCAGCAGGGCCACCAGTTCGCCCTCGTTCAGACTGAGATTCAGCCCTTGGAGCAAGGTGGTGGTGTGCTTTCCGTGCACATAGCCCACAGCGAGGTCGTGAGTGGTGAGAATGGCTTCCATCAGTTGAAATATTGTATGCGTCGACGATTCAAAATAATATAAATGATAATAGGCACGCCTATGATGGGCGTGATGGCATTGATGGGTATCACCCCATGCTTACCTGCCACGCTCACCCATGTGCACAACAGTGCCACATCGGCACCGGCAAGCATGGTCACCGGCATGAGTTTGCTGTGGTTACTTGTGCCCAGCGTGAGCCGCGCGATGTGCGGCACCACCAGTCCCAAGAAGCCGATGGGACCGCAAAATGCCGTCACCACGGCGGTGAGCACACCAGTGATGAGCAGCAGAATGCTGCGCGTGCGGTGCGTGTTGATGCCTAGATTCTCGGCATATCTCGTTCCTAACAGCAAGGCATTGAGCGGTTTCACCATAAGCACCGAGGCCGCCAGTCCCAGCACGATGAGTGTGGCATAGACGGGCATCTGGTCGAGCGACACGCCAGAGAACGAGCCGAATCCCCACGACACATAGTTGTGCACGCCCTCCTCAGTGGCCACTGAGTTGAGCAACTGCACCACACTCGAGGTGAGGTAGCTCACCAGGATGCCGATGATGAGCAACATGGTGCTGCTGCGCACAATCGACGAGAACACGATGAGGATGAGCAGCACCACACCGGCCCCGATGAAAGCACCCAGCAAGGTGGCGATGTAGCTGCCCAGCGAGGTACCGAACACGCTACCCACACTGCCGCCCATCGCCAGCATGATGACAGCCACACCCAGTCCGGCGCCCGACGACACACCCAGTATCGACGGCCCTGCCAGCGGGTTATTGAAGGTGGTCTGCAGCAGCAGACCCGAGATGGCAAGGGCTGCACCGGCAAGCAGTGCCGTCGCTATCATGGGCACGCGCGACTGCATGATGATGGTGTCCCAAGCCTGGTTGCCGCTGCTGCCTCCCGTCAGGATTTTCCACACGGCACCGCTATCGATGTCGACCGAGCCACACAGCAGGTTGAGCACCACCAGCGCCAGCAGCACAACCACCAGCACCACCGTTACTACCGTGAATCTATGTGACCCGCCGCCATTCATCGCATTTTTTCGTAATAGCGCAACTGGTAATCTTTAACCAGTTCGGGGTGAAACAGATAGGTGTATTCTCGCAGCAGCAGTTCGGGGTGGAATGGGAATTCCTCGAAAAAGTGCGACTTGTAGGTGTCACAGGCATACACATTGCCCTCCTTGAACGCCTTGAAGCTGTCGTTGAGCGCATAGGCACCCTTCACATCGGCAAGGGTGTGGATATTGAACGATTTGATGAGCCAGATATCGGCATCCTGGGCCTTGTCGAGCACCTGGTTGAAATCGAGTTTCAACGAGCCCGAACCTTTAGTGCTGGCCCACGGGTAGTCGCCGCCGGCATCCTTCAGCATCTGCGCCATATAGCTCTCGCCGGCTGGCAGGTCCCAGATGCCACTGATCACCATCTCGGTAATCACCTTGGGCTTGTGACCCACACTTGCCGCCTGCTTCTTGAGTTCCAGGTATTGCGTCTTCACTGCAGCATAAATGCTGTCGGCCTGGGCACGACGGCCCAGCAGTTCGCCATAGAACTTGATCCACTCGGCACGGCCCAGCGGACTGAATTCCATGTAGTCGGCACACTCTATCAGGGGAATGCCCAGTCCCGTAATCTGCCCGTATTTCGCATCCTGATAGGGCGAGAGCAGAATCGCGTCGGGGTTCATCTCTATCACCTTCTCGATGGTGGGGTTCATCGACGACCCGCAGTCGGCCAGTTTACCAGCCTCCACCGCCTTGACCACGGCCTCGTCGGTAAAGTACTGCACATCCACCACGCCGCCTAATGCTTCGATGGCTCCCAGTTCGCGCATCACACTGGTATGCACGGCCGAGTAAACCAGCGCATTCTTCAGCGGTGTGCGCACCACAGTGCCTTCGGGCAGGTCGGCGGGCAGCACCGAGTCACGCGGCACCAGCACATAGGTGTACAGCACCTTGCCCTCGTTCCACGGGTCCTTGATAGTCACACGGGTGTATTGCGGCTGGCGGTCCATCACCAGCAGGCGTGCCTCAGTAATGGTCGAGTCGTTCTGCAGTGCCGCAGTATCGCTGCTATTCACGCCCCTGCAGCTGGCAAGCGCCACCACCATCAGACCAAATATGTAGAGTTGCTTCATCATGCTTACATAATAATTAGATAGTGCAAAGTTACTACTTTCTTTGCACTATTACAAAAAATAGGAACTGTGTGGGTGTGATTATTCGCCGCTGGGAGTGCCCAGAATGATGTTGATGATGAGCGTCACATCCATCACATCCACCTTGTCGTCGCCATTCACATTGGCTGCCACCACATCAAACGGGTTGGGATTCTTGCCCAGGATGTAGTTGATGACCGTAGTCACATCATTCACATCCACACGGCTGTCGCCATTGGCATCGCCAGGCACAACGAGCGGGTATTCCACGCCATTGAGGATGTACTTCTTGCTGCCCAGATACTTGAGGATGTCACCATCGGCAACGGCAATGTCGGCCGTCTGGCCATCATTGTCGCTGAATATCACATTCGGGCCATTTGCCCCTTCGTGGTTGAATCCCCACACATAGTAGTCAGTACCATTAACCTGAGCCGTTTCAAGGCTGCTGATGGCCACACCGGGCCAGGCGATGTAGTAGTCCTGACTGTCGAAAGCGTAGATATTGCCCTCGGCTGAGGTCTTGTCGATATAGACCTTCGCATAGGGTGCAGGTGGAGCCGGCGTAACTATGCACTCGATGGCCTTGGTGCTGGAATTGAAGGTGATGGTCACATCGTAGGTGCCTGCTTCAGCCAGATAATACACATAGTTGTTCTCCGGATAAGCCACCGTCCAGGCATGGTCCTGACAAATCCTGAACTCGATATTGCAAGCAGGGAGTTGAACGCTTTGTTTCGTCCAGGTATAGAGGCCATCGATAAGAACCATGTCATTCCTGGAATAGGTTGGGGCCCACTCATTGACAAACAGCTCAGCAGGAGAGCCTGCAACGGTGTAGTAATGAGGTGGTTCCAGTTTGGTGTAAGTGGTTCCACCGGTGTATTCAAAGATGTCGTTTGCCACCACCGAAATCTCCTCGGTCTGGTTCGTGCCATCGTTGAAAATCAACTTGGGGCTGTCGGCATTGTTGTGGGTGTAGGCCATCACATAGTACAGTTTCCCCATATAAGTTGCCTTGGGCAACTCGCTGATGGGTTTGCCGGGCCAAGCGTCGAAGTAATTGCCTCCGCCGTCATAAGCCCACACATTACCCGTCGAGTTCGTGGTAATGTAGGCAAGATTCACGGCACTGGCAGCAAAGCCTGCCGCCGACAAAACCAGCAATAACAATATGGAATAGAAGTTTTTCATAAAAGTGAAATTAGGATGTTAATGAATATGCTTGATGATGCGCCAGCCACATCGCGGCGGCCTTTTAGTCTGCTAAAATTACGCATAATAAATGAAACCACAAAAAATTACACAAAAAAACCACCAGTACCCGTGAGCCCCAAATGGGCGATTTGTGAGCTTGCGTTTGGTCATAACGGATTTTAATGCTAACTTTGCACCACATTTATGCGCAGCACGTGACGCATTTTATTGACAGATTTATTAATATTCATACGCATTTTACACAATGGAAAAAGTCGTTAGCGGAATTCGCCCTACAGGTAATCTCCACTTGGGCAACTACTTTGGAGCAGTGAAGAGTTTTGTGGCCATGCAGGACCAGTACCAGTGCATGTTCTTCATCGCCGACTGGCACTCGCTCACCACACACCCCAAGCCCGAGAACATCCAGGCCAGCACACGCACCATTCTTGCCGAGTACCTTGCTTGCGGCATCGACCCCGAGAAGGCACCTATCTATGTGCAGAGCGATGTGCGCGAAACCATCGAACTCTACCTCTACCTCAATATGAACTGCTACCTGGGTGAACTGGAGCGCGTGACCACCTTCAAGGAGAAGGCTCGCCAGCAGCCCGACAATGTGAACGCCGGCCTGCTCACCTACCCCAC